>NZ_CBDAMB010000001.1:0-833557 GCF_965197125.1 Pseudomonas spartinae
GTGAACAAGGATTCCTGAGTGATATCGGCGCCACGCATGGAAATCGGGGTTCCCGGCAGATTGGAGCCGATATCGTAAACCTTACGCCGCAAAGCCAGACAGGGCGTAGGCGAATTTCAACAGGCTGTTAAGTGTTGAAAACACCCGAGCGATGGGCTCGTTTGTGTTGGGGGGAATCTTGGCGAGGGGTTATTTCAGCGCAGTTGCCGATATATAAAGATTTGATGACAGCGGAACTTTTTACTTCCGTTGCTTATAAGCGAGTCAGGAGGTGTGCAAACGTGGTCCCAGCAGGATGATCGCGGCGCCAGCCAGACACAGTGCTGCACCCAGCCAGTCGCTGAGCATTGGCCGGGTCTTTTCGATCAGCGCCAGCCACACCAGCGAAGCGACGATATACACGCCACCGTAGGCGGCATAGGCGCGACCGGCAAAGGATGCCTCGACGCGAGTCAGAATCAGGGCGAAGAGCGCGAGACTCAGCAATCCAGGCAACACCCACCAGGCGCTGCGATCGAGCCGCAGCCACATCCAGAAGGCATAGCAACCGGCGATCTCGAACAGGGCTGCCAGCAGAAACCACAGGTAGTTGATCATCGAGGCGACCTATCCGCGCAGAGCGCCTTCACGCTCCCAGGCGCAGCGCACACGCAGCGCGCCCTCCTGCGGGCTGTGAAAGCCGCTATCGGACTCCCAGCGGAAGGTGTGGATGCCGCCCAGTTCGGTTTCCAGGTGAACCACCGCACTGGCCCAGTACAGACGCTTGAGCAGCGCCTCAAAGGTTTCGATCCACAGGTTCCACTCATACTCCACCGCACAGTAGCTCGCGCCGAAGTGGATCACCTGAGTCTGATAGAGGCCTGCGCCGGGCAGATCGCAGAAAGAGAACATTTCCTGGCCGAGGAAGGGCCACAGATCACCCGAGGGCAGTTCGGCCAACACGCCGTGATTGGTTTCGCGGCGCAGACGGCGCTGCTCGGGATCATCCGAGGGCCAGTCGCGGATACAGCCATAGACGATGGATTCGGACTCCACACCGGCACTCCTGAAAAAGCAGAAAGCCTTCTAACACAGCACGCCTGGGCATGAAAGGAACTGCTGCCAATTGTTCAGCGAGACTGGCGGCGGTTTCGCCCCAACAACCAGGCCACCAGCGTCATCAGCAGCGCCAGCGCCGTGAGCACCGCGAATGGCAAGCGGTAGCTGCCGGACAGATCGCGCGCCAGGCCGGTGAGAATGGGCGTCAGACAGCCCAGGCTGTAGCCGGTGAACAGCATCATCGCCGTCCAGCGGCTGACCGCCAGCGGCGAGCCGGCTTCGTAAAGCGGCAGTACCAGCGACAGGGCGAAGGACCCGCCCAGCGAAAAGCCCAGGATCACCGCCCACAACTCCGGCAGCAAACGCGGCATGAAGGTGACCATCGCCAGGCAAGCACAGGTGATCGCCCCACACGCCAGCAGCAGCGGATAACGCGCGTTGTAGCGCTGCGCCAGCCAGGGCAGCAGGAACGAGCTGGGCAGCCCCATGAGCATCGCCAGACTGAGCAGCGAATTGCTGCGCAGCATGCTCAGCCCGGCTTCGTGATAGCGCGCCACGGCCCAGGTCGCGATGGCATAGAACAACCCCGCCTGGATGGCGAAGAAACAACTGATCAGCCAGGCCCGCGGCTGCCCCCAGGGCAAGCCACCGCTTTCCTGTTCGTCGGCTGCGCCGACCTGGTTGGGCAGCCACAGCCAGAGCATGACCCCGAGCAACGCGGGTGCCGCCCATACCGCCAGGCCCAGGTGCCAGGCGTCGCCAAACAGTGCGGTGGCCGGCGCAGTCAGCACCGCGCCACCAGCACCGCCTATGGCCATGCCCAGCGAATACCAACCCACCACACGGCCCATCTGGCTGGCGAAATGACGCTTGATGAAACCGGACAACAGAGGCCCGGCGACCGCGATGGCCGCGCCCAGGGCGATGGCGCTGCCAATCAGCACCGTGCTCTGGTGTGCAGCCAGACGCGCCAGCAGCGCCAGGCCGATCAGCCCGAGGCAGAGCACGATGGTGCGTTCGAGCCCCCAACGCATGGCCAGACGCGGTGCCAGAGGCGCAAGCAGACCCATGCACAGCACTGGCAAGGCGGTGGTCAGGCTGATGAAACTGCGGCTCAGCGAGAGCTCGGCAGCGATGCGTTCGATCAGTGGGGCGAGGGACGTGATGCCGGGGCGCAAATTGATCGCCGCCAGCACCAGGGCCACCAACAACAGGGCCCGAGGGACTGGTTTCACGAGGTATCCGAGGTCATTGCGGCTGGCAGGCCGGGCCGGCCACCCTACCCCTGCAGGCCACGCCAGGCAAGCCTGCAGGCGAAAATAACTGACCTATCGGTCAGCCCGCGGACTTGACCTTTCCGCGCATCTTCTCGGCCATGCTGGCCATTTCGTCGTACAGCGCCTGCGGGTTCTTCTGCTTCAGTGCCCAGGCCATGCGGCCCATCTCGTGCGGCAGAATCAGGAAGCTACCCTTGGCCACTTCGTCATGGATGTAGTTGGCAATGTCCGCAGCACTGATCGGCGAGCTTTCCAGCAACTTGCCAACCTGCGCCTTCATCGCCGGCGTCGGGCCACGGAAGGAGTCCAGCAGATTGGTCTGGAAGAACGACGGGCAGACCACGTGCACGCCGATATCCTGCTGACGCAGCTCCACCAGCAAGGTTTCCGACAGGGCCACCACGCCAGCCTTGGCGACGTTGTAGTTGCTCATGCCCGGGCCCTGCATCAGGGCCGCCATCGAGGCGATATTGACGATCTTGCCCTTGCTCTGCTCCAGCAGCGGCAGGAACGCCTTGCAGCCCTTGACCACGCCCATCAGGTTGATCGATATCTGCCAGTCCCAGTCTTCCAGTGACAACTCGCTGAAAAAGCCGCCGGACGCAACTCCGGCGTTGTTGACGATGATATCGATGCCACCGAACTGCTCTTCGCAGGCCTGCGCCAGGGCCGTCAGCTGACTGTAGTCACGCACGTCGCAACGACGGGTGAAGCCGTCACCGCCAGCCTCCCGCACCAGCGTGAGGGTTTCCGCCAGACCGGCCTCGTTGACATCGGCCAGCGCCAGGCGCCAGCCCTCGCGAGCCCAGCGCAGGGCAATTTCGCGTCCCAGGCCGGAGCCCGCGCCAGTGATCATCATGCGGTTTTGCATAGCAGCCCTGCCTTCAATGTTTGGTTGCAATGGCTGCCAGTGTAGCGAAGGAGATAAAGCCGCCGTGCCTTCATCAGGCTCATGAATGGCCAAGGCAAATCACCGCTACGTGCGTTTGCACCGGACCATGAGCAGATAGGCGTATACCGCGACGTTGATCAGCACCACAAAACCGCCCAGCCAGAGCTGTACCTGAGGTGTCAGCCCTGCCGGATAGATCACAGGAATCAGGTAGTGCTCGATGAAGCCGCCCTCATAACCAGCATCACCGGCCGCCTGCCGCAGCTGGTTCTCCCAGGGCGTCAGCGGACATAGCAGATGGAAGAACTCCACCGTCACGCCCCACGCCACTGCCAGCAGATGCAGCCAGAGCAAGCGCGGCCAGCGCAGCAGCAACAGACCGCCGAGCAACACGAAAAGAATGAATCCCAGGTGGATCACCACCAGAGCATCGGCAGCCAGACGCCAACCCATCGCGTCTCAGTCCACCACGAACAGGCGTGCACCGGACGCGGTCGAGGAACGGTGAGCCTCAGCACCATCCGCCACCTGATAACTCATACCGGGTTTGAGCACGAATACCCGGCCATCTTCCAGTTCGGTGTTCAGCTCCCCCTCAAGGCACAACAACACATGTCCTTTATGGCACCAGTGGTCGGCCAGGTATCCCGGGGAATACTCGACCATGCGCACACGCAGCGAACCGAACTGGCAGGTGCGCCAGCGCGCCACTCCACGCTCCCCCGGATGCTCGGTCACAGGTAGCGACGCCCAGTCCGTCACACCAAAGGGTACATCGCTGATTTGCATAGACCGACTCCATTGCAATAGAGCGCCACCTTGGCGCAGCGCCAAAAAGCGCATAGATAGAAAAATACTTCAAAGAAAAATAAATCGATTTAAAACCACTATGAAAACCATGCAAAGGCCACATTTCCCGGCTCAAACGAACAGGACTAGCCTGTCACACAAGACGAAATGATTCTCAACGAGGCGCATCATGCTCAAGACCCTGACCTTCACCCTCATGCACTTCTGCATCGCCTTCGGCGTCACTTACGCCCTGACCGGCAGCGTCGCCGCCAGCGGCATGGTGGCGGCCATCGAGCCCCTGTGCAACTCGGTGGGTTTCTACTTCCACGAGAAAATCTGGCAGCGTTTCGAGCGCCGAGGTCAGGCGACCGCAGAGCGTCCCAAGCATGCCTGGCTGCACCACCACGCCTAACTGAAGCAGCCTGCAGCCGGCCAGGCTTGCATGGCACGCATCACAACTGCGCATGTTTCCCCGAGATCAGGCAGGATAGTCTGGCACTTTGCCCCGCTTGCTGCTGTCATAAACCAGCTGTTCAATCCAGACGTTCTCTTATTCAAAGGGACTTAACTACATGCCCAGCCTTGCCCGACTCGCCGCCTTGCTCGGCGGCCTGGTCTTCTGTGCCTCCGCAACGGCGGCCGACGTGGACGCCGAAAGCTATGGCTATCCACTGGCCAATCCGTTCGAGGCGACCATCACCACCACGCCGCCTGAGCTGCGCCCCGAACTACCAGCCGATGACGACATCCGGCAAAGCGACTACTCGGTGCGTCTGCGCCCGGATCGCGAGTTCGAGCTGCTGGACAACTTCTGGCCAGTGACCAAGCTGCATTACCGTCTGGCCCGACAAAATGGTCGCGCACCGCTGATCTTCATCATTTCCGGCACCGGCGCGAACTATGCCAGCGGCACCACCGAGTACCTGAAGAAGCTGTTCTACGGCGCGGGTTTTCACGTCGTGCAACTGTCATCGCCGACCAGCTACGACTTCATGGCCGCCGCCTCGCGCTCGGCCACGCCAGGCTACAGCCCGGATGATGCCGACGACCTGTACCGTGTGATGCAGGCCGTGCGCGCCCAGCACCCTAAGCTGGAAGTCAGCGAGTACCTGCTCACCGGCTACAGCCTCGGCGCGCTGCATGCCGCCTTCGTCAGCCAGCTGGACGAAACCCGCCGCGCCTTCGATTTCAAGCGAGTGCTGCTGCTCAACCCGCCGGTCAACCTCTACACCTCGGTCAGCAATCTGGACAAACTGGTGCAGACCAAGGTGCAAGGCATCAACAACAGCACCAACTTCTATGACCTAGTGCTGGGCAAACTGACCCGCTACTTCAACGACAAGGGCTATCTCGACATCAACGAGGCCATGCTCTACGACTTCCAGCAGTCCAAGGAGAAGCTCTCCAACGAGCAGATGGCGATGCTCATCGGCACCTCGTTTCGCTTCTCGTCTGCCGACATCGTGTTCACCTCGGACCTGCTCAACCGCCGTGGCCTGATCACCCCGCGTGACTACCGCATCACCGAGAGCACCAGCCTCACGCCCTTCTTCCAGATGGCTCTGCGCTGCGACTTCGACTGCTACATCGCCGAACAGCTGATGCCCATGTGGCGGGCACGCTACGACGGCGGCAGCCTCAACCAACTGATCGACGAGAGCAGCCTCTACGCGCTGGAGGATTACCTCAAAGGCAGCGACAAGATCGCCGTGATGCACAACGCCGACGACCTGATTCTCGGCCCGGGCGACATCGGCTTCCTGCGCCGCACCTTTGGCGACCGCCTGACCCTTTACCCGCGTGGCGGGCACTGCGGCAACCTCAACTATCGCGTCAACAGCGACGCCATGCTGGAGTTCTTCCGTGGTTAAGCACAGCACCTTTCTGATTGCCCTGCTGCTGGCCAGCGAGCAGGCCCTGGCCGAGCGCCATGTCGACGCCGACGGTTTCACCAACCCGCTGCAGTATCTGCAGTTCAACCCAGGGCTGGATCAGCAGGAGTTCGAGCGCGCCTCCAGCGACGCCCTGCAGGTCTATGACCCGCTGGAGTCGTTGAACCGCCGCGTCTATCACTTCAACTACCGTTTCGATCAGTGGGTGTTCCTGCCCGTGGTCGACGGCTACCGCTATGTCACGCCGAATCTGGTGCAGACCGGCGTGCACAACTTCTTCAACAACCTCGGCGAGATCCCCACGCTGGCCAATAGCGTGCTGCAGCTCAAGGGCAAGCGGGCGATGAACAGCACCGCCCGGCTGCTGTTCAACACCATTCTCGGGGTAGGCGGTATCTGGGACCCGGCGACGAAGATGGGCCTGCCGCGCCTGAGCGAGGACTTCGGCCAGACCCTGGGGTACTACGGCGTACCGGCCGGCCCTTACCTGATGCTGCCGCTGCTCGGCCCGTCGAACCTGCGCGACACTGGCGGCCTGGTGGCGGACTACAGCCTGGAAAACGCGGTCAACTACCTCGACGTGGCCGACGCCAGCCGCAGCAATCCTGGCATCACCGCACTGCGCATCGTCGACACCCGCGCCAATACCGGCTTCCGCTATGGCCAGCTGAACTCGCCATTCGAGTACGAGAAGCTGCGCTTCTTCTATCACGAGTCGCGCAAGCTGAAGATCGCCGACTGATATTCCGGGCCATGCATCGAATTAATCGATGCATGGCCCGGAAATTTTCCACCCAAACATCGATTCAATCCGCATAGCATGACGGCATTCCTAACGTTCAAGGAGCCCGCCATGACTTCGCCACGCCGCGTCATCAGCATCCAGCCTGGCCAACCCGCATCCGACGGTGCCGGCGTGCGCCTCAACCGCGTGATCGGCGGGCCCGGTCTGGAACGCTTCGATCCGTTTCTGATGCTCGACGAATTTTCCACCGACAATCCTGACGACTACATCGCCGGCTTCCCGCCGCACCCGCATCGCGGCTTCGAGACCATCACCTACATGCTCGAAGGTCGCATGCGTCACGAGGATCACCTGGGCAACGTCGGTCTGCTCGGCAGCGGTGGCGTGCAGTGGATGACCGCTGCGCGCGGCATCATCCACAGCGAGATGCCCGAGCAGGAGTCCGGTGCCATGCGCGGCTTCCAGCTCTGGCTCAACCTGCCGGCCAAGGACAAGCTGGGCGACGCCGGTTATCGCGACATTCCGGCCAGCGAGATCCCACGCGTCAGCACGGCGTCAGGCGTCGAGGCGGTGGTGATCGCGGGCGAATTCGATGACGGCGAGATTCGTCAGGCCGGCGCCGTGCAGCGCCCGCACACCCAACCGCAACTGTTCGACCTGCACCTGCCAGCCGGCAGTCAGGTTTCGCCACGCCTGGCCGATGGCCAGCGGGTCATGCTGTACGTCTACGAAGGTTTGCTGGAACTGCCCGAGGCGAGCGCCCAACCGGTCAGTGCCGGACGGCTGGTAAGGCTGTCGGATGAGGGCACGCTGCACCTGACCAGCGCCCATGGCGCGCGGGTGCTGCTGATCGCCGGCACACCGCTGAACGAACCCATCGTGCAATACGGGCCGTTCGTGATGAACAGCCGCGAGGAAATCGAACAGGCGCTGCGTGACTTCCGTGATGGCGTGCTGGCCTGAAACGCTAGAGCGACACAGATATCAGGATGCGCCGTGCGGCTGACGCGCGCGGCGCCCCTGGCGAAGATCAGATGATACGCCTCAAGCAGACTGCGCCACTTCGGCCAACCCGAGAAAACGACTGAGTTCGGCCTTGCGCGTCATCGCATCCTGATAGCCCAGTTCGATCAGTTCACTGCAGTAACCGGGCTCGAACAATAGGTAGCTGAGCACACCCGCGCCACTGGTCTTGGTCGCACCCGGGCCGTGCAGGAACAGGCGCAGCGCCTTGGGCAGCTCACGCTGGTGGCGTGCGGCGATCTGATCCAGCGGCTGGCTCGGAGCGATCACCAGCACATCCACCGGATTCAAACCCAGACCGCGCGGACGCCGCTCAGGCGGCACCAGCGCGCTCATCTGATTGAGCCGTTCGAGCAACTCGATATCGGTTTCCAGGCTGTCGATGAAGGTGCTGTTGAGCATGTGCCCACCGATCTGCGCCAGACTCGGCGGTCGATTGGCCGCAACCACCGGCACAGAGGGATTGCTGTTCGTGTTACCACTGACCCCGATCACCAGCACCCGGCTGGCCCCCAGGTGCAACGCCGGGCTGATCGGCGCTGCCTGGCGCACCGCACCGTCACCGAAATATTCGCGATTGATCTTCACCGGCGGAAAGATCAGCGGAATCGATGCACTGGCCAGCAGGTGCTCGAGCTGCAGACGGGTCGGTACCCCTACCCGGCGGTGGCGAAACCAGGGATCGATGGTGGCTCGCCCCTGATAGAAGGTCATCGCCTGGCCGCTTTCGTAGCCAAAGGCCGTTACCGCCACGGCGCGAAGCTGACGGGAACGCACCGCGGCCGCGATACCGGAGAAGTCCAGCTCGCGCTCTAGCAACTCGCGCAGCGGCGAGCTGTCGAGCAAGGCCACCGGAGCATCGCGCCCCAGACCCAGCAGGCTGTGGCCAACGAAGTGCGCCGCCTGGCGCAGTACTCCGGGCCAGTCGCTGCGGTACACCATGTGAGTATGAAAGCCCTGCCAGACGGAGGTCAGGCGACGCACTGCCTCGCCGAACTGCATCGCGCCACAGGCCAGGCTGACGGCGTTGATCGCCCCGGCCGAGGTGCCGACTATCACCGGAAAGGGATTGTGCGAGGCATCGGGCAGCAGGTCGGCGATGGCCGACAGTACGCCCACCTGATAGGCAGCCCGGGCCCCACCTCCAGAGAGAATCAAACCGGTAACGGGAGCATCGGGACGCGCAATCACTGTCATCGGCTGATCCTGTTTTTCGTTGCAGTATAGATGGGCTACTTGTCCTTTCCGTAGAGCTTCGCTTCGCCCTCGGGTCGGGTCTTGAAGCGACGGTGGGCCCACAGGTACTGCTCGGGGCAGGTGCTGACCACCTGCTCGATCCACTGATTGATGCGCAGGCAGTCGGCTTCTTCGCTCTCGCCCGGAAAGTCGTCCAGCGGCGGGTGGATCACCAGGCGATAACCGCTGCCATCGGCCAGACGCTGCTGAGTGAAAGGCACCACGCGCGCCTTGCCCAGGCGCGCGAACTTGGTGGTGGCGGTAACCGTCGCCGCCTGGATGCCGAACAACGGCACGAAGATGCTCTGTTTGCGGCCGTAGTCCTGATCCGGCGCGTACCAGATCGCCCGACCGGCACGCAGCACCTTGAGCATCGCGCGGATGTCCTCACGCTCGATGGCAGTCGCATCGAGGTTGTGGCGCTCGCGACCACGGCGCTGAACGTAGTCGAACAGCGGGTTGTCGTGCTCGCGGTACATGCCATCGATGGTGTGCAACTGACCGAGCAGCGCGGCGCCGATCTCCAGAGTGGTGAAGTGCACGGCCATGAGAATCACGCCCTGCCCCTCGGCCTGCGCCTGCTGCAGATGTTCGAGGCCTTCGACATGCGCCAGGCGCGCCAGGCGTGCCTTGGGCCACCACCAGCTCATGGCCATCTCGAAAAAAGCGATACCGGTGGAGGCAAAGTTCTCCTTGAGCAGACGCTCGCGCTCGGCAACGCTCTTGCCGGGGAAGCACAGCTGCAGGTTGCGCGCAGCGATCTGCCGGCGCGAGCTCGCCGTGAAGTACATCAGCCAGCCCAGCGCTCGCCCCAGCTTCAGTTGCACGCCATAAGGCAACTGCACCACCAGCCACAGCAGCCCAAGGCCCAGCCACAACGGCCAGAAACGCGGATGAAGAAAACAGGCGCGAAAGCGGGGGCGATCCATGAGGCGTATCCGATCACTTACAAAGCCGCGCATTCTAACGCAGTTTTCCCGCCCGGCTCGGTGGCATAGCTGCCGCCACCGCAGGTCACCGCATGGAATCGACAGCCCGCGTGCACAGCTGACGGCGCGGCGCTCCTGCATGGCTGACGCACGCAGCTTGCGGCAGGCGGGCGATGCCGTTATAAGTCCGGGCATCTTTCGACTCGCCAGAAGGCCCATCGCACCACCATGAGCCAAGCCGACCTCCTCGCCCAAGACCCCGTATTCCAGCTCAAGGGCAGCATGCTCGCCATCACAGTGATGGAACTGGCGCACAACGACCTCGAACGCCTCGACGCGCAGCTGACGGAAAAAGTCGCCCAGGCCCCGGCCTTCTTCAGTAACACGCCGCTGGTGCTGGCCCTGGACAAGCTGCCAGAAGGCGAAGGCGAGCTGGACCTGGCCGAGCTGATGGCCGTCTGTCGCCGTCATGGCCTGCGAACCCTGGCCATTCGCGCCTCGCGGGAAAGCGACGTTGCCGCCGCCGAAGCCATGGACCTGCCAGTGCTGCCGCCCTCTGGTGCACGTGAGCGGCCGCTCGACCCAGCCCCGAAGAAGGTGGAAGAAAAACCACCGGAGCCCGAACACAAGCCCAGCCGCATCATCACCAGCCCGGTGCGCGGCGGCCAGCAGGTCTATGCCCAGGGTGGCGACCTGATCGTACTGGCGCCGGTCAGCGCCGGGGCGGAACTTCTCGCCGATGGCAACATCCATGTTTACGCGCCCATGCGCGGCCGCGCCCTGGCAGGTATCAAGGGCAACACCCAGGCACGAATTTTCTGTCAGCAAATGGGCGCCGAAATGCTGTCGATCGCCGGCCACTATAAGGTCGCCGAAGACCTGCGACGCGACCCGCTGTGGGGCGATGCGATACAGGTCAGCCTGTCGGGTGACGTGTTGAACATCACCCGCCTTTAACGGATACTTCCGCCACTTTTTACGGACACAAAAAGGGCATCTGGAAGCCTCGAATGGCCTCAGATTCCCGCGTTATTTTCATTTTTTGGGGTGAATCACCTTGGCCAAGATCCTCGTAGTCACTTCCGGCAAAGGTGGCGTCGGTAAAACCACCACCAGCGCCGCCATCGGTACCGGCCTCGCTCTGCGCGGGCACAAGACCGTCATCGTCGACTTCGACGTCGGCCTGCGTAACCTCGACCTGATCATGGGCTGCGAGCGCCGCGTGGTGTACGACTTCGTCAACGTCGTCAACGGCGAAGCCACCCTGACTCAAGCCCTGATCAAGGACAAGCGCCTCGAGAACCTCTATGTGCTAGCCGCCAGCCAGACCCGTGACAAGGACGCGCTGACCCTGGAGGGCGTAGAAAAGGTCATCGCCGAGCTGTCGCAGAATTTCGAGTACGTGGTCTGCGATTCGCCGGCAGGTATCGAGAAAGGTGCGCACCTGGCGATGTACTTCGCCGACGAAGCCATCGTCGTGACCAACCCGGAAGTCTCCTCGGTACGTGACTCCGACCGTATGCTGGGCCTGCTGGCGAGCAAATCGCGCCGTGCCGAGAAAGGCGAGGAGGCGATCAAGGAGCACTTGCTGCTCACCCGTTACAACCCCGAGCGCGTTACCAAGGGCGAAATGCTCGGCGTCGAAGACGTCGAGGAAATCCTCGCCATCCGCCTGCTCGGCGTGATCCCCGAATCCCAGGCCGTGCTCAAGGCATCCAACCAGGGTATCCCGGTCATCCTCGATGACCAGAGCGATGCGGGCCAGGCCTACAGCGACGCAGTCGATCGCCTGCTCGGCAAGGAAGTGGCGCACCGCTTCCTGGATGTGAAGAAGCAGGGCTTCCTGCAGCGCCTATTTGGAGGTCGCGAATGAATATTTTCGACTTCTTGCGTTCGCGCAAGAAGGAAACCACGGCCTCCATCGCCAAAGAGCGCCTGCAGATCATCGTTGCCCACGAACGTGGCCAGCGTACCCAGCCCGACTACCTGCCCGCTCTGCAGCAGGAGCTGGTTGAGGTGATCCGCAAGTACGTCAACATCGATTCGGATCAGGTTCAGGTCGCCCTGGAAAACCAGGGTAGCTGCTCGATTCTGGAATTGAATATCACCCTGCCGGATCGTTGATAGAGACTGGCGGTGCTCACGGCGGCTTCGGCCGCCGTATTCGTTTGTAGCAACACGCATCTGTAGGAGCGGATTCATCCGCGAAGCTTCTACAGGCCAAAGCATCGCGAATGAATTCGCTCCTACACCAGCCCACACACCATGCCGCTAAGCCAGATCGAAATTCTCCACCAGGACGCCGCCCTGCTGGTGATCAACAAACCTACCCTGCTGCTGTCGGTGCCCGGCCGCGCCGATGACAACAAGGATTGCCTGGTCACCCGCCTGCAGGAAAATGGCTACCCCGAGGCGCGCATCGTGCACCGGCTGGACTGGGAAACCTCCGGCATCATCGTCCTGGCGCGCGACGCCGACAGCCACCGCGAGCTGTCGCGGCAGTTCCACGACCGCGAGACCGAGAAGGCCTATACCGCCCTGTGCTGGGGCCAGCCGCAGGCCGACAGTGGCAGCATCGACCTGCCGCTACGCTACGACCCGCCTACCAAGCCGCGCCATGTCGTCGACCACGAACTGGGCAAGCACGCCCTGACCCACTGGCGCATCGTCGAGCGCTGCGGCGACTGGTGCCGAGTCGAACTCACGCCCATCACCGGTCGCTCGCATCAGTTGCGCGTGCACATGCTGTCCATCGGTCACCCGCTGCTGGGCGACCGCCTCTACGCCCACGAACAGGCCCTGGCCGCCCATGAGCGTCTGTGCCTGCACGCCAGCATGCTCGCCCTCACCCACCCGCAGACCGGCGAGCGCATGCGTTTCGAGTGCCCGGCGCCGTTCTGAGACAGCGACAAATGAGCGACAAACTCTACTACGACCGCACCCAAGGAGCTCCTGCCTGGCCAGCACTGCTGATGGCGCTGGAGGCAAGCGCCAGGACGACAGGATTTGCCATCGATCTGGGCTGCGGTGCCGGGCGCGATACGCTAGAACTGCTACGTCGAGGTTGGGAAGTTCTGGCCGTAGATCGCGAAGAACAGGCCATTGCGCGCCTGCGCCAACAACTACAGACAGATCAAGCGCAACGACTGATGACTCTATGCGAACACTTTGAACATTGTGAACTCCCGCCGGCCGACCTGATCAATAGCGCCTTCGCCTTGCCATTCTGCCACCCCAAAGAGTTTTCCAATTTTTGGCAACGCATAAGCCGCTCCCTTAAGCATGACGGTCTGTTCTGCGGTAATTTCTTCGGCCCTGACGACGACTGGGCGAGCGGCGATCTGAGCATTCTCGACAGACAGTCCGTGGAAAACCTCTTTGCCGGTTGGGAACTGCTCCATTTTGAGGAAATTGACCGCCAAGGGAGCACTGCTCGCGGCCACACCAAGCACTGGCACCTCTTCTCGGTCGTAGCACGACGCTAGCAAGCTTGAGATAAGCAGCCGATAGAAGCTCACTATCGCCCCAAACAAGTGCGCGAGCGGCACAGCGCGATGCAAATTGGTTACACTCGCGCTATCGTTGCCCGGAGTCCCTATGCGCGAAGAACTGATCCAAGGCCTGCTCGATTTTCTCAACGCCTCGCCGACCCCCTTCCATGCCACCACCAGCCTGGCCATGCGCTTGGAAGCCGCGGGTTACCGCCATCTAGATGAACGCGCGCCCTGGCACCTCGAGGCCGACGGCCGCTACTACGTGACCCGCAACGACTCCTCGATCATCGCCTTCAAGCTCGGCAAGCGCCCGGCGGTAGATGGCGGCATTCGCCTGGTCGGCGCACATACCGACAGCCCCTGCCTGCGCGTCAAGCCGAGCCCGGAGCTGCAGCGCCAGGGCTATTTCCAGCTTGGCGTGGAAGTCTACGGCGGCGCCCTGCTCGCGCCCTGGTTCGACCGCGACCTGTCGCTGGCCGGCCGCGTGACCTACCGCCGTGACGGCAAGGTCGAGAGCCAGCTGATCGACTTCTACCAGCCCATCGCCGTGATCCCCAGCCTGGCCATCCACCTCAACCGCGAGGCCAATCAGGGCTGGGCGATCAACCCGCAAACCGAGCTGCCGCCGATCCTGGCCCAGCTCGCCAGCAGCGAAACCGCCGATTTCCGCGCGCTGCTCGCCGAACAGCTGGCCATGGAGCACGACTTCAACCCCGACGCGGTGCTCGACTACGAGCTGAGTTTCTACGACACCCAGAGCGCCGCCATCGTCGGCCTCAACCAGGATTTCATCGCCAGTGCGCGCCTGGACAACCTGCTGTCCTGCTACGCCGGCCTGCAGGCGCTGATCGACTCGGACGACGAGGAAACCTGCGTGCTGGTGTGCACCGACCACGAAGAAGTGGGCTCCTGCTCGGCCTGCGGCGCCGACGGTCCCTTCCTCGAACAGGTACTGCGCCGCGTGCTGCCGGAAGGCGACGCCTTCGTGCGCAGCATCCAGCGCTCGCTGCTGGTATCGGCCGACAACGCCCACGGCGTACACCCCAACTATGAAAGCAAGCACGACGGCAACCACGGGCCCAAGCTCAACGCCGGCCCGGTGATCAAGATCAACAGCAACCAGCGTTACGCCACCAACAGCGAGACCGCCGGCTTCTTCCGCCACCTGTGCCTGGAGAACGAAGTACCGGTGCAGAGTTTCGTGGTACGCAGCGACATGGGCTGTGGCTCCACCATCGGCCCGATCACCGCCAGCCAGCTCGGCGTGCGCACCGTCGACATCGGCCTGCCCACCTTCGCCATGCACTCGGTGCGCGAACTGGCTGGCAGCCACGACCTGGATCACCTGGTGAAAGTGCTGACGGCCTTCTACTCCAGCCCCGAACTCCCTTGAGGTTCCGAGACCTGTCATGATCGAACATATCCGCAACAGCCTGCAGGAAGCCCAGCGCGCGCTGGAAGCCTTCCTCGCCAACGAGCAGACCCTGGGCAATATCCAGAAAGCTGCCGAACTGCTGGTCGAAAGCTTCGAGCACAAGGGCAAGGTGTTTTCCTGCGGCAACGGCGGCTCGATGTGCGACGCCATGCACTTCGCCGAGGAACTGACCGGACGCTACCGCAAGAACCGTCCCGGCATCGCCGCCGTGTCGATCAGCGACCCCAGCCACATCAGCTGCGTGGCCAACGATTTCGGCTACGACTACATCTTCTCGCGCTATGTCGAATCGCACGGCCGCGAAGGTGACGTGCTAATCGCCATCAGCACCAGCGGCAAGAGCCCCAACGTGGTCAAGGCCGCCGAAGCGGCGAAAACCCTGGGCGTGAAGGTGATCGCCCTGACCGGCAAGCCCGGCTCGCTGCTGGAAAGCCTGGCCGACGTGTGCATCTGTACTCCGGGCGGCGACTTCGCCGACCGCGTGCAGGAGCTGCACATCAAGACCCTGCATATTCTGATCGAGCTGATCGAGCGCAAGCTGAGCCCGCAGAATTACGCCTGAGCAATCCTCGCTCCCGCGCGCGGGAGTGACGGCAAAGGCAGTGGTTTTGAATGAACGGTAGCGCCGCGCCAGGCGCTACCCGCTTCGTATCCGATGCTACGAGCCGGATAGTCAGGGTGAAGCTGCTGGAGCGGCTCTGCTGACGAACGGCTCAAGCCGCACGCAGGCGCTTCGGGGTCAGGCCCATATAACGGCGCATGGCCGTGGTCAGCGCGCTCTGGCTGGAAAAACCACACTCCTCAGCGATTCGCACCAACGGCAGATTACTTTCGCGCAGCATGCGCGCGGCACGGTCGAGGCGGGTCTGCAGCAGGTACTGGTGTGGCGTGAGGCCGACGCTGTCCTTGAACTGGGCGTGGAAGTGGCTGGGGCTCAGGCACATTTCCTGCGCCAGCTCGGCAACGCTGATGCGCCGCGCCAGGTGTTCACCGATGTAATCATCCAGACGCTGCAGGTCCATCGCTCCCTGAGGCTGCCGGCGCTGCTCGCCGAACAGGCGCAGATGCAGGGCCCGGAGCAATACGCCGCCGAGGGAGCGGGCAAGGATCGAGTCGCTGCCATAGCGCTCCAGCTCCGCGCCGGCATAGGTCAACAGGTGCTGGAAATCGACGTCGAGGGCGGGATAACGAGGGGTTTCGAACAGACGATGGAGCAGCTCCAGGTCTTCGCTGGGCGTGTCCTGCTCGTCCAGATCGAGAATCAGCATGCGGTTATCGCCCATGCCGGCGAACTGGTGAGCGGCATCGCCCGGCACCAGACAGGCGCGCATGCGGCACACCTCGCCACCACGACCACCGACCTCGAATTCGGCGCGGCCGACCAGGGACATCACCAGTTGATGATGGTCATGGGCATGTTCATGGGCCTGTTCATCCAGGCGGATCACACGGGCTTGCAACATCACAAAAGACTGGCGGCACGAAACAAGGGTTGCACTTTACTCTTTTTCAACGAAAAACGCCGCAACCACCTATCAGCGAAATGGTTGCACCTTTAGCAACCCGCGCACCGAATAACACCCGCCAACCACTCCAGGCCCTATTACCGTGCACCCAGCAACGCCCGCACAACCGCATCATTCGACGCTCAGGCAAATGGCAGGAGAGTTGCTTCACTGCTTCCGTCCGACAACAACAAGCGAAACGCAATGAGCGACAGCGCCCTTATTCTTTTGCCCCTGCTGATCCTGCTGCTGGTACTGGGATACGGGTTCAGTCAGCGCGCAGAGCGCCGCCAACTCGATGCCAGCAAACAGGCGAACACGGAAATCGTCCAGCGCTGCCTGGACCTGTTGCAGGCGCTGCAGCAACACCGCGGCCTGGGTGCACAGGTGGATGCCGAAGACGTAGCGCAGCGCAATGCGCTGGCGCATCAACTGGACGAGCTCTGGCTCGAATGGCCCGGCGCCAGCCTGTTGCTGCCGCCGCTGCAGCAACACTGGCCGCAGTTGCGCCGCAAGCCCGCCGACTTCGACGCACATTGCCGACTGATCGAGTCGCTGCTGGAGGTGATCGAACTGCTCGAAGATCGCCTGTATCGCCAGGATCACTTCAAGATTCGCGGCCTCGGTGAAGCCTGTCGCTCGCTGGAGGATCTCGCCAGGTTGCGCGGCCTGGCGACACGCGCAGCCAATTACGAGCGCTGCCCGCCGGGCCTGCAGATGCAACTGCGCTTTCTCTGCAAGCGCCTGCTGGACCAGGAGCAGGACCCAGCTCTGCTGGCGTTGATCGAGCGCCTGCAGTGCGACCTGATCGAGTCAGCGCAGATTCGCCTGGCGCCCGGCGAATGCTTCGCGCTGCTTACCCCGCTGATCGAACAGCGCCTGCAAGGTATTCGCCTGAGCCTCGACTGAAACGTTGAAATAGCCCTGCAGTCGCCCCATGTAGCAACCAACGTGCAAGCAAAGGTGCTCCATGAACGATCAGGACATCCACTCCGAAGCTGTCGACGACAACGTGCAGTCCACCACCGGCGTGGTGCTGCCGGCACAAATGCTACCGGACAAGCTCTACATCATCCCCATCAACAACCGCCCGTTCTTCCCCGCGCAGGTGCTGCCGGTGATCGTCAACGAGCATCCCTGGGGACGCACACTCAAGCGCGTGGACAACACCGAGCACAAATGCCTGGCGCTGTTCTATGTCGATAACCCGCCCGATGAACACGGCGAGTTCGACGTCGACAGCTTGCCCGAACACGGCACCCTGGTGCGCGTGCACCATGTCAGCGAGGAGGGCGGCAAGCTGCAGTTCGTTGCTCAGGGCCTGACCCGTGTGCGCATCCGCAGCTGGCTCAGCCGCCGTGGCCCGTACCTGGCCGAAGTGGAATACCCACAGGCGCCCAACGACCCGCGTGATGAGGTCAAGGCCTACGGCATGGCGCTGATCAACGCGATCAAGGAGCTGCTGCCACTCAACCCGCTGTACAGCGAGGAGCTGAAGAACTACCTCAATCGCTTCAGCCCCAACGAGCCCTCGCCGCTCACCGACTTCGCCGCCGCACTGACCACTGCCGCCGGCCAGGAGCTGCAGGAAGTGCTGGACACCGTGCCCATGCTCAAGCGCATGGAGAAGGTGCTGCCGTTGCTGCGCAAGGAGGTCGAGGTCGGCCGTCTGCAGAAAGAACTGTCGGCCGAGGTCAACAAGCAGATCGGCGAGCGCCAGCGTGAATTCTTCCTCAAGGAGCAGCTCAAGCTGATCCAGCAGGAACTGGGCATCAGCAAGGATGACAAGAGCGCCGACCGCGAGGAATTCCTCGCCCGCCTGGAAGGCAAGACCCTATCTGCGCCCGCGCAAAAGCGTATCGACGAGGAGCTGAACAAGCTGTCGATCCTCGAAACAGGTTCGCCGGAATACGCCGTCACCCGCAACTACCTGGACTGGGCAACGGCCCTGCCCTGGGGCATCCACGGCGAGGACAAGCTCGACCTGGGCCGCGCGCGCAAGGTGCTGGACAAACACCACGCCGGCATGGACGACATCAAAGAGCGCATCACCGAATTCTTGGCCGTCGGCGCCTTCAAGGGCGAGATCGCCGGCTCCATCGTGCTGCTGGTCGGCCCGCCCGGCGTGGGCAAGACCAGCATCGGCAAGTCCATCGCCGAATCCCTCGGCAGGCCGTTCTACCGCTTCTCGGTCGGCGGCATGCGTGACGAGGCGGAGATCAAGGGCCATCGCCGCACCTACATCGGCGCCATGCCCGGCAAGCTGGTACAGGCGCTGAAGGAAGCCGAGGTGATGAACCCGGTGATCATGCTCGACGAGATCGACAAGATGGGCACCAGCTACCAGGGCGACCCGGCCTCGGCGCTGCTGGAAACGCTCGATCCGGAGCAGAACGTCGAGTTCCTCGACCACTATCTGGACCTGCGCCTGGATCTGTCCAAGGTGCTGTTCGTCTGCACCGCCAACACCCTCGACTCCATCCCCGGGCCGCTGCTCGACCGTATGGAAGTGATCCGCCTGTCCGGCTACATCACCGAGGAAAAACTGGCCATCGCCAAACGCCACCTGTGGCCCAAACAGCTGGAGAAGGCCGGCGTGCCGAAGGCGCGCCTGTCCATCAGCGATGCGGCGCTGCGCGCGGTGATAGAAGGCTATGCCCGCGAGGCCGGTGTGCGTCAGTTGGAGAAGCAACTGGGCAAACTGGTGCGCAAAGCGGTGGTCAAGCTGCTGGAAGACCCCGAGTCGAAAATCCGCATCGGCGCCAAGGATCTCGAGGAAGCGCTGGGCATGCCGGTGTTTCGCAACGAGCGGGTGCTGGCTGGCACCGGGGTGATCACCGGCCTGGCCTGGACCAGCATGGGCGGCGCCACCCTGCCGATCGAGGCGACGCGCATCCACACGCTCAACCGCGGCTTCAAGCTCACCGGCCAGCTCGGCGAGGTGATGAAGGAGTCGGCGGAAATCGCCTACAGCTACGTCAGCTCGCATCTGAAGCAGTTCGGCGGCGACCCGACCTTCTTCGACCAGGCCTTCATCCACCTGCACGTGCCGGAAGGCGCCACGCCCAAGGACGGCCCCAGCGCCGGCATCACCATGGCCAGCGCCCTGCTTTCGCTCGCGCGCAACCAGGCGCCGAAAAAAGGCGTGGCCATGACCGGCGAGCTGACCTTGACCGGTCAGGTACTGCCCATTGGCGGCGTGCGCGAGAAGGTGATCGCGGCGCGCCGGCAGAAAATCCATGAGCTGATCCTGCCGGAGGCCAACCGCGGCAGCTACGAGGAGCTGCCGGACTACCTCAAGGAAGGCATCACCGTGCACTTCGCCAAACGCTACAGCGATGTGGCCAAGGTGTTGTTCGACTAGACCGGCAGGTGTGGGAGCGGGCCCCGTTCGCGGCGCTTTTCAGCCGCGCGGATATCCGCGAGCCAGGCTCGCTCCTGCACCAAACCGCCCGCCTCTGCGGTCGCCACCGACAAGCCAATACAGCTATGCTGGGCCCAGGTTTCGTCGACTGGAGTTTCTCATGCACGCCACCTTGCGCCTGCTCACCCTGCCCGCCCTGGCCCTGCTTACGGCCTGCGCTCATCAATCCGGCACGCTGGAATTGAAGAAGGACCGGCAGTGCCCGCTGACGCTGAACAAGGGCCAGCAACTGATCCTCAGCCTGCCCAGCAACCCCACCACCGGCTTTCGCTGGGAGGTTCGCGACGGCGCGGAGACTGTCCTGCAAAGCCTCGGCCCGGAGGTCTACAGCAATCCAGAAGACGCCGGACTGGTGGGCGCTGGCGGCATCTCCACCTGGCGCTTCAGCGCGCGCGAGCCGGGCGAAGGCCGCCTGCTGCTGACCTACCAGCAACCCTGGGAGCCGAATGTGCCGCCGGCAGAAACCTTCGAGTGTGAACTGCGAGTGAAATGAGCAAGGCTGATTCTGTGGGAGGGGCTTTAGCCGCGACAGCTCGAAACGGGTCGCCGCTGAAGCGCTTTCTACCGGTCCGCAGGGCGGTACAACCCGCCACCCAACCAAGGAAGTTACTTTTGATTTGCGGAGAGGATCATGAGCGAAAACAATCACCCGTTTCCAGACTCGACATTCAAAGGCTTCACTTTCACACAGTCAGATATGACTGCAGCAAAATTCAACGGCGTTGACCTGTCCGACGCGCATTTCTGGGCAGTGTTGAAGAATGCCCAGTTCAAAGACTGCAATTTGCAATCGGCCAGATTCCATGACGTCAACTTGTCGAACAGCTCGTTCGAAGACATCGATCTAAGCCACTCAACATTTAGCAACATCAACATGTCTGGCGTCACGCTCAGCCATCTCAACCTGGCCAATGTCGAGATCACCGATGCGAACGTGGAGGGCATGAAAATCAATGGCGTGCTCGTGACCGAGCTTATAGGGTGCTACGAGCAAAAGCGCTCACGAACAGACTAGCCCCAAGGCGGGGCACGCCTTGTCGATCCGCGCGGCGGTGGATGTAAAAAGCGACATCCACCCTACGCCATGCCTCAGCTCTTGAGCCGGTAACCGGTCTTGAAGATCCAGCCCACCAGCAGGATGCACAGCGCCAGAAAGCCCAGCACCATCGCCAGGCTGACGCCAACGTTGACGTCGGACACGCCGTAGAAACTCCAGCGGAAGGCGCTGATCAGGTACACCACCGGGTTGAACAGGGTCACCGTCTGCCAGGCCGGCGGCAGCATGCTGATCGAATAGAAGGCGCCGCCGAGGAAAGTCAGCGGCGTGACGATCAGCGCCGGGACGATCTGCAGCTTCTCCCAGCCATCGGCCCACACGCCGATGATGAAGCCGAACAGGCTGAAGGTCAGCGCCGTCAGCACCAGGAACGCCGCCATCCACAGCGGATGCTGAATCTCGAAATCGACGAACAGCCTCGCCGTGAGCAGGATGATCAGACCGAGAATCACCGACTTGGTGGCTGCCGCGCCGACATAGCCGATCAGAATCTCCAGATAGGACACCGGCGCGGAAAGAATCTCGTAGATGCTCCCGGAGTACTTGGGCATGTAGATGCCGAACGAGGCGTTGGAGATGCTTTCGGTGAGCAGCGCCAGCATGATCAGGCCGGGGATGATGAAGGCGCCGTAGCTCACGCCCTGCACCTGGGTCATGCTCGAACCGATGGCCGAGCCGAACACCACGAAGTACAGCGAGGTGCTGATCACCGGGGTGGCGATGCTCTGCAACAGGGTGCGCCAGGTGCGCGCCAGCTCGAACAGGTAGATGGCCTTGATGGCGTACAGGTTCATGCGCGCGACTCCTTGAGCAGGGACACGAAAATCTCCTCCAGCGAACTCTGGCTCGACTGCAGGTCCTTGAAGTCGATGCCGTGCTGAGCGAGATCACGCAGCAACTCGGCGATGCCGGTGTTCTCGTGCTGGGCATCGAAGGTGAACACCAGGGCATGGCCCTGATCGGCCAGCTCCAGCCCATAGCGCGCCAACTCGGCCGGCACGCAGGACAACGGCTGCTGCAATTGCAGGGTCAGCTGCTTCTTGCCCAGCTTGTGCATCAGCACCTGCTTGTCCTCCACCAGGATGATGCGACCCTGGCTGATTACCCCGATGCGGTCGGCCATTTCCTCGGCCTCTTCGATGTAGTGGGTGGTGAGGATGATGGTCACGCCGCGCTCGCGCAGGCGCCGCACCATGTTCCACATGTCGCGGCGCAGCTCTACGTCGACGCCGGCCGTGGGTTCGTCGAGAAAGAGGATCTGCGGCTCATGGGAGAGCGCCTTGGCGATCATCACCCGGCGTTTCATGCCACCGGACAGTTCCATGATCTTGGCATTGCGCTTGTCCCACAGCGACAGGTCCTTGAGCAGTTGCTCCAGGTAGGCCGGATCGGGCTTCTTGCCGAACAGGCCACGGCTGAACTTGACCGTGGCCCAGACGGTTTCGAACACGTCGCTGACCAGCTCCTGCGGCACCAGGCCGATCTGCGAGCGGGCCGCGCGGTAGTCGCGGACGATGTCGTGCCCCGCTACCAGCACCTGGCCCTCGCCCGGATTGACGATGCCGCAGATGATGCTGATCAGGGTGGTCTTGCCGGCGCCGTTGGGGCCGAGCAAGGCGAAGATCTCGCCCTGGCGAATCTCCAGGTCGATGCCCTGCAGGGCCGGGTGGCCCGAGGCATAGATCTTGTTCAATTGCGCGATGGAAATGATCGGCTGCACGCTGGATCGCCCCTTGCCTGCGGAAAACGCTGCAGTTTACAGGGCTTGTGCCAGCGACATCAGCGCACAGCAGAAAAAACGGCGCACTTGTGGTGCGCCGGGGATGCTGCAGGTGAGGTAAGAAACGTTCGCAGCGCTTGTGACGCTGTGACGATAGACCGGACGGCGAACCCCGCCCGGCCATATTCCGTGGGGACTCAGAGCGGCGTCAGCAGCTTGCCGGTGGCGATAAAGGCGCGCAGGTTGTCCAGCACCAGTTCGGCCATCTGCTGACGGGTCTCGACGCTGGCGCTGCCAACGTGCGGCAGCAGCACCACATTGTCCAGCTCGCGCAATGCAGCCGGCACCTGGGGTTCGCGTTCGAAGACGTCCAGCCCGGCGCCGCCGATCATCTTCTGCTCAAGTGCAGTGATCAGCGCCGCTTCATCGACCACCGAGCCACGCGCCACGTTGATCAGAAAGCCATCAGGCCCGAGCGCTTCGAGCACCTCGGCGTTGATCAGGTGATGAGTAGCCTTGCCACCCGGACAGGTCAGCACCAGAAAATCCGCCCAGCGCGCCAGCGCCAGCAGATCCGGCTCATGCTGGTAAGGGCTGCCCTCGACCGCACGGCGATTGTGGTAACGCACCGGCATGGCGAACCCGGAGGCGCGCAGCGCCACCGCCTCGCCGATGCGGCCGAGGCCGACGATGCCCAGGCGCTTGCCACTGACCCGACGCGCCAGCGGGAAGCCCGTGGTGCTGTTCCAGGCGCCGCCGCGCACGAAGCGATCGGCCTCGGACAGGCGCCGCGCGCTGTCGATCATCAGGCCCATGGCCAGGTCGGCTACGCAGTCGTTGAGCACATCCGGCGTGGTGCTGAGGGCAATGCCACGGTCGCGCAGCAACTCCAGCGGATAGGGGTCGTAGCCCACACCGAAACTGCAGATGGCGCGCAGGTTGGGCAGCAGCGCGAGCTGATCGGCCGTGCAGCCGAAACGTGCCGAGGACACCATGTAGATGAACTGCTCGCCCCGCTCACGCAGGAACGCCAGCGGCTCGGCCTGTTGCCACAGCGCACTGACCTCGTATTCTTCGGCCAGCTCGCGATTGAAGCGCTCGCTCAGCGGGCCGATCTGCAGCACCTTGGGTTTGCTCATGAGGCCTCCTGTTTAGGTTGTGCCATTTACAGCATTTTGCCCGGATTCATCAGCCCGGCCGGATCCAGCGCCTGCTTGATGCGCGCCATCAGCTCCAGCTCCAGCGGCGCCTTGTACTGTTGCGCGGCCAGGCGCTTGGACTGGCCCAGGCCATGTTCGGCGCTGATGCTACCGGCATCGTGCAGGGTCGAGTCGTAGATCACCCGCATGATCGCCTCGGCCTGCGCCTTGAACGACGCGTCCTCGGCGCCAACCGGTTTGCTGATGTTGTAGTGCAGGTTGCCGTCGCCGACGTGTCCGTAGGCGACGATGCGCACACCGGGAAACGCCTGTTGCAACGCCTGATCGGTACGCGCGATAAAGTCCGGAATACGGCTGACCGGCACGCTGATGTCGTGTTTGAGGCTCGGCCCCTCGTGGTTCTGCGCTTCGGAAATACCCTCACGCAGCGCCCACAAGGCGCGCACCTGCGCGTCGCTGGCAGCGACCACTGCATCCAGCGCCACGCCTTGTTCGAAGGCGGCACCGAGGCCCTCTTCCAGCAATTCGTTCAACGGCGCGTTGGGTTGGGTGTCGCTCAGCTCGATCAGCACGTACCAAGGATGCACCTCGGCGAACGGGTCGCTGACACCGGCGACATGACGCAGGACGAACTCGACGCTCTGTCGCGACATCAGCTCGAAGCCGGTCAATCGCTCGCCGCAAAGGCTGCGCATCTGCCCGATAAGCTCGACGGATGCCTGCGGGCTGGGCAGCGCCACCCAGGAAGTGGTCAGGCTGCGCACCGCAGGGAACAACTTGAGCACGGCGGCGGTGATGATGCCCAGGGTGCCTTCGCTGCCGATGAACAGGTGCTTGAGGTCATAGCCCGTGTTGTCCTTGCGCAGCCCGCGCAGACCGTCCCAGATGCGCCCATCGGGCAGCACCACTTCCAGGCCCAGGGTCAGCTCGCGCATATTGCCGTAGCGCAGCACCGCGGTGCCACCGGCATTGGTCGCCAGGTTGCCGCCGACCGTGCAACTGCCCTCGGCGCCCAGCGACAGCGGGAACAATCGCCCTACCTCGGCGGCGGCCTCCTGCAGCTGTTGCAGGATCACCCCGGCTTCGACGGTGATGGTTTCATTGCCCACGTCCACTGCGCGGATGCGTTTCATGCGTGTCAGCGACAGCACGATCTGCGCAGCGGAATCGTCGGGGATCGAGCCGCCGCACAGACCGGTGTTGCCGCCCTGCGGCACCAGCGCCACGCTGGCCTGCGCGCACAGGCGCACTACCGCCGCCACTTCTTCGGTCGAGCCCGGGCGCAGCACCGCCGCCGCCTGTCCGCGGTAGGCGCCGCGCCAGTCGCTCAGGTAGCTCTGCATACGCTCGGCATCAAGGATCAGGCCAGCCTCGCCGACCACCTCGCGCAATGCCTGGAGCAGATCATCGGAAAGGCCACTCATCTCAGGTCACCGGCGCCGGGTTGAACAGCACCAGATCGTTGTGCAGGCGCAGGTGCTCGGCGCAGGTCTGCTTGCGCCCGCTGGCCACGTCCAAGTAGAGCTGGAAGATGTGCCAGCCCATTTGCTCCAGCGTCATGCGCCCGGAAACGATTTGCCCGGCATCGACGTCGATCAGATCCGGCCAGCGTTCGGCCAGCTGGGTACGTGTGGCCACCTTGATCACCGGCACCATGGACAGGCCATAAGGCGTGCCACGACCGGTGGTGAAGATGTGCAGGTTCATGCCCGCCGCCAGTTGCAAGGTGCCGCAGATGAAGTCGCTGGCCGGTGTGGCGCAGAACCACAGGCCCTTGCCACGAATGCGCTCGCCCGGCGCGACCACCCCCGCGATGGCGCTGTTGCCGGACTTGGCGATGGAGCCCATGGCCTTTTCGACGATGTTGTTCAGCCCGCCCTTCTTGTTGCCCGGCGTGGTGTTGGCGCTGCGGTCGGCCATGCCGCGCTGCAGGTAGCGGTCGTACCAGTCCATCTCGCGGATCAGTGCGTCGGCGACTTCGACGCTGGCGGTGCGCGGTGTGAGCAGGTGAATACCGTCACGCACCTCGGTGTTCTCGGAGAACATCACCGTGGCGCCGGCGCGTACCAGCAGGTCGGCAGCCACGCCGAGCGCCGGGTTCGCGGTAATACCGGAGAAGGCGTCGCTGCCGCCGCACTGCATGCCGACCACCAGTTCGGAGGCCGGCACGGTCTCGCGGCGGCGCTGATCGAGCACCTTCAGGCGCGCCTCGATCATGCCCATGATCTGCTCGACCATGCCGCTGAAACCGGTGCCGGAATCCTGCAGGCGGAACAGCCAGTCTTCCTCGTCCATGCCGTTGGTGAGCTGATCGCCATCCATCAACTGGCTGGCCTGCAGCTTCTCGCAACCGAGGCTGATCACCAGCGCCTGGCCGCCGAGGTTGGGGTTGCGGCTGATGTTGTACAGGGTGCGAATCGGCACCACGGCGTCCGGCGCGTTGATCGCCACGCCGCAGCCGTAGCTGTGCGACAACGCCACCACGTCATCGACGTTGGGGTAGTTGGGCAGCACTTCCTTGCGCACGCGCTCGACCACATGATCGAGCACGCCGACCACGCACTGCACGGTGGTGGTCACACCGAGGATGTTACGTGTGCCGACGCTGCCGTCCGGGTTGCGGAAGCCTTCGAAGCTGTAGCCGTCCAGCGGCTCGCCCGGCGCGGCCTGGATGGTCGCCTTGGGCAGGTTGTCCAGCACCGGCGGTTCGGGCATGCGCAGCACCTGTTCGGTGACCCAGCTGCCGGCGGCGATAGGGGTGAGCGCATAGCCGATCACCTCGCCATAACGCACCACCTCACCACCTTCGGCGATGTCGAGCAGCGCTACCTTGTGACTCTGTGGAATGCCTTCAATAGCCGTCAGGCCGTCGTCGAACTGGCCACCTGCGGCCACGCCCTGGTCATTGACCACCACGCCGACGTTGTCGCTCGGGTGCAGGCGAATGTAACGGGGCGAATCCTGATGGGGAATCAACTGCATGCTGCTTGCTCCTGTCATGCGTTCAGGATGCCGAGCCGGACGAGGCGCCAGAGGGGCCCTCGCCCAGTTCGACCCTGCGAATTTGGCCGACGATCAGACCGAAGCTGACCACCGCCAGCAGGGCATTGAGGCCAACGTAGACCAATGCCCCATCGAAAGAACCGCTATGGCTGACCAGGTAGCCAATGATGATCGGCGTGGTCACTGCCGCCAGATTGCCAAAGGTGTTGAACAGCCCCCCAGACAGGCCGAGGATCTGCCGTGGCGAGGTGTCGGCCACCAGCGTCCAGCCCAGCGAACCGAGGCCCTTGCCGAAGAAGGCCAGGGCCATCAGCGCCACCACGGCCGTATCACTGTCGACGAAGATGCACAGCACCACCGCGCTCGACAGCAGCAGGCCGAGCACCATCGGCAGCTTGCGCGCCAGGGTCAGCGAATGGCCGCGACGCAACATGCCGTCGGACAGCAGCCCGCCGAGCACACCACCGATGCAGCCACTGATGGCCGGCAGCGCAGCGGCGAAACCGGCGCCGAGAATGCTCATGCCGCGCGCCTGCACCAGATACACGGGGAACCAGGTGAGAAAGAAGTAGGTAATGGCGTTGTTGCAGTACTGGCCAAGGTAGATGCCGATCATGGTGCGCTGGCGCAGCAGCAGCCCCAGGTAACGCCACTGCGAACCGCCGCTACCACCGCGCTGCCCTTCCAGGTCGATCAACGCCCCGCCCTGTTCCAGGTGCGCCAGTTCGGACGCGCCGATGCGCGGGTGCTGACGCGGGCCGTGCAGTTGCTTGAGCCAGACGAGCGACAGCGCCAGGCCGAGACAACCGAGCACGATGAACACCGCTTGCCAGCCCATCGTCTGCACCACCCAGCCCATCAGCGGCGCGAACAGCGCTGTGGCGGCGTACTGCGCCGAGCTGGAGATGGCCGTGGCGGTGGCGCGCTCGGACGTGGGAAACCAGGAAGCGGTGATCCGCGCATTGCCGGGAAAGCACGGCGCACTGGCAAAGCCCACCAGCAAGCGCAGGAGGAACATCGAGGTCACCGCCCAGGTGCCCGGCAGCCAGCCGACGAAGCCCTGCAGCAGAGTCAGCGTCGACCAGATGAACAGCGCCAGGGTATACACCGGCTTGGTGCCGAAGCGGTCGAACAGCCAACCGCCGGGAATCTGCCCGATCACATAGGCCCAGCCGAACGCCGAGAAGATGTAGCCGAGCGTCACCGCGTCGATGCCCAGGCCGGCCTGCATCGCCGAACCGGCGACGGAGAGACTGGAGCGATCGGCGAAGGTGATGGTGGTGACCAGAAACAGCATCAGCAGAATGCGGTAGCGCACCCGACCTGGTTTGGCGTCCGGCATCGGTAAGACTCACGTATGGAAACGACAGGCCCGATGCACAGCACCGGGCCGCTGGATCACCGTACCAGGCAGGGCTTCTTGTTATTGAAGGTCCAACCAGGGATCAGGTACTGCATGGCAATCGCATCGTCACGCGCGCCCAGGCCCTTGGCCTGGTACAGCTCGTGCGCCTTGGCCAGCGCGTCCCAGTCCAACTCGACGCCGAGCCCCGGCGTCTTCGGCACCTGCACCAGGCCACCTTCGATGCGCAGCGGGTTGCGCGTCAGGTACTGACCGTCCTGCCAGATCCAGTGGGTGTCGATGGCGGTGACTCGCCCCGGCGCTGCGGCGGCGACATGGGTGAACATGGCCAGGGAAATGTCGAAGTGGTTGTTCGAGTGCGAGCCCCACGTCAGGCCCCAGTCGTTGCACATCTGCGCCACGCGCACGGAGCCGGCCATGGTCCAGAAGTGCGGATCGGCCAGCGGGATGTCCACCGATTGCAGGGAAATGGTGTGGCCCATCTGCCGCCAGTCGGTGGCGATCATGTTGGTCGCGGTCGGCAGGCCGGTGGCGCGGCGGAACTCGGCCATCACCTCACGGCCGCTGTAGCCGTTCTCGGCGCCGCACGGGTCTTCGGCATAGGCCAGTACACCATGCAGGTCGCGGCACAGGGCGATGGCCTGATCCAGCGACCAACCGCCATTGGGGTCGAGGGTCACGCGGGCATTCGGGAAACGCGCAGCCAGGGCACGAATCGCCTCGACCTCGGCCTCACCATGCAGCACACCGCCCTTGAGTTTGAAGTCGTTGAAGCCATAGCGCGCATGCGCGGCCTCGGCCTGGCGGACGATGGTTTCCGGGGTCAACGCGGTCTGATTGCGCACACGCTCCCAGGTGTCGTCGGCGTCGCGCTCATCGCGGTAGCCGAGATCGGTCTTGTCCTTGTCACCGACGAAGAACAGATAGCCGAGCATTTCCACCGCATCGCGCTGCTGGCCTTCGCCAAGCAGGGCCGCCACCGGCACACCGAGGTGCTGGCCGAGCAAATCGAGCAGCGCCGACTCCAGCGCGGTGACGGCATGGATGGTGATGCGCAGGTCGAAGGTCTGCAGGCCACGGCCGCCGGAATCGCGGTCGGCGAAGGCACGGCGCACCTGGTTGAGCAGCGCGTTGTAATTGCCGACCGGCTGGCCGACGAGAATCGAGCGGGCGTCTTCGAGGGTCTGGCGAATGCCCTCGCCGCCGGGGACTTCGCCGACACCGACGTGGCCGGCGCTGTCCTTGAGAATGAGGATGTTGCGGGTGAAGTAAGGGCCGTGGGCACCGCTCAGGTTGAGCAGCATGCTGTCGTGGCCGGCGACCGGCACGACTTGCAGCTCGGTGATCAGCGGAGTGCCGACAGCGGCAGGATTCTGTGAAGTCATGAGCGTTACCCTGTTGTTCTTATGCGGGTTCGACAATGGTGCAACCATGTCGCGCCCGGCCTGCCGGGGCGCGACTGCGCCGCTCGCCGAGGCGAGCGGCTATCTGCGCTGTTACTGCGCGCCTTGGGCTTCGATCAGCTTGGCCAGGGCTTCGTATTCGTCCGGCAGCAGATCGGTCAGCGGTGCACGTACCGGGCCGGCATCGTAACCGACGATCTTGGCGCCGGCCTTGACGATGCTCACCGCATAACCGGCCTTGCGGTTGCGGATGTCCAGGTACGGCAGGAAGAAATCGTCGATCAGCTTGCCAACGGTGGCGTGATCTTCCGCAGCGATGGCGCGGTAGAACGCCATGGCGGTTTTCGGGATGAAGTTGAACACGGCGGAGGAATACACCGGTACACCCAGCGCCCTGTAGGCAGCGGCATAGACTTCGGCGGTCGGCAGGCCGCCGAGGTAGGTCAGGCGCTCGCCCAGGCGGCGACGGATCGACACCATCAGCTCGATGTCACCCAGGCCGTCCTTGTAGCCGATCAGGTTCGGGCAACGCTCGGCCAGTTGCTCCAGCAGGTTGGCGTTGAGGCGGCAGACGTTACGGTTGTAGATCACCACGCCGATGTTCACCGACTTGCACACCTGCTCGACGTGAGCGGCAACACCGTCCTGCGAGGCTTCGGTCAGGTAGTGCGGCAGCAGCAGCAGGCCCTTGGCGCCGAGGCGCTCGGCTTCCTGTGCCATCTGGATGGCAACGCGGGTCGGGCCACCCACGCCGGCCAGGATAGGTACGGACTTCTCGCAGGTATCTACGGCGGTCTTGATCACGGCGCTGTACTCGTCCGGCGCCAGGGAGAAGAACTCGCCAGTACCACCGGCGGCGAACAGGGCGGAAGCACCATAAGGCGCCAGCCACTCGAGACGGCGCACGTAGCCCGCCGGGTTGAAATCACCGGCAGCATCGAAGTCGGTCACCGGGAAAGACAGCAGACCAGAGGAGAGGATGGACTTAAGTTCTTGTGGATTCATTATGCGAACACCCTGTAAAGCGAGTTGTGAGGAATGGCGTCAGCCGCAGCTGTAGAGATACGTTATCGTACAACAACAAAAAAAACACCAGTTTTTCTATCGTCCGTTCGTCGCAGTCTTTTCGCTGCGGCCAAGCCCGCCCGCAAAACCACCCCGCAGCGCCAAAGCTCAGCGTAGAGCAGGCCCCATCATGACGCCAGAAAATATGCCAGCGCAATCATCATCATTCATGAGCGGCGTTGACAGGCCAGGAACAGGCTGGTACTAATTTCACCAAGTCATACGACAACCTATGACATTCCAATAAAAACAAACGAGGCCCAGGTCATGTCACAGACCTTCACTGCCACCACCTGCTCTCGCCGCGTACTGCATTGCCGCGTTGCCAGCTTTGGTCAGGACAACGCCGCTTGCGCGAGCTTCGTTGCCGGCTTCGCCCCCGCTCTTGTCTGCTGCCGCCTGGATCGCCTGCTGATCCCGGTGCACGGCTGAACCGTCCCTTCGCCATTGCGGCCGAGGGCCGCACCAAGTCCGGAGCCCCTGCCAAGATGTCCAACACCCCTCAGATAGTCGACATGCAAGTCATCCCGGTCGCCGGACATGACAGCATGCTGCTCAACCTGTGCGGCGCCCATGCCCCCTACTTCACCCGCAACCTGGTGCTGCTCAAGGACAATGCAGGCCGCACCGGTTGTGGCGAAGTCCCTGGTGGCGAAGGTATCCGCCAGGCGTTGGAGCGCTGTCGCGAGCTGGTGATCGGCCAATCGGTCGGCCGCTACAACCACGTGCTCAATCGCCTGCGCCAGGCCATCGCGGGGCCGGCCAAGGGGCCACAGACCACCCAGCATCAGGTCACGTCCGAATCCGAAGCACGGGTGCTCAAGCAACCGCACGAAATCAACCTGCGCCTGGACAACGTGATCACTGCGGTCGAAGCCGCCCTGCTCGACCTGCTCGGCCAGCATCTCGACGTGCCGGTGGCCGAACTGCTCGGCAGCGGCCAGCAGCGCGACAGCGTGCCGATGCTCGCTTACCTCTTCTATATAGGTGAGCGCCAGCGTACCGACCTACCCTACCTCGCCGGCAAGGGCTCGCACGATGACTGGTATCACCTGCGCCACCAGGCCGCGCTGACGCCCGCGGCCATCGCTCGCCTGGCCGAAGCCGCGCATGCGCGCTATGGCTTCAACGACTTCAAGCTCAAGGGCGGCGTGATGCGCGGTGCCGAGGAAATGGACGCGATCCGTGCAATCAAGGCGCGCTTCCCCAATGCGCGCGTCACCCTCGACCCCAATGGCGCCTGGTCGCTGGACGAGGCTATCGCCCTGTGCCAGGGCCAAGGTCATGTATTGGCCTACGCCGAAGACCCCTGCGGCCCGGAAAACGGCTACTCGGGCCGCGAGGTGATGGCCGAGTTCAAGCGCGCCACCGGCATTCCCACCGCTACCAACATGGTCGCCACCGACTGGCGGCAGATGGGCCACTCGCTGCGCCTGGAAGCCGTCGACATTCCGCTGGCCGACCCACACTTCTGGACCATGCAGGGCGCCGTGCGCCTCGGCCAGGTGTGCGAAGAATTCGGCCTGACCTGGGGTTCGCATTCGAACAACCATTTCGACATTTCCCTGGCCATGTTCACCCATGCCGCCGCTGCCGTACCGGGCCGCGTCACGGCCATCGACACCCACTGGATCTGGCAGGAAGGCGAAGAGCGCCTGACCCGCGAGCCGCTGCAGATCAGCGCTGGCCAGGTACAGGTTGCCGACAGGCCCGGCCTCGGTATCGAGCCGGACATGGAGCGGATCATGGCCGCTCACGAGCTTTACAAGAAGGTGGCAAGCGGCGCGCGTGACGACGCCATGGCCATGCAGTACCTGGTTCCGGGTTGGCAATATCACCCGAAACGTCCCAGCCTCGGCCGCGACTGACTCGCGCGGCTTTCATCCCAACCGGAGTATTCCAATGAAAAAAACATTCCGCGCCTCCCTCCTTTCCGCTGTCGTCGGTATCGGTGCCCTGGTCAGCAGCGCTGCCACGTTCGCCGATGAGGTCAAATGGCCGACGCGGCCGATCCAGGTGGTGGTGATCGCCAACCCTGGCGGTGACACAGATTTCAATGCCCGCATGATGGCCAAGTACTTCAACGAGATCACCGGCAAGACCATGGTGGTGACCAACGTCGCAGGCGGCGGTGGCACCCTGGCGGCCGAGCAGGTCAAGGGCGCAGCAGCGGATGGCAACACCATCCTTTTCACCCACCCGGGCCAACTGATCGTCAACGAAGTCGCCGGTCTGACCGAAGACAGCTTCAATACCTTCGACGTCGCCTGCATCGCCGGCGTCGACAAGAGCACCGTGTTCGTCGCCTCCAAACAGTCCGGCGTGACCAGCATGAAAGACCTGGTCGACAAGTCCAAAGCCAACCCGGGCAGCATCACCTACGGCACCGAGATGGGCAGCTTCTCCCACCTGCAAGGCCTGATGCTGGAGAAACTCACCGGCGCCAAGCTGAAGATGGTCGACGGCGGCACCGTCTCCGACCGCGTGGTCGGCATGCTCGGCGGCCGCCTGGACATGGGCGCCATCACCTATGGTTCGGTACAGGACTACGTTCAGGGTGGGCAGATGGTCGCACTGGGCCAGCCTAACGCCGAGCGCAACCCCATGATTGGCGATGTACCGACCCTCAAGGAGCAGGGCCTGGATATCACCATGGACAAGCCTTACGTCGTGGCCTTCCCGAAAGGCACCGATCCGGCGATCGTGGAAAAGATGTCCGCCATCATGAAGCAGATCACCGAGCAGCCCGGCTACGCCGAAGACCTGAAGAAATTCAAACAGCCAGTCGCCTTCTTCGGCACCGAAGAGGCCAAGCAGATTCTGGCCAAGACCCGCGAAGACTTCATGCAGTTCAAGGATGAGCTGCGCAAGGCCAAGTAAGCCACAACGCAGCGCCGGCCCGATCGACTTGGGCCGGCGCTGCACCTCAGAACATCGAGGTACGCGATGAACACCCTCAACAAGAAAGAACTGATCATCGGCATCGCCATGCTCGGTGCGAGCCTTGCCTACCTGCTCGCGGCGCAGCAGTTGCCCGGGCATGACGGCGTCGATGCGGCCACCGTGCCCAAGCTGCTGGCCGGACTGCTGTCTCTACTGGGCGTGATGCAGCTGGTCAGCGCCTTTGCCAGACCCAAGGCGGCGACCGAACCCGCAAGCCCGGCAACGGCAGACGCCGAAGAGCCGAGCGCCGATGTCGTCGAACCGAAGACCGTCATCAAGACACTTGGCCTGATCCTCGGCTACATGGCCCTGCTCGGCCCTGTGGGCTTCCCGATCATGACCGTGGTTTACCTGTATCTGCAGTTCCTCGTGCTGACCCCGGCGAACCAGAAAGCCAGGCACCTGACCTACCTGTTGATCGCCGTCACCTGCTCTGCGCTCATCTTCCTGCTGTTCCGCGAGGCCTTCGACCTGTTGCTGCCCGCTGGTCTGCTGAACAACTTCCTCTGAGGATCGACCATGCTCGAATTACTACAGCAAGGCTTCGGTGCCGTCTTCTCATTGCACATTCTGATGCTGATGGCCGTCGGTGTGGCCATGGGCATCGTCTTCGGCGCCGTGCCCGGCCTGTCGGCCACCATGGCCGTGGCGCTGTGCCTGCCGCTGACCTTCACCATGGGCCCGCAGGCGGGCCTGTCGCTACTGGTGGCGCTGTTCATCGGCGCCACGTCCGGAGGTTTGATCTCGGCGATCCTGCTGAAGATTCCGGGTACGCCCTCCTCCATCGCCACGGTGTTCGATGGCGGCCCGCTGATGGAACAGGGCCACGGGGTCAAGGCTCTCGGCGTCGGCATCGTGTTTTCCTTTCTCGGCACCATCTTCAGCATCGTCGCGCTGATGTTCATCGCCCCGCAGCTGGCCAAGGTCGCCCTGAGCTTCGGTCCGCATGAGTACTTCGCCATCGCCATATTCTCCCTGACCCTGATCGCCACCCTGTCGGCCGGGTCCATGGTCAAGGGCCTGTTCGCCGGTGCGCTGGGCATCGCCGTGTCCACCGTGGGCATCGCCCCGGTAGAGGCCGTGCGCCGCTTCACCTTCGGCGTCAGCGAGCTCAATGGCGGCTTCTCCATGCTCACGGTGATGATCGGCATGTTCGCCGTCGCCGAGATCATCAAGCTGGCCGAAACCGGTCGCCATGCCGTGCAGGGCAAGGCCCGATCGGTGAGCATGAAGAACATCAAGGGCTTCGGTTTCTCGCTCAAGGAGTTCCGCGAGCAGCTGCCCAACGCCGGTCGCTCCGGCCTGATCGGCCTGGGTATCGGCATCCTCCCGGGCATCGGCGCCGGCACCTCCAACCTGGTGTCCTACATCATCGCCAAGAAGCGCGCCAAGGACGGCCACACCTATGGCAAGGGCAACATCGGCGGCGTGGTCGCCAGCGAAACGGCCAACAACGCCGGTATCGGCGGCGCCATGATGCCGCTGATGACCCTGGGCATTCCCGGCGACACCGTCACCGCGATCATGCTCGGCGGTTTTTTGATCCACGGCATCCAGCCCGGCCCGCTGCTGTTCATCAGCCAGGGGCCGCTGGTGTACACCATCTTCGCCGCGCTGATCGTCGCCACCTGCATGATGCTGTTCATGGAGTTCTACGGCCTGCGCCTGTTCATCAAGCTGCTCGACGTACCCAAGCACATCCTCCTGCCAATCATCCTGGTGCTCTGCGTGGTCGGTGCCTTCGGTCTGTCCAGCCGCCTGTTCGACGTCTGGTCGATCCTGCTGTTCGGCCTGCTCGGCTACGGCTTCGTCAAGGCGGGCATGCCGGCGGCGCCATTCATCATCGGCTTCATCCTCGGGCCGATGGCGGAAACCAACCTGCGCCGGGGCCTGATGCTGTCGGACGGCAGCTTCGCCGACTTCTTCACCAACCCCATCGCCGGCACCTTCCTCGGCATGGCAGTGGTGTTCGTGCTCTGGCAGGTATTCAGTGCGCTGCGTCCCAAGCCCAGTGCGATCAACGAGATCCTGCGTACCTGACATGTTTCATGAAAACAGTGGACCGCTAGTGCGGCCTACTGTTTTAGCCTTGCATCGCCCCCAGACGATGACGCCCCACACGCAGATAACCGGAACAGGCCGTGTTGTTTGGAAACAGGCAGCATCGGATAATGCCGCCAGAGTAAAAACGCTCCCAATCGAAGATATGGAAAGTCTGTTCGATGAAACTCGCAAACCGCACTACTCTTCTTGCCTCAAGCCTGCTGCTGTCCCTCACCGTACATGCCAGCGATAACGAGCTGTCCGATACGCTCAAAGCATTCACCCACTGTGACGCCAGCTTCTTCTCAAGCATTCAAGCCCACAGCAATGCCTGGGAACAATACGTACCACTCAAGCTTGCAGGCGAGGTTGCCTGGATTGCAGTTGAAAACCGAGCCCGTCGCTCGGAGAACTCTGTCCCAGTGCGCAATGCGCCAGAGGTCGCCGGCATAAAGCTGCTGTCCTACTCAGACGAAAGCTCTGACCTCGGAACCATGGGGTACTACTTATTCTGGGGCTTCATCGCAGAAGGCAGCGCAAAGGAAATCGCGCAAAATCTCGGCAAACTGATGGAACACCCCGAACGCTTGCAACTACTTGGCACGACTTACGTTCGTAGCGAAATCAAAGATGGCAATCGCTGGCAGATGGTACCGCCAATTCCCGGAGCCCCTGGAACCAAGCGATTGGAGCGAGTGCTGCTGATCGAGCCAGTAAGTGGGCAGAGTTCCCGAACCCGTATCACCTGCTCCCTGCAAGGAGCCGTCGATGCCGCAACCATCGCAGAATTGCGCCCGGACATTCCAGCGGCTGACTATCCCCAGGAAGTGCCTGATACCGCAATAGACAGTGTGTCGTTACCGGTAAACCTGACCAAAACAATTGACTCTCCTCTCCTGCAACCCAAGTTCAAGTCCTTGCGCTATACGTATACATCGACGAAAAAAGGTACAAACAAAACCTCTACAGTATCGATAGCACTCGATGCTGAAGGCTCGCTATTGAGAAAGACGGAAACTTACAGCAAGACATTTCATGTAGACCGCCTCGTCATAGCAGACCTGATCCAACTGAAAGCAAAGATGAACGGCATAGGTGTCAACAACGTACTCGTGACTCAAGAGCTGGACGCTGTGATCCCTGCAAGCTGGAGCACTGGCCAAATCTTGAGCGCAAGAATGCGTAGAGAGTACGTTCCCAAAACGCCCCAAGACGAAGCCTCGGAGGCCTTTCTGGAATGCAAGGTAGGAGGCCGCTTTCCTGCCCGCCAAGTATTCGAATCGCTCTCTGGAGACGCCATCGAACTCGAGTGCAGTCAAGGAGACTACCGGACCACTCAGGCCTTCATCGAGGATCTCGGTATAGCCATGACACTGAAGTCGATTTCGGGCTCAGATGAGGACGATTACAAGATCACCTCTCTGGCGCTCACTCGCTGACAGGATCTCCGATTCGAGGTCCAGCTTGTTTGTAGCAAGCATTCGAGCACGTTCAACCAGAGGAGGGACGCCAGAACATTTGGCGCCCCCTCTGTCCGGCATGATCAGGCGCGCTTGCCAACTTCCGCCTGCTGCACCGTCCAACCGGCGACCTGTTCGCTCAGGCTCAGGCCAAGCCCCGGACGGGTCGGCACCAGCATGCGCCCGTCACGGATTTCCAGGCGCTCGTTGAACAGCGGCTCCAGCCACTCGAAATGCTCGACCCAGGGCTCACGCGTATGGCTGGCGGCCAGGTGCACGTGCAGCTCCATGGCGAAGTGTGGCGCCAGGGTCATGCCGGCCTGCTCGGCCAGGGTCTGCACGCGCAGGTAAGGCGTGATGCCACCGAGGCGTGGCGCATCCGGCATGAGGAAGTCGGCACCGCGCTGGCGGATGAACTCCCAGTGCTCGGCCGGGCTGGTGAGCATCTCGCCGGTGGCGATCGGTGTATCGAACAGGCGCGCCAACTCGGCGTGACCCTCGGCGTCGTAGCAGTCCAGCGGCTCCTCGATCCAGATCAGGTCGAAGGGCTCCAGACGCCGACACATGCGCCGCGCGGTCGCCCGATCCCACTGCTGGTTGGCATCGACCATCAGCGCGAAGCTCTCGCCCAGGTGTTCACGCACCCTGCTGACGCGGTGAATATCCAGCGCCCAGTCGGGCTGGCCGACCTTGAGCTTGATGCCGCCGATACCCTTTTCGCGGGAGAGGTCGGTGTTCTTCAGCAGTTGCTCAAGCGGCGTATGCAGGAAGCCGCCGGAGGTGTTGTAGCAACGCACCGAATCGCGGTGGCTGCCGAGCAGGCGCGCCAGCGACAGCCCGGCGCGACGTGCCTTGAGGTCCCACAGGGCGACGTCGAAGGCGCCGATGGCCTGGGTCGCCAGGCCGCTACGACCAACCGAGGCGCCGGCCCAGCACAGCTTGTCCCAGAGCTTGGCGATATCGCTGGGGTTCTCGCCGATCAGGTTCGGCGCCACTTCCACAGCATGGGCGAACTGGCCGGGGCCACCAGCGCGCTTGGAATAGCTGAAGCCCAGGCCACGATGACCGTCACGGGTTTCGATCTCGGCGATCAGGATGGCGATCTCGGTCATCGGCTTCTGCCGGCCGGTGAGTACCTTGGCATCGCTGATCGGGTTGGCCAGTGGCAGGGCTACCGAACGCAGGCTCAGCCAGGCAATGCGATCGTCGTCGGCGCGTAGGGTGGCGTGATCAGTCATGACGTCTTCCTCGTGATGAACTCGGCACCCTCTGGGCCGCCGAAAATGGACAACCCGAGCCAGATTAAGATGATTGCGCAATCATTCAAGCATCAGAATCTTCTACTGCTCTCTGACTCATCAGCACTGCGACAACTCATCTAGACATTTCACAAATCTGCAACATTTGCCAACTACGCTGAATATGTCCCGCTCCGCCTGACCTCCGAGGCACCTCATCATGTTCCTGCAAAAATCCCTGCGCGCGCAGATTCTCACCCTGCTCGGTGGCAGCCTGGCGCTGATCCTGGTCACCGCCCTGGCCTGCTTCAGCTTTCTCTCCAGCGGCATTCAGTCCTATCGCGGCCTGCTCGACGGCCCGGTGGAATCCTCACGCCTGATCGACGCGGCCAATGTGGAGTTCAAGATCCAGGTACAGGAGTGGAAGAACGTTCTGCTGCGAGGCCAGGACAGCGCCAACCTGCAGCGCTACTGGAGTCAGTTCGAAGAACAGGAGCGCAAGGTGCAGGACACCCTCGGCAAACTGGCTCAGGTAGCCGCTGCCGACCCTGCCCTGAAACAGCAGGTCGAGCGCCTGCGCAGCGAACACCGGGCCCTCGGTGCCAACTATCGCAAAGGCCGGGATGCCTTCGTCGCCGCTGGCGCCGATGCCAAGGCCGGCGACGCGGCGGTAAAAGGTATCGACCGCGACGCCAGCGAGCAGATGACGGCACTGGTCGAGCAACTGCGGCAAAACAGCCTGAGCCAGGCCGAGCAGATCAACGCCAACGCCGCTCGCACCATTCTTGGCGGCACCATCGTGATGCTCTGCGCCGCGCTGGTCATCGCCGTGTTCAGCCTGTGGCTGGTCAACCGCAACCTGATCATCCCCATTCGCCACCTGATCGGTCACGTCGATCAGCTCAGCCATGGCCAGTTCGGTCAACGCGTGGAGAGCACCCGCCAGGATGAACTGGGCCTGCTCGCTCGCGCCGCCAACAAGTTGCGTGACTTTCTCGCCAGCACCAGCGAGCGCCTGCACCACAGCACGCAGAATCTCGACAACGCCAGCAGCGAGCTGAACGCCATCGCCTCGCGCATGACCGAAGGCGTCAGCGAGCAGTTCGAACGTACCGACCAGGTCGCCACGGCCATGCACGAGATGTCCGCCACTGCTCAGGAAGTGGCCCGTCACGCCGCCGATGCCGCCCACGCCGCCAACGATGCCGACGACTCTGCACGCCAGGGCGGTGCGGTGATGCAGTCGACCATCGCCACCATCACCGACATTCGCGGCGAGATCGCCAATACCGCCGAAGTGATCCGTCGCCTGGAAAGCGACAGCGGCCGTATCGGCAAGGTGCTCGAAGTGATCCGTGGGATTGCCGAGCAGACCAACCTGCTAGCCCTCAACGCGGCCATCGAAGCTGCCCGCGCCGGCGAGCAAGGCCGAGGCTTCGCCGTGGTCGCCGATGAGGTGCGTCATCTGGCGCAGCGCACGGCCGAGTCCACCGCGGAGATCAATCAGATCATCGACACCGTGCAAATGGGCGCCCTCAATGCCGTGCGCGCCATCGAAAGCGGCCAGCAGCGCAGCGAACAGGGGGTCACCCAGGTCACCGAAGCAGGTGCCATGCTGCAGCGCATCACCGAAGCGGTGGAAGCGATCCGCGACATGAACCAGCAAATCGCCACCGCCGCCGAAGAGCAAACGTCGGTGGCCGAGGATATCTCGCGCAACCTCACCGAGCTGACGGCCATCGCCAGCGCCAATCAGGACAACGTCGAACGCACGCAACTGGCCAGCCGCAATCTGCACGAGATGTCCGGAGAACTGGGCGAAGTCACCCGTCGTCTGGGCTCCTGAGCCCATTGGCCAGCCGGCACAGGGAGGCGCCGGGCAGGCGGTAAGGCTGAGGCACACAAGGCGCTTTGACAGCGACTGCAACTGGCACTAAGGTTCCTCTCTTGCCTATTCCCAGGCCCCTCCCGCTTGCCAAGGAAACGGAATATGTTGCTCCGTCGCATGCTCATCATGCTCGGCGTGGTACTCGTCGTGGTACTCGCTCTCGCCGGCTATAAAGGCTTCTCCATCTACCAGCAGATCCAGATGTTCTCGGCCCCGCAGCCGGCCATCAGCGTTTCTGCCGCGCATGCCGAAGAGCAGCCATGGCAGAGCCGCCTGCCAGCCATCGGCACGCTCAAGGCGTTTCAGGGCGTGGATCTGGCCGCAGAGGTCGAAGGTATCGTGCGCGAGGTGATGTTCGAGTCGGGGCAAAAGGTGACCCAGGGTCAAGCGCTGATCCAGCTCGACAGCGAAGTGGAACGCGCCAGCCTGGCCACCGCCGAAGCCGAGCGCAGCCTGGCGCAGATCGAGTATGAGCGCGGGCGCAGCCTGGTCAGCCGCTCGAACATTTCCAAGAGCGAGTTCGATCGCCTGGCCTCGGCCCTGCAAAAAGCCACGGCCAGCGCTGCCCAACTCAAGGCGCAACTGGACAAGAAGCGCATCAACGCGCCCTTCGCCGGCACCATCGGCATTCGCCAGGTAGACACCGGCGACTACCTCTCGCCGGGCGCCACCATCGCCACCTTGCAGGACCTGTCGCACCTGCACGTCGACTTCTTCCTGCCGGAGCAGCGCGCGCCGCAGCTTCAGGTCGGCCAGCCGGTGCGCCTGAGCGTCGCCGCCTACCCCGACGAGCAGTTCGAAGGCCGCATCGCCGCGATCAACCCCAAGGTGGAAAACGAGACCCGCAACCTGCAGGTGCGCGCCACCCTGAGCAACCCGGACGAGAAGCTGCTGCCCGGCATGTTCGCCAACCTGGAGGTGCTGCTGCCCGATGACCGACCGCAGATCGTGGTGCCGGAAACCGCCATCACCTACACCCTCTATGGCAACTCGGTGTACGTGGTGACGGAAAAGCAGGGCGAGGACGGCAAGACGGTCAAGGACGAAAAAGGCACGGCCCAGTTGACCGTCGAGCGGCGCTTCGTCGAGACCGGCGAGCGCCGTGCCGGCCGCGTGGTGATCAGCAAGGGCCTGAAGGCCGGCGAGCAGGTGGTCACCTCCGGCCAGCTCAAGCTGGACAACGGTGCCCACGTCGTCATCGTCGCCGACCCGGCGCTGCAGCTCGAAACAGACGAAGCGGCCGACGCCACGCAGTAACGTTCGCGTCCAGTTGTAATGTTGTTCAACTAAGCGTCGACCAAGCGCGATTAGTCCCCTCGCCCCTCAGGGGAGAGGGTCAGGGAGAGGGGAAACGGGCCATTACCTGGTGCTTCCGGCCCTCTCCCCCAGCCCCTCCTCCATAAATGGGAGAGGGGAGCAAAACGCGCGCAACTGCTGATAGACAGGCCGCCGCAGGGCGGCCAAGGAAATTTCCATGGCTTTTACCGATCCCTTCATCCGCCGTCCGGTGCTGGCCACCGTGGTCAGCCTGCTGATCGTCCTGCTCGGCTTCCAGGCGTTCAGCAAGCTGACCATCCGCCAGTACCCGCAGATGGAGAACGCCCTGATCACGGTGACCACCGCCTATCCCGGGGCCAACGCCGAGACCATCCAGGGCTATATCACCCAGCCGCTGCAACAGAGCCTGGCCAGCGCCGAAGGCATCGACTACATGACCTCGTCGAGCCAGCAGAACCTGTCCACCATCTCCATCTACGCACGCATCGGCGCCAACAGCGACCGCCTGTTCACCGAGCTGCTGGCCAAGGCCAACGAGGTCAAGAACCAGCTGCCGCAGGACGCCGAAGACCCGGTGCTGTCGAAAGAGGCCGCCGACGCCTCGGCGCTGATGTACGTCAGCTTCTACAGCGACGAGTTATCCAACCCACAGATCACCGACTACCTGTCGCGCGTGATCCAGCCCAAGCTGGCCACCCTGCCCGGCATGGCCGAGGCGCAGATTCTCGGCAACCAGGTGTTCGCCATGCGTCTGTGGCTGGACCCGGTGAGGATGGCCGCCTACGGCGTCACCGCCGGCGACCTCAACAGCGCGGTGCGCAAGTACAACTTCCTCTCCGCCGCGGGCGAAGTGAAAGGCCAGTACGTGGTGACCAGCATCAACGCCAGCACCGACCTCAAATCGGTCGAGGCCTTCGGCGCCATTCCGGTCAAGACGCTCGGTGACACCCGCGTGCTGGTGCGTGACATCGCTCGCGTGGAAATGGGCGCAGCCAACTACGACTCGATCAGCTCGTTCGACGGCATTCCCTCGGTGTACATCGCCATCAAGGGCACGCCGAGCGCCAACCCGCTGGACGTGATCAAGGAGGTACGCAACGCCCTGCCGGAGCTGGAGGCGCAGCTGCCGCCGAACCTCAAGGTGGCCATCGCCTACGACGCCACGCTATTCATCCAGGCGTCCATCGACGAAGTGGTGAAGACCCTGGCCGAAGCGGTGCTGATCGTCATCGTCGTGGTCTTCCTGTTCCTCGGTGCGTTCCGTTCGGTGTTGATCCCGGTGATCACCATCCCGCTGTCGATGATCGGCGTGCTGTTCTTCATGCAGCTGATGGGTTATTCCATCAACCTGCTCACCCTGCTGGCGATGGTGCTGGCCATCGGCCTGGTGGTGGACGACGCCATCGTCGTGGTGGAGAACATCCACCGCCATATCGAAGAAGGCAAGACGCCCTTCGATGCCGCCATCGAGGGGGCGCGCGAGATCGCCGTGCCGGTGATCTCGATGACCATCACCCTGGCCGCGGTCTATGCCCCTATCGGCTTCCTCGAAGGCCTGACCGGCGCCCTGTTCAAGGAGTTCGCCCTGACCCTGGCCGGTGCGGTGATCATCTCCGGCATCGTCGCCCTGACCCTGTCGCCGATGATGTGCGCCAAGCTGCTGCGCCACGAGGAGAACCCTTCGGGCCTGGCCCATCGCCTGGACCTGATCTTCGACCGACTCAAGCAGCGTTATCAGAAAATGCTGCACGGCACCCTCAACACCCGTCCGGTGGTGGTGGTATTCGGCGTGATCGTCATGGCACTGATCCCGGTGCTGCTCAGCTTCACCCAGAGCGAGCTGGCGCCCGAGGAAGACCAGGGCATCGTGTTCCTCTTCGCCAACGCACCGCAGCCGACCAACCTCGATTACGTCAACGCCTACACCGACCAGTTCGTGGAGATCTTCAAGACCTTCCCCGAGTACTACTCGTCGTTCCAGATCAACGGCTTCGACGGCGTGCAGTCGGGTATCGGGGGGTTCCTGCTGACGCCCTGGAACGAACGAACGCGCACGCAGATGGCGATCCTTCCCGAAGTCCAGGCCAAGCTCAACCACATCCCCGGCCTGCAGATCTTCGGCTTCAACCTGCCGTCGCTGCCGGGTACCGGTGAAGGCCTGCCCTTCCAGTTCGTGATCAACACGCCGAATGACTACGAGTCGCTGCTGCAGGTGGCTGAGCGAGTCAAATCGCGCGCCCAGGAATCGGGCAAGTTCGCCTTCCTCAACATCGACCTGGCCTTCGACAAGCCGGAAATCGTCGTCGACATCGACCGCGAGAAGGCCGCGCAGATGGGGGTGTCCATGGAAGACCTGGGCACCACCCTGGCCAGCCTGCTCGGCGAGGGCGAAATCAACCGCTTCACCATCGACGGACGCAGCTACAAGGTGATCGCCCAGGTCGAGCGCGCCTATCGCGAGAACCCGAGCTGGCTGGATAGCTACTACGTGCGCAGCGAAAGCGGCGTCATGGTGCCGCTGGGCACCCTGATCAGCATCAGTGACCGCGCGCGGCCGACCAAGCTCAAGCAGTTCCAGCAGCTCAACTCGGCGATCATCGAAGGCGTGGCCATAGTCAGCCAGGGCGACGCGATCGACACCATCACCGCCATCGCACGTGAGGAAGCGCCACGCGGCTACAGCTTCGACTACGCTGGTGCCTCGCGGCAGTACATCCAGGAAGGCAGTGCGCTGTTCGTCACCTTCGCCCTGGCCCTGGCGATCATCTTCCTGGTGCTGGCGGCCCAGTTCGAAAGCTTCCGCGACCCGCTGGTGATTCTGGTGACCGTGCCGCTGTCGATCTGCGGCGCACTGATCCCGATCTTCCTCGGCTTCTCGACCATGAACATCTACACCCAGGTGGGCCTGGTGACGCTGATCGGCCTGATCAGCAAGCACGGCATCCTCATCGTCGAGTTCGCCAACCAGCTGCGCCACGAAAAGGGCCTGCCGCTACGCGAAGCCATCGAAGAGGCCGCCGCCATTCGCCTGCGTCCGGTGCTGATGACCACCGCAGCCATGGTCTTCGGCATGGTGCCGCTGATCTTCGCCACCGGTGCCGGCGCGGTGAGTCGCTTCGACATCGGCCTGGTGATCGCCACCGGCATGAGCGTCGGCACGCTGTTCACCCTGTTCGTCCTGCCCTGTGTCTACAGCCTGCTGGCCAAGCCGGATGCCGAGGCGCAACAACAGGCGCAGGCCGCGCCCGCTCACTGATGATCCTGTGGGAGGCGCTTGCGCGGCGACTGTCGCGGCTGCAGCGCCTCCCACAATCCTCTTCATCGCCCGCAGCGAATTCACGCAAACGACAGAAGGTCGCAATTAACCCTTGCTATTTATGTAATAGGAATTATTCTCAGTTACGTAATGACGGCCAAGGAGACCTGCCATGACCTACCTGATCGATGCCTGGCTGGACCGCCCGCATCCCTACCTGCGCATCCTCAACCGCGAAACCGGTGAAGTCTGCGCCATGCTCGAAGAAGAAGCGCTGGACGAGCTGCGCGACCAGGGCGACCTGGATCTGCACGAACTCAGCTCCAGCGAACCCAGCGTGCTCAAGGAGCTGGTGCGCAGCCTGTTTCTCTTCTGCTACGCGAGAGCCTTGCGCCCGGCCTGAAAACAAAACGGCCCTTCTACTCAGCAGAAGGGCCGTTTTGTATGTAAGCAGACTGGCAGCGGTTCATCCGCCCCGCCGCTGTCGCAGCGATGGACAAAAACAGCGTTGTCCACCCTAGACACTGCAACGCAAACGGGGCGTAGGGTGGACGACGCTTCACCCGTCCACCATCACCGCGATGAAGGACAAAAACAGCCTCGCCCCCTAACGATTACGCTTACAGAATGTCGAGCAGCTCGACATCAAATACCAGCACGCTGTGCGGCGGGATGCTGCCGACGCCCTGGGCGCCGTAAGCCAGCTCGCTCGGCACGTGCAGGCGCCACTTGCTGCCGGTGTTCATCAGTTGCAGCGCCTCGACCCAGCCTGCAATCACGCCACCGACCGGGAATTCAGCCGGCTGGCCGCGCTCGTAGGAGCTGTCGAATACGGTGCCGTCGATCAGCGTACCGTGGTAGTGAACACGTACCTGATCCTCGGCCGACGGCTTGGCGCCCTCGCCTGCCACCAGCACTTCGTATTGCAGGCCAGAGGCCAGAACGCTCATGCCGTCACGCTTGGCATTCTCGGCCAGGTAGGCACGACCTTCACCGGCGGCGGCTTCGGCCTTGGCGGCAGCTTCGGCCTGCATGACTTCGCGGATCACCTTGAAACTGGCGCCCAGCTCGGCTTCGGAAACGCGGCTGGCCTGGCCGGTGAAGGCGTCGGTCAGACCGGCGAGGATGGCCTGCAGATCGACACCCGGCGGCGGGTTGTCGCGCAACTGACCACCGAGTTGACGACCGATGCCGTAGCTGACGCGACCTTCATCGGAGGACAGATCGGGGCTGAAGTTGAATTCGGACATGAAAGGCTCCGCTTGGGGCTGTGAAAAAGGCCGGCCAGCCTAGCACAGAACATTGAGCCAACGGACACCCGCCCTAGCGCCCATCCATGCAGCGCGCTTGATCCTGCGCAATATCTACTACCTTTAGCTAAGCCTTACTTAAGAAAAGCCTTGATATCATATAGACATCACTTCGTTCGCCCAGCAGGAGCGCGCGTCATGCAAAACGGCTCTCGAGTCAGTCTTCGGACCTGGATATGGCGCGCTTTCGTACAGACGGCCCTGATCCCACTGATTCTGGTGGAGACAGTACTGATCAGCGTCTACCTGATCACCAACGTGTCCATCCGCGACGCGCAGATAACCCACCTGCGCGAGACGGCCCTGAACGATCTACAGGCGGCCGCCAGCCAGGAAGCCCACCTGGTCGAGAGTGAGCTCGGCCATGTCGCCCGCCTCACCAGCACCTATGCATCCCTTGCCCAGGAAACGCTGAACGACAACCAGCCAGTCGCCCCGGCAGAACTGGCAGTGACTCCCAGTGGCGTGCGCTACAGCCCTCGCGATGACGGCGGCGCGGCGTCCTTCTACTCCAACGCCACGCCGCTGGAGAAACAGGATCTGCTCAAAGTCGCGCGCCTTGCCGCCCTCGACCCGCTGATGCGTGAAACCGTACAGCAGAATCCGCTGGTCGCCAGCATCTATTTCAACAGCTGGGACAGCTACAACCGCATCTATCCCTGGTTCGACACGCCAGCCCAGTATCCCCACGACATGGTGATCCCAGACTACAACTTCTATTACCTGGCGGACGCCAAGCACAACCCCGATCACAAGGTGGCCTGGACCGACGTCTACCTCGACCCGGCCGGCCAGGGCTGGATGCTCTCGGCCGTTGCGCCGGTGCTGCGCGGCGACTTCCTCGAAGGTGTGGTGGGCCTGGACATCACCGTCGGCAAACTGCTCGAGCACATCCAGAGCCTCGATGTGCCCTGGGACGGTTATGGGGTCATCGTCAGCAACGAGCTGAACATAATGGCCCTGCCGCCGGCCGGTGAAGACGACTTCGGCCTGGATGAGCTGACCACCCACTCCTACGACGAGGCCATCAGCTCGGAGCTGTTCAAACCCGAAGACTTCAACCTGGGCAAACGTGCCGATACCGAAGGCCTCGCCAAAGCCATTGCGCGCCAAGACAACGGCGTGCTCTCCGTCCGCCTCAACGGCCGTCCACATCTGGTGGCCTGGTCAACGATTCCAGCGACCCGCTGGCACCTGCTCACCGTGGTTGACGAGGCTGAAGTCTTCAGCCAGACCAACGAACTGGCCAGCCACTACCGCGATATCGGTTACCTGTTGATCGGCGGTCTGGTGCTGTTCTACGTGGTGTTCTTCGCCTTCATGTGGGGCCGCGCCCGCGAACTGACCGAGCGCTTGCGCAAACCCATTGGCGGCATCGTCGCCATGCTTCGCGAGATTGGCGAGGGCAACTGGAAACCCAAACGCCCGGCAACCACCATCACCGAACTCGAAGCCATCATCGATGACGTCGAGGCCATGGGCCAGCGTCTGGAACGCAGCGCCACCCAACTGCAGCGCGCCAGCCGCGAGGCCCAGGAAGCCAGCCGAGCAAAGAGTCAGTTCATTTCCAGCATGAGCCATGAGCTACGCACCCCCCTCAATGCGATTCAGGGCTTCGCTCAACTGATGCGCATGCAGCAAGTTCCGCAGACGCAGCAAGACACCGACTACCTCGAAGAAATTCTGCTCGCCAGTCGCCACCTCAATCAGCTGGTGGGCGACATCCTCGACTGGTCGAGCCTGCAGAGCGAACAACCACGCCTGGAAATGAGCAAGGTCGACGCCGTTGCCCTGATGAACGAGTGTGCTGATCTGGTCGCCCCGGAAATCGAAGCTCATGGCCTGACGCTCGAGTTGTCACTGCCCGAAGGCACGCTGCCGGTGCTGGCGGACCAACGACGCCTACGCCAGGTGCTGCTCAACCTGCTGTCCAATGCCATCAAGTACACCCCGGCTGGCAGCATCAGCCTGAGCTGCACCGAGCATGGCGGGCGTGTACGACTGATGGTCAGCGACACCGGCATGGGCATCTCCAGTGAGCTGCAGCCGCTGCTGTTCGAGCCCTTCCAGCGCCTCGGCCAGGAGAACGGTGCCATCCAGGGCACTGGAATTGGCCTGTCGTTGTGCAAGGAATATGCAGCCTTGATGAATGGCGAGATGGGTCTGCACAGCGAGCCGAATCAGGGCAGCCAGTTCTGGATAGACCTGCCGCGCTATGTTGCCCCCCTCCAACCTGAAGTGGCCGAAGTGACGCAACATCAGGCCCGCGTCTATCACGGCGACCTCGACAGCAGCAACCGCGAGGTGGTCAGACAGGCGCTGGCGGATATCGATCTGCAGCAGTTCGAGGATGGCCACCAGCTGCTGACGGCGCTCCACACCCGGCGCCCTGACGCGCTGCTCCTGAGTGTCGACCTGAACGGCCTGGACGGCCGTGACCTGCTGCGCACCCTGCACCAGAGCGCAGAGCTGGCGGACCTGCCAGTGATACTGCTGAGCCGTGAAGACCAGTTGCAGGAGCTGGTCGGCCTGGGCGCCAGCGCCCTGCTTGGCGTACCGATCGACCCCAACGAACTGCACCAACTGATCCACGACCTGACCGGCAAGGAGGCAAGTGATGCTGTCTAATGGTTTTAACCATTCACGGGTGGTCATCGTCGATGACGTGGTCGCCAACAGCCGCCTGCTAGAGTCCAGTCTCAAGGCCTTCGGCTTGCGCGACACCATCAGTTTCTCCGACTCGGCAGCGGCGCTGGAGTGGTTGCAGCACAACGCCTGGAACCTGCTGCTGCTCGACCTGGACATGCCGGCGCCAAACGGCTTCGACATCCTCCGCGCGCTGGCCGACCGTGACCGCAGCAGCAACCCGATCATCATCATCACCGCGTTGAACGACAGCGTCAGCCGCCGCACAGGCCTGGAGCTGGGTGCCAACGACTACCTGAGCAAACCGGTCGACCTGCCCGAGGTGATCCTGCGCGTACGCAGCAACCTGCAACTGAGCCAGGCCAGCCTGGCCCTGAATGAAGCCAACACGACACTGGAGCGGCGCGTGCATGAGCGCACTGCCGAGCTCAGCCAGAGCTATGGCGCCGTGGTGCGCACACTGGCACGTGCCGCTGCTTACCGTGACAGCGACACCGGCAACCATATCCTGCGCATCGGCGAGTCCGCCGCATTGATCGCCAAGACCTACGGCATGAACGCCGACTGGGTCGAACTGATTCGCCAGGCCGCGCCCATGCACGACGTCGGCAAGATCGGCATTGCCGACGAGATTCTCCTCAAGCCTGGCCCACTGACCGAAGCCGAACGCTCGTTGATGCAAGAACATCCCCGGATCGGCCATTCGATCCTGTTCGACCAGCATGCCTCGGAACTGACCGCTTTAGCTGCGGAAATCGCCCTGAACCACCACGAAAAGTGGGACGGCAGCGGTTACCCCCGCGGCCTGAGCGGTGAGGACATTCCGCTTTCCGGACGCATAGTCGCCATATGCGACGTCTACGATGCCTTGCGCATGCCTCGCCCCTACAAGGCACCCTGGCCGCAGGAAAAGGCAAGAGCCTACATCCGCGAACAATCGGGCAAGCACTTCGACCCCACTCTGGTCGACCTGGTCGAGGGCCTGTACGAGCAGATGGAAACGCTGCAGCATGACTTCAGTGATCACCCGCTGGCAGAGTGACGTTCGGCGACCGCAACCTGGTGATCGCCGGCGCCACCGAACAGAGGTCCATTCGCCCGCGAAGTGGACCGCAGCCTGGTCAACACTCGCGCCCTGTCGAGCCTGACCGCCAATATGCGGGGCATGATCGCGCGCGCTCAGGCCTGAACCTTCACAGTCGGTGCCCGGTGCCGGCTCCGCTCAGCGCGAGCGCCGACAACGCTCGGAGCAGTAGCGCACCTCGTCCCAGCAGCGCGCCCATTTCTTGCGCCAGCTGAACAGCAAGCCGCAGACCGCACAGGTTTTAACCGGCAACTGGCTCTTGCTCACAGCATCTCCCCGGCATCGAGCTTGGCCAGCAGCCGCTCGCCCCAGTCCCACAACGCCTGCTGCTTGGCGTCGCTCATGCGCGCCAGGTTGCGGTAGACCATGCCGATGCGCGGATTGCGTTCGAGCGGCTCGCGGTGACGCATGAGAAAGTGCCAGTACAGCGCGTTGAACGGGCAGGCCGACTCGCCGGTGTTCTCGCTCACCTTGTAACTGCAGCCCTGGCAATGGTTGGACATGCGCTTGATGTACTGGCCACTGGCGCAATAAGGCTTGGAACCGAGGTAGCCACCGTCGGCATGCATCACCATGCCCAGGGTGTTGGGCAACTCGACCCAGTCGAAGGCGTCCATGTACACGGCCAGGTACCAGTCGCAGATAGCCTTGGGCGCGATGCCGGCGAGCAAGGCGAAGTTGCCGGTGACCATCAGCCGCTGGATATGGTGCGCGTAGGCGTGCTCCAGGGTCTGGCCGATGGCCTGGCGCATGCAGTTCATCCGCGTTTTGCCGGTCCAGTAGAACTCGGGTAGCGCTCGTGAATTGCCAAAGCGATTGCCCTCGGCGTACTCCGGCATGCGCAGCCAGTAGATGCCACGCACGTACTCGCGCCAGCCGATCAGTTGGCGGATGAAGCCTTCGGCGGCGTTCAGCGGCACATCGCCAGCACGATAAGCGGCCTCGACCTCGGCGCAGATCCGCCGCAGGTCGAGCAGGCCGATATTCAGCGCGGCGCTGATGCGCGAGTGAAAGAGAAACGGCTGGTCGTCGGCCATGGCGTCCTGGTAATCGCCGAAGTCGGCCAGGCCCTGGACGAGGAAGTGCTGCCAGAGGCGTTCGGCCTGCTCGGCCGTGACCGGGTAATCGAAACCCTCCAGGCTGCCGTAATGGCCGGCGAAGCGTCGCTGCACCAGCGCCAGCACCTCGTGCGTGATGGCGTCCGGCTCGACGCGCAGTGGCGTGGGCGGGCACACGCCCTTGGGCAAGGCCTTGCGGTTATCCGCATCGAAGTTCCAGGCACCGCCCTCCGGCGTGCCGTCCGGGTTGAGCAGCAGAGCGCTGTCGCGGCGCATCTCGCGGTAGAAGAACTCCATGCGCAGCTGCTTGCGCCCCCTGGCCCAGGCGGCGAATGCATCACGGCTGCAGAGAAAGCGGCTGTCCTGATGCCAGTGAATCGGCACGCCGCAATGACGCAGCGCCTGCTCCAGGCGCCAATCGCCGCACTCGGTCAGATGCACCTCAGCAGGATCGAGCCGCTGCGTCCAGCGCAGCAGCTCGCCTGGCAAGGTGCCGCTGTTGTCAGGATCGTCCAGGGCCACATAGTGCACGTGCAGGCCCTGCTCACCCAAGGCTTCGGCAAAATGACGCATGGCGCTGAAGATCAGAGCGATCTTCTTCGGGTGATGCGGTACATGGCTGGCTTCTTCCATCACCTCGGCCAACAGCACGTGGTCGTGCTGCGGATCGATGTCCTGCAACGCGCCGAGGCCGTGGGTGAGCTGGTCCCCCAGGATCAGAATCAGACGACGTGCAGTCACCGCGGGACGGTCTCCATGCTCAGCTGGACCGGTGCGAAGACGGCCGTCACCAGCCGCTGCGAAAGGCAATGGGCACGCGCAGGCTGTTGTCAGCCGAAGGCATGCCGCACATTTCGTCATGGACCGAGCTGTGCACCAGGTACAACGGCAGCGTCGGCATTTCCTGCAGCACGTCCCGTGCGTGCTCCACCGAGCGCAGGTTGAGCGTGCCGCCCTGCGTGCTCACAACAGGGTGCGCACGCCCGTCCATCCGTGCTTCCAGCACATAGATACCGCCCTCGAGCGAGATCAGGTTCAGTTCATCGATACGCCCGGCCTGGGCGTGAGTGGACAGATCATGCAGATTCATCAGGGCTTGCCTCCGACCTTGGCTATATAAGACTTATACAAAAACAATTTTTGTATAACAAAGAAAAAGCTCAAGCCCAGAAAGCAAAACGCCCGTCCTGTTCGGACGGGCGGTTGTGAAGCAGCTTCACATCAGTCGTGCTTGGTGACCTTGTCCAGATAGCCCATGGCGAAGGCTGAGCCAACGAACGTCAGGTGAATCAGCACGTACCATTTCAGGTACTCCAGATCGTAACTCTTCGCATCCATGAACACCTTCAGCAGGTGAATGGACGAAATGGCCACGATGGACGCCGCCACTTTCATTTTCAGCGAGCTGGAATCCATCTTGCCGAGCCAGCTGAGCTTCTCGGTGTCTTCATGAATGTCCAGGCGAGAAACGAAGTTCTCGTAGCCGGACAACATCACCATGACCAGCAGGCCGCCCACCAGCGCCATGTCGATCAGCGACAGGAGTTTGAGAATCACGTCGGCTTCGGCGAGGGAAAAGATCTGCGGCAGGATGTGATAAAGCTCTTGGAAGAACTTCACCGACAATGCGAGCACGGCAAGAGAAAGACCAAAGTAGATCGGCGCCAGCAACCAGCGCGATGCGTACATGGTGTTTTCGATAAAGCGTTCCATGGAGAACTCACTGAAGGGGGAAATCGCGGCGAGTATACCCATCGCACTGCACCAACAGAAGGTGCCTGGCATTGTGGATAACCCCAGCCTTGCAGCCGTACACGGATAGCCCCGGTGCGCTTTGCTTCGGGGGTTTCAGCTCTGTCCGTCGGTTTCGGGGTGACGCTGGAATGGCCCGGAGGGGTGATGGCGCTCACCGTTGACCCGGCGTAGCTCGGCCTGCAGGTGCAGGCGCCAGATCGGCGGTTCACTGCATTGGACGTAGCCTTGCAAGGCCAGGCTCTCGGCGATCGCCGCGAGGGCTCCCTCTGCAACCGAAGGCCCGTAGAACGGGCCCTGCGCCTTGATCGCAGAAGGCTGAGCGCCCGACATACCGGCGGCGCAAAGCAGTGTCCAACGTCCGTTGTCTCCAGCCAGCGGCCTGATCACGCACTCGATGCGAGTGACCAGGCCCAGGCATTGGCGGGTGAGGCAGAGGCTGCGCGACATGGCGGCGACCCTCGCAGAATCCAGGCTTCAGCCTACACCCCGAGCGGCCGCACTGTGAAGGCCAAAGTTATCCACGCAATCTGTGGATAACTCTGTGCATGAGCCGTGAGCAAAACGTTCGATGCAGCTGTCCCGGGCGATCCGGGACAATCGTGCGAGATTTGCTCAGCCCGCGCTGCCCTCTCCCTCGTCCTTCTTGCGCCGCGGCGCCTTGGCTGGTTTCGCCGCTGCCACCTCGGCTTCGGCTTTCGCCTTGCCAGCCTCGGCTGGCTTGCTTTCTTCCTCCAGGCCGATTTCAGCGATATCGCGCAGGCGTTCGACCACACGGGCGTTGACGCTGCCCTTGGGGAAGCGCCCTTTCTCGTCCGGGTGCCCCGCCGCCTCGCCGACCAGCAGGCTCAGGGCCTCGTCGACGTGGCGTACCGCGTAGACGTTGAACTGCCCCTCTCGCACGGCCTGCAGCACGCGCTCGTCGAGCATCAGGTTGGCGACGTTGGAGTGCGGGATGATCACACCCTGCTCGCCAGTCAGGCCGCGTGCCTCGCACAGGCGGAAGAAGCCTTCGATCTTCTCGTTGACGCCACCGACCGCCTGCACCTCGCCAAACTGGTTGATCGAGCCGGTGATGGCGAAACACTGCTTGAGTGGGGTGCGCGACAGTGCCGAGATCAGCGTGCACACCTCGCCCAGCGAAGCGCTGTCACCGTCGACGTAACCGTAGGACTGCTCCAGGGCGATACTGGCGGAAATCTCCAGGGGGAATTCCTGCGCATAGCGGCTACCGAGAAAGCCGGTAAGGATCATCACGCCCTTGGAGTGGATCGGCTGGCCGAGGCTGACCTCGCGCTCGATATCGACGATGCCGCTACCGCCGGGGTAGACGGTGGCGGAAATGCGCGCCGGCACCCCGAAAGCCGAGTCGCCGACCTCCAGTACGGTCAGACCGTTGCACTTGCCAACAGCAGCACCGCAGGTGTCGATAAGGATGATGCCGGCCAGCATATCGTCGATGATCCGCGCCGAAACGCGTCCGGTGCGCGTGGCCTTGGCCTTCAGCGCCCGTTCGATATGGCCGACGTCGGTGATCGTCTCGCCAGCCAGCTGACGAATGAAGTCGGCCTCGCTGACCAACTGGAACAGGTCGCCGATACGCGCAGACAGGCGCCCCTGGTGCTCGGCCAGGCGTGCGCTGTAGGTGGCCAGACGCGCCACGGCAGCACCGGTCATCGGCGCCATGCCCTCTTCCGAGGTACGGGTTTTCATCAACTGGGCGAACTGCTCCAGGCTGTCCTCGGCGAGCGGGATGTCCTCGTCGAAGTCGACCAGCACGCGGAACATTTCCTGGAAGTCCGGATCGGCATCCTGCAGCGCGTAATACAGCTGGCGCGAGCCGATGATGATGACCTTCAGTTGCAGCGGGATGACCTGCGGGTTGAGCGTGACGGTGGCGATGCGGCCGAGATCGCCCAGCGGCGACTCCATCTTCAACTGACGCGAATGCAGGGCGCGCTTCAGCGCTTCCCAGACGAAGGGTTCGCTGAGCAGTTTTTCCGCTTCGACCACCAGATAACCGCCGTTGGCACGGTGCAACGCACCTGGGCGCAGCTGACGATAGCTGGTGTACAAGGCGCCCTGATCGGAGCTGTATTCGATGCGACCGAACAGGTTGTCGTAGGTCGGGTGCGACTCGAACACCACCGGCGCACCACCATTGGCATGGTGACCGACCACCAGGCTCGGGCAGTACATCTCCTCCAGCAGCTTGCGCAGTTGTGGATCGGCCTTGTCGACATCGACCAGTTGCTCGACGGCGGTTTTCAGCAGATTGACCTGCATGGCCTGGAGATAGGCACAGACACCGGCGTTTTCCGCGTATTTTTCCGACAAAGGCGCCAGCAGCGGCTGCAAGGCAACGGTGATGGTCTCTTCATTGAGCTGACGCAGCAGGTTGCTCGACTCGCGCTTCCACTGCGGCAGGCTGGCCAGCTCCTCATTGAGGCGCTCTTCCAGCGCGGCGATATCGGCGTGGAAACGCTCGCGCTCGGCTTCGGGCAACTGCGCGAACTCGGCTTCGTCCAGCGCCTTGCCGTCAGCCATCGGGGTGAAGGCGATATTGGTGCTGTCGCGGTACAGGGCCACGCCCTTCTCCAGCGACAGTCGCTCGATCACGTCCAGCGCCTGGTCGTAGCGCTTGTTGAAGCTGCGGTCGATGGCGCTTTTCTTCTGCTGGTAGGTCGGCGTTTCGAACACCGCCGGGAAGGTGGCCAGCAGGTTGTCGATCAACTGGTTGATGTCGGCGATGAAATCGCTCGCGGTGCCGGCTGGCAGCTCCAGCGCACGTGGCTCGCGGGGTTCGTCGAAGTGATTGACGTAGACGCGGTCGGCCGGCGTTTCCATGCGCTTGGCTTCGGCCTTGAGATAGCGCTGGACGAAGGAGAAGCGCCCGGTGCCGGGTTCACCCATGACAAACACGTTGTAGCCGGGGCGCGGCATGGCCACGCCGAACTGCAGCGCCTCGACCGCACGGGACTGGCCCAGTACGCCGCGGAAAGGTTCGAGGTCATCGGTACTGCTGAAGCTGAACTGCTCGGGGGAGAAGGGGCGGGTCAGAGATTCGGGGGCAAGGCGCAAAGCATCGAGGCTACGCTTGGACATTGGCGATCCTTATAGCGGGCGGAAGTTTCCGCAAAACATGGGGTGATTCTGGGCCTGTGGCGCGAAGAGGATCAAGGCTTGATTCAGGGCAATGCGCAAAAACGCCGCATCGATAAGCTGCCATGCATTGCTGTGCCAAGCCTGCAACAACGACAGGCAGCCCCACGACCAGGAACCTTGCCTATGAGTGCCTTTCAGGAAATCGCCGCCCTGCTCAGCCTGTCCGCGCTGCTCGGCATGCTCGCCGTGAAGCTGCGCCAGCCACTGATCATCGCCTACATTCTGGTTGGCATTCTCGCCGGCCCGGCGGTGATGAACCTGTCCGGCGATCACAGTTCCATCAGCCTGCTATCGGAAATCGGCATCACCGTGCTGCTGTTCGTCGTTGGCCTGAAACTGGACATGCATCTGGTCCGCACCCTGGGTGCGGTGGCCCTGGCCACGGGCCTGGGACAGCTGGCCTTCACCATCCTCGCGGGGCTGGCCCTGTGTCGCCTGCTGGGCCTGGACTGGACGAGCGCCGGTTACGTGGCCGTCGCGCTGACCTTCTCCAGCACCATCATCATCGTCAAGCTGCTATCGGACAAAGGCGAGATCGACTCGCTGCATGGGCGCATCGCCATGGGTTTTCTCATCGTGCAGGACATCGCCGTGGTGCTGGCAATGCTGGTGATCAGCCTGTATCAGCCGGCCAACGGCGAACACGCGGGCCTGTCGCCGCTGGCACTGATCGCTGCGCTGCTGGCCAGTCTGCTGGGGCTCTATGCACTGATGCGCTTCGCCCTGCCCCGCCTGCTGACGCCCATGGCACGCTCCCCCGAGCTGCTGATGCTGGTCGCAATCGCCTGGGGCACGCTGCTGGCAGGCGGCGCCGAGGCCCTTGGCCTGTCCAAGGAGCTGGGCGCGTTCATCGCCGGCTTCTGCCTGGCCTCCACACCGCTGCGCGAGGCGATCGCCAGCCGTTTGACCAGCCTGCGCGACTTTCTCCTGCTGTTCTTCTTCCTGCACCTGGGCATCCAACTGGACTTTTCCTACCTGCACCAGCAGATCGGCAGCGCCGTGCTGCTGTCGCTGTTCGTGCTGATCGGCAACCCACTGATCGTCATGGCCATCATGGGCGCCATGGGCTACCGCAAGCGCACCGGCTTCATGGCCGGGCTGACGGTGGCGCAGATCAGCGAGTTCTCCATCATCTTCGTTGCCATGGGCATCAGCCTCGGCCACGTGGGCGGGGCGGCGCTGGGTCTGACGACCCTGGTAGGGATCATCACCATCACCCTGTCCACCTACATGATTCTCTACTCGCAGCCGCTGTTCGAACGTCTTGCGCCCTGGCTTGGGCTGTTCGAACGGCGTGTCGCCCACCGCGAGAATGCCGAGGACAACGCCCCCGCACAGGCGCAGCCACAAGTCATCGTCTACGGCCTGGGTCGCTACGGGCGTGAGCTGGCCTATCGCCTGCAGGACGCTGGCCTGCGCGTGCTGGGCGTGGACTTCGACCCACAGGCGCTGGCCAGCGCGCGCCAGGCAGGCCTGGCCGTGTGCTACGGCGATGCCGAGGACGCCGACTTCATTGCCCACCTGCCCCTGGCACAGGCACGCGCACTGGTCAGCACCATTCCCCAGCGCGAGGTCAATGCGTTGCTGCTGCGTGCAGCACGCAGTGCCGGTTTTCGCGGCAGCGTGACCCTCAGCGCCTTTCGCGAAGGCGACCTGGAAGCCTTCAATCGCGCCGGTGCGGCCAGTGTCCTGCAGCCCTATATCGATGCCGCCGACTCGGCCGCCCGGCGTCTGCTACGGGAAGTCGAAGCGCCGCTCAGTTGAACTCGGCGCAGTGCAGGCAGTACTCGGCAACCGGCATGGCGGCCAGGCGCGCCGCGTCGATCGGCTCACCGCAGCACAGGCATTCGCCATAACGGCCTTCGGCCAGGCGCTGCTGTGCCTGACGCACCAGCACCAGTCCATGTTCGGCCTCCGCCAACAGGGCTTCGAGCACTTCATCATTCTGCCGCTGCTGCGCCTGCTCGGCGAAATCCGCCGAGTGGCTGCGCCCCAGATCGCAGCGAATCGCCTCGGCACGGGTCGTGTAGTCATGCAGCAGAGCGTCCAACACATCACGGTGAGCCATGAGCCATCTCCTTGGGTAATGAAGAAGGCTCAGTGTGATCGGCAGCGCAGCGTGCCTGACTGACGCCGATCAGCACTTGCGCAAAATGCCAACCTCGACTGCCTTGACACCCATCGACCGCGTGGCCAAAGCTCGGCCATCGCCAAGACCAGAAGAACAGCGACCTTGAAACGGATATTCACCGCTCTCGCCCTGAGCCTCAGCCTGCACCTGCATGCAGCCACGGTCGAACAGCTGGCCAACGATCCCTACTGGATCGCCCTCGGTCACTACGAAACCGGCAAGCTCGGCGGCTGGCGCAGCTATGTCGACGATGACGACTTCTTTCTCGCAGAACAGGGCGCCAGTGACCCGAGCGTCGAATTGCGGGCGACCGTCAAGGCGCTGTACCAACCTGCCGAGCTGGGCGACCGCCACCCGCAGTGCATCTACCCGGCGCGCACGCGCTGGCTCAAGGCGCAATTGCAACTCGATGACCTGCCCCAACCGGACTGCGCCGAATATCGAAACTGGTTCGCCGACGTCAATCCACACAGCACCGTACTGGTGTTTCCGGCCGCCTATCTGAACAGCCCGTCGTCGATGTTCGGCCACACCCTGCTGCGCATCGACCAGCCCGACATCGACAGCCACAACACCGCACTGCTGAGCTACGCGCTGAATTTCGGCGCCTTCATCGAAGGCGACGACAACAGCATCCTCTATGCCTGGCGCGGGCTGATGGGGGGCTACCCCGGCCTGTTCGCCCTGGTGCCCTACCGCGACAAGCTCAGCGAATACAACCGCCTGGAAAATCGCGACCTGTGGGAATACCGACTGAACCTCACAGCAGAAGAAACCGCGCGCATGGTCGAGCACGTCTGGGAGCTCAAACAGATCCGCTTCGACTACTTCTTCTTCGACGAGAACTGCTCCTACCGTCTGCTCGAGCTGCTGGAAATCGCCCGCCCCGGCATCGAGCTGACCGAACACTTCCCGCTCACTGCCATACCCACCGACACCGTGCGTGCCGTCAAGGACGCGGGGCTGATCGAGCGCATCGACTATCGCCCGTCGCGCGAGCGCGAACTGCTGGCGCGCGCCGAACCACTTGATCGTGACGAACAAGCCTGGGTACTGCGCCTGAGCGAAGACCCGGCGCAGCTCAAAGAGGCCGATTTTCTCGCTCTGCCGGCCGAGCGCCGCGCACTGATTCAGGATGCCGCCTTTCGCCTGGTGCGCTACCACGCCAACGACGAAGAGCGCAGCAGCAACGCCCAGCGCAGTTTCCAACTGCTCGGCGCGATCAACCGCAACCCGCCACCGCCCCTGGAAGTCGAGCGCCCGCCGCTGCCCGAGGAAGGTCACGAGTCACGCACCTGGCAGCTGGCCGGCGGCAGCCGTGATGATCGCGCCTTCGCCGAGTACGGCCTGCGCATGGCCTACCACGACCTGAACGACAACCTCGACGGCTTCCCCCTCAGCGCGCAGATCGAGATTCTCCAGCTCAAGCTGCGTCAGTACGAGAACAACCACTGGCAGCTGCAACGCCTGGACCTGGCCAACATCCGCTCACTTACACCACGCAATGCACTGCTGCAGCCGCTGTCCTGGCAGGTCGGCGGCGGGCTGGAGCGGGTACTGGGTGAAGACGGCGATAGCCGGCTGGTCGGCCATTTCAGCGGTGGTGCCGGCGCCAGCTGGCAGCTGAGCGACGACCTGCTCGGCTTCGCCCTCGGCACCGCACGCCTGGAATACAACGAGGACTTCGCCGCCGTCATCGCCCCCGCGCTGGGCTTCAATACCGGCCTGCTCTGGCGCAACCCAGTAGGCAACCTGACCCTGGAGGCAGCCGGCGACTACTTCCACAACGGCGAAGTGCGCCGCCGCCTGTCACTCAACCAACAGTGGGAAGTCTCACGCAACCTCGGCCTGCGCCTGAGTGCCCAGCGTGAGTTCAGCCAGCTCGCCAGCCCGGTCAACGAGGTAAAACTGGAGCTGCGTTGGTATCACTACTGACACACCGCCTGCCAATCCAGGCCGAAGCGCGCCAGGTACTTGCGCAGGCGGTCGGCATCGTTGGGTTGCGCCTTGGCCAGGCGTGACACCTGATACAGGCGTCTGCCCGCTTCCGACAGGCTGTCGGCCTGGCGGCACACCTCGATCACCGCCTGCAGCTGCAGACGGTCGAACAGATCGAGGTCGGCAGCCTGCTCACCGAGCAGGTCGCCCAGCGCGTCCTGCTGCTGGGCCAACCCCCAGGCTCGCCGCAACCGCGTGATTTCCTCCTCGACCTGCGCCTCGTCGATACGCCCGCTGTCGGCCAGGGTGGCCATGCGTGTGATCGAGGCCGACAGCTCGCGGAAGTTGCCCTGCCAGGCCGCCTCGCTCGAGCTGGCAAACGCCAGGTAGCGGCGCCGGGCCTCCAGGTTGAAGCGCACCATGCGCCCCTGCTCGCGGGCATGACGCTCCAGCTCGAAGTCGATGTTCGGCTCGATGTCCTCACGCCGCCCGGCCAGCCCCGGCAGCTCGAAGGTCCACAGGTTGATGCGGGCGTAAAGGTCCTCACGGAACAGGCCCTCGGCGACCCGCGTACGCAGGTCGCGGTGCGTGCCGGCGATCAGCAGAAAGTCGCTGCTGACCTCCTTGTCCGCGCCCATCGGAAAGAAGCGTTTTTCCTCGACGGCCTTGAGCAGCATGGCCTGCTCGTCGAGGCCCAGCTCGCCGATCTCGTCGAGAAACAGCATGCCGCCATCGGCCGCGCGCAGCAGCCCATCGCGGGCATTCTGCGCACCGGTGAAGGCGCCCTTGATATGGCCGAACAGCGCCGACATCGCGCCGTCGCCGCGCAGCGTGGCGCAGTTGACCTCGACGAAGCGGCCCTCGACCAGATGGCGACTGCGCTTGAGTTCGTACACGCGGCGAGCGAGGAATGACTTGCCGGCACCGGTCGGGCCGATCAGCAGCATCGGCGCCGATGAGCGCAACGCGACCCGTTCGATCTGCTCGATGCTGCGGTTGAAGGCGTCATTGCGCGTGGCGATGCCGGACTTGAGGAAGGCCAGGCTTTCCAGGCGTTTGCTCTGAAAGCGCGAGGCGATGCGGTCATAGCGCGACAGGTCGAGGTCGATCAGTGCATGGGTGCCGGTGACCTGCGCCGCCTCATCACGCTTGCGCGCCGGCGAGGTCTGCACCAGGCGCGCCGGCAGATAGCGCGCCTCGGTCAGCAGGAACCAGCAGATCTGAGCCACGTGGGTACCGGTGGTGATGTGCACCAGGTAGTCCTCATGCTCGGTATCGAAGGCATAACCGCTGGTGAAGTCATGCAGCGCGCCATACACCTCCTCGAAATCCCAAGGGTTGCGCAGGTGCATCGGCTGCAGACGCACCTCGGTCTCCGGGGATATCTGCTGGATGTCGGCACGGATGCGTTCGGCCAGGCTGAGGTCGCGCGCATCGGTACCGTGAATCAACTCCAGGCGATCGATCAACAGATCGGCCTGCTGACACAGACCGATGCTCGGCCGCCACTTGTTCCAGCGGTTGGCGCCCTTGCCGACCCGGTCCAGGGTCGCGCCGATGAAACCGATGGCGACCGTGCGCTTGTCATTCATATCCACCGCCTCAGAAACTATCCATAAAGATAAGCAACGATATTATCAGATATAAAAATCAGAGCGCACGCTGCCAAGCAGTTTTCCATAACGGGCAAAGATAAAATATTAAATTCTTATAAATCAATAACTTAAAAATAAATCACAGCAAGCAAACGAAACCTGGCACAGCCGCTGCAATAGTCCTGGCACAACGGATAAACACAGCGAGACGCCACGATGGCCAACTTCAATCTGTTCAACACCCGGGCCGCGCAACTGCCGGCCAGCGACACCCTGAATCAGCAGCAGGCACCGGCTTATGCCTACACGCCCAAGCACAAGCTGGCTCAGCTCGCCGTCACCGGCTGCCTGAACCAGACCTTCTACGCCGAGGCTGAAACGCAGCTGGCCGAAGTGCTGAAGCTGGTCGCCGAACTCGACGCCCGCTACGCGGCCAAGGCCGCACTGTACGCCCGCAAGAAAGGCCACATGAAAGACATGCCGGCCCTGCTGCTGGCAGCCCTGGCCGCCCAGCGTTCGAGCCTGGTGCCGGCGCTGTTCGAGCAGGTGGTGGACAACGGCAAGATGCTGCGCACCTTCGTGCAGATCCTGCGCAGCGGCGTGACCGGGCGCAAATCGCTCGGCTCGCAGCCCAAGCGACTGGTGCAGAACTGGCTGAACACGGCCAGTGAACGCCAGCTGCTGCAGGCATCGATCGGCAACCAGCCGTCACTGGCAGACGTGGTGAAGATGGTTCACCCCAAGCCGAGCGAAGCCTGGCGCGCCGCCTTCTTCGCCTGGCTGATCGGCAAGCCGGCCGATGCCGCCGCCCTGCCGCCGCTGACCCGCGCCCTGCTGGCCTTTCGCAGCGGCGCCAGCAGCGAGCTGCCGGACGTACCGTTCCAGTTGCTCGGCAACGAGACGCTGAGCGCCGAGCAATGGGCTGAGCTGGCCGGACGCATGGGCTGGCAGGCCCTGCGCATGAACCTCAACACCCTGCAGCGCCACGGCGCACTGGCGGTCGAGGGTTGCGCAGAGCGGGTTGCACAGCGTCTGGCTGATGCCGAAGCCGTGGCCAAGGCACGGGTTTACCCGTACCAGCTGCTGGCCGCCTACCGCATGACCGGCGACGGCGTGCCGCTGGCCGTGCGCGAGGCGCTGCAGGATGCCCTGGAGCTGTCGCTGGCCAACGTGCCGGCGCTGAGCGGCAACGTGGTGGTGTGCCCGGACGTGTCCGGCTCGATGCACAGCCCGGTGACTGGCTACCGCCAGGGCGCGACCACGGCGGTGCGCTGCATCGATGTCGCGGCGCTGGTGGCAGCGGCCATCCTGCGCAAGCAACCGCGCGCTCAGGTACTGCCGTTCGAGAACAAGGTGGTGAAGGTAGCGCTCAACCCACGTGACAGCGTGATGAGCAACGCTTCGAGGCTGGCGGCGGTCGGCGGTGGTGGCACCAGCTGCTCCGCGCCGCTCAAGCAACTGGCCGACGCCAAGGCCAAGGTGGACACACTGGTTCTGGTTTCCGACAACGAATCCTGGATCGACGCCCGCCGCCACGGCGCCACCGAAACCCTGCGGCAGTGGGAGCGGATCAAGCACATCAACCCGCAAGCGCGGCTGATCTGCATCGATCTGCAGCCCTACGGCACCACGCAGGCGGCGGACCGCAAGGACATCCTGAATGTCGGCGGCTTCAGCGACGCGGTGTTCGATGTGCTGGCACAGTTCGCCAGCGGCCGCTTCGGCGCCGGCCACAGGGTCGACACCATCGAGCAGATGGAGTTATGACAACGCGCCCGGCCAATTGCGGCCGGGCACACAGATCAACGATTTCGAGCGCATTCGAATGCCGATGGGACTACATCCAAGACGTCTCATCACACCCTTGTCGACTGCGCACGAAGGCACGAATGCCAGTGGCTGTACATTGTTATGCCGGTTTCGATACCGGCCCGTGGCAACACGGAACAGTCACTCATCTTGTCGTGCCGCCTGATTCAGAGTTTTGCGACGAATGCCGGTGGAACTACACCCTTCCACGGTCGAGATGCGGGTTCGAATCCCGTCGACTCCATCACTGCGGGGTCGTAGTTCAATGGCAGAACACGAAAACGTTTCACCACACCTTGTCGTCGCATCTTTTTTGGCCCGCCACGGCGGGCCGGCAGCGAATGCCACGGGTACTACATTGGGTCGCGGGTTCGAATCCCGCCAGCCGCAAGGCTGTAGCTCAGCCGGTAGAGCAAATGTGCCCGTTATCTCGTCGCTGCGCGGAGGCCCGGCCTCCACTTTTTTGACTGACCCGGCGAATGCCGGTGGAACTACAGAACGTGAAGGTTGCGGGTTCGACTCCCGCCCCGGCAACGGGTAGCTCAATGGGATAGAGCAGCGCGCATGTTTCACCACCTCTAGTCGCCGCACTGCACACACGCCGGATGACCGGCACGAATGACGAGTGAATGACGATGCAAACCAAGACTTACAACCTGCTGGAAGTGGCCAATGGCAAGCCGATCAAGCTGTGGACGCAAGGCGTCCCGGTCGAGGAGGACGCCAAGCAGCAGCTGATGAACACGGCGCAGATGCCTTTCATCTTCAAGCACCTGGCGGTGATGCCGGATGTGCACCTGGGTAAGGGGTCGACCATTGGCAGCGTGATCCCCACGGTCGGTGCGATCATCCCGGCGGCCGTTGGTGTGGATATCGGTTGCGGCATGATCGCCGCGCGCACCACGCTGATGGCCCACGACCTGCCGGATAACCTGGCCGGTCTGCGCGCTGCCATCGAGAAGGCCGTGCCGCATGGCCGTACTTCCGGGCGTGGTGCCCGCGATAAAGGTGCCTGGGAGAACGTGCCGGAGCTGACCGACCACGCCTGGTCGGCGCTGAGCGAGCGCTTCAAGCTGATCACCGACAAGCACCCGAAGCTGGAGAAGACCAACAACCGCAAACACCTGGGAACCCTGGGTACCGGCAACCACTTCATCGAGGTCTGCCTGGATGAAGCCAATCGCGTGTGGTTCATGCTGCACAGCGGATCACGCGGCGTGGGGAACGCCATCGGTAACCTGTTCATCGAACTGGCCCAGGCCGATATGCGCCAGCACATCGCCAACCTGCCGCACCGCGACCTGGCCTACTTCGAAGAAGGCAGCCAGCACTTCAACGACTACGTGGAAGCCGTGGGCTGGGCGCAGGACTTCGCCAAGCAAAACCGCGCACTGATGATGCACGCGGTGATCGCGGCGGCGCGAGGCGTGATCAGCAAGCCGTTCGACGTGGCACTGGAAGCGGTGAACTGCCACCACAACTATGTGCAGAAGGAGCGCCACTTCGGCGAAGAGGTGCTGGTAACGCGAAAAGGTGCGGTGTCGGCGAAGAAGGGAGAACTGGGGATCATCCCCGGCTCCATGGGGGCCAAGAGCTTCATCGTGCGCGGCCTGGGCAACGAGGAAGCGTTCTGCTCCTGCAGCCACGGCGCCGGCCGAACCATGAGCCGCACCAAGGCGAAGAAGCTGTTCACCGTGGACGACCAGATCAAGGCCACGGCCCACGTCGAATGCCGAAAGGACGCCGACGTGATCGACGAGATCCCGATGGCCTACAAGGACATCGACCAGGTAATGGACGCCCAGCGCGAGCTGGTGGAAGTGATGCATACCCTGCGACAGGTGGTGTGCGTGAAAGGATGAGGTAAGGACATGCTGCAACCCATGCAAAGCCAACGACTCGACGAACTACGCATCCGCCTGGAAGCGGCGGGCTGCGTGTTCGACTTCGTGGTGATGACGCTCGACCCGACGGCTACGCCCGGCGAGGCGGAACACCGGCAGGCGTTGCAGTTGCTGTTCGAGGGCATTGAGGAACGCGCTCGCCTTGGCCGACTTGAGCTGATTGCACAAGACTCGCGCTTTGCTAAACAACGCTGGCCCGACCTGACACCCGATTTTGCACAAGCACACCCAACGGCTCTCAACCCTATAGAGCTGCATGAGCTGGCCAGTGAGGATGGCTTGCTGTGTCGGAACTTTCGCGACCCGCCCTACGGCACACAGCTGCAAGTGACGGACTTTCGCGAGTGGCAAAAGACACTGCGGCTGTATCCCGACGAGGGGCTGCAAGTGTTCGACTGGGTCGGCAACGCGGATACCGAACCTCACCGCAGCACCTGGAGCAGCTACTTCGACGAAGGCAAGGAATGGTGGGGAGTCTGGTGCCTCACGCTGTACAACCCGCGACGAAATACCTTGTCGGCGCTGGCCGCCAGCGCAACAGATTGAGCAAGGAGCTCAAACATGGACATGCAACAACGCCACCCGCTCAGCGACGCCATGCGCGCACGGGTGCTGGAAGAACTTGAGCGCATAGAGCGCGAGCGCAACGTCAAGGTGCTGTATGCCTGCGAGTCGGGCAGCCGCGCCTGGGGCTTCGCCTCGCCCGACAGCGACTACGACGTACGCTTCGTCTACGTGGAAAAACCGGACTGGTTCGTCCAGGTCGACACACCACGCGACGTGATCGAGCGGCCGCTGGACGACGAGCTGGACGTCAGCGGCTGGGAGCTGCGCAAGACCCTTGGCCTGCTGCGCAAATCCAACCCGACGCTGCTGGAATGGCTCGACTCACCGTTGGTGTATCGCCAGGAAGACGACGCCACGGCGCGCCTGCGCGAACTGGCCGAGCTGTTCTACAGCCCGCCTGCGGCGCGTCATCACTACCTGTCGATGGCCAAGAAGAATTTTCGCGGCTACCTGCAAGACGAGACGGTGCGCTTCAAGAAGTACTTCTATGTGCTGCGCCCGCTGCTTGCCGTACGCTGGATCGACCAAGATCGCGGCCGCCCGCCGATGACCTTCGCCGACCTGCTGCAGACTGTGGACGACCGCGCCCTGCTGGCGGAAGTCGATGAGCTGCTGGCGCTCAAGCGCAGTGCTGACGAGTCGGCCTACGGCCCACGTCGTCCGGCCCTGCATGCGTTTATCGAAACGCAGCTGGAACAGACGGTAGCGAGCCTGCCACGCACCCGAGCGGACGATAGCGTGCTCGACACCTACCTGCGTGAGACGGTTGAGCGATACGCCTGAATGATCATGCCCTCGCGCCGCAAGGGCATGTTCAGCGAACACAAGGACACAACATGAACACGGACTTCCTCGAACTGGACGGTGCCATCGGTGGCGGCCAGATTCTGCGCAGCGCGCTGAGCCTGTCGATGCTTACCGGCCAGCCGTTTCGCATCCACAACATCCGCGCCAAGCGCAGCCGGCCGGGCTTGCTGCGCCAGCATCTGACCGCAGTGAATGCCGCCGCGCAGATCTGCTCGGCCAACACCTGCGGTGTCGAACTTGGCTCGCAGAGCCTGAGCTTCGTACCGGGGCCGATTCGCGGCGGCGATTACCGCTTCGCCATCGGCACCGCCGGCAGCTGCAGCCTGGTGCTGCAGACGCTGCTGCCCGCCTTGCTGCAGGCCGACACTCCGAGTCGCATCCATCTAAGCGGCGGTACGCACAACCCGCTGGCGCCGCCGTTCGAGTTTCTCGCGCACAGCTGGCTGCCGTTGTTGCAGCGCATGGGCGCCCAGGTCGAGCTGCAGTTGCTGCGCCACGGTTTCGTACCGGCCGGCGGTGGTGAAGTGACCCTGCAGATAACCCCTGGCGCCCTGCAGCCGCTGCACCTGAGCGGCCCCGGCGAACGCCTCGGCCAGCAGGCTCGGGCACTGCTGGCCGACGTGCCGGGGCATGTAGCCGAACGCGAACTGGCTCGGGTCAGCAAGCGCCTGAAATGGCCGGACGAAGACCTCAAGGGTGTATGGCTGGATCGGGACACCGGCCCCGGCAACATATTGCTGCTGGAGGTCACCTGCAGCGATGTCACCGCCGTATTCAGCAGCGTTGGGCAAACCAGCGTGCGCGCCGAACAGGTAGCCGACCAGGCCATCGAACAGGCGCGCACCTGGCTCGGCAGCGGCGCTGCTGTCGAGGAGCACCTGGCAGACCAACTGCTGCTGCCGCTGGCCATGGCCGGTGCAGGCAGTTTCACCACACCGCACATCAGCGAGCACTTGAGCAGCAACATAGAGGTCATCCGACACTTCATGGATATCGACATCCAGTGCGACAAATCGAACGGTAACGTTCTGGTGCGCGCGCTGCGACGCTGACGGGTTTCGCCGATAACCGGCCACTGACTCAGGCTCTCCTATACTGCAACTCCCAACACCCGTTTCAGGAGAGTCACCATGCGTCGCACGCTCATGTTTCTCGCCGCTGCCCTGATCAGCCTGCCGCTATGGGCCATGCACTGCCCGCAGGACATGGCCAAGATCGATGCGCTGCTGCAAAGCGATCCACCGTCCGATCCCGAGGTGCTGGCCAAGGTCAAGGAGCTGCGCACCGAGGGAGAAGCACTGCACAAGGCTGGCGACCACGCCGAGTCGGTCAAGGTCCTCGGCGAAGCGCTGGATCTGCTGTCAGCCAGCGAGTAAGCCTTCAGAAACCGCTATAAAGCAGACCCAACGCCACCTGCCTGACCTCCTGTAGATCCACCGGCTTGCTCAGGCAGGCCGACGCCCCGCGAGCCTTGGCATCCTCGAACAGACGGGCGTCGGCCACTGCACTGATCACCATCACCGGCACATCACGTAGCCGTGGCTCGGCACGCATGGCATCGAGCACTTCCAGCCCGTTGCCATCGGGCAGGTCGATGTCCAGCAGCACCAGCGCCGGCTCGCTGCCCTGCAGTTCAGCCAGCGCACGCTGGCAGGAACCCACGCCTCTGACCTCGGCAAATTCACGCAACGATGCCTGGAGAATCCTCAGGCAGGCTGGGTGATCCTCCACGCACAGCACCTGCACCAGACTCTGCACACTCTGCGCGGGGGTGTCCTCAGCCTCGTCGTACGGCCCTTCAGGACTCGCCGCACTGGGAATGTCGAGCCAGAAGCGGCTGCCTACTCCGGCTTCGCTGCGCACGCCGATCTCGCCATCCATCAGCGTGGCCAACTCTCGGCACAGCACCAGCCCGATGCCGGTACCCGGAATATTCGAGCTCTCTCGCCCGAGCCGCTGGAATGGCTGGAACAGCTGCGCCTGCTGCTCACTGGACAATCCAGGTCCAGTGTCGTCGACCCACAGTCGCATGCAGTCGGCGCGCACCTCGTAGCCCATACGGATCATTCCGCGCGGGCTGTTGTACTTGATCGCGTTGGACAACAGGTTGAGCAGTATCTGCCTTACCCGCCGTGGATCGCCCTGTACGAACAAGGGAGGATCGGCCGCCTCCATCACCTGCAGCTGCAACTGTCTCTGCTGCACTTCGGGCTGCACCAGCTCGGCACAGCCCTTGAGCAGGCTGCCAATCTCGATCGGCTGCAACTGCAACTGTTGGCGCCGGCTCTCGATGCTCGACAGGTCGAGGATGTCATCCACCAGCGAAGTGAGATGGCGACTGGCACTGACGATCTCACGCGAGTAATCGGTCTCCAGTTTGGCGTCCTGCTTGTCCTGCACCTCCATCTCGATCAACTGGGCGAAGCCGTGAATGGCATTGAGCGGGGTACGCAGTTCGTGGCTCATGCTCGACAGGAAGCGACTCTTGGCCTGACTGGCGGCGAGCGCCTCCAGGCTGGCGTGACGCAGCTCCTCCTCGACTTGCTTGAGCCGGGTAATGTCGACGTGCGTACCGGCGATGCGCAGCGGCCAGCCGCTCTCATCACGCGACAGGACCTTGCCTCGACTGAGCAGCCAGAGGTACTCGCCACGGCAATCGAGATAGCGATACTCGGCGTCGAAGTACTCTTCACCATTGTCGGCGAACAGCTTGCGCAGATGACGCAGGCGCTCCAGGTCGTCCGGGTGCACACGCTGGTTGAACTCGCTCAACGTCAGTAGCGATGCGCCCAATCCGAAGCGCCGCACAAAACGCTCGCTGAGCTCGATGGTCAGCGCGCTGGTATCGATCTGCCAGAGGCTTTCGGTTGTGCTTTCCAGCACCAGCTGCAGGATGCTCTGCGCTTCCTGCCGCTCACGTTCGCTGGCCTTGAGCTGTTTGCCAGCCTGTTGCACGGCATCGGCCAGGCGGCTGACCTCGGCGATATGGCTGTCCGGTGCAGCTGGCAGATACTTGCCCTGCCCAAGGCTGGCGGCCATGTCGACGATGCCATTGATGGGGCCCGCCAGTTGCTCGCTGAGGTTGCGCGAGCGCAGCCACATCAGGGCAAAAAACAGCAGGTAGAAGCCGCCCAGGCCGGCAATCAGCAGATAACCGATCTGCATGTAGCGCTCGGCCAACTGGTTGGTGTCGTGAAAGATCTGCTGCTCATCCACCACCAGCAACAGGCGCCAGCCGGTCTGCGGAACCTCGCTCCAGGCCACCAGTTGCTTGCGACCGCCAAGCAGCACCTCCTGCACGCTGCCATCGCCTGTGTTCATCGCCTGCAGCAGCGACGCCATGCCCTCATGCTTGGCCAGGTTGAAGTCCTCGGGCTTGAGCACCTCGCGGCGCACGGCTTCATCGTAGGAGTACTGAGTCAACTCGCGCAGGCCGAAGTCCCGTTCACCGGCCTTCGGCAGCGCCATGATGTTGTGGTCATGGCTGACCAGCATCGCATAGCCTTGCCAGGGCACGTTGAGCTCCCCGATCTCACCCAGAACCTGGTCGACCGTCACGTCGAGACCGACCACACCCTCGAGAAAATCATCCCGATAGACCGGAGCAATGGCCGACATCATCCAGCCCAGCCCGGCGGGATCGAGATACACCTCGGTCCACATTACCTTGCGTTGCGGGTTGTGCTTGGCGTCGGCAAGGTAATAGAAGTTGTAGTCGGGTATCACCATGTCATGGGGATACTGCGCGGGCGTATCGAACCAGGGGTAAATGCGGTTGTAGCTGTCCCAGGTATTGAAATACAGGGCAGCGACCAACGGGTTGGCCTGCTGGATCGAACGCATCAAGGGATCGAGCTGCGACAGGCGCATCACCTTGTCGTGATCCTGCTGCGCCAACGGTGTGCTGTTGGCGTAGAACGACGCCGCGCGCCCATCATCGCTGCGGGTATAGAAAACGCCGCTGTCGGTCACGGCATGACGCTGACGCTCGAGCTCGTCGGCCTGAAAACGGGTATCGAGCAAAGCCTTGTGCGTGGCATCGCGATACACCTGCACCAGCGACTCGATTGAGCGCAGGCGGCCGTCGATCACCTGACTTTCACGTAAAGCGGCACTGGCCAGATCCTGGACTGCCGTCTCCTGCAGATGGCCGATCTGCGCATCGCGGATCGCCTGATTGCTCAGCAGGTAAACCGTAATCAGCACCGACTCCACCAGAATCAGCGGGATGAGCGCACTTTGCACAAACGCGCGCCAGATCCACTGACGTAGAGGGTAGCGGCTACAACTCGGCATTACGGTTCCTTTGCAGAGGGCGCAGGCAGATGCAAGCCGTCATCATAGCGTCCCGAGAGGGAATCCGCAGTCGACGCTGAGGAACCTTTGCCGTACACTCTGCGTCCTATCTGTAACCACGCAGTTTTGGGGCCGATTAGGATTCGACGCCGGTAGCGAAGCTCGAGGTGCATGCCGACTTGGTAACAGAAGTCGTAAATAAACTGTTGCAACTTTCTATAGTTGCCAATGACGAAAACTACGAGGGCTACGCTCTCGCTGCGTAAGCGGCGCGACTAGTCCTTCTGGTAGCTTCGGCTCCAGCGATCACTAGGGGATGCCTGTAAACCTGAAGTGATTGTCATGCAGAACAGGATCGCCGCGTAGTACGTTGTGGACGAAGTGGCTAAAACTTACACAACTCGCCCAATGCACCCTGCCCGTCGGGCGGCTGAGGGTTAACTCAATAGACACGGCTAAGCATGTAGTACCGACAGTGGAGAACTGGCGGACGGGGGTTCAAATCCCCCCGGCTCCACCAATTGAAGTAAGCATAAGCCCCTGATTTTCCTAGTGAATCTCAGGGGTTTTGTGTTTTCAGGGGCGGCAATTGTTCCGAAAGTGTCACAGCAGCCAACGGGTTGAGTATTACGGCTTCTGCCAAATGCTCCGGTGCCAAGTACGAATAGCGCATGGTCATCGCCAGGCTCGAATGACCCAGGATTATCTGTAGCGTGAGGATGCTCCCGCCCTTCTGCATAGAAGTGGCTGATGCTCGCGATTCCAGTCCCTAATCAGCATGCCCGCGACCCTGCCAACAAAGCCCTACGCGCGCTCAGCGGAGGCGCCCAGTGCAAACGCCCTGACATTGGCGAAGGCCTCGCCGAAGTAGGCTTCGTAGCTGTGCTTCTCGACATAGCCCAGGTGCGGGGTGCAGAGGATACGCGGATGGGTCAGCAGCGGATGATCGGCCTGCAGGATCGGTTCCTGCTCGAACACGTCCAGCGCTGCCTGGCCAGGACGGCCGCGGTTCAATGCATCGAGTAGTGCCCCCGGCGCGATCAGTTCCGCGCGACTGCTATTGACCAGCAGTGCATCGGGCTTCATGCGCGCCAGGTCGGCTGCGCCCACGCAATGCCGTGTGGCCTCTACCAGGCGCAGGTGCAGGGTGAGGATATCGGCCTGCTCGAAGAAGGCCTCACATGTCGCCGCTGCCTCATATCCGTCAACCACGGCCGCCTGGCGCGACGACTCGCTGCCCCACACCAGTACCTGCATGTCGAAAGCACGCGCATAACGCGCCAGGCGCTGGCCGATCTTGCCGTAGCCCCAGATGCCCAGCGTCTGGCCATAGAGACGCTGGCCCAGGTTGACCTGCCAGTGCCCGGCATACAGACCGTTCATGGCCTCGCGCAACTGCCGCCGGGCATTGAGGATCAGTGCCCAGGTCAGCTCGGCCGCAGCGATGGGCGAGCCGGTACCTTCGGCGACGGTCACACCGCGCTCGCGACAGGCGTCCAGATCGAGGTGCGGGCCGGCTCGCCCGGTCTGGCTGATCAGTTTCAGGTGGGGCAAGCGCGCCAGCAGCGCGGCATCGATACGTGTGCGTTCGCGAGTGAGCACCAGCGCTTCGGTATCGGCGAAGCGCTCGGCCAGCACATCCGGATCGCTGACAGGATCGTGATACAGGCGAACATCGAAACCATCCAGCAGGCTGAAACAATCGAGCGTTTGCACGACCCGCTGATAGTCATCCGGTATCACGATACGCATGCCGAGCCTCCGAATCAGGCCACGCTGGCGGCGCGGCCCTGCTGACGACGCGCACGCCAGGCGCGCCAGAATGGCAGCACGATCATCACGGCCACCAGGCCCCAGACCACCCAGGTGATCGGGCTGGCGAACAGGATACCGATATCGCCGCTGGACAGGGACAGCGCGCGGCGCAGATTCTGCTCCATCATCCCGCCGAGGATGAACCCCAGGAGAATCGCCGACAGCGGGAAGTCCATCTTGCGCAGGACGTAACCGAACAGGCCGATGGCGATCATCAGATAGAGGTCGAAGGTGGTCGCGTGCACCGCGTACACGCCAATGGCCGTGACGATCGCCACCGCGGGCACCAGCGCCCAGTACGGTACGGCCAGCACCTTGGTGAAGACCTTGATCATCGGCACGTTCATCACGATCAGCATGATGTTGGCGACGAACAGCGAAGCGATCAGGCCCCAGACGATGTCCGGCTGGTGCTGGAACAGCAAAGGCCCTGGCGTGATGTTGTACAGCGTCAGGGCGCCGAGCATCACCGCGGTGGTCCCCGAACCCGGCACGCCGAGGGTCAGCATCGGCACCATGGAGCCGCAGGCGGCGGCGCTGTTGGCGGTTTCCGGTGCAGCCAGGCCACGCAGGTCGCCGTTGCCGAACTTGTTGTCCTTCACCGCCATGCGCTTCTCGCTCATGTACGACACCGCACTGGCCAGCGTCGCACCGGCACCGGGTAGCACGCCGAGGACGAAACCAACCACGCCACTGCGCAGGTTGGTGGCGAACACGAAACCGCCTTCCTTGAGGGTGAAGAGCATGCGCCCACTGGCCTTGATCGCCTTCTGTCCATGGTGGGTGCGCTCGAGCAGCACCAGCAGCTCACTGACCGAGAACAGGCCCAGCACCAGCACCACGAACTGGATACCGTCAGCCAGCCCGAGGCTGCCGAAGGTGAAGCGATAGACACCGCTGTTGGCGTCGATGCCCACGCACGACAGCAACAGGCCGATCAGCGCGGCAACAGCAGTCTTCAATGGCTTGCTGCCGGCCATGCCGGCCAGACAGGTGATGGCGAAGACCATCAGCACGAAGTATTCGGCCGGGCCGAAGGCCACTGCCCACTTCGCCAGCAAGGGCGCGAACAGCACCACACCGATGGTGGCGATCACGCCGCCGATGAACGAGCTCCAGGCCGACAGCGACAGGGCCACGCCCGCCTGACCCTGGCGCGCCAGAGGATAACCGTCGAGGGTGGTCATCACGGCGGATGCCTCACCCGGAATGTTGAGCAGGATCGAGGAGATACGGCCACCGTACTCGCAGCCCAGATAGACCGCAGCCAGCAGGATCAGCGCCGTCTCCGGCGGCAGGCCGAGGGCGAAGGCGACCGGAATCAGCAGCGCCACGCCGTTGATCGGGCCAAGGCCCGGCAGCAGGCCGACCACTGTGCCGATCAGGGTCCCGCAGAGGGCGGTGACCAGGTTGTAAGGACTCAGCGCCACGCCGAAGCCATGGCTGAGATAACCGAGCGTTTCCATGGGTTAGCTCTCCAGATTCGCGAGGATGCCGAGCGGTAGCGGTACCGCGAGGGCTTTGTCGAACAGCAGATAAAGGCCGATGGCGAGCACCACGCCACTGATCACGCTGTGCAGCCAGTTGCCGCCATACAGGCGCGCCATGCCGATACCGAAGAGCACGCTGGCCAGAATGAAGCCGAGGCGCTCGAACAGCATCGCGTAACCGAGCATCAGGCCGAGGAAGGTCACCGACTTGAGCAGCACCGCACGATTGAGCGGTGGCTCCTCCCCTTCGGCAGGCGCTGGCGGGTTCAGTAGAAGCTGCACGCAGCCGAACGCGATCAGCAACAGCAGCAGCAACGGGAAGGCTTTTGGCCCGACCGGCTCATAGGAAAAAGGCGCGCTGTAGCCCCAGGCCAGAACGGCCAGGACACAGCAAAGCAGCAAGGTGACCCCTGCAAAGATACGATCATGCATGGTGTTGCTCCGCAGCAATGCGCCGCCCGAAGACGGCGCATGGGACTATCACTCAACCAGGCCGAACTCTTCGCCCAGCTTGCGGTACTCCTGAACCTGCGTCTTGACCAGCTTCTCCAGCTCCGGGCCAGTCACGTAGTCGGGCAACACATCACGATCGGCCAGGTAGGTCTGGAAGTCCTTGGAGGCATGCAGCTTGTCGAACTGTGTGTGCCACCAGGCAACGTCTTCTTCCTTCACGTCCGGACCGAGGAAGTAGCCACGGATCAGCGGCCACTGAATTTCATAGCCCTGCTCGCGAGCCGTGGGGATGGAGGCGAGGTCGCCGTCCAGGCGTTCTTCGCTGAAGATCGCCAGGGTGCGGATCTTGTTGCCCTGCTGCGCACGGATCTCGCTGGCGCTGCCGGTGACCAGATCGACGTGCCCGCCCATCAGCGCCATGTAGTGCTCGGCACCGCCTTCGAAGGCGGCATAACGCAGCTCACGCGGGTCCACACCAGCGGCGCGTGCCAGCAGCGCGATCTTCATCCAGCCCTGACCACCGATGCTGCCGCCGCCACCCACGATGATGCTCTTGGGGTCCTTCTTGAGAGCCTGCACCACGTCGTCGAGGTTCTTGTAGGGCGAGTCGTCGCGCACGGCCAGAGTGCCGTAGTCGTTGCCGATCACCGCCAGCCACTTCACCGCGTTCTCATCGAAACGGCCGTACTTGCCCAGTGCCAGGTTGAGCAGCGACGCGCCGGAGAAGGCCACCAGGGTGCCCGGCTCGGCACGGCGATTGGCGGCGATGGAGTTGTAGGCCACGGCGCCGATACCACCCGGCATGTAGGTCACGCGCATTGGCGATTTGAGCAGACCTTCATCCTTGAAACCGGCCTGGGCCAGCTTGCAGGTCAGGTCGAAACCACCGCCCGGTTTGCTCGGGGCGATGCATTCCGGGCGCGCCGGCTCGTTGGCCAGCACGGAGGCGCTGGCCAGCAGAGCGGCCATGGACAGCGGCAGGATACGGCGAATGGAACGAGTGATCATGATGGGTTCCTCTTATTAGATTTGTAGGCAAGGGCGCTGGGTTACCACAGCGGCACGATGTAGCTCAGGATCAGGCGATTCTCGTCCAGATCACGGACGAAGCTCGACCGGTAGGTGGCGTTTCTCCAGGTCACCTTGAGGTTTTTCAGCGGGCCATCGCTGAAGGCGTAGGCGATATCGGTGTCGCGTTCCCACTCGCGCCCCTCGCCTACCGCCAGGTCGACCTGATCGCCGCGTACATAGCGGGTCATGAAGGTCAGACCAGGGACGCCGACCTTGGCGAAGTCGAAGTCGTAGCGCAGCTGCCAGGAACGCTGGTCAGGACCGGCGAAATCGTTGATCTGCAGGAAGTTGGTCAGGTAAGGCGTGGCACCGTTGACGTAGGTGAAGGCATCGTCGCCGAGCATTTTCTGGTAGCCGAGCCCCAGAGAATGCCCCGAGACGCTGTACGTGAACATGGCGTTGACGGCCTGGTTATCGATCTTGCCAACCCGCTCGCGACCCGTTTCGCTGTTATTGAAATAACGCAGGTCGCTCTTCAGCTTGCCGCTGCCCAGTGGCAGGTTGTGCTGCAGCCCGACGAAATGCTGGCGATAGATATCACTCAACTCGGCGTAGTGATAGCTGGCCAGCAGTTGCGGATTGATTGCGTAATCGACGCCTGCGTAGCGCAGTTCGTCGCTTTCCGGGCTGGCGCCAAAACGGCCGTTCTTGTTGTTCAAGGAAAGTTTGTCCGAACCGGACACGTTGCGTTGAACCACACGGTTGATCTCGCCCAGGGTGAAGGTCGCCCCCTCGAGGTCCTTGCTCTGCAGCTGAACACCTTCGAACACCTGCGGCAGCAGGCGCGAGTTGCTGTACTGCAGGTAGGGCATCTTCGGCATCAGCGTGCCGACGCGCAGCTGGCTCTCGGCGAAACGCACCTTGCCGGTCACGCCCAGCTTGCTGTAGTCGTCCTCGGCGCGATTGCGGCTATTGCGCGGCAGCAGATCGGTGCCGCTGCGGTCAGGGGAAGAGTCGAGCTTGACGCCCAGCATGCCGATGGCATCGATGCCAAACCCCACGGTGCCCTGGGTGAAGCCGGACTCCAGATTGAGAATGAAGCCCTGCGCCCATTCTTCGCGCTTGTTCTGCCCGGCATTCTCGCGAAAGTCACGGTTGAGGTAGAAGTTGCGCAGCTCGAGGCTGGCCTTGCTGTCTTCGATGAAACCGGCGGCATTGGCGCCAACTGCAGGCAGCGCCATGACCGTCATACCGACGACGGAGTAGCTGAGGGATTTTTTTCTTGTCATTGTGGTTGGCCCTACGGGTGTGGTTGTAGTGAAGCGGAATCAGGTGCCGGTGCGCCTCAGGCTGGGGATGTACACCTCGCCCGAGAACAGTCGACGGGCAGTGCGTACCAGCGAAGCGCGCAGGTGCTCGGGGTTACCGTCAGCGGCAGGCTGCAGGGAAACCTCGATTTGCCCGCCTGGATGCTCCAGACGAACCACCGCCTCGCCTTCGATGGGCGCGACCTGCTGGGCGACGCTGCCCGGCAGCGCACACGCCGTGGCCAGGCCGATGGCACCGGTGGCAGCCACGGAGCGATGGCAGGTGTGCGGCATGAAATAACGCACGCTCAGCGTGCCGCCCTGGCGTGCAGGCGCCAGCAGCACCGGCTTGGGAATGACCATCTGGGATACGTCGCCGAGCCCCATGGCCAGGCCCGCCTGCAAACGGATACGTTCCAGGCGCTGGAGAAATTCGCTGTCGGCATCCAGCTCGGCAGGCGACTCGTAGCCAGTCTTGCCCAGTGCCTCGGCATGCATCAGCACCATCGGCATGGCCATGTCGATGCAGGTCACCTCGACGCCGTCGAACGTGTCACGCACGCGGCCAGTGGGCAGCAGGCGGCCGGTCTTGGCGCCAGCGGCATTGAGGAAAGTCAGCTTGATCGGAGCAGCGGTGCCCGGCACGCCGTCGATGGCGGTGTCACCGTCGTAGCGCACACGGCCACCCGGCGTCATCACGTCGGAATCGACGAAGGTGTTGGTGTTGAGGTTGCGAATGCGCACGCGGGTCGTCGGCGAACCGGCATTGACCAGGCCGTGCTCGATGGCGAAAGGACCGATGGCGCAGAGCATGTTGCCGCAGTTGGGCGCGGTGTCGACACGGCGCTGGGTGACCATGACCTGCACGAACAGGTAGTCGACATCGGCATCCGGGTGCGGCGAACGACTGACGATTGCCACCTTGCTGGTCTGCGGGCTGCCGCCGCCGATACCGTCGATCTCCAGCTCGTGGCCCGAACCCATCAGGCTGAGCAATACCTCGTCGCGCTGCTGCGGGTCGGTGGGCAGGTGATTGGCCAGAAAGACTGGCCCTTTCGAAGTACCGCCTCGCATGAGTACACAAGGTACCGTCCGCATGATGCCTCCAACGCAATAAAAACAGTGATTGTTGCTTTGCGTGGATTATGGAGAGCGAGTATTTATTCTGTAAATTGCATATATTTCGATATTTATTCCAAGTAACGCATTAATGCACGCTCCGTATTTCCTCGCTTGCCAGCCCTGAACGGAAAGACTAGGGTTCATTGGTAACTAGCAAGCAAAAATATGCACAACTGATAACCCAAGCGCATGAATTACGAACTGCAAGATATCCGCGCTTTCGTGAAAATCGCCGAGTTCGGCAACTTCCACGAAGCCGCCAATGCCATCCACCTGTCTCAGCCGGCGTTGACTCGACGCATGCAGAAGCTGGAAGAAAGCCTCGGTACGCAACTGCTGGACCGCACCACGCGACGCGTCAGCCTGACTGCCGTAGGCCGGGATTTCCTGCCCAAGGCGCAGCGCCTGCTGGATGACTTCGAGCGCTCGATCCTCGGCATCCGCGAGCTGGCCGAGCGCCAGTCCGGCCAGGTCACCCTTGCCTGCATCCCGACGGCAGCCTTCTACTTCCTGCCGACGGTCATCCGTGCGTTCAACCTGCAGTATCCGAAAATCCGCATTCGCATCCTTGATCTCAGCGCCCATGAGGGGCTGGAAGCGGTGATCCGCGGCGAAGCGGATTTCGGCATCAACATGCAGAGCGGGCAAAGTGCGGAAATCGACTTCACCCCGCTGGTCAACGAGCCTTTCGTGCTCGCCTGCCGGCGCGATCATCCCCTGGCCAAACGCTCGGAAGTGGCCTGGCGCGAGCTGAGCGACTACCGCCTGATTGGCGTCGGCCGCCTCAGTGGCAACCGTGTGCTGCTCGATCACGGCCTGGCTCATCTCGACTGGCGTCCAAGCTGGTTCTACGAGGTTCAGCACCTGTCGACCTCGCTCGGCATGGTCGAGGCCGGGCTCGGTATCGCCGCCCTGCCCAGCCTGGCCATGCCCGCCGAGGACCATCCGATTCTGGTCAGCCGGCCGCTGGTCGATCCGGTGATCAGCCGCACCCTGGGCCTGGTCCGCCGCCGCGGCTCCTCGCTGTCGCCAGCGGCGGAGCAGTTCGTCGAAACCCTGCTGCGGCAGTGGCCGAGCTACACCTCCATCGGTACCAGCAATCCCGCAGAACTGGAAAGCTGAGCCCTCGCTCGGGCCGGCGTCGCACTCGCCGCCGGTCCGGCGCGCCTTGATCGCCAGCCACCAAGCAAGACAGGCCGCCGAAAACCCGGATAATGGCGGCCATTTCGTTTTGCTTGCCGGTGCCGCTCCATGGAAATCAAGGTCAACTTTCTCGACAACCTTCGCCTCGAAGCCAAGTTCGATGACTTCACGGTGATCGCCGATCAGCCGATTCGCTACAAGGGCGACGGCTCGGCGCCGGGGCCGTTCGACTATTTCCTGGCCTCCTCGGCGCTGTGCGCGGCCTACTTCGTCAAGCTGTACTGCCAGACCCGCGACATTCCTACCGAGAACATTCGCCTGTCGCAGAACAATATCGTCGACCCGGAGAACCGCTACGCGCAGATCTTCAAGATCCAGGTCGAACTGCCGGCTGACATCTCCGAGAAAGACCGCCAGGGCATCCTGCGCTCCATCGACCGTTGCACCGTGAAGAAGGTGGTGCAGCAGGGGCCCGAGTTCATCATCGAAGAGGTGGAAAGCCTCGATGCCGATGCCCAGGCGCTGCTGATGCCGGTGGCAGGTACCACCACCTACATCCCAGGCAAGGATCTGCCGCTGGAGCAGACCATCGCCAACATGTCGGGCATCCTCGCCGAGCTGGGCATGAAGATCGAGATCGCCTCCTGGCGCAATATCGTGCCCAACGTCTGGTCGCTGCATATCCGCGACGCGCAGTCGAACCTGTGCTTCACCAACGGCAAGGGTTCGACCAAGGAAAGCGCCCTGGCCTCGGCGCTGGGCGAGTTCATCGAGCGGCTGAACTGCAACTTCTTCTACAACGACCAATTCTGGGGCGAGGACATCGCCGCCGCCGAGTTCGTCCACTACCCCAACGAGCGCTGGTTCAAGCCAGGGCCGAAGGATGCGCTGCCCGAGGAAATACTCGACGAGCACTGCCTGGCCATCTACAACCCGGATGGCGAACTGCGCGGCTCGCACCTGTACGACACCAACTCGGGCAACACCGTACGCGGTATCTGCTCACTGCCCTTCGTGCGCCGCAGCGATGACGAAACGGTGTATTTCCCGTCCAACCTGATCGAGAACCTGTACCTCTCCAACGGCATGAGCGCCGGCAACACCCTGGCCGAAGCCCAGGTGCAGTGCCTGTCGGAAATCTTCGAGCGGGCGGTCAAACGCGAAATCCTCGAAGGCGAGCTGTGCCTGCCGGCCGTACCGCAGGACGTGCTGGCCAAGTACCCGGCCATCGTCGCCGGCATCCAGGGCCTGGAGGAGCAAGGCTTCCCGGTGCTGGTGAAAGACGCTTCGCTGGGCGGCGAATTCCCGGTGATGTGCGTGACCCTGATGAACCCGCGCACCGGCGGCGTGTTCGCCTCGTTCGGCGCCCACCCGAGCCTGGAAGTGGCGCTGGAACGCAGCCTCACCGAACTGCTGCAGGGCCGCAGCTTCGAAGGCCTCAACGACCTGCCGCAGCCGACCTTCGACAGCCTGGCGCTGACTGAGCCGAACAACTTCGTCGAGCACTTCATCGACTCCAGCGGCGTGGTGTCCTGGCGCTTCTTCGGCGCTACGCCGGACTTCGAATTCGTCGAGTGGGATTTCTCCGGCGAAGGCGCCGACTCCAACGAGCAGGAAGCCGCGACCCTGTTCGGCATCCTCGAAGACATGGGCAAGGAAGTCTACGTGGCCACCTATGACGACCTCGGCGCCAACGCCTGCCGCATCCTGGTGCCGGGCTACTCGGAGATCTATCCGGTCGAGGACCTGATCTGGGACAACACCAACAAGGCGCTGCTGTTTCGCAAGGACATCCTCAACCTGCACGCCCTGAGCGACCGCGAGCTCAAGTCGCTGCTGCGCAACCTCAACAACAGCGAGGTCGATGACTACACCGACATCACCACGCTGATCGGCGTCGAATTCGACGACAACACGGTGTGGGGCCAACTGACCATCCTCGAACTAAAACTGCTGATCAACCTGGCGCTGAGCAAATACGACGACGCCAAGGAGCTGGTCGAAGCCTTCCTGCAGTACAACGACAACACCGTCGAGCGCGGCCTGTTCTACCAGGCGGTCAACGCCGTGCTGGAGATCCAGCTGGACGACGAACTGGAGCTGGCCAACTACGAGCACAACCTGCGGCGTATGTTCGGTAACGAGCGCATGGATGCGGTGATTGGCTCGGTAGATGGCAGCGTGCGCTTCCATGGCCTGACTCCGACCAGCATGCAACTCGAAGGGCTGGACAAGCACCTGCGCCTGATCGACAGCTACAAGAAGCTGCACGCGGCGCGCGCCAGGGCAGCCGGGCTGGCCGGCTGAGCATGCGCGCCGAGCGCCCTGCCCTCCACGTCGCGGCATTGATGCTGGCGGCCGGTTACAGCCGCCGCTTTGGCAGCGATAAACGCCGTGCAAGCCTGGCCGACGGCCGCTCGCTGCTCACCGCCAGCCTGGCGCTGCCCTGCGCGATGCTGGAAGAAGTCTGGCTGGTGCTGCGCCCGGACGAAGCGCCGGCAGCGCTGGATCTACCGGCGGGTGTGCATATCGTGCAGAACCCGGCCACCGCCCAGGGCATGGGCCACAGCCTGGCTGCCGGCGTCGAACGACTACTGGCCGAATCCAACGCTGATGCCGTGGCGATCTTTCTCGCCGATATGCCGTTGATTCGCCGGGACAGCCTGGAAACCCTGCTCGCCCACACCAGCGCGAACGCCATCGTGCAGCCCAGTTACCAGGGCAAACGCGGCCACCCAGTGCTGTTCGGCCGCGATTTCTGGCCGCAGCTCGCGGCGCTGAGCGGCGATGCAGGCGCCAAGCCGGTGCTACAGCGCAACGCCGAGGCCGTGCAGATCGTCGAACTGGACGACCCCGGCGTGCTGCAGGACGTCGATACCCAGCAAGACTGGCAGCGCCTCAGCACGCGCTGAACACTCAAAGTGGTTCCTTGCGATACTCGGCGCCCAATTCACGGGCCAAGGCAATGAAATTGGCCACCTGCGGCGACTGGTGCAACTCGCGGCAGACCAGGGTGATCGGCGCGACCAGGCGCGGCTTGGCATCACGAATCGAGCGATAAGCCACACTGTGCTCGTGGAAGCCACGCATCGATGCCGGCACCACTGAGACCCCAGCCCCAGCCGCCACCAGGCTGACGTTGGTCAGCATGCGCTCAACCTCGAACGCCACGTTTGGCTCGAAGCCGGCATTACGGCAGGCCTGCAGAAAGTTGGCGTACATCCCCGGCGCGCCAGGGCGACGCACCAGAATCAATGGCTCGTCAGCCAGATCCCTCAGCGAAACAGGCCCTTTGCCCGCCAGCAACCGATGCCCGACTGGCAGGGTGAGCAGCAACTCCTCGTTGAGCAGGCGGTGATAGGCAACGCCGGCTGGGTCGGCCACGGGCGCACGCAGGATTCCAATATCGACTCGCTCACTGACCACGTTATCGGTCAACACCCTGGCACTGCCCTCGTTAAGGGCGATATCCACCCCCGGATAGTCCTCTCGATAACGACGAATGATCTTGGGAATAAGCGGATGCAAGGCCGCGGAACTGGTAAACCCCAGCCGCAACGTTCCTTCAATGCCCTGAGCAGCGCGCGCAGCCTTGAGTCCGCCCTGTTGCACACGCACAAGGATGTCCCTGGCCTCACGCAGAAACACTTCGCCGCCGACTGTCAGGTCGACGCCTTTGGCGTGACGAATGAACAGCTCGAATCCCAACTCCTGCTCCAGAGCCCGAATCTGTTGACTCAAGGGCGGCTGCTGCATGTTCAAGCGCGCAGCGGCGCGAGTGAAATGACGCTCTTCAGCGACCATGACGAAGTAACGCAGGTGACGAAGCTCCATTGGGATAGTTCACCGTAAGGGAGGATGACAGCAGGGCCGAACAATACCGAATAGCACCAGCGATGGGGTAGGATGGCCCTGCTCGCAAGCTGCGGGCAGCCGATACCCATAACTACAAAAACAAAGTGCAATGATCCACCGACTGGTCCGCTCCGGTATTGCCCGACTGCTTCTGGCCGTTCTACTCGGCGGTACGCTCGGTGTCTGGAATCCACCTCTGGCCATCCAGATGAAACCGTTCAGTGAAGTGTTCCTGAGCGTCATCGGCTGGCTGACCCCCTTCGTGATGTTCATCCTGCTGTGCTCCAGTGTCGCCAGACTTGTCGGTTACCCAGGCAGCGCAAAGCTGGCGTTCAGGATGCTGGGCTACTGGCAACTGGTCTCTCTGCTGTCGCTCAGTACCGGGCTCGTGGTGGCGCTGGTGCTGCAACCTGGCAGCGAGTCCTACGCCTCACCGACGCCAGAGAGTGCGACGAGCACAGAGGTCTTCACTCAACTTCCCGCCTTGGTGCTGCATTCGCTCGAGCAGAGTGTGATTCTCAAAGTACTGCTCGCCGCATTGCTCTGTGGCTACCTGCTGGGGCTTTCCGGCGCCGCGGGAGCCCCTCTGCAAAAACGACTGGATCAGAGCGTTTCACTGATATTCGCGCTGATGCGCGGCATCGTGCACTTTGCTCCCCTCGCCGCCTTTGGCGCCATCGCGTTCACCATCGGCAAGTACGGCGCCACTGCAGCGCTGCCGTTGCTGAAGTTCCTGCTCACCATATACCTGGCCAGTTTTCTCTACGTCACCTTGGTACTGGGGCTGATGCTGCGCCTGATAGGTTTGCGCCTGTGGCGGCTGATTCCCTACATCAAAGAGGAGCTGCTGCTGGTTGCCACCACCGGCTCGTCAGTGGCGGCGCTGCCGCGCTTGCTCGACAAGCTCGAAACCGCTGGTTGCCATAGCCAGGTGGCCCGTCTGGTACTGACCGGTGGCTACAGCTTCAACCTCAATGGCTCCAATCTCTACCTGACCGTAGCCATGGTGTTTCTCGCGCAATTGACGGGAAATGACCTGAACGGCCAGCAGCTTCTGCTGTTGCTCTGCGCCAGCCTGTTCACCTCACTGGGGGCCACCAGCGTGGCGGGGTCAGCCTTCATCATGCTGACCGCCACACTCAGCGTCTTGCAGTTCGCCCCCCTGGAAACGCTGGGTATCCTCATTGGTGTCGAACGCCTGATGAAATGCCGCTCACTGACGAACGTTCTGGGCAATTGCGTGGCCTGCCTGTTCATCAGTCGCTGGAATGGGGCGCTGGACAGTGAACTATCCCGGCAAACGCTGGGCAGGCCTCCACGGCGACGCGCACTCCTCCTCGATGGCAAGTGAAGGCTGATCGGAGCGTCTGGAGCCTCGGCAGCGAATCGGGCGGAGCGCGACAAGCAGCCGAACACGGCGAAGCGCTGCCACCGATTATCGATAGCAGCGCGGGCAAGCAGAGCAGATGCTTACTGGCTACCTTAGCGGGTCATGGCTGCGCGAGACGATTGAAAGCCTTGTCCAGCGCCTGATCTGCATCGAGCAGATGCTGGCGCCGCTTGCTCATCCAGTTCTGATCGGCCACCAGCACTTTCTGCGCAGCGGCCAGCATCCGCTTGACCTCTGCCGGCTGCGGCCCGCCCGTGCCCTTGCGCGTTTCGACCATGGTGCGAGGAGACAAGGTCGCGCGGAACTCGGACTCGCTCAACGGCAACTTCTGCTCCTGCCATTTGTACTTCTGCGCGGCCTTGGTATAGAGCTTCTGGGCATCGGCATAAGGAAAGTTCTTGGGCAGCAAGCCTTCCTTGCGCGCCTGCCCAACGATCAGCGACGCGAAGCTGTGGCCGATGCGAAATGGCACCTTGTGCTCCCGCTCGAGGGTATCGGCCAGTTCCATCGACGTGGTCCAGTCGTTGTCCAGCTCCTCCATGGCCCGCTCGGGGTTGATCACCAGAGCATCGAGCACCGAGTCCAGGCGCTTGAACATCTGCGTAGCCGACTCGAACAGGCCGAGCTCGTCGAAGGCGATCTTGTAATCGGTCATGCCGGTGGTGACGTTGTGCGCGCGGATCGTCGTGGCGCCGGCCAGACCGACGACATTGGACGCCGACTCACGGGTACGCATCAGCAGGCCTGGGTTGCGCTTCTGCGGCATGGCACTACTGGTATAGGTCGAGCCCTCCTCGAGCAGCAGCCAGGGCCGGGTCTGGTGATACTGGGTGTGAATGTCGCCGATCAGCGCACCGACACGAATCGCCGACGAGGACGCGATACCGGCCGCCTCCAGAGGAATGTCGAACGTCGACACCTGACTGGAGTCCAGTGAGTTCTCGCGCACGCCATCGAAACCGAGCAAGGTGGCCAGGCGCTCGCGATCGAGCGGCCAGCCCGAATTGGCCAGGACTGCCGTCCCCATCGGGCTAAGGTTGAGCCGCTGGTACAGCTCGTGAATACGCTGGGCATCACGCTGGAATGCGGCCTCGAACGCCAACAGGTAGTGCGCGTAGCTGATCGGCATAGCCTGCACACCGTTGGTATAGGCCGGGATCAGCGTGTCGACATTGTCACCGGCGATTTTCAGCAGGCGCTCACGCACGCTGTTGAGTCCATCGCTGAAATCCAGCACCTGAGCACGCAGCACGGCCAGGCGATAGGTCGCGTACATGTCCTGCCGACTGCGCCCGGAATGGATCAGCGATGCCTCGGGGCCGATCTTGTCGATCATGATTTTCTCGACCTGCAACACGTCGCTGGGACGCTTGCCATCGGGCTGCCCAGCCTGATCGATGACATGCTGCACGCCGCTGGCGATACGCTTGCCCTGCGGGGCGCTGACGATGCCTTGCTCGGTGAGCATGACGATGGAAGCCTTGTTGATGCGATTCATCCAGGCGAACTGACTTTCGTAGGCACCGCCTTTCAGCGCGCGCTTGTCAGTGCTCGCACCAATCTTGGCAGCCTGCGCGGCACACTCGGCAGTACTGTTGCAGGGAACGTCGGCGGTGTTGGCGGCCTGGAGGCTGAACGGCAGAAACAGCGCGGCGCTAATGGCCAGGTGCAACAGGGTCTTGTGGGTATTCATGTATGAATCCTCGCGAATGCACCGGGCCACAGCGGGCCCGGTATCAGGCAAAAAAGGGGTCAGAGCAGCGGCAGGGTGTAGCTGAAGATCAGACGGTTCTGGTCGACATCGTTGCCGCCGTTACTGCGGTAAGTGCCGTTACGCCACTTGACGCCGAAGTTCTTCAGCGGACCGTTCTGCACCACGTAGCCAATGTCGGTGTTGCGCTCCCATTCCTTGCCCTCGCGGCCTCCTGCACGTTGGAAGTTGTCGCCGCTGATGTAGCGCGTCATGAACGTCAGGCCAGGCAGCCCGAGCGCAGCGAAATCGTAGTCGTAGCGCAGTTGCCAGGAACGCTCCTCGGGGCTGGCGAAATCCGCCGAGATCATCACGTAGTTGACCAGGAAGGAGTTGGTACCTTCGATGTGCGGAAAGCCCGTATCACCGCTCATCTTCTGATACGCCACAGCGAACGAATGGCTGTTGAGGTTGTAGGTGAACTTGGCGCCAACGGCGGTGTTGTCGACGTTGCTGTTGCCATCGCGGGTGGACCGCGCATAACGGATGTCACTGTCGAACGAATGCCCTTCCATGATCGGCAAACGATGACGCAGGTTGACGATGTGCTGCTTGTAGTTGCTGTCCAGGTGGCCGTAGTTGTAGGCGGTGGTGAGGTTCTTCGACCACTTGTAACTGGCACCTGCGAAGTTGAATTCATCGCTGGCCTGCCCGCCACGGATGCCTTTGCCGGCGACCAGCATGTCATCACTGGCACTGGAGTTGCGCAGGCTGTTGTGCGTCAGCTGGCCCACGTCCAGGGTCAGCCCGTCGATTTCCCTTGATTGCAGTTGTGCACCGCGAAACGTCTGCGGCAACAGGCGCGAGTCGCTGGGCAGGACCGTCGGCAGCTTTGGAATCAGGGTGCCGACGTGCAGCGTGCTCTTGGAAATGCGCGCCTTGGCCGCGAAACCCAGCTGGCTGTAATCATCCGGGGCCTTGTCATCGCCCACCGGCAGCAGGCCGGTACCCTGGCGATCGGGACCGGAGTCCAGCTTGAGGCCAAGCAGCCCCAGCGCATCGACACCAAAACCTATCGGCCCTTCGGTGAAGCCGGACTGATAGTTGAGCAGGAAGCCCTGTGCCCACTCGTCTCGCTTGGACTGGCTGGCGCCGTCCTGGCGAAAGTCATGGTTCATGTAGAAGTTGCGTAGCTCGACCGTGGCCTTGCTGTCTTCGAAGAAGGCGGCATTGGTGAGGACGGGAAAGGCGAGGGAACTGCCCGCTGCGACAAGAGCGGTCAGGCGCGAGGTAGGTCGTATCATTTTCATGCCTCGATTCATTGTTGTTGTTAGCTACCAGGCAACTGGCATGGGGATGCTAAAGACAACGAATCGAGATTAAAAATATATAAATAATCTCGAATTGATACTTTAAAAATATATCAATCCCGCAACGATCTATTCGCTACCGGCCATCCCAAGCAAGGTTTCAGTCAACGCCTGTGCCGCACTGGACAGTTGACGCCCGGCCTGGTGCAGCAAGCCCACCCTGCGCGACACCTGCGGCTCGCTCAGCGGCAGGCAGCGGGCGCCGAGGTCTTCCATCTGCTGCCGGCACAACTGCGGCACCGCGCTGACGCCCAGGCCTTCGGCGACCATGCGTCCCACCGTCACCAATTGGTGGCTCTCGAACGCCACCGGCAACCGGCCATGACTGGCGACCACGCTGTCCTCCAGCAGCAGACGCACCGCCGAGGGTCGCTGCAGGGTGATGAAGGGCTGCTCCAGCAACTGTGCCCAGGTCAGCGCAGCCTGCCCGGCCAGAGGGCTCTCGGCCGGCACCACGGCGACGAAACGATCATCGTACAGCGCAGTGAATTGCAGGCCATCGAGGGTCGCAGGCTCGAAGGCGATACCCAGCTCGACGCGACCGTCGCGCACCATCTCCATCACCTGTTCGTTGATCACGTCGTGCACCGCCACGTTGACCCGTGGGTAAGCATCACGAAACGCGCGCAGCGCCGCCGGCAGACGGTTGCCGGCGAACGACGGCATGGCCGCCACCGCCACCTTGCCCATCTGCAGGGTGAAGTGCTGGCGCAGCAGATCCTCGGCGTTGTCCCAGTCGGCGAGCAGGCGCACGGCAATCGGCAGCAGGGTCTCGCCCTCGGGCGTCAGCGCCACGCTGCGGGTGGTGCGCACCAGTAGCTGACCGCCTAGCGACTGCTCCAGGTTCTTGATCGCCAGGCTCAGTGCCGGCTGCGACAGGTGCAGACGCTCGCAGGCCTGGGCGAAGCTCAGGCTCTGCGCCACGGCAAGGAAGGCACGCAGCTGTTTGACGGTCATTGATTTATTTTCCTGATCAATCAAGAGGAAAAACAAACTTAACAAATAAGCTCGCAACGCTGAAGCTTGGCCTCACTCCTGATAACAACAAAGAGGCAGCCTCGAATGAGCGGACTCGACAAACGCGTCGGCAGCTACGCAGAAGCCCTGGACGGCCTGCAGGATGGCATGACCGTCCTGGCTGGCGGCTTCGGCCTGTGCGGCATCCCCGAGAATCTGATTGCGGAGATCCGCCGCCGTGGCGTACGCGATCTGACCGTGGTGTCCAACAACTGCGGCGTCGACGGTTTCGGCCTCGGCGTGCTGCTGGAGGACCGGCAGATCCGCAAGATGATCGCCTCCTACGTCGGCGAGAACGCCCTGTTCGAGCAGCAGTTGCTCAGCGGCGAACTGGAAGTCGAGCTCACCCCGCAAGGCACCCTGGCCGAGAAGTTGCGCGCCGGCGGCGCCGGCATCCCCGCGTTCTTCACCGCTACCGGCTACGGCACCCCGGTCGCCGAGGGCAAGGAAGCACGCGAGATCAACGGCCGTCACTACATCCTCGAGCCGGCTATCACCGGCGACTTCGCCATCGTCAAAGGCTGGAAGGCCGACCACTTCGGCAACGTGGTCTACCGCCACACCGCGCAGAACTTCAACCCGGTGGTCGCCAGCGCCGGGCGCATCACCGTGGTCGAGGTCGAAGAGATCGTCGAACCCGGTGAACTCGACCCGACGCAGATTCACACCCCCGGCATCTATGTCGACCGGCTGATCTGCGGCAGCTTCGAGAAACGCATCGAAAAACGCACCCTGCGCGCCTAGGAGAAACCAGCATGGCACTGACCCGTGAACAAATGGCCCAGCGCGTGGCCCGCGAGCTGCAGGACGGCTTCTACGTCAACCTCGGCATCGGCATCCCGACTCTGGTGGCCAACTATGTGCCCGAGGGAATGCAGGTGATGCTGCAGTCGGAGAACGGCCTGCTCGGCATGGGCGCCTTCCCTACCGAAGAGCAAGTCGACGCCGACATGATCAACGCTGGCAAGCAGACCGTCACCGCAGTCAAAGGCGCGGCGATCTTCGACTCAGCGCAGTCCTTCGCCATGATCCGTGGCGGCCACGTCGACCTCACCGTGCTCGGCGCCTTCGAGGTAGACGTGCGCGGCAACATCGCCTCGTGGATGATCCCCGGCAAGCTGGTCAAGGGCATGGGCGGCGCGATGGATCTGGTAGCCGGCGCCGACAACATCATCGTCACCATGACCCACGCCTCGAAAGATGGCGAGTCCAAGCTGCTGGAGCACTGCAGCCTGCCGCTGACCGGCTGCGGCTGTATCCGCAAGGTGCTGACCGACCTAGCCTACCTGGAGATCGACAATAACGCCTTCATCCTGCGCGAGCGTGCGCCGGGCGTGAGCGTCGAGGAAATCGTCGCCAAGACCGCTGGCAAGCTGATCGTCCCCGAACACGTACCGGAAATGAGCTTCTAAAGTTGTCTAGCGTTGCGCAGGCGCCACCACGCACGGCGCCTGCGCAACGTTTTTTGCCTATGTCCTACACCCTGTAGGAGCGGATTCATCCGCGAAGCGTTCTCCGCCCTACCGCGCCAAGAGGATTTCCCATGCAAGACGTCGTCATCGTCGCCGCCACCCGCACCGCCATCGGCAGCTTCCAGGGCAGCCTGGCCGATATTCCCGCACCTGAACTCGGCGCTATCGTCATCAAGCGCCTGCTGGAGCAAACCGGCCTCGACGCCGCCCAGGTCGATGAAGTGATCCTCGGCCAAGTGCTCACCGCCGGTAGTGGTCAGAACCCCGCACGCCAGGCCGCCATCCGTGCCGGCCTGCCCCACGCTGTGCCGGCCATGACCCTGAACAAGGTCTGCGGCTCGGGTCTCAAGGCCCTGCACCTGGCCACCCAGGCCATTCGCTGCGGCGACGCCGAGGTGGTGATCGCCGGCGGCATGGAGAACATGAGCCTGTCGCCCTACGTGCTGCCCAAGGCCCGCACCGGCCTGCGCATGGGCCACACGCAGATGATCGACAGCATGATCGTCGACGGCCTGTGGGATGCCTTCAACGACTACCACATGGGCATCACCGCCGAGAATCTGGTGGAGAAATACGGCATCAGCCGTGAAGCCCAGGACGCCTTCGCCGCTGCCTCGCAACAAAAAGCCGTGGCGGCCATCGAAGCCGGTCGTTTCGATGCCGAGATCACTCCAGTGCAGATCCCGCAGCGCAAAGGCGACCCCATCGCCTTTGCCCGTGACGAGCAGCCGCGCGCCGGCACCACCGCCGAATCCCTGGCCAAACTCAAGCCGGCATTCAAGAAGGACGGCAGCGTCACCGCCGGCAACGCCTCCAGCCTCAACGACGGCGCCGCTGCGGTGCTGCTGATGAGCGCGGCCAAGGCTCAATCGCTCGGCCTGCCGGTGCTGGCGAAGATTGCCGGCTACGCCAACGCCGGCGTCGACCCGGCAATCATGGGCATCGCCCCGGTTTCCGCTACCCGCCGCTGCCTGGACAAGGCCGGCTGGAGCCTGGATGAGCTGGGCCTGATCGAAGCCAACGAAGCCTTCGCGGCGCAGGCACTGTCGGTTGGCCAGGAACTGGGCTGGGATGCTGACAAGGTCAACGTCAACGGCGGCGCCATCGCCCTTGGCCACCCCATCGGCGCCTCGGGCTGCCGCGTACTGGTGAGCCTGCTGCACGAGATGATTCGCCGCGACGCCAAGAAAGGCCTGGCCACACTGTGCATCGGTGGCGGCCAGGGCGTGGCGCTGGCCATCGAGCGCGCTTGAGCGCCAGACAATAGTCACCGCTGAAACGCCTGCCACAACGCCGGCCTGGCGCCTGTGGGAGGCGCTTCAGCCGCGACGATTCACAATAGAGGTAGCCCGGATGCAATCCGGGGAGTCCCTGGCAGATTTCCCCGGATTGCATCCGGGCTACGCAAACAGCTCGGCCTCGGCCGGGCTTTGTAGTATCCAGGCGTAACCAACCTCGAAAGCCTGGTCAAAGCCCTTACACAACCATAAGAAAGAGGCGTCCCCCCATGTTCAACACCCTCACCCGCATGAGTGTGAGCCTGGTACAGAAGTACCTGCCCTCACCCTTCGTTTTCTCCGCCTTGCTGACCCTGGGCGTCCTGCTCGCCGGTATCGTCTCCACCGGCCAGTCACTACCGGCCATGGTGCAGCACTGGAGTGGCGGTTTCTGGACCCTGCTTGGCTTCGCCATGCAGATGGCGCTGATCTTCGTTACCGGCCATGCCCTGGCCAGTGCACCTATCATCAACCGTCAGCTCGACCGTCTGGCCAGCCTGGCACGCACGCCCGGCCAGGCGATCATCATGGTCACCCTGGTGGCGCTGGTCGGCTGCTGGGTCAACTGGGGCTTCGGCCTGGTGATCGGCGCGGTGTTCGCCCGCGCCCTGGCGCGCAAGGTCGATGGCGTCGACTACCCGCTGCTGGTGGCCTCTGCGTACTCGGGCTTCCTGGTCTGGCACGGCGGCCTGGCTGGCTCGATCCCGCTGTCGATGGCCACCGGCGGCCCGGATCTGGCGCGCATCACGGCCGGCGTACTGACCGCTCCGGTGAGCATCAGCGAAACCCTGTTCAGCACCCTGAACCTGACCATCGTCGCGCTTCTGGTGATCGGTCTGCCGCTGCTCAACCGCGCCATGCACCCACGCCAGAACGCCAAGGTGGCCGACGCCGCCAAGCTGGTGGAATCGCGCGCCGAGCTGCCGGCCCGTGAAACCCCGGCACAGCGTCTGGACGACAGTCGCATCCTCGGTCTGGCGCTGGTGGCCATGGCCGGTATCTACCTGTTCAACCACTTCGCCAGCAAGGGCTTCGTGCTGGGCCTGGACGTGGTCATCGCGATCTTCCTGTTCTGCGGCCTGCTGATGCACGGCACCCCGGAGCGCTACATGCGCGCCGTGGACGAGAGCGTGCGCGGCATCGGCGGTATCGTCCTGCTGTTCCCCTTCTACGCCGGGATCATGGGCATGATGATGGGCGCCAACGCCGACGGCATCTCCCTCGGCCGGCAAATCACCGAGTCGTTCATTTCCTGGTCGTCGGCCGACACCTTCCCACTGCTGGCCTTCCTCAGCGCTGGCGTGGTCAACGTGTTCGTACCGTCCGGTGGCGGCCAGTGGGCCGTGCAGGGCCCGATCATGCTGCCGGCGGCCCAGGCCCTGGGCGTCTCGCCGACCGTCACCGCCATGGCGATTGCCTGGGGAGACGCCTGGACCAACATGATCCAGCCGTTCTGGGCGCTGCCGCTGCTGGGCATCGTCGGCCTCGGCGCACGCGACATCATGGGCTACTGCCTGATCATGCTGCTGTACTCGGGCGTAGTGATCTGCGGCGCGTTCTATCTGCTCGGCTGAGCTCTCAGTTTTTCTGCCCGCTCGCGATCAACGCTCTGTGAAGCCTCGCGAGCTGGAGCGATGCAAGGCAGAAGCAGGCTAGCAACGGTCGGAGTCGCGGGCGACTGTACTTTTGTACATGAGCATCCGACCGGGCTGGCGCTCCAGCCTGCTTCTAACGCGGCAGCGCCGACGCGCAGCAGGCTGTGCCGAACTCAATCGCCCATCAGCCCCTGCGCCTTGGCCATGGCCACAGCCTGGGTGCGTCGTTGCACCCCGAGCTTGACGTTGATCCGCCGTGCATGGGTCTTGACCGTGTGCAGCGAGATGAACAGGCGATCGGCGATTTCCTGATTGGAGCAACCCTGCGCGATCAGGTGCAGCACCGCCAGCTCGCGCGCACTGAGTAGCGCCGTACCGGCACTGGCCGGCTCATCCAGCGCCGGTGCAGGTTCGAACAGTCGCTGATGCAGGCTCTGCCCTGCCTCACCCGGCAGCAGGCGCTCCAGCCATGGCCCCTGGCGTTGCTGCAACCCCTGCAGAGGCCGCAGCAGGCGCAGTTGTCGCGCCTCAGCCAGTGCCTGCTGCAGCAGAGCATCGGCCTGCTCGTGCTGCTCCTGCACGAACAGCGCCTCGGCCAGACTGACCCGACATTCGCAGGCCAGGCTGCGATGCCCGGCAAGCTGGCATTCGTCCAGCAAAAGGCGCAGGGCATATTCGGCGGCGGCGTGGTGGCCGATCAGCAGATCACTCAGCGCCAGGTACAGGCGCAGGCGCGGCAGCAAATCGTAGAACTCCGATGGCGCCAGCTGCTGGCGTTGCTGCAACTGCTGCAGGGTCTGGGCGAACAACTCACGCGCGCGCCCGGTCTGTCCCTGACGCAGCAGCAGCCGACCGGCCTGCAACTGCAACACGCAGCGGTAGCGCACTTCCGGTACGTGCGACCACTGCATCACCCGCTCGGCCTTCTGCAGCCATTGGTGCGCCTCGTCGAGATCGCCACGGCTTTCCGCCAGCTCCAGCATGCCGAGATAGCCGGAGATGGTGTAGGCATCCTCGCAGTGCTCGGCTTCCTGCAACCCCAGGCGATACGCCTGCTGCGCAGCCTCATCGAGCCCCTGGCGTGCCAGCAGGCTGGCGCGCACCAGCAGCAGCCGGGCCACCACCGGACTGTGGCTGAAGCGCTCGCGTAGCAGCGCCAGAGACTGCTCGGCCAGCTCGGCTGCGCGCCCCGCCTCACCATGCATCTGCAGCAGCAGGCAATGATCGGTATTGAGCAAGGCCTCGTAGATCAGGCTGCCGTGCACACGCGCCAGGCGCAGACCCTGATCCAGCGCCTGCTTGGCCTGGACCAGGGCATGTTCAGCCATGTGCTGCTGAGCCAGCGCCTGATAGCAGAGCACGCGCTGCGACCAGCTGCCTTCGTCCAGCACCTGCAGGGCCTGCTCGCAGTGCAGCCGGGCATCACGGCGGCCACATTGCCGCGCCAGCACGCCCATCAACGCCTGCCAATGGGCGATCAGCTTGCTCTGGCGCCGCTCATCGGGCTGCGGCATGAAATACGCCAGCCCCTGAATGCAGTCGCGGGCCTCATCGAAACGGGCGCAGATGATCAGGGCCCAGGCCTGCAACACGATCAGCCGCGGTGAACTGGCGAACAGCCAGTCTGGCAGTTCCTCGCGCCACTGCAGCAGCTGCGCCACCGATTGCCCTTGTAGCAACTGTTCCTGATCGAAACGCTGCAGGTAGTTGACCGCCACCTCGACCTGCCCGGCGAGCAAGGCGTGCTCGACGGCCTCGCGAATATCGCCATGCTGGGCGAACCACTGGCAGGCGCGTACATGCACCGACGCCGGCAACGGTGCGCCTGGCAGGCGGCGCAGCACCTCGGCCAAGGTTCGCCACAAGCGAAACCAGGTGCCGCTGCTGTCGAGGCTGCGCACGAACAGTTGGCGGCGCTGCAGCTCCGCCAGCAACTGACTGCCGCGTCCATCGAGCAGATGCTCGCAAAGCGGTAGGGAAAAACGCGGCAGCAAGGCCAGCGCGTGCAGGTCGCTGAGCAGCTCCTCGTCCAGGTCGGCCAGCACCTCGCGCTGCACGTAATCGCGCAACACCGGGCAGCCATCCTGCAAGCGCTGCCGCAACGCATCCTCGTCGGCATCGAGCAGCAACAGGCGGATCGCCGCCAGCCAACCTTCCGTGCTTCGTAGCAGCGCCTGCTGGACGTCTTCGGCGAGCGTCACCTGCAGCGCCGCCAACAGCTCGCTGAGCGCCGCCTGATCCAGCGCCAGCTCCTCGCCCTTGAGCTCCAGCAGGTCACCCTGCAGCAACAGGCGAGGCAGATTCCACGCCGGTATACGGCGGCTGGCGACCCACCAGACGACCTGCTGCGGCGCCGCGGCGAACAGCCGGTCGAGGCAGGCATCGAGCATGTCGTCGGCCTGTCGCGGGTAGTCGTCGATAAAGATCCACAGGCGCTGCGCGCGCTCATGCAGGCAATCGACAAGGCCCGCTTCGTTGGCCTGCTCGGCTGGTATCTGCAGCAGCACCGCCAGGCGCTTGCACAACTGTGCCGGGGTCAGGCTACGCCCACCCAGATCGAGCCATATGCGCTCGATGGCCACCGGTGTGTGGCGCGCGCACAAACCGAGCAGCACGCTCTTGCCGGTACCGGCAGGCGCACACAGCAGGCGCAGGCGCGCTTCACTGGCGAGCAGACGCTGCTCCAGGGCAGGACGGGAAACGACGCACGGCGGCAATCGTGGCAGATCGGCAGGTTGCGCCTGCACCGCAGTCGGGCGGGCGATGGCAAGGGTCGGCATGGCAGCGGTTCTCTCTGCTTGTCATTGTTGAACCACATGTCGATGGTACCCCCCTCACCTCTGGCGACCACCCCCTGGGGCTTATGGCGCGAGATTCACGTGAGCGTGGCACGCAGAAAAAAGCCGGCGACGCACAGGGCGGCACCGGCTTGTTTCAGCCAGGGGCGAACTCAGCGCACGCCGGCGTTACGCAGCGCTGCGGGGGTGAAGTCCTTGGCCGAGGCCTGGGTGCCGTACTGCACCGCACTTCTCTCTTCATTGGCCATGCCGATGGCGATATAACGACCGGCGATGACATCGTACAGCGCCTCGAACGCGTATACCGGAACCTGCTTGTCGTACTGCTGGAACAACATCGCCTCGCCCACACGCCAGAGCTGGCCGCGACCGTCGTAGTGCTCGGACAGGGCAATTTGCCAGGAGTCCTCATCGACGTAGAAGCGACGCTTGGCGTAGATGTTGCGCTCGCCGGACTTCAGCGTCGCCTCCACTTCCCACACCCGGTGCAGCTCGTAACGGATCAGGTCCTGATTGACGTGGCCGGCCTTGAGGATGTCGGCGTACTTCACTTGCGGCGAGGCGACCCGGTAGTTGTTGTAGGGGATGAACAGCTCGCGCTTGCCCACCAGCTTCCAGTCGTAACGATCCGGCGCGCCGCTGAACATGTCGAAGTTGTCGGTGGTGCGCATGCCGTCAGCCGCAGTGCCGGGGCCGTCATAGGCCACCTGCGGTGCACGGCGCACGCGGCGCTGGCCGGCGTTGTAGATCCAGGCCATGCGTGGCTCGCTCACCTGATCCAGCGAGTCGTGTACCAGCAGCACGTTACCGGCCAGACGCGACGGTGCGGTGACGCGCTGCTTGAAGAACAGCAGGGTGTTTTCCGCCTTGCCCGGATCGATGTCCGGAATATCCTCGGGGAAGGCCACCTCGTCCTCGAAGCTCACCAGGGTGTAGGCGCCGTTGGTCTGTGGCGAAGCCTGCACGATGCTGCGCTTGAGGTTGCCGCCGCGATAACGGGTGATGTGGTTCCACACCACCTCCAGGCCGCTCTGCGGAATCGGGAAGGCGTAGTAGCGGCTGTCGGTGAAACCGGTCAGGCCGTTGCCACCGTCACGCAGGCCGGTCTTCAGCGCGCTGGTCATGGCCGCAGCGTTGATCGCCTCCGGCACTGCAGCGCTGCGGTGCGTCGGGTACACCTGCATGCGATAGGTGTCCGGGTAGCGCGTGAACATCGCCAGTTGCCCGGCCGAGAGCTGATCGCGGTACTGCTCCAGATTCTGTGCGGTGATGGTGAACAGCGGCTGCTCGCTGGCGAACGGGTCACTGAGAAAACCGCGTGCATCCACCTGCCCGGCGTCGGTGGCCAGGCCGCCCGTCCAGGCGGGGATGGAGCCGGCGGCGTTGCCGGCCATCTCACCGCCCAGCGGGGTCAGACTGCTGCCGAGCTTGGCCGCTTCCTGCTCGCTGACCGCGGCCAGCACGCCGCTGGCCAGCAGGCTCAGGGAAAGTGCGCCGAGCATCTTCAGGGTTGTATTCATCTGCATTCCTCAACTGATCCTGATGGCCTAGAAGCTCACGCCGAAGCTGAGCGCCAGGAAGTCACGGTCGACCGCGACGTTGTAATCGCCGCCGAAGAAGTCGGTGTACGACAGGCTGGCGGTGTAGGTATTGCGGTAGTCGGCGTCGATACCGAAGCTCACGGCCTTGGCTCCCTCGTTGAACAGGCCGTTGGGGCCGTAGCCGTCGACGTCATGCGACCAGGAGATGTTCGGCTTGAGGTTCACCCCGGCGAACGCGTTGCTGTACTCCCAGATGCCGCGCACGCGGTAACCCCAGGAGGTGCTGGTGACGAAGCCGTTGGTGTCACCACGCAAGCCATAGGCGCCGAACAGCGAGTCACGGCCATAACGCAGGTCTTCGCGGCTCTCCAGCCCGCCGACGTGAGCCACACCAATTTCGCCGACCAGGGTGAAGCGTCCCGCGCCCATCACCTGATCGAAGAAGTGGGTGAAGGTGGTCTGCACCTGCGTGACTTCCTTGCGCCGGTAGCCGACGTTGTCCTGGCCCGCCCCGGCAGTAACCGGCGAGGTGCCAGCTGCAATGGGGTTGAGCAGGCTGAGGGTGATGTCGGTGGTGTTGATCTGCAGTGGCAGGTTCGGCCGGTAGCTGATCTCGCCACTCCAGGCCGTGCCGGTGGGCAGGGTGGTGGAGAAGCTCAGGCCATAGAGGCGGATGTCCTCGGGGTACTCGAGGTAGTAGCGGCCGTTACCGAGCATCACGCTCTGCGCCAGGCCCTGACCACTACCAGGCACTATGGCATTGGCAGCGCCGATGATCCCCAGCAAAGAATCCAGGGTCGCCTGTCCCGCGTTCTGCGTGCTGACGATGGGCGTACGGCTGTGATAGTTCATGAAGTAGGCGCCGTACTCGGTCTCGTCACCGAGCCAGCGCAGGGCCAGGCCCCACTGACCGCTGTCACGGGCATCACGATCACCGGCACGTGGCAGGATCACCCCTTCGCTGTCGACGCGGAACCCCTGACCGAACGCGGCAGCGACCGGCTGCAACGGCGCGATGGCCGGCGAGCCGATGTGATAGCCATTGTCGCAGCCATCGGCGGCCACATCGGCGGTAGAGAAGAAGGTGCCGCAGTTGTCGATGATGGTCTGGTCCCACTCCAGCTGGTAGAAGGCCTCCATGCTCAAGCGGTCGGTAAGGCTCTGCGACAGGTAGAGCATGTTCACCGGAATCAGGCCTTCCTTGATCTCGGCTCCCGGGCGGCGGAAGGCGGCCACGTCGATCGGGTTGATCGAGTTGATGCTGTTGCCGATGAAGGTGCTCTCGCCCCAGCTCACCACCTGTTTGCCGACCCGCACCGTGCCGGGCAGATCGCCGATGGCGTAGTTGTGATAGACGAAGGCATCGAGAATTTCCGCACCCGAGGATTTGGCGCCCTCCTTGCGATTGCTGTCATCGATGTCCTTGAACAGGCGGCTCTCATCCTTCAGCTCGAAGTCGTACCAGTACTTGCCGCGGACGAAGACGCCGGTATCGCGATAGCGCAATTCGAGATCGTGGATACCCTTGAAGATCTTCGAGAAGGTCTCGCCTTTCTTGAAGTTCAAGCGGCCATCGTCACCGGTCTGCGCCTGGCCCTGACCTCCGTTGTTGGGGCCGACCAGATCGCGATCCGGGCTGCGCATCGACCAGCTGGCACCGACCGACAGCGAGCTGTCGAACTGCCCTTCGATCTCACCGATATTGAAATTGACGGCCTGTGCCGGTGCGGCGAAACCGACGGCGACGGCCAATGCCAAGGTATGCGGCTGGAATAGTCCGGGCCCTGTTGTTGTTGTCATGCGGGTCTCCTGATGTAGGGGTACAGCTGCAGGAAACCCTACGCAGCACCCACACCACGGATAAGCGCACCAAGGAGGGATTTCATCTGTCGCCCGAAAGGATGAGTGGCGCCCTGGCGCGGGCGCGCGCAGGCCGACCTCAACTTGCTGAATGACGGGGTATCAGGCAGGAGGGGAACTATTTGTGTCAGGCCATACCGGGCGTGGATCGACGGCTGTCGATCCACGTCTGGGCAGCTACGACGTCAGGGCGCCGCTGTCTCCGGTGCGCTGGCAAAGAAGTTGAGTTCACCGAACAGAGTGCTCGGCAGGTATTGCGGCAGATAGAACGCCAGCAGGAGCGAAGCGGTGAATGCCCCCAGTACCAGCAGGCCGGTGGATACTTTGCCGAGACGGCTCATAGACGGATTCGGTGGGCCGAAACGGTTGCTTCGCTCCCGACCCGGTAGCACGACCAGCAGCAGAAGAACCACGGTTCCCAGAGCCGGCAGCAACGCAGCGATCACGCCCCAGATCGGGCTCCAACCCAGATCCCGTGCACGACGCATCAGCAACGAGCAGAACAGCAGGCAAGAGACCACCAGCACCACAGCCAGGGCGATGCCCATCACTACCAGCTGATGCTGGAGCCCTAACACGAGGAAAATGATCAGCGCTGTCGGTATGACAAAAACGAAGGGCACATGAAACAGCCAATAACGCGCCAGGGATAGGCGTCCGGAGAAGTCGAAGACTTTCGGCAAAGGCGAGCAAGCGGGCTCATCATGGCTCAACGCGGCCTCACTGACCCGGTAATAGTCCGGCTCCTCATCGACGGCGGCGGCGGCCGACTCCAGAATGGGTTCTAATCTCTCTCTCACAACAATAAGTCCTTATATTGAAGGTTCCAGCACTGACTGACGCTGGGTGTCAGTCAGACTCTTCCGTACCAGTCGATCCGCTCAAGTGATCGGTCAGGTCCCGCCTCAATGCGAAGGGAATGACGACCCACCCGAGCCCAGCGATGAGACAGGAGATCAGCACGGAAAACGCGACGTAGCTGGGGCTGATGCAGCCTTTTCTACAAGCGCTGAGCAGACAGAACAGTGAAAACGGGATGGTGACAATCACCGTCAAAAGGGAAGCGGCCAAGACCAGGGGAACATGGCCGGGGCTGACAAACAGGGCCAAGCTGACACCCCCTACGAACAGTAGCGCGGCCAGGTATAGCAGGATGATCGTCAGCTGGTTCAGAAAAATCAGTAAACGCATTCGTCCCTCCGCCAGCTCCACTCGCCATGAACATCGGAACCAAGCATCGGTAACGTTCGGAGAGACGGAAAACGCCCGTCAGCGGGAAAGTGCACCACGTACATACCACAGTCCTTAAGGTGCAGGTCTCGGTCAAAGTCGCCGAGAACCATGATATTGGCACGGCACCTTAAGCATTCCTTGACGCGGCGGCAAGCGCATGCAGCTCTAGCGCCAGCGATCGAGCAGGTTCACCGCCAGCCGGTCCAGCCAACCCCACAACCGTTGTTGCGCGCGCCGCCACCAGGGGCGCTGGCGCCAGTCGGCGAGAGTGATCTCGCGGCTGACGGCGAAGTCCTCGATGAAGCTGGCCGTCACCGCCTGGGTGAAATTCGGATCGAGCGCCTCGACGTTGGCGTCGAGGTTGAAGCGCAGGTTCCAGTGATCGAAGTTGCACGAGCCGACGCTGACCCAGTCGTCCAACAGCACCATCTTCAGGTGCAAGAAGCGCGGCTGGTATTCGAAGATGCGCACCCCGGCCTTGAGCAACCTGGGGTAGTAGCGCTGGCCGGCAAAACGCACTGGCGGATGATCGGTGTGGCGCCCGGCCAGCAACAGGCGCACTTCGACGCCACGGGCAGCGGCGCGGCGCAAGGCACGGCGGATTTTCCAGGTCGGCAGGAAGTAAGGCGTGGCCAGCCACACCCGCTGCTTGGCGCCACGCAAGGCGCGCAGCAGCGAGAGCAGGATGTCGCGGTGCTGCGCCGCATCGGCATAGGCCACGCGGCCCAGGCCAGCACCGGCCGCAGGACATTGCGGCAGGCTCAACGCAGCAGGCCTGTGGCTGGGACGCCAGGAAAAGCGCGCCTGCCAGAGCTGCTCGAACAGCTGCTGCCAATCGCCGACCAGCGGCCCCTCGATTTCCACCATGACTTCGTGCCAGGGGCTGCGTGACTCGTTGGGCAGCCAGAACTCATCTGTAGCGCCCGTGCCGCCGACATAGGCCAGGCGCCCGTCCACCAGCAGCAACTTGCGATGATCCCGATGAAAATTGCGGATGCCACGGCGCCAGCGCACCGGGTTGTACCAACGCAGCTGCACACCTGCCGCGAGCAGGCGCTCGCGCATCAGCGCGCCCAGCCCTGCCGCACCATAGGCATCGAACAGCGCCCGCACCGTCACACCCCGCTCGGTGGCGCGGCACAGGGCGTCGATCAGGCGCTCGCTGCACTGGCCATCTTCGATCAGGTAGAGCTCCACCTCCACCTGCTGCCGGGCGCCCTCGATGGCCGCCAGCATACGTGGGAAGAACGCCGCGCCATCGAGCAGAAGCTCGAAGCGATTACCCGCTCGCCAGGGATAAATAGTCCCACGCGTGGACACCAGTCAGTTCTCCGTGAACATCACGCACGTCGCGTAGCTCTTCGTCCTGCGGCGCGCTGACAAGTTCAACGCGCGCAGCGAGACAGGCGAACGATACCTGTCATTGCGCCGGCAGCAACTGGCAACCCTGGCGCTCACCCAGCCAGACGGCGCTGTGGGTACGGCCCAGGCCGCTGGCGGTCACGCGCTTGGCGCTTTGCTCATCCAGCAGGCTGCTGATCGGCACGTACTGCGCGACATAGCCTTGGCAATAGGCCGCCGGGTTGCCACTGACGTAACGGCAGGAGCAGTACTCCTTGGCCGTGTAGGCACTGATGATGTCAGGGAACGCCTGCAGATACACACGGTTCGGCCAGGCCCAGGCCAGCAGCAGAAGCAATAGCAGTACCAGCACGCTGAGGAACGGATGACGACGGATCACGGCTGCACCTCCGCGGCAAAGGCCGCACGCACGCGTTTGAGCAGTTCGTTGTGCTGGAAGCGGCCATCGCGGTCATCGGCGTATCGCACCACCACCAGGTTCTCGCTGGGCATCACATAGAGGCCCTGCCCCCAATGCCCGAGCGCGGCGATGGTATCGGCCGGTGCATCCGGCCAGGGGCGCGCGCTGCCCGGCAGTTCGGCGTTGAGCCACCACTGCCCGCCCGGCACCGCATCGCCCGGCGCGAAGCCCTGTGGCTGATAATCGGCGAACGGCGTAGAGACGAAGTCGACCCAGGCTGTAGGCAGCAACTGGCGCTCGCCCCAACGCCCGCCGCGCTGCATCAAAAGGCCGACGCGGGCCAGGTCGCGCGCACTGAGGTAGGCAGAGGACGAAGCGATGAAGGTGCCGCTGGCGTCGCGCTCCCACACGGCATGGGTGATGCCCAGCGGTTCGAACAACGCGGTCCAGGGATAATCGGCATAGGCCTGCTGATCGACCATGCCACGCAGGGCAGCCGCCAGCAGGTTGCTGTCGCCACTGGAATAACGAAAGCGCGTACCCGGCGCGGCGTCGGCCGCATGCGCAGCGGTGAACGCGGCCATGTCGTCGCGACCACGGGTATAGAGCATGGCCACCACCGAGGACTTCAGCGGGGCGTATTCGTAGTCCTCTTGCCAAGCCAGGCCCGAGGCCCAGTTGAGCAGGTGACCGATCTTGATCTGCGGGTGCTCGGCCATCGGCGGGTAATACTGCGCCACCGGAGCATCGAGTTTGAAGCGCCCTTGGCCATAGGCCACGCCGAGTACGGTGGCGAACAGGCTCTTGGCCATCGACCAGGTCAGGTGCGGCGTCTGCGCGGTGGTCGGTTCGGCGTAACGCTCGTAGACGATCTGCCCATCGCGAATCACCAGCAACGCATCGGTGCGCACGCCCTTGCGCTCGGCATCGTCGCGCGGGGCAAAGGCATAGGTTTCCAGCTCGTCGATGGCGGCCGAGCGTGGCGCGGGTTGACTCTGCCAATCGGGCTGCGGCCAGTTTTCCGCCTGGGCGGCGCTGGCGAACAGGACCAGCGCCAGGCTCAACCGGCTTAGGAAGGAAGTGGGCATGGCGGGCCTCGCTGAGAAATCGTGGCGCACCCTAGCACGTGCATGATGACGGCTTGAAGCGACGAAACCGCCATCTCCCACCCTCATTTGGGCAGTTGGTAATCCTCTGGCCCCATCAGGTCGAGGCCGCATTCGAGGTTCTCGATCCAGTGCAGAAAGGCGCTGATCATTTCCCCACCGACGAAGGGCCGGCCATGCTGCGGCACGATCATCGCCACGTCCATCTCACGCACCATCGCCGCCCACAGACGACAGGCCTTGTTGCCAGCCATGTAACGGCGGTGGAAGCCTTCCATGTTCGGCACGTGGTTGACGAAGTCGCGTACCGGCGTGGCGTCATCCACCAGCGAAGCGCCCATGTCGCCGGAGAAGAGAATCTTGCTCACCGGGTCATAGAGCTGGAAGTTGCCTACCGAATGCAGAAAGTGCGCTGGCACGGCCTTGAGCGTGCACTTGCCCAAGGGGATGTTCTGGCCGCGATCGGGCAACGCGATGATGCGATCGAAGGTGTTGATGCCGCGACTCAGGACCAGGTAGTTGGCCGTCAGGTGCGGCAGGAAGCGCGCCCACAGCTTGGAGCAGATCACCCGCGCGCGGGTGTGCAGCAGCCACTTGTCCAGCGAGGCGATGATGTCCGGGTCCTGGTGCGAGGCGAAGATATAGGTCAGGTCCTGCACCGGGATGTGCTTGGACAACTCCAGCGACAGCGGCGTGTAGGTCAGATCACCGCCCGGATCGAGCAGCAGGTACTGCTCGTTGTCGGTGATCAGGAACTGGTTGGACTGCACACCTTCGCCGCTGACCAGGTCATCGAACATCAGGCATTGATGGCGGCCGTTATCAAACAGCACGATGGGCTCGCGGCGCATGGAAACCTCGTTAGCAGGCCTTTGAAAAACGTAGGCGAGGCAGGCAAGACAAGGCAAAAACGGCCGAAAAAAGCACTGGGCCCGCACTCGGGTTTACGTGCTGTAAATGAGCATTTTGAGGCCGTTTTTAACGCAGTATTGCCAACGCAGGTAGTTTTTCAACAGCCTGCTAGTGAATCGCGAGGCAACCTTATGCGCAGGCAGACCAGCCGGTACTGATATGGATCAACAGCCGGCGACAATCTGCCGCGCTTTCTCCAGGCGCTTGCTGCGCGCCGCCTCGGCGATGCGCAGCAAGCCCTTGTCGCGCTGCCACAGCGCGGCCCAGGGCGCCGGCCCCGCGGCGAAGGCTGCATCCAGTTCGTCAGCCAGCGCCTGCTGCTGGGCGAACAACCCGGCGAGCAACAGATGAGTGGTGGCGGCATTGGGCGCCTGTCGCGCCACCTCGGCACAACCGGCCAGCAGCCCCTGCAGGCGCAGCATCAATGATGATGACCAGCTGCATTCGCGGCCAACGCCAAACAGCCAGGCGGCGACGGCAGTAAGCACATGGACATCTTCCAGGGTGCGGAAGGGTTTGACGTAATCATCCCAGCCATCGCCGGCCAGGCGTTCGCCCTGCGCCTGGTCCAGATGCAGGCGGGCATGGCCGATATCCGGCATCAGCGGCAAAGCCGGCAGCGCTTCGATGCGCACCCCCGGCGCGCCCTGGCGTACCACGCCCAGTGCCAGCCGTGGCGACTCCTCAGCAGCGTCCTCGCGCGCCGCCACCAGCAACCAGTCGGCGCATTCGGCGGCAGTGACGAAATCCTTGCGACCACTGATGTACAGCCCGTATGTGCGCGTGCTCATGTCCGCCGGACGGGTGCTGCGGTTCTCCGTCACGCACAGCGCACCGGCCGTCCACGGCGCCGCGGGCCACAGCACTCGCAAAGCGGCCTGATAACCGGCGAGAAAGGCCAGCCCCGGCGTGGCGGCCTGCAGGCCACCTACCAGCGCCAGTTCGAACGGTTGCGGCGTACCGTCCAGCTGCGCCAGCAGGCGTGCGTACCAATCCTCCAGGCCCGCTTCGGCAGTCAGGCGCTCGATGGGCTGAAACAGGCTCGACCAGGGCATCGCAGCTCTCCTCGCGGCAACACCTGGGCCGCCGTCACATAAGCGTAAAAAAAGCTTCACGGTGGTGACACCGCCACTACCTAGCCTGAGATTGCCCAACAAGATCGACCGGCTGCAAGCATACAGCCGGCACACGGAGGATCTGGCATGACTCAAACCGCTCGCCGTCTGCAGGCCGAACGCCTGCAAGGCCCAGCCGCCCTGCGTGAAGCTCAGGCATTGCGCTACCGCGTATTCAGCGCGGAATTCGACGCCAAACTCAACGGCGCCGAACTGGGTCTGGACATGGACGACTACGACATCCACTGCCGCCATATCGGTGTGCGCGACATGCAAAGCGGTGAGCTGGTAGCCACCACCCGCCTGCTCGATCATCAGGCTGCCGCCGGCCTGGGTCGCTACTACAGCGAAGAAGAATTCGCCCTGCACGGCCTGACCAAGCTCGAAGGTCCGGTGCTGGAGATCGGCCGCACCTGCGTCGACACCGCCTACCGCAACGGTGCCACCATCGCCGTGCTCTGGGGTGAGCTGGCCGAGGTCCTCAACGAAGGCGGCTATCGCTACCTGATGGGCTGCGCCAGCATTCCCATGCAGGACGGCGGCATCCAGGCACAAGCGATCATGCAACGCCTGCGCGAGCGCTACCTGTGCACCGAACACCTGCGCGCCGAACCCAAGCACCCGCTGCCGCAACTGGACCTGCCGGGCAACGTCATCGCCGAGATGCCACCACTGCTCAAGGCCTACATGCGCCTGGGCGCCAAGATCTGTGGCGAACCCTGCTGGGACCGCGACTTCCAGGTGGCCGACGTGTTCATCCTGCTCAAGCGCGACGAGCTGTGCCCACGTTACGCCCGGCACTTCAAGGCCGCGGTCTGAAACCTGAGCGTGGGAACGAGCGTTGCTCGCGCGGGCGGCTGTTCGCCATGCGCCTGCAGCGCTCGCTGCAACACGACAGCCTGACCGCCAGGCATCGCCAAACGACGCTATCCATGGATAATGCCGGCACACGTCTTCAAGCGGAGGCCTTGATGGCCAAACTGCGTCTATCCATACGTCTGCTTCACCTGGCCCTGGTAATCACCTTCGGCGCCCTGCTGGCCAGCATCGTCAGCCTGTACGAGCGCCTGGTGCGGCACGACCTGATGCCGTTACGTCAGCGCCTGACCCGCTGGTTCCTGGCACGCCTGGGCGGCGCCTTGCCATTTCGCGTGCGGGTCGAGGGCGAGCTGCCGACGCAGCCGATGCTGTGGGTCGCCAATCATGTGTCATGGACCGACATTCCCCTGCTCGGCGCCCTGCAACCGCTGTCCTTCCTGTCCAAGGCGGAAGTCCGTGGCTGGCCGCTGGCCGGCTGGCTGGCGCACAAGGGCGGTACGCTGTTCATCCGTCGCGGCGCGGGCGACAGCAGCCAGGTGAGCCAGCAGCTCACCCAGCACCTGCAGCGAGGCCATCACCTGCTGATCTTTCCTGAAGGCACCACCACCGACGGCCTGGCCCTGCGCACCTTTCACGGTCGCCTGCTGAGCAGCGCCATCGACAGCGGTGTGGCACTGCAACCGGTGGCCATCCGTTACCTGCGCGACGGGCAACCCTGCTCGGTGGCGCCATTCGTGGGCGACGACGACATGCTGTCGCACCTGCTGCGCCTGCTGTCGAACTCGGCCTGCGAGGTCGAGATACGCCTGCTGGCTCCGATCCCCAGCGAATCACGCAGCCGCAACGAGCTGGCCCGGCATAGCCAGGCCATCATCGCCAGTGCCCTGCGCCTGAACGCCGCCGAGGCGGAACAGGTCGAAGCCGCCTGAGCTATCAGTCAGCCGGCGGCACGATCAAGGCGTCGCTGTCGAGCGAGGCCAGCAGGCGACTGGCGACGCTGCCCAGGAAGAAGCGCGAAACGCCTTCACGGGCATGGGTACCGAGCACCAGCAGATCGGCACCTGAGTGCTTCAGGGCCTCGCCGATTACCCCTTCGGGTGAGCCGATCTGTACCAGCAAGCGTTCATGGCCCAGCTTCGCACCGACGGCATCCAGGCGCTCGACCAGTTGCTTGCGCAACAGCTCACGCTGACTCTCCAGCACCTCTGCACTGACCCCAACCTCCATCATCGCGCCTGCCGCCAGCGGCTCCACCGCGCTGGCCACATGCAGGTTGTCCAGGCTCGCCAGCCCCAGCTCACGGGCCCGGCTCAGCGCCTGTTGCGACGTGCGCGACAGATCCATCGCCAACAGCGCATGACGGTATTCGTGCGTCACCGGACCATTGACCCGCAACACCGGAAGATGACTGCTGCGCACCACTCGCTCGAGCGTGGTGCCGACGAAGAAATCGCGCAGCGCCGACTTGCGATGCGCCCCCACTACCAGCAGGTCGGCCCCCGTCCCCTGGGCGCTTTCGACGATTACCGTGGCGGCTTCGCCAGTGCCCACGATCACCCGTGGCACGCTGCCGGCCTGCTCGCCGAGGCGTTCAGCCTGCGCCTGCAGCAGGGTTTCGGCTTGCTGCACCTGGCGTTGCACGTGTGCGGCCGGCGCATCGTCATCGATCACGTGCAGCAGGCTCCACTCACCGCCGCCCTGATGACGGATCAGTTGCACGGCACGCTGTACCGCATGCGCCGAGCGCTCGGACAGGTCGGTTGCTACCAGAATCTTGATCATCTCGTGTTCCTCCATCCGTATGACACCGCGTTACATTCAAGCGCCTCCCGAGTTCGCACGCCTTGATGCAGGTCAGCTCGGGCGCGGTAAAGCGCTCCAGGGCAGCCAGAACCATCGGCGATAACGCCCCGCTCAGCGCAGGTGATGCATGCCGATCCGGCCCCCTTTGAAATAGTGACCACGCCCGGCCCGGATTGACTGCACAAAAACGCTCGCTGCCCGGCGCGGCGACGCTTGGGAGCGTGGCCGCCGCCAGGCAACGGCAGGTCGGCGCGAGGGTTTGAGTACTGATCAATGCGGGCAAAGCGCCGGATTGCATCCGAACTATGGCTTGCTCGCGGCCAGCTCGGCGGCAGCGAAGGCCATCAGCTCGGGATAGAAAGCGCGGAAGTCCTCGCTGAGCGGTTCATACAACCGCTCCAGCTCGCTCAGGCTGCCGTCGAGCAACTGCGGTTTGGACAGGCGCCGCTGCATGCCGGCGATAACCTGCTCCAGCACCGCGAACTCGCGGTAGCTGCCCAGCCAGTCCTGCGCGGCCATGCGTGGCGCCATCAGCGCCAGGCGTCCCGGCAGTTCGGGCTCGGCCGCCAGCACCTGATAGACCCGCTCGGTGAAGTGATCCAGCGGCTGCAGCGCGTAGCTCGGCCAGTCGCGGGCCAGACAATGGTCGAAGAACAGGTCCAGCAGCATGCCGGCCATGCGCCGCCGCTCGACGGGAAAGCGGGCGCGGGCACGCGCCTGCAGCGGGTGACTGTCGGTAAAGGCATCGATGCGCCGGTGCAGGCGAATGGCCGCCTCGATGGGCGCCGGCCAGGCCCCGTTCAGTGGGCCTTTGACGAAATCGCCATAGAGGCTGCCAAGCAGTTGCGGCGGCGCGTCGCCGCCAAGATGCAGATGGGCGAGGTAGTTCATGCCCCGAGCTTAACGCCGACGCCAGGACAATCGAAGCCGTCGATGGAGACTATTGGAACAATCGATCTGTATATCGCTCAGAGACGATATAAGGTTCGCCACATGACGATACGGACCGACACCACCATGGAAATCGACCTCGACGCCATCATCAAGGCCCTCGCCCATCCGGCACGCCGCGACATCCTCGATTGGCTGAAGGAGCCCGAACGCCACTTCGCCGCACAGGATCATCCGCTGGAAATCGGTGTGTGCGCCGGCAAGATCTTCCAGCGTACCGGGCTGTCGCAATCCACCGTTTCCGCCCATTTGACCACCCTGCAGCGCGCTGGTCTGGTGACCAGCCGCAAGGTCGGCCAATGGCACTTTTTCAAGCGCAACGACGAGCTGATCCAGACGTTCGTCGAGCGCCTCGGCCAGCAACTGTGATTTGACCTTTCCTTCGGAGAAACCACCATGCCCACACTGTTCGACCCCATTCAGATCGGCGATCTGCAACTGAACAACCGCATCATCATGGCGCCGCTGACCCGCTGCCGCGCCGATGAAGGGCGCTTGCCCAACGCGCTGATGGCCGAGTACTACACCCAACGCGCCTCGGCCGGCCTGATCATCAGCGAAGCCACCTCCGTCACGCCGATGGGCGTGGGGTATCCGGACACCCCCGGCATCTGGTCCGACGAGCAGGTTCGCGGCTGGAGCAACATCACCCAGGCCGTGCACGCCAACGGCGGCAAGATCGTGCTGCAGCTGTGGCACGTCGGGCGCATCTCCGATCCGACCTATCTGAACGGCGAACTGCCGGTCGCGCCGAGCGCGATCCAGCCGGCCGGCCATGTCAGCCTGGTGCGTCCGCTCAAGGACTACGTCACCCCGCGCGCACTGGAAACCGAAGAGATCGCCGATATCGTCGAGGCGTATCGTCAGGGCGCGGAAAACGCCTTGGCCGCTGGCTTCGATGGCGTGGAAATCCACGGTGCCAACGGTTACCTGCTCGACCAGTTTCTGCAGAGCAGCACCAACCAGCGCACCGACCGCTATGGCGGCAGCGTCGAGAACCGTGCGCGCCTGCTACTGGAGGTGACCGATGCGGCGATTTCCGTGTGGGGCGCCGGCCGCGTCGGCGTGCACCTGGCGCCGCGTGCCGATGCCCATGACATGGGCGACGCCAACCGCGCCGAAACCTTCGGCTACGTTGCCCGGGAACTGGGCAAACGCGGCATCGCCTTCATCTGTGCCCGCGAAAAGGCTGGCGATGACAGCCTGACCCCGCAACTGAAGAAAGCATTCGGCGGCGTGTTCATCGCCAACGAGCGCTTCACCAAGGATCAGGCCAATGCCTGGCTGGCAGAAGGCAACGCCGATGCCGTGGCCTTCGGCATCCCCTTCATCGCCAACCCTGACCTGCCAGAGCGCCTGCAGCAGGATGCCGCGCTGAACGAGCCGCACCCGGAAACCTTCTACGGTTCCGGCCCGGTCGGCTACATCGACTATCCGCGCCTGTAATCGTCAGACAAGCCCCTCCCCGGGCATGACACCTGTGGGAAGGGCTTTAGCCACGAGCAAACAAAAACGCCCCGCATTGCGGGGCGTTGGTTTATCGAGGTAATGGCAATCAGCGCTGATTGATCTGCTGCTGCAGGTTCACCACCTGACTCTGCAGGGTGTTGATGTTGCGCGTCATCTGCGCGCGAAAGGCATCGAACTCGGCGGTGTTGGGGCCGGCGCTCGGGGCCGGGCGATTGTCCAGCTCGCTGCGCAGTACCAGCAGGTCCTGTTCCAGGCTGCGAATGGCCTGGGCCGGGTTGCCCTGTTTTTTCAGCGCATCGATATCGCCGCCGAGGGCCTTGATACGACTGTCGAGCTTGGCCAGCTCAGCCTCGGTGGCCTTGGCATCGCCCTGCGCAGACTTCAGCGCCGCCTGCTCGCTGGTCAGCGTTTGCAGACGCTTGTCGAAATCGGCACTGGCAGCGATGCCACTCTTGAGCTCGCTGCCCAGTTGCTCCACCCGCTTGTCCAGCGCAGCCTGCGCGCTAGCGCTCTGCTGTTGCTGCTTGCCCAGCTCGGCCAGGCGCGTTTCCAGCTGCTTGACCTGCAGCTTGAGCGCCTCGCTGCCAGTGGTGACGCTGGACTCGGTCGCCACCACCTTGCCGGAAATATCCTGAATACGTCCGGCCGCTTCCTCGCTGATGCGCGCGAAGCTTTCCTGGGTCGCCACCAGGCGCTGCTCCATCATGCCGATCTGCTGCAGGCTCCACCAACCCAGGCCTGCCAGGGCGAAACTCAAAGCGCCAACCAGCGCCCACAGCGGCCCGGTGCTGGCACCCTTGAGCACAGGCGCCTTGCTGGCGCTGGGGCGGCTGCTGCGCGGCGCTGGCTCGTCGCGCGGTTCGACAAACTCCTCACGGCGGTCCGGGGTCAGGCTGGGCAGGTTGTCGAGCTCGTCGTTGGCGTCGTTACGCATGGTCGGACCTATGGTTTGGAGCGAAGAAACGGAAATGCCGCGCAGTATACCGATTCGCCACTACACCATCAGCGTCGCGCCAAGCAGGTGCGCGACGCACCGACGAAGGGCGCGACAGGGCCATCGACTCGTCTGCAACCCAGCAGTTCCGCAAAACATGAACTGGTACGCACTTTGCTTTTCTCCTGTCGCGAACACGCCGGTAGAGCGTCGCTAACGAGCCAGCAGGCGGCCTGAAAGTTCTGCAACGCACAAAAAAGAGTTCCAGTCGCAGGATGAAGGCTGGCGCGGTTACGGATGGCGAGGAAGGCCCGATTCCGTGACCCCTCAAGCAAACGGGGGAAGTGGCAATGGAACTGAACAAAGAAGTGCTGGACTGCATGAAAGCGCTGCGTCGTCGCCTGCGTGACGAGCAGGCCATGGACATTCGCCTGAGCCAGGTGGACGCGATCGACGCCATGCTCGATGGCAGCATGAAGTCAGCAGATGAAGAAACCCGCCGCCTCGGTCAGCGCCTGGCGCAATTGTCCGATCAACCGCAGCGCGCGACGGTCACTGCACTGGCAGCGGCCGGGCTACAGTCCGGCGCGCCTACCAGCTCGGTGCGCGTCTATCGCGGGCAGCGCATCTACGCCTGAGACCCCATCTGCGCCTGCCACCAGGTGCAGAATTCATCCAGCGCATCCCACAGGCTGGCCCTGGGTTCGTAGTCGAGCAGATCGCGGGCGCGGTCGATGTTCAGGGAGAAATCCCTGGCCATCACCGCCACACCCAGGCGAAACAGGCTCGGCTCCGGCCGCCCCGGCAGCACCCGACACACACCTTCATTGAGCGTCGCTGCCGCATAGGCCAGCGGCAACGGCACATGCCGCGTCACCGCGGGCAACTGCAGGCGCCGCAACACGTAATTGACCACGTCCCACAACGGCACCGGGGCGCCGTTGCTGATGTTGTACACCTGGCCAAGCGCGGCATCGCCAACCTGCAACGAGCTGAACAAGGCATCGTTGAGGTTGTGCACGCTGGTGAAGTCGACCTTGTTCAGGCCATTGCCGATGATCGCCAGGCGGCCCTTGCGCTGCATGCCGATCAATCTTGGGAAGATGCTGGTATCGCCTGCACCGGTGACGAAGCGCGGACGCAAGGCAATGACCTCGAGACCGAACTCCTGCGCGGCGAACACCTGCTGTTCGGCCAGGTATTTGGTCTTGCCGTAGTGATCGGAGAAGCGTTTGGGCACCTGCTCCTCGCGGATATCGACATGGGACTTTCCGTCGAAGTAGATCGATGGCGAGGACAGATGCACCAGGCGCCGGACCTTCTGCTTGAGGCAGGCGTCGACGATGTTTTCGGTGAGGGTGACGTTGGCCTGATGAAAATGCGCGTAGTCGCCCCACACGCCAACCGCTCCGGCGCAATGCACCACCGCCTCGACATCCCGGCACAGCGCCTGCGCCAACTCCTCGTCGGCAAGGTCACCTGAAACGAATTCGGCGCCGCGCTTGATCAGGTGCTGCACGCCTTCGGCGCGGCGACCGTTGACCCGCACGGCCAGCCCCTGCTCGAGCGCGAAACGAGCGAAGCGCCCACCGATGAAGCCACTCGCGCCGGTGACCAGAATCTTCATCGCCATCCCCTACCCTGGATTCTTGTCATTGCCGCACTCTAGCAGCGCCATCGTCGTGGCGCGCTGTCGGCGGCGGCCATCACTACGACCCTGCGGGCCGCTCATGGGTGCAACGGCACCAGCACCGAGGCAGAGTGAAGACGCAGCTGTTGGGTCAGTTCGCTGAGCAACTCTCCGCCATTGCGCCAGTGGTGCCAGTACAACGGCACATCGATGCAGCGCTCGGGTACCAGGTCCACCAGCCTGCCGCTGGCCCGCTCCTCACGCACCTGCAATTCCGGCACCAGGCCCCAGCCGAGGCCGCCTTCGGTCATACGTACGAAACCTTCGGACGACGGGCACAGGTGATAGGCGAAGGCCCCCGAGACACCGAGGCCTGCCAGATAGCGATGCTGCAGTTGATCATCCGGGCCGTAGACGATGGCCGGCGCACGTGCCAGTGCCTCGGCAGTGACGCCGCCGGCAAAATGCCGGGCGATGAAGACCGGGCTGGCCAGCGCGCGATAACGCATCGCGCCCAGCGCCAGGCTGCGCGCCCCCGCCACCGGACGCTCGGCAGCACACACGCAGCCAGCTACTTCGCCCGCGCGCATGCGCTTGAGGCCGACCTCCTGGTCCTCCACCACCAGTTCCATCAGCACCTGCTGGCTGGCGCAGAACGCGGCCGTCGCCGCCGCCCACCAGGTCGCCAGGCTGTCGGCATTGATGGCGATGCGCAGGCGCTCGGGCAAGGCCTGCTCGTCCAACCCTGGAACCTGGCCCTGCAGGTCGCGTTCGAGCAGACGCACCTGCTGCACGTGGTTGAGCAGGCGCCGCCCGATCTCGGTGGGCGCCGGTGGCGTGGCACGCACCAGCACCGGCTGGCCGACCCGCGCTTCGAGCAGCTTGATGCGCTGCGACACCGCCGACTGCGACAGCCCCAGCACCTGCGCCGCGCGCTCGAAGCCAGCCTGCTCCACCACCGCCGCCAGAGCGGCAAGAAGCTTGTAATCGAACAATCGATTTTCCTAATGAGTGATCAGCAATATTGGTTTCTCTTATACATCCAGACGCCGCAGACTCGCCAGCATTCAGCCCAATCAGGAGCCCGCAATGTCCGGCGAAACCAACCTCGCGCGCCTGCTGCGCAGCATGACGCCGCAGCTCAACCCAGGTCAGTACGTGTTCTGCTGCGTCCCGGTCGAGCATGACTGCCGCGCCCTGCAACCAATCGCCAGCCTGCGCGAAGCCGAAGGCCTGAGCCTGGTGCTGACCCGCGAAAGCGCAGACGCCCATGGCCTGCACTATGACTACATCGCGGCCTGGATCACCCTGCAGGTGCACTCGTCACTGGCGGCCGTCGGGCTGACCGCCTCCTTCTCCGCCGCCCTGGCGCAGGCAGGAATCAGCTGCAACGTGGTCGCCGGCTTTCACCACGACCACCTCTTCGTCCCCAGCGAGCGCGCCGAAAAGGCGCTGTCCACCCTGCGCGCCCTGTCGGCAGCGTCCATGCCGGAGCCGGCGTGATGTGGCAGAGCTACAGCAACGGCCTGCTGGTCGCCATCGGCCTGATCATGGCCATCGGCGCGCAGAACGCCTTCGTCCTGGCGCAGAGCCTGCGCCGTGAACACCATCTGCCCGTAGCCGCCCTGTGCATCCTCTGCGATGCGATTCTGGTCGCTGCCGGCGTGTTCGGCCTGGCCACGCTGCTGGCGCAGAGTCCGACCTTGCTGGCCATCGCCCGCTGGGGCGGCGCCGCGTTTCTGATCTGGTACGGCAGCCAGGCGCTGCTGCGCGCCGCACGGCCGCAATCGTTGCAGGCGGCCGGCAGTGAACCACGCTCATTGCGCGCCGTGCTGCTCGCGGCCCTGGCGGTCACCCTGCTCAACCCGCATGTCTATCTGGATACCGTGTTGCTGATCGGTTCGCTCGGCGCCCAGCAGCCCGAGCCAGGCGCCTATGCAGCGGGAGCCGCTAGCGCCTCGCTGCTCTGGTTCAGTGCGCTGGCCCTCGGTGCCGCGTGGCTTGCGCCCTGGCTGGCCAGACCGCTGACCTGGCGCCTGATCGACCTGGGCGTGGCGGCGATGATGTTCGCGGTGGCCGCGCAACTGATCCTGGGCGCGCTGTAATCGCGCATAATGCGCCTGGCTCATTACGCCAGGAGCAACAATGGATACCTTGCATGCAATGCGCGTGTTCGTTCAGGTGGTCGAGCGCGGCAGCTTCACCGCCGCGGCCCAGACACTCGACCTGTCCACCGCGCAGGTGTCACGGCTGATCGCCGACCTGGAGCAGCACCTTGAGGCACGCCTGCTGCAACGCACCACGCGACGCCTGGCCCTGACCGAAACCGGCGAGCACTACCTGGAACGCTGCCGGCAGATTCTCGATCAGGTCGACGAGGCCGACGCCGAAGCCCGCGGCGCCCACCAGACACCCAGCGGCCGCCTGCGCGTGCACACCATGACCGGCCTCGGCCTGCAGCACATCACCCCACTGATCGCCCGCTATGCCGAACACCACCCTCAGGTCGTGGTGGAACTGACCCTGGCCCAGCGCACCCCCGACCTGCTCGAAGACGGCCATGACGTGACCATCGCCTTCGCCCGCGACCTGCCTGACTCGCAACTGGTCGCGCAGCGCCTGGGGGCGATCCACAGCGTGATCTGCGCAGCCCCCAGCTACCTGGCTGAATACGGGATTCCCGAGCACCCGGCTGACCTGCAGCGCCATCGCCATCTGCGCCTGACCGATCCGCTCTACCGCGGCCAATGGGATTTCAGTGACGACCCACTGCAGGCGCTACCGGCCGAATGCTTCCAGGTCAACGTCGCCGAGGCGCTGGTCAAGGCGGCCCAGGCCGGCATGGGGTTCTGCCTGCTGCCCTCCTTCGTCGCCAGTCAGCCGCTGCGCGAAGGGCGCCTGCTGCGCCTGCTGCCGCAACACCGGCTGCGCGCGCTGAACATCTACGCGATGTATCCGTCGCGACGCTTCCTCGATGCCAAGACGCGCACCTGGGTGGAGTTTCTCAAGGCCGAACTGCCACCGCTGCTGCTCGCCGACGAGGCGGTGCTGGACGATGCACAGCACTGGGCAAGCCCGGAGAGATTGTTGCGCAAAAGGTAATGGTCATTCACCCGGATCGCGCTTTTTCGGGCTCAGCTGCCTCACTAGGATGACTTCGAACCCACGAAGAGTCCGCAAGAGGATCGCCCCATGAAAAACCTTATCACTGCCGCTGCCCTGTCCCTTTCCGCCTTGCTCGCCACTCAAGCCTGCTTCGCCGAAGAGTCCCCCGCGTTCGTCGCCCACCAGCAGGCCTATCAGCAACATTCGCACAGCGCCTCGACCCAGCAGGCGCAAGCCGCGAGCACGCAGAACGCCGATCAGCACGGTTGAACCCAGGCTTCCCTGGCGCCGGCCCTGCTCCTGACCGGCGCCCCTCGGGCCGCTGATCCGACCCTTTTCCCGAACATCGAGGCCATCATGAAACGTATCGTCTATCTATTGGCGCTCGCCTGTGCGACCACCCTGGCGCAGGCCGAAACGCCCGAGCATTACCACTACGGCATGCACCTGGACATTGCCAAGGTCATCAGCCAGACCTTGCCGCAAGGCTGCGAAACAGGTGAAGCCCAAATGGTCTATCTGGACTCCAAAGGTGAGCAGCACACACTGACCTACCTGCGCATGGGCGAAGGCTGCGATTACTGACTACTGCCCGCGCCCGCACCGGCCGCGCTGAGCATCAGCCTGCCCCTGATCGCCGCCGCGCCAGCGATCCAGGGCCTACCGGACTTATGCGAATTCGCTGTTCAAGCCCCCGCCATCCAGGCGCATGCATGCCCCCCCCTGCGCCTCTATCACGCCCTCCGCCGACCGTCACCGCCACCCTGCACGAACACGCCAGCACAACGCGCCCGACGACCGGGAACCACACCCCGGCAATCTCGCGGTCTATGCTCAATAGAGGTTACCGAGTTGCGATAGCGCTCGACGCCTTGGTCATCCCGCTGGCAAGCGACCGCGCGCGGGTAGCACCGAGGTTGCACCAGCATGGCGCAGCGCATCGACCCGCCGCATCAGGCGAATGTTTCTCAGCGCCCGCGTCAAGACTGGCGAACACCCCACATGCCGCTCAAGCCAGCATAAACCGGGGCTGGAGCGGCATTATCCAGCGCTGAATGAACGTCCGTCGGGGCGACGATCTAATTGGTTGCACCTAGTTGCACCAAGGACCAAAGCAGGTTTAATCTCCCGCAGCTTTTTTGCTGCCCGCCAATCATGGCGGCAACGCATCGGGCCGTCGCAGGCGACGTCAAAAATTGCCCAGGCAATTTTTCTACCGTGCATAACCTGACAATAAGTAGGACTCTCCATGGCTACTACCACGCTTGGCGTAAAACTCGACGATGCCACCCGCGAGCGCCTGAAAAAGGCCGCCGCGCAGATCGACCGTACGCCGCACTGGATGATCAAGCAGGCGATCTTCAATTATCTGGAGCAAGTCGAGAGTGGCCTGACGCCCGCCGAACATGCCGGCCTGGCTGCCGCAGCCGGTGAAGAAGCCCTGGAGTCGCTGACCGAGCAAGGCCTGCAGGTGTTTCTCGACTTCGCCGAGAGCATCCTCCCGCAGTCGGTACTGCGCGCCGCCATCACCAGTGCCTACCGTCGCCCGGAGACCGAAGTGGTGCCGATGCTGCTGGAACAGGCACGCCTGAACCCGGAACAGGCCGAGGCTTCGCAGAAGCTGGCCCTGGGGATTGCCGAGAAGCTGCGCAATCAGAAGAACGCCAGCGGCCGCCAGGGTCTGGTACAGGGTCTGCTGCAGGAGTTCTCGCTGTCGTCGCAGGAAGGCGTGGCGCTGATGTGCCTGGCCGAAGCCCTGCTGCGCATCCCTGACAAGGCCACCCGCGACGCACTGATCCGCGACAAGATCGCCAATGGCAATTGGAGCCAGCACCTCGGCCAGAGCCCGTCGATGTTCGTCAACGCGGCGAGCTGGGGCCTGCTGATCACCGGCAAGCTGGTGTCCACCCACAACGAGGCCGGCATGACCTCGTCGCTCAACCGCATCATCGGCAAGAGCGGTGAGCCGGTGATCCGCAAGGGCGTGGACATGGCCATGCGCCTGATGGGCGAGCAGTTCGTCACCGGCGAAACCATCGCCGAAGCCCTGGCCAACGCCGCCACTCTGGAAGCCAGGGGCTTCCGCTACTCCTACGACATGCTCGGTGAAGCCGCGCTGACCGAGGAAGACGCCAAGCGTTACCTGGCCTCCTACGAGCAGGCCATCCACGCCATCGGCAAGGCCTCGCACGGTCGCGGCATCTACGAAGGCCCGGGCATCTCGATCAAGCTCTCGGCCCTGCACCCACGCTACAGCCGCGCCCAGTACGAGCGGGTGATGGACGAGCTGTACCCGACCCTGCTGAGCCTGACCCAACTGGCCAAGCAGTACGATATCGGCCTCAACATCGACGCCGAGGAAGCCGACCGCCTGGAGCTGTCGCTGGATCTGCTCGAACGCCTGTGCTTCGAGCCAAGCCTGGCCGGCTGGAACGGCATCGGTTTCGTCATCCAGGCCTACCAGAAGCGCTGCCCATACGTGATCGACTATGTGATCGACCTGGCCAAGCGCAGCCGTCACCGCCTGATGATCCGCCTGGTGAAAGGCGCCTACTGGGACAGCGAAATCAAGCTGGCCCAAGTCAACGGCCTGGAAGGCTACCCGGTGTACACCCGCAAGCCGTACACCGATGTCTCCTACATCGCCTGCGCGCGCAAGCTGCTGGCCGCGCCGGAAGCCATCTACCCGCAGTTCGCCACCCACAACGCCCACTCGCTGTCGGCCATCTACCACCTGGCCGGGCAGAACTACTACCCGGGCCAGTACGAGTTCCAGTGCCTGCACGGCATGGGCGAGCCGCTGTACGAGCAAGTGGTGGGCAAGCTCAAGGATGGCAAGCTGAACCGTCCGTGCCGCATCTACGCCCCGGTCGGCAGCCACGAAACCCTGCTGGCCTACCTGGTACGCCGCCTGCTGGAAAACGGCGCCAACACCAGCTTCGTCAACCGCATCGCCGACCACAGCATCTCGCTGAAAGACCTGGTGCTCGACCCGGTGCTACAGGTCGAGCAGATGGCCGCGCAGGAAGGCAGCATTGGCCTGCCGCATCCGCGTATCGCCCTGCCGCGTGACCTGTACGGCCAGGAGCGGGTCAACTCCGCCGGCCTGGATCTGGCCAACGAACACCGCCTCGGTTCGCTGTCCTCGGCGTTGCTGTCGACCGCCAACCTGAACTACCTGGCCGAGCCGATGCTCGGTTGCGATGGCGCCAACCCGGGCGAGCCGGAGCCGGTGCGCAACCCGGCCGATCACCGCGATCTGGTCGGCCACGTGCGCGAAGCCAGCATTGCCGACGTCGACAGCGCCATCCTCTGCGCCCTGGCCAGTGGGCAGATCTGGCAATCTACCCGGCCAGCCGAACGCGCCGCCGTGCTGGAGCGCGCCGCCGACCTGATGGAAGCCGAGCTGCAGCAATTGATGGGCCTGCTGGTGCGCGAGTCCGGCAAGACCTTCGCCAACGCCATCGCCGAGGTGCGCGAGGCGGTGGACTTCCTGCGTTACTACGCGATCCAGGCACGCAGCTTCGGCAACGATAGCCACCGCCCGCTTGGCCCGGTGGTGTGCATCAGCCCGTGGAACTTTCCCCTGGCGATCTTCAGTGGCCAGGTGGCCGCCGCACTGGCCGCCGGCAACACCGTACTGGCCAAGCCGGCCGAACAGACGCCGCTGATCGCCGCCCAGGCCGTGCGCATTCTGCTCGAAGCCGGCGTGCCGGCCGGTGCCGTGCAATTGCTGCCGGGCCGTGGCGAAACCGTCGGCGCGCGCCTGGTGGGTGACGAGCGCGTGCGTGGGGTGATGTTCACCGGCTCCACCGAAGTGGCCGGCATCCTCCAGCGCAACATCGCCGGGCGCCTCGACGCCCAGGGCCGCACCATTCCGCTGATCGCCGAAACCGGCGGCCTCAACGCCATGATCGTCGACTCCTCGGCGCTGACCGAGCAGGTGGTGATGGACGTGGTCGCCTCCGCCTTCGACAGCGCCGGCCAGCGTTGCTCGGCCCTGCGCGTGCTGTGCGTGCAGGACGACGTGGCCGACCGCGTGCTGACCATGCTCAAGGGCGCCATGGCCGAATACACCCTCGGCAACCCGGAGCGCCTCAATACCGACATCGGCCCGGTGATCGACGCCGAAGCCAAGAGCGGCATCGAAACCCATATCGCCAAGCTGCGTGAGAAAGGCCGCAAGGTCACCCAACTGGCGCGCGTCAACGGTGACGAGATCAAGCGCGGCACCTTCGTCGTGCCGACCCTGATCGAGCTGGACAGCTTCGATGAGATGAAACGCGAGATCTTCGGCCCGGTGCTGCACGTGGTGCGCTACCAGCGCGCCGATCTGGGCAAGCTGCTGCAGCAGATCAACGACAGCGGCTATGGCCTGACCCTCGGCGTGCACACGCGCATCGACGAGACCATCGCCCAGGTGGTCGGCACCGCCAAGGTCGGCAACCTGTACGTCAACCGCAACATGGTCGGCGCCGTGGTCGGCGTGCAGCCGTTCGGCGGCGAAGGTCTGTCCGGCACCGGCCCGAAAGCCGGTGGCCCGCTGTACCTGTTCCGCCTGCTCTCGACCCGCCCGCAGGAGGCTGTCGCCCAGTACCTGCAACAGACCGAGGTCCAGGCCCTGCCGGCCCCTACCGAGCTGGACAAGCTGCGCGCTGCCTTCGCCGAGTGGGCGAGCAAGCAGGAACCGGCCATCGCCGCGCTGTTCGAGCAGTATCGCGGCCTGTCGCAGAGCTACAGCGCGCACACGCTGACCGGCCCGACCGGCGAGCGCAACAGCTACACCCTGCTGCCGCGCGAGCACGTGCTGAACCTGGCCGACGAGCGCGGCGATCTGCTGGCGCAGCTGGCTGCCACCTTGGCCGTTGGCAGCCGGGCGATCTGGCTGGAAAGCCAGCGCGCGCTGTACAGCGAACTGCCGAAGGAGGTGCAGAAGCACATCCGGCTGGTGGGTGACTGGAACAGCGTCGACGTGGAGCTGGACGCCATCCTGCACCACGGCGACTCCGATCAGCTGCGCGCGGTGAGCGAACAAGCGGCGCAGCGCAAGGGCGCGATCATCGGCGTGCACGGCCTGAACAAGGGCGAGACCGACATCGCCCTGGAGCGTCTGCTGGTGGAACACGCCCTGAGCGTCAACACCGCAGCCGCTGGTGGCAACGCCAGCCTGATGACCATTGGTTAAACGCCAAGGTCATCGATAAGTCATGCCGTGGAAAGCTGGCTGAAAGCTTTCCACGGCATGCTGTACCCACATGACGCAACTGCCTGCAGGGGCTACCCGCCCGGCGTCGTGCTCCTTCCTTTGACCTTAGGGTCTGCGCCAGCCTACCCGGCCAGCGCGTCGAGCGGGGCCAACCGCCCCGCCCGCTCCCTCCCCTTCAGCGAACGACTCCCAGCCGGCGATGCAGCTCGCAAAGGTGTGTGTCGATAAACCCTGAGCATTGATTCAGATCAGGGTGCTGCGCTGGCCAAGCGCGCTCAATACCTCAGTCCCCACAGGTGACACGGAGGTAATTGAGATGTCTGCTTCGACGCAAAAACTCCGCCTCGGCGCCCTCGTCGCGCTGGTCGTCGGCTCCATGGTTGGCGGCGGTATCTTCTCGCTACCGCAAAATATCGCCGCCAGCGCCAGCGCCGGCGCCACCCTGATCGGCTGGTTGATCACCGGGGTCGGCATGCTGACTCTGGCATTCGTGTTCCAGACCCTGGCCAACCGCAAGCCCGAACTCGACGGCGGCGTATACGCCTATGCCAAGGCCGGTTTCGGCGACTACATGGGCTTCTCCTCGGCCTGGGGCTACTGGATCAGCGCCTGGATCGGCAACGTCAGCTACCTGGTGCTGCTGTTCTCCACCCTGGGTTACTTCTTCCCGGTATTCGGCGAAGGCAACACCCTGCCAGCGGTGATCTGCGCCTCGATTCTGCTCTGGCTGCTGCACTTTCTGGTGCTGCGTGGGATCAAGGAGGCGGCCTTCATCAACACGGTGACCACGGTGGCGAAGATGCTGCCGCTGGCGCTGTTCATCATCATCGCCGCCATCGCCTTCAAGCTGGACGTGTTCACCACGGACTTCTGGGGCGCTGGTAATCCCGAACTGGGCAGCGTGATGGATCAGGTGCGCAACATGATGCTGGTCACCGTCTGGGTGTTCATCGGCATCGAGGGTGCGAGCATCTTCTCCGCCCGCGCCGAAAAACGCAGCGATGTCGGCAAGGCCACGGTAATCGGCTTCGTCGGCGTGCTCCTGCTGCTGGTGCTGGTCAACGTGCTCAGCCAGGGCATCCTGGCCCAGGCGCAACTGGCCGGGCTGAAGAACCCGTCCATGGCCAGCGTGCTGGAGCAGGTGGTCGGCCCCTGGGGCGCCCAGCTGATCGCCATCGGCCTGATCGTCTCGCTGGCCGGCGCGCTGCTGTCCTGGACGCTGCTGTGCGGTGAGATTCTCTTCGCCAGCGCCCGCGACCACACCATGCCCGAGTTCCTGCGCAAGGAGAACGCCAACCAGGTTCCGGCCAATGCGCTGTGGCTGTCCAACGGGCTGATCCAGCTGTTTCTGATCATCACCCTGTTCAGCGCCTCCACCTACCTCAGCCTGCTGTACCTGGCCACTTCGATGATCCTGGTGCCGTACTTCTGGTCCAGCGCCTATGCGGTGCTGCTGGCCATACGCGGCGAGACCTACGCAAGCGCCGTCGGCGAGCGCAACAAGGATCTGCTGATCGCGCTGATCTCCACCCTGTACGCGCTGTGGCTGCTGTATGCCGCAGGCATCCAGTACCTGCTGCTCTCGGCGCTGCTCTACGCCCCCGGCGCGATCCTCTTCGCCAAGGCCAAGCACGAGCTGGGGCAGCCCGTTTTCACCGCTCTGGAAAAACTGATTTTCGTCGCCGTACTGATCGGCGCCGCCATCGCGGCCTACGGGCTGTATGCCGGTTTCCTGAGTCTGTAACACCGCTGGCCATGAGCGGCCCGCGACGGGGCGCCGGCCAGCCTGAAAACTCGCTCTACGAGAAGGAGTTCGACATGTCCAAGAAAGCCCTAGGCGTTCATTCCGAAGCCGGCAAATTGCACAAGGTGATGGTCTGCTCGCCGGGCCTGGCGCACCTGCGCCTGACCCCTGCCAACTGCGACGAACTGTTGTTCGACGACGTGATCTGGGTGTCCCAGGCCAAGCGCGATCACTTCGACTTCATGACCAAGATGCGCGAACGCGGCATCGAGGTGGTGGAGATGCACAACCTGCTCGAGGAGACGGTGCGCGACCCGCAGGCGCTGCAGTGGATCCTCGACCGCAAGATCACCGCCAATAGCGTCGGCCTCGGCCTGCTCACGGAAGTGCGCGATTTCGTCGAGTCCCTGGAGCCGCGACGCATCGCCGAGTTCCTCATCGGCGGCGTGTCCGGCGCCGACCTGGCCAAGCACCAGGAATCCGAGGCGGCGAAGATGTTCAACGCCTACCTGGGCGAAGCCAGCTTCATCTTCCCGCCACTGCCCAACACCCAGTTCACCCGTGACACCACCTGCTGGATCTACGGCGGCGTCACCCTCAACCCCATGCACTGGCCGGCGCGCCGCCAGGAAACCCTGCTGGCCAGCGCCATCTACAAATTCCACCCGGACTTCGCCGGCGAACAGTTCGAGATCTGGTACGGCGACCCGGACAAGGATCACGGCTCGGCCTCGCTGGAAGGCGGCGACGTCATGCCCGTCGGCAACGGCACCGTGCTGATCGGCATGGGCGAACGCACCTCGCACCAGGCCATTGGCCAGGTGGCCCGCGCGCTGTTCGCCAAGGGCGCGGCGGACAAGGTCATAGTCGCCGGCCTCGATCGCTCGCGCGCGGCCATGCACCTGGACACCGTGTTCAGCTTCTGCGACCGCGACCTGGTGACCATCTTCCCGGAAGTGGCCAACTCCATCGTGCCCTTCACCCTGCGCCCGGACGAGAGCCGCCCCGGCGGCATCGACGTGCGCCGCGAGGACAAACCCTTCGTCGAGGTGGTCGCCGAATCGCTCGGCCTGGCCAAGCTGCGCGTGGTGGAAACCGGCGGTGACGCCTACGAGGCCGAGCGCGAGCAGTGGGACGACGGCAACAACGTGATCTGCCTGGAGCCGGGGGTGGTGATCGGCTACGACCGCAATACCTACACCAACACCCTGCTGCGCAAGGCCGGCGTCGAAGTCATCACCATCAGCGCCAGCGAACTGGGGCGCGGGCGTGGCGGCGGCCATTGCATGACCTGCCCGATCATCCGCGACCCTATCGATTACTGACCCCGCCAACCCCGGCAGTCACTCGCTGCCGGGGTGTTTCCACTGCCCACAAGGAGAGAGAACCATGGCGTTCAACATGCACAACCGCCACCTGCTCAGCCTGATGCACCACAGCACCCGCGAGCTGCGTTACCTGCTCGACCTGTCGCGCGACCTCAAGCGCGCCAAGTACACCGGCACCGAGCAGCAACATCTGCACCGCAAGAACATCGCGCTGATCTTCGAGAAGACCTCCACCCGCACCCGCTGCGCCTTCGAGGTGGCCGCCTACGACCAGGGGGCCAACGTCACTTACATCGACCCCAACTCCTCGCAGATCGGCCACAAGGAATCGATGAAGGACACCGCCCGCGTGCTCGGCCGCATGTACGACGCCATCGAGTACCGCGGCTTCAAGCAGGAGATCGTCGAAGAACTGGCCACCTACGCCGGCGTGCCGGTGTTCAACGGCCTGACCGACGAGTACCACCCGACGCAGATGCTCGCCGACGTGCTGACCATGCGCGAACACAGCGACAAGCCGCTGCACGACATCGCCTACGCCTACCTCGGTGATGCGCGCAACAACATGGGCAACTCGCTGCTGCTGATCGGCGCCAAGCTCGGCATGGACGTGCGCATCGCCGCTCCCAAGGCGCTGTGGCCGAGCGACGAACACGTCGCCGCCTGCAAGCGCTTCGCCGAGGAAAGCGGCGCGCGCCTGCTGTTCACCGAAGATCCGAAGGAAGCGGTCAAGGGCGTCGACTTCGTCCACACCGACGTCTGGGTGTCGATGGGCGAGCCGGTGGAAGCCTGGGGCGAGCGTATCCAGGAACTGCTGCCCTACCAGGTCAATGCCGACATCATGAAAGCCGCCGGCAACCCACGGGTGAAGTTCATGCATTGCCTGCCGGCCTTCCACAACAGCGAGACCAAGGTTGGCAAACAGATCGCGGAAAAGCACCCGCAGTTGGCCAACGGCATCGAGGTCACCGAAGAGGTGTTCGAGTCGCCCTGGAACATCGCCTTCGAACAAGCGGAGAACCGCATGCACACCATCAAGGCGATTCTGGTGGCCACTCTGGCTGATATTTAGGTTCACGTAGCCCGGATGCAATCCGGGGATGGGCTTGTCTCCCCTCTCCCATAAATGGGGGAGGGGCCGGGGGAGAGGGTCTGGCCGGCGACGCCGAGCCCAGACCACGCCCCGGATTCAATCCGAACGCCAAGGAGAACAACATGCGACTCGTCATCGCCCTGGGCGGCAACGCCCTGCTTCGTCGCGGCGAAGCCATGACCGCAGACAACCAGCGTGACAACGTGCGCGTCGCTTGCCAGCAGATCGCCAAGGTGGCGCCAGGCGTTGAGCTGGTGATCGCCCATGGCAACGGCCCTCAGGTCGGCCTGCTGGCCCTGCAGGGCAACGCCTTCGACGCCGCCAACCCTTACCCGCTGGACGTACTCGGCGCCGAGACCGAAGGCATGATCGGCTATATGATCGAACAGGAGCTGGGCAACCTGCTGCCGTTCGAAGTGCCCTTCGCCACCCTGCTCACTCAGGTGGAAGTGGATGGCGCCGACCCGGCGTTCAAGAACCCCAGCAAGCCCATCGGCCCGGTCTACAGCAAAGAGCAGGCCCAACGCCTGGCCGCCGAGAAAGACTGGAGCATCGCTGCCGACGGCGACAAGTTCCGCCGTGTGGTGGCCAGCCCACGGCCGCAGCGCATCTTCGAGATCCGCCCGATCAAATGGCTGCTGGAAAAGGGCAGCGTGGTGATCTGCGCGGGTGGCGGTGGCATCCCGACGATGTACGACGGCCAGCAGTTGCGCGGCGTCGAGGCAGTGATCGACAAGGACCTGTGCTCGGCACTGCTGGCCGAACAGCTGGCTGCCGACCTGCTGGTGATCGCCACCGATGTCGACGCCGTCTACATGGACTGGGGCAAGCCGACGCAGCACTCCATTGCTGCAGCCCATCCCGACGCGCTGGCAAAGCTCGGCTTCGCTGCCGGCTCCATGGGACCGAAAGTGCAGGCCGCCTGTGAGTTCGCACGCAATACCGGCAACACCGCGGTGATCGGCTCGCTGGAGAACATCGAGGCCATCGTCCAGGGGCATTGCGGCACACGCATCAGCCTGGACTGCAACTGCATCGTCTATCGCTGAGAGATGCACTCATGTTCACGCCCGGCCATCTGCATCGCGACAACCTCGACCTTCCGGCCTCCCTGCGTCACGCACCGCCGTTCACGGTCGATTTCTACTATGACGTGCGCCAGGACCCAGAGCGCGGCCCCATGCTGCACATGCGTCTTGCTGGCGACGTGGACGGCAAGCCATTCGCGGAAGAATTCGAGCTGTACCGCGATGTTGCCTACAACTTCGCCAGTGTCGCCACCCGCGTCGCCGCGCGTCACGGCCTGCCGATCAAGGCCAGCCCGGTGATGCGCAGTCACGAGGAGTACGACCGCATTTTCGCCGACATTCGCGCCAAGCTGCACGCCAGGCCGGGCGAGCCGGTGAACCTGAATCACGTGCTCTGACACGTCTGCATCCGAACAAACGCAGCGCCTGCAGAGGGCGCCCGCGCGCATCGCTGAAGCCGCTCGACTGCCGCCGTCAGCAGCGCTTGCAGAAGTGACTGCACCTCAAGACGCCCGCCCAACTGCCGATCTAGATCACATGGCGCGGCAGCTAGCTGCGCGCGCAGGACAGCACAAACCAAGGGATGTGGACATGACACACTTCAGCGTGGAAGGACTACTGGCATACCGCTCCTTCAAGGCGGGCTCGGCTAACGCCGTTATTCAACGCGACGCCGCTCCATCCAAGTCATCACCTGGCCCACAGGCCGTCGGTAGCGACACGGGCGTGAAGGTAACCCTCTCGCCCGCCGCCACGAAGATATCCTTGCTCCTGAAAAACGAGTCCGCGGGCAAGGCCAGCGCGGCGGTCGGCTTCGACGAGTTTGTGGAAAGCAACCACCAGCAGATCAAGGCACAGGGCAAGAATGCCGACTTCCTCAAGGAAGTTCCCCAGGATCCGAGCCCGGAACGACAAGTCCTGGCCCAGCAAGCAGCCAACTACCTTCTCAGCCATCATTACGGTGAAGAGAAGCTGCATAGCAATCGCTCGGCGGAAAACCCATTCGCAGCACTGGATCGAGTGACGCTTTCAAAAATTTCCTTTGATGACTCAGGACTGTTTACTACAGCAGAGCGCCAGGTCGCGTTTCTGGAAATGACCAATCGAGATCTGGTGCATCGCAACGAAACATATGAGTTGAGTGAGACACTGCAAAGAACGGATGACTCCGCGCCCTGGTTCATGGTGACCAGTTATCTCAGAGATGCGCAGTTGATCGGCAGCATGAGCGAAGGCGAGAAGGCCTGGCGAAACTGGCCACCCGCGACCGAGCTGGAAGCCTTTGCGGCGTCGATGCTACGCAACGACCCCGGCCGGGAGCCAACCTTGCCGGAGTATCAGAACCTGAATAACCAGGACAAACCCATCCTGGCCTACGTGGTTGGCAAGGATGGTTCAGGCAGTTGGCAGAACCTCGCAGTCGAAGACCTGGCGTCGGACACCATGCCGCTCAAACTCATCCAATCCTTGATCGAAAAAAGCAAAACCAGCCAACCCGAGCATCCGTGGCTATCGCTCTATCTCAGTATCGACAGTCTCGGCCGATAGCCACGCACCTCTCAGGCCTGCATCATCCAGCCATGCACGCCCATCGCCGCCTGACGCCCGGCCTCCGAACGAGTCGGGTGCGGGTGGCAGGTCAGCGCGATGTCCTCGGCCGAAGCGGAAAACTCCATGGCCACGCAGTACTCGCCGATCAGCTCGCCCACGCTCGGACCGATCATGTGCACGCCGAGAATCTGGTCGGTGTTGGCGTCGGCGAGGATCTTCACGAAGCCTTCGGTTTCGTGATTGATCTTCGCCCGGCTGTTGGCGGTGAAGGGGAACTTGCCGACCTTGTAGGCGCGGCCCTCGGCCTTCAGCTCCTCCTCGCCCTTGCCGACGCTGGCCACTTCCGGACGGGTGTAGATCACGCCGGGAATCACCCCATAGTTGACCTCTGCCGCATGCCCGGCGATGCGTTCGATGCAGGCCACGGCCTCATCCTCGGCCTTGTGCGCAAGCATCGGGCCGGAGGTGACGTCGCCGATCACCCACACGCCGGGTACGCCGCTCTGGTGCTTGTCGTTGCCGAGCATGCCGCGCTTGTCGGTGTTAAGGCCGACGCTGTCCAGCCCTAGCCCGTGGGTATAGGGGCGCCGCCCGATGGCCACCAGCACGTAGTCGGCGTCCAGGGTTTCAGCCGCGCCGCCGGCAGCTGGTTCCAGGGTCAGACTGACGCCCGCCTTGCTGGTCTTGGCCCCTGTGACCTTGGTGCCCAGCTTGAAGCTCATGCCCTGCTTGCCGAGCGTGCGCTGCAGCGTCTTGGCGGTTTCGCCGTCCAGGCCCGGGCAGATGCGCTCGAGGTATTCCACCACGGTCACCTGGCTACCCAGGCGACGCCATACCGAGCCCAGCTCCAGGCCGATCACCCCAGCGCCGATTACCACCAGATGCTTGGGCACCTCCGGCAGCGACAGCGCGCCTGTGGAATCGAGGATGCGTACATTGTCGATCTCCACGCCCGGCAACGGCGTCGGCTCGGAGCCGGTGGCGATGACGATGTTCTGCGTCTCCAGCAGGCGCTCGCCGCCCTCGCTCAGTTTGACCTGTACACGCCCGGGGCCGTCGATGCGCCCCCAGCCCTTGACCCATTCCACCTTGTTCTTGCGAAACAGGAATTCCACCCCCTTGGTCAGTGCGTCGACGCTATCGGCCTTCTGCTTCATCATCTGCGCCAGGTTGAGCGTCGGAGTGACCTCCACCCCCAGCGCACTCAGCTCTCCGCCGGCAGCCGCCTCGTAGAGTTCGGAGGCATGCAGCAGCGCCTTGGATGGCATGCAGCCGACGTTCAGGCAGGTGCCACCGAGGGTTTCGCGCCCTTCCACGCAGGCCACTTTCAGGCCCAACTGGCCAGCACGAATGGCGGCGTTGTAACCGCCGGGGCCGGCGCCGATGATGACCACGTCATAGCTGCTCATTACTTTGTCCTCGGATCAGGGGAGTTTGCCGAGCGCCGCAGTCGTGGCGACCGGGCGCAGGCGCAAGAAATGGAAGAACAGAAACGCCAGCACGGCGAACAGCGCGTTCAAGGCAACCATAGGCCAAGCCGAGCCATCCTGCAGGGCGCCCAGCAGCAGGCCAGCGACGGTGGCGCCGGCCATCTGCGAGGAGCCCATCAGCCCCGCCGCCAGCCCGGCGCGCTGGGGGTTGGGAATCACCGCGCCAGCCACGGCAGCCGGCAACAGCATGCCGCCGCCCAACGTCACCAGCACCTGCGGCAGTGACAGCCCCAGCAGCGACAGGCCGAACAGCAGATAGACCACCAGGGTCAGCAGCGATCCGGCCAGCACCAGCGCGACACCGATACCCACTACCCGTTGCGGCCCCAGGCGCTGCACATTGCGCAGGGTGAACACTGCACCGCCGAGCAGGCCGGAAACGATCAGGGCGAAGGTCAGGCCATACTGCGCGGCGCTGAGGCCCAGCAAACCGATGTACACCGACGACGAGCCGGCCACCACGACGAACATCGCGCCATAGGTGCAGGCGATGGTCAGCGCCAGCGCGCGGCAACTGGGCCAAACCTGCAGGTAGCTGGCCTGCAAGCCCTTGAGCCGGCCGGCCTGCGGATCACGCTGCAGATGCGTCTCGCGGTAGCTGCCGAGCACCGACAGCAAGGCCAGGCTGCCCAGCACCAGGGTCGCCAGCAGCGGTGCGCGCCAGCCGCCGTATTGGGTCAGCAGGCCACCGACCAGCGGTGACAGGACGATGGCGGCGAACATGCCCAGCACCGTCAGTGCCAGCGCCGGCCCCGCACGCTCCTGCCACACATCGCGGACGATGGCCCGCGCCAGCACCAGCGCCGCACAAGCGCCCAGGCCCTGCAGCACGCGCAGACCGATCAGCACCTCGATGTTTGGCGCCAGCAGCATGCCCAGGGTCGCCAGCAGGTAGAGGCTCAAGCCGACGAGCAATACCGGCCGGCGCCCCAGGCGATCCGACAGCGGCCCGAGCAGCAGCTGGCCAAGGCCAAAGGCGCCGACGAACAGCGACAGCGCCAGCAGGCTGCTACCCGGCTTGGCATTCAAACCACGCTCCAGCTCGCCCAGCGCAGGAATGAGCAACTGGGTGGAGGTTTCCCCCAGCGCAGTGAGCAGCATCAGGATGATCAGCAGAACTCGGGAAGGTGGCATGACAAGGCTCCGATGGGCAGCGACTGGCGGCCATTTATATTTCGACCATAATATGAAACATTGAATGTCGTCCATCATATTTATCTGGAGCCTGTATGACCGCCCTATCCCGAGATGCCCTCCTCGCCGCCTGGATCGCCGAAGAGCAGGCTGTACGCAGCCAGCTGGCCGCGCCCGGCACCCTCAGCCTGGCGGAAGTCGCCGCCATGACGCCGATGGATTTCTTCGACGGCATCGGCCGTGGCGAGCTGCCGTCGCCACCGATCAACGCCGTGCTCGACTTCACCCCGGTGCAGTGGGCCAGCGGCCTGTTCGTCTTCCAGGGCATGCCCGACCAGCGCCACTACAATCCGCTGGGCAGCGTACACGGAGGCTACATCGCCACCCTGCTCGACTCCTGCATGGGCTGCGCCGTGCACACCCTGCTCAAACCGGGCCAGGGCTACACCACCGCCGACTTGCGGGTGAGCTACATCCGCGCCCTGCGCAGCGAGGCCGGCCCGGTGCGCGCCGAGGGCCGCATCATCCACCTCGGCCGCTCCACCGCACTGGCCGAAGGCCGTCTGTATGACGTCGACGAACGCCTGTACGCCGTCGCCTCCACCACTTGCCTGATTCTCGATATGAATGCGCCGCGCCAGAACAACGACGCGGGTGTAAGATGACAGGCAACATTTGATAGACGAGGCCCGCCATGCGCTATTCGGAAGATCACAAGGCCAAGACCCATCAACGCATCATCGAGGAAGCGGCACTGCGCTTTCGCCGCGACGGCGTTGGGGCCACGGGCTTGCAGCCACTGATGAAGGCGCTGGGCCTGACCCATGGCGGTTTCTACGCTCACTTCAAGTCCAAGGATGACTTGGTGGAAACTGCGCTGCAGCACGCCGTGCAGACCCTGGAAAGCAGCACGGCCGAAGTGCTGCACAGCGCCGAGTCGCCCTTGCCGCTGTTCATCCAGCGCTACCTGTCCGACCTGCACCGTGACAATCCCGGCGCCGGCTGCCCACTACCGACCATGTCTGCCGAACTGGGCCAGCGCGGTGAACCGAGCGCCACCACCGATGCGATGGTGCGCAATCGCCTGGCACTGATCGAGCAGAACCTGGAAGGTGAAAACGCGGAAGACGAAAGCGTACTGATGCTCTCGGCCATGATCGGAGCACTGCTGCTGTCGCGTAGCGTCAAGGACCCGGAGCTGTCCGACCGCCTGCTGCATACGACCCGCCGCCTGTTGATCGAAAAGACGCAAGACCAGTAACGGCCTTGCGCCTGGCATCACTTGTAGCGCGCTGCGGCCTTGTCGTGAGACAGGTTCGGCCCCAGCGCCGCACGTGCCTTGACGAAGGCATCCCAATCGGCGGCGTCGGGTAACGAGGGAATGGTCACCAACTCCTGCTGATCGAAACCAGCCAGCGCGGCATCGACCATCTCACCCACTTCCATGATCATCGACGGCGGCAGCGCCGAAGCATCGGTGCCGCTGCGCTGCCAGATTTCGGTGCGGGTCACGCCCGGCATCACAGCCTGCAGTTGCACACCCGAACCCCGCAGCTCGCCAGCCAGGGTCTGGGTCAAACTCAGCACATAAGCCTTGGTCGCGCTGTAAATGGCATTGAACATTTCCGGCGCCAGCGCCACTACCGAGCCGAGGTTGATGATGCCGCCGCGGCCGACTGCGGAGAAGTTGGCCGCGGCCGCCGCTGCCAGACGGGTCAGCGCCACGACGTTGAGCTGGATCATGCTCTCGGCCTGCTCCAGATCAGCGGACGCCAACGGACCATTCATGGCAACGCCCGCGTTATTGACCAGCAGCGCGAGGGACGCATCCTCCCGCAGGCGCTTTTCCACCTTGAGCACATCGGCCTTGCTGGTGAGATCCGCCGGCATCACTTCGACCGCAACGCCGTACTCGGCGCCCAGACGCTTGGCCAGTGTATCCAGGCGCTGGGCATCACGCGCGACCAGCAGCAAGTCGTAGCCGCGCCGTGCCAGGCGTTCGGCATAAGTGGCGCCGATGCCGGACGAGGCACCAGTGATCAGGGCGGTTCCGGGGGTAGCTTGGGCAGTCATGATGAGTCTCCAGGGTGGTGTGGTGAGTGAGAGGGCATCCTCCCACCAATAGAATTACAGCCATAATTTAATATTTATATTACGACCATAATCAAACTAATCAAGCACACCCCTGAGAAAGCGCTGCAGCCGCCGCCAAACGGTTGCGCACCAAGTTATGGCTTTTTTTGTCCTATCGGTCAGAAAACAGTGCACCCGATACAGCGAAACGATCCTGAAAATCTGTTTATACGATTGATTTGCAAGGGATATGCGCAATCACGAAAATTGGCGCCGTTCTTGCTCTAGCAGCACCAGCCTGACCAGGCGGACAGGTTTAAAACCGTCGCGAGCGCTGCTCAACGTCGCTCAGCAGCGACCCGAAAAGTGTCCGCCAAATATCCCAGGCCAAAAAATCATAACGACACGTCTTAACCACCAGGAGCTTTCATGAATCGCACACTTTCTTCGCTGGCGCTGGCCGGCGGTCTGCTGGCGGGCGGCCAGGCCATCGCCGGTGACCTGCTGCAGTGGCAGAACAACAGCCTGACCTATCTCTACGGCCAGGACTTCAAGATAGATCCGGAAATCCAGCAGACCATCACCTTCGAGCACGCCAGCGGCTGGAGCTTCGGCGACCTGTTCTTCTTCACCGATTTCATCAAGTACAACACTGACGCCACCAATGGCGCAGGTGACGGCCATACCTTCTACGGCGAGTTCAGCCCACGCTTCTCGCTGGGCAAGATCACCGGTGCCGACTTCTCCTTTGGCCCGATCAAGGACGTGCTGATCTCCACCACCTACGAGTTCGGCGAAGATGACGTCGAGTCCTATCTGATCGGCCCGGCAGTCGACCTGGACATCCCCGGTTTCGATTACTTTCAGCTCAACACCTACCTGCGCACCACTGACGGCAGCCGCGCCGGCAGCAATGTCTGGCAGATCACCCCGGTGTGGAGCTACACCATCGCGGTGGGCGAATCGGACATTCTCATCGACGGCTTCATGGACTGGGTGGTGGACAACGACAGCAACCGCCATGGCGACTACCACGCCAACCTGCACTTCAACCCGCAGATCAAGTACGACCTGGGCAAGGCGCTGAAGTGGGGCGAGAAACAGCTGTACGTGGGCATCGAGTACGACTACTGGAAGAACAAGTACGGCATCAAGGATGGTGGCTTCGTCAGCGAGAACTTCGTGGGCTCGACCGACCAGAACACCGCCAGCCTGCTGGTCAAAGCGCACTTCTAACGGTAATCCCCCGCCCGAATGGCCAAGGTCGCAGCCACTTGCGACCTTCTGCCAATGCCATCGCCCAGCCTGACGTGGTTAGCTGCCAGGCATCACCAGACCTTCAGCCAAGGATGGACGATGCCACCGCGTATCCTGCTGCTTACCTGCCTTGCCATGCTGGCCTTCGCCGGCAACTCGCTGCTGTGCCGTCTGGCGCTGCGTGAAACCGATATCGATGCGGCCAGCTTCACCGCCATCCGCCTGCTTGCCGGCGCGCTGACGCTCTGGCTGTTGCTCAAGCTGAGGCAGGCCAGACAACCCGTGGCCGGCAACTGGCCTGGGGCACTGGCGCTGTTTACCTATGCCGCAGCTTTTTCCTTCGCCTATCTGCAGCTGGATACCGGCATCGGCGCCCTGCTGCTGTTCGGCGCGGTGCAGTTGAGCATGCTGCTCTGGGGTTTGCTGCGCGGCGAACGCCTGGGCCTGGTCGCCAGCCTCGGTACGGCGCTGGCCACGGCCGGCCTGCTGGCGCTGCTGCTGCCCGGCGCCAGCGCACCACCGTTGCCGGCGGCCTTGCTGATGCTGCTGGCCGGCATCGCCTGGGGCGCGTACTCGTTGCTCGGGCGCGGCCAGGGTGATCCGTTGGCCGTGACCGCCGGCAACTTTCTGCGAGCGGCTCCCCTGGCCGTGCTGTTAGCGTTGGTGCTGCTGCCTAAGCTCGACTGGGACGGCCCTGGCCTCTTCTATGCCGTGCTGTCCGGCGCGCTGACCTCGGGCGTCGGCTACGCCATCTGGTACAGCGCCCTGCCCGGCCTGCGCGCCAGCCAGGCGGCCACGGTGCAGTTGAGCGTACCGATTCTCGCCGCGCTCGGTGGCAGCCTGCTGCTCAACGAAGCGCTGTCCCTGCGCCTGACCTTGAGCGCCGTTGCCGTGCTCGGCGGCATTGCGCTGGTACTGGGCGCAAGACAACGCGCCGGGAGCTAATGGCGCGCACAGCTGTCTTCTATCCTGACCCCATAACGTCCAGGGAAGATTGTCATGCCTCGTCTGCTTCGTCTTTGCTTGATCAGCCTGTTCGCGGCCACCCTGGGTGCCTGCGCCAGCCTGGGTAATCGTGATCCGCTACGGGTCGATCTGGTTGGCCTGGAACCCTTGCCCGGCCAGGGGCTGGAAGTGCGTTTCGCAGTCAAGTTGCGGGTGCAGAACCCCAATGACAGTGCGGTAAGCTTCAACGGCATGGCGCTGGATCTGGACGTCAACGGCCAGCCGCTGGCCAGTGGCGTCAGCGACCAGAGCGGCAGCGTGCCACGCTTCGGCGAAACGGTATTGAGCGTGCCGGTGAGCATTTCGGCGTTTTCGGTGATGCGGCAGGCCTGGGGCGTGGCCGGCTATCAACCCGGCCAGGAGGTGCCCTATGTGCTGAGCGGCAAACTGGCCGATGGCCTGTTTGGTACGCGCCGCTTCAAAGACAGTGGCACCCTGAACTGGCCGCAACCACCGAGCCCCTACTGACGCAGGGGCTGGCAGGTTCAGGCAGCGCGACGACCATTGCGCGAGGCGACTCGGCGCTGACAGGCGTCACCAAAGGCCTGGAAGATCTTCACCGAATCGGGGTTCAGCGCAGCCTGCCATTCCGGGTGCCACTGCACCGCAACCAGGAAAGGCGAGAGGGTCGGCGCATGAACCGCCTCGATCAGGCCATCCTCGGCGGTGGCCAGTACTTCCAGGCCCTTGCCCAGGTTGCGAATGGCCTGGCCGTGCAAGGAGTTGACCTGAATCTCGTCCTTGCCCATCAGCTCGGCGAACCAGCTACCGGGAAGCGGACGCACGCTGTGGCTGGGGGCGTACTGCACCTCGACCGGGTCGTCGGGATTTTCCCGATGGTCGTTGAAGCCAGGCTCTGCATAGACCTTCTGGTAAATGTCGCCGCCCAGCGCCACGTTGATTTCCTGCATACCCCGGCAGATACCGAAGATCGGCAAACCGCGGGCGATAGCGGCGCGAATCAGCGGTAGGTCGAACAGGTCGCGGTCGCGATCCTGACCCTTGTTCGGCGTTTCGTTCTCCTGCCCGTAAAGCGCCGGGTCGATATTGCTGCCGGCGCCGGTCAGGTACACGCCATCGGCCATATCCAGATACTGCTCGAGGTCCTCGATACCACAGCAGGTGGGCACCAGCACCGGCACGCAACCGGAAAACTCGACCAGGGGCTGGATGTATTTGTGAGTCATTACCTGATAGTCGTGGCCCTTGCGCTGTTGAGCGCCCATGGACATCAGCACGACGGGTTTGCGGGGATTGTTGCGGTTCTTGTTGTTGGACATAAGTCACCTTGGGACAGGCCGGGCCTATCGTTGCTGTGCAGGCCGGCGGCCAGCAGAACCCTCTGCTGTAGCACGTGCGGCCTGTTTGGCTAACCCCATGCACCGAGGCTCATCCTGAGCCTGAGTGCCGCCTTCCGACGGCGGCTCGAAGCGGGTCAACTCCATCTGGAGAGGGGCTGCAGCAACGCAGCCCATTACCCGATTCGGCAACGGAATCTGCAGCCAGTCTGCCCGAGCCGTAAAATATGTCAAACAAATCAACCCGAAACATTGCACTGCCTCAGCTCCAAAGCCCCCGTTTAATGCCCTCTAAGGAGAAAAAAGCTGCCATTCCAGCGAAACCACCACGTTGCAAAAAGTCCAATATTTAAAACACCCAAACACTCGGACGCACCACTTCCCAGGGCGGCGTTTTTCAACAAAACCCTATATAATCTGCGGTTTCTCACCCGTACCGAGGACACCCCTTGACCGCTCTGCCGCCCTGCCCCAAATGCAACTCCGAATACACCTACGAAGACGGTGATCAGCTGATCTGCCCCGAATGCGCCCACGAGTGGAAAGCCGGTGAAAACGCCGACGCGGGTGATGACGCACGGGTGATCAAGGATTCGGTAGGCAACCTGCTGCAGGACGGCGACACCATCACCGTGATCAAGGATCTCAAGGTCAAGGGCTCGTCGCTGGTGGTCAAGGTCGGCACCAAGGTGAAGAACATTCGTCTGGTCGACGGCGATCACGACATCGATTGCAAGATCGATGGCATCGGCGCGATGAAGCTCAAGTCCGAGTTCGTGCGCAAGGTCTGATTCAGTCACACAGCGCCCTCCCTTCCTCGCAGAAATTGGCTAGCCTCAGATACAGGCCAGCCACGAGGAAACCGCCATGCGCTATCTGCTAATTGCTCTAGTGGCGCTGACCAATTCGCTGGCAGCACAGCCCTGGCGGGTGGTGGGCGACGAACAGTTCGCCCCCTACAGCTTCGTCACCGCCGAGGACGACACCCCGCGCGGGCTCGACGTCGAACTGGTCGACGCGGTACTGGACGAAGCCAAGGTAGCGTACGAAATCCGTCTTTATCCCTGGGAGCGGGTCAAGCGCATGCTCGACCGCGGCGAGGTGCAGATGGCCTTTCAGTTCGCCGGCACCCCGCAGCGTCAACGGCAATACGAGCTGGTCGGCCCGCTGCGCAGTGGCTCGACGGTGTTCATGACCACGGCCAAGACTGCCATCACGGACTGGAAGACGCTGCATGACCTGTCGCCGTACGTGATCGGTCAGGTTCGCGGTTACTCCTATGAGGAAAACTTCGACCACGCCGATCTGGCCCGTGACACCAGTGCGCAGAATCCACGGCAACTGGTGTCGATGCTGCTGGCCGGACGCATCGACATCATCGTCGGCGACCATACCCAGTTGCTCTACTTCGTTCGCGAACAGCGCGCGCAGAATCAGGTGCGCGTGCTCCCTCGCCCGCTGATCCAGATGCCACGTTTCGTCGCCTTCGCCAAAGGCGATATCGAACGTGCACGGCAGTTTTCCGAAGCGCTGGTGCGCCTGCGCAACGCGGGCAAGCTGGACGAAATTCAGCAACGCTGGAATCAGTGACGCGCTACTGCACCGGGAGGAAATTCAGCAGGAAAAGACTCTGCGCGTAATTGGCGCCCATACGCCGGTAGCGCTCTTCCAGCACATGGGTGAGCAGATCGAGACGCGCCACCATCTTGCCGAACTCCACCGCATAACTGAGGTTGTTACCCTGCTCGGAGAACTCGTTCGATAGCAGCAGCGGCCGACCCGTGGCATCACGCCGCTGCGACAGCATCCAGCCGGCCTTCTCCAGATTGCGCGCGGCGTTGTGGATGAACTGTGCATTGAAGCTGTCGGTCAGGTAGAACTCGGTGCGACCACCGTGAGCGGTCACCAGCATGCTGCCAATGGCATAGGTGAAAGCAGCCACACGGTCGCCCTGGAAGGCCGGGCTCAGCGAGTAATCCAGCGCGGCGACATCGCGCCTGCCGCCCAGGGTTGGCCAGTCCTGATTGTGCTCGATGGCGTACTGGATGGCGCGCTCTGCACTGGCGGCATCGGGCAGCGAGTTCTTGCGCCATTCGCGCGGGTTGCGCTGGTAGAGCTTGTGCATCAGCCGGTACAGGCTGTTGAGATTGTTGCGCATGGCCAGGGTGGCCATACGATCGACGTCAGTCTGCAGCACCTCGGTGGGCTTGATCGGACTGCGTGTATTGAGAATGGAGTCGTTATCTAGACGACCGCTGCAGCCACTGAGCAGCATCAGCGCGGCCAACCCGGGCAGCACTGTCCGCAGCCAGAATGCCGAGCTGTTGAATGGCCTGCCCCATGCGGCAGACACGGGCCTCACTCCCATGCAAAGGTTCCCTGGCTGGCACGCGCCACAGTGGCGCGCGCAACACTCAGAACATCAGTAAAGCGCAAAAATTCCACAGCGCCCGTGCACTGGCGCATAAAACGTGCCGATCATCGCTCGGCACGCGAGGAAAAAGCGTCTGTTCAGGCCGGATTGGCGGCCCATTGCTCCAGCCGCGTTACGCTTTCACGGTAGGGCTTCAAGCTCTTGCTCAGCAGGATGATCGACATCGACACCGCCAGGGTGGTGACGATCAGCAGCGAATAGCGCAGAGCACCGTCATCGGCAAAGACGAAATCAGTCACCAGCGCCACGGCAGTCGGCCCAACGCCCAGACCGATCAGGGTGATGACGAACAGATAGATGGCCGACGCCTGGCCGCGCATCGAGTTGGGCATGATTTCCTGGATCGCCGCCGGCGCCACACCGAACGGCATGCTCAGGCAGAACACCGTCGGCGCCATTAGCACACTGGCCCAGAACGCGCTGTCCATCAGCGGGAACAACACGACCAGCGGCAGCGCCCCCAGCGCGGCATAGAGGCCGACACGCATGTTGGCATCGCTGCGCCCGCGCTTGGCCATCCAGTCCGCCAGGCGTCCACCAAAGACGATCCCCAAGCAGCCAAACACCGCAACGATGCTGCCGTAGACGATGCCGACCTGGCCGGCATCCCAGCCGTAGGTGCGGATATAGAAGGTCGGCACCCAGGCTGCGCTGCCATAGCCAGCGAAGGCCAGCCCGGCGAAACCGAAGTTGTGCAGCAGCACGGTGCGGCGGTTGGCGCGAATGTAGCGTCCCACCTCGCTGAGCGGTACCGCGACACCCGCGCCGGCACCGCGCCGGCTCGGTTCCTTGACCGCCAGCATCAACAGGGTGAACAGCACCCCGGCAACCCCGAGGATCAGAAAGATCAATTGCCAGGGACGCACCTCCCCCAGCACCGGCAAGGTCACGTCACCCTGCGCGGAGGCGAACTGGATGACCAGACCTCCGACCAGAAAGGCCAAGCCCGAACCCAGGTAGACCCCCATCGAATAGACACTGATAGCCGTGGCACGGCGCTCGGCAGGAAAGCTGTCAGCGATCAGCGAGTAGGCCGCCGGCGACAGCGCCGCCTCGCCCACGCCCACGCCGATGCGACAGAGCAGGAACTGCCAGTACAGCTTGGCCATGCCACATGCTGCGGTGGCAGCACTCCAGAACAGAATGCCCACGGTGATCAAACCGCGGCGGCTGCGGGTATCGGCCACGCGCCCCAGCGGAATGCCGCAGATGGTGTAGAACAACGCGAACGACAGCCCCATCAGCAGACTCATCTGCGTATCGTTGATCGCCAGGTCACGGCGGATGGGCTCGACCAGCAGGTTGAGAATCTGCCGATCGACGAAGGACAGAACGTACGCCACCATCAGGATGGCAACAGTGGCCCAGGCGCGGACACTGGAGGGGTAGCCGTTATTGTTGTTATGCACGGACGCTCTCCTCGGCACCGCTTGGGGGTGCTTTTAAAAACGTAGGCGAGGCAGTCAGCGCAAGGCAAAAACCGGCGAAAAAGCGCAGTTTACGAGCTGTAAATGAGCATTTTGAGCCTGTTTTTAACGCAGCGATGACAACGCAGATAGTTTTTAGAAGCACCCTTGACGCGATGCGCGGTGGTTGAAAGAGCCGTCAGCTTAGGACGATATAAACAGCGGTGAGTATCGCTCGAAGGTGTTATCAGATCGGCGAATGCTTCATACCCGCCGAGGCGAATGCCTCGCCCCGACGTTCAACGGACATTCAGACCATCACTGGCGCGCGCTCGCACAGCACCTTCAGTGCCGCCGCCCAATCAGCATGATCGTTCAGGCAGGGCACCAGCTGCAGGCTTTCGCCACCGGCTTCGACGAACTGCTCGCGGCCACGGTCGCCGATCTCCTCCAGGGTCTCGATGCAATCGGCGACGAAGGCCGGGCACATCACCAGCAGCTTCTTCACGCCCTGCGCCGCCAGTTCGTCGAGACGCGTCTCGGTGTAGGGCTCGATCCACTTGGCGCGGCCCAGGCGCGACTGGAAGCTCACCGACCACTGCTCCGGGCGCAGGCCCATGCGCTGGGCGAACAGCTCGGCGCTGCGCAGGCATTGCGCGCGATAACAGGTGGCCAGCACTTCGGGCGCAGCGTTGCGACAGCAGTCGTCGCCTTTCAGGCAATGGCCGCTGGGGTCGAGCTTGTGCAGGTGGCGTTCCGGCAGGCCGTGGAAGCTCAACAGCAAATGGTCGAAATCCTGCTCCAGGTAAGGCTTGGCGCTGGCCACCAGGGCATCGAGGTACTCCGGCTGATCGTAGAACGGCGGTAGCGTGGACAGGCGCATGTCCAGCCCGCGCTCACGCACCACCCGCTTGACCTCCTCGATCACCGTGGTGGTGGTGCTGTCGGCAAACTGCGGATACAGCGGCGCCAGGGTCACTTCACGAATACCCTGCGCGGCCAGACGCTGCAGGGTCGACTCGATGGAGGGCTCGCCATAGCGCATGGCCAGCTCGACAGGGCCCTGGGTCCACTGCGCCTTCATCGCCTCCTGTAGACGGCGGCTGATCACCACCAGCGGCGAACCCTCCTGCCACCAGATCGAGGCGTAGGCATGTGCCGATGCCGCTGGACGCTTGATCAGAATCAGCGACACCAGCAAACGACGCAGCGGCCATGGCAGGTCGATGACATAGGGATCCATAAGGAACTGATTGAGGTAACGGCGAACATCGGCTACTTCGGTGGACGCGGGCGAACCCAGGTTAACCAGCAACAATGCGTGATCGGTCATGCGAAATCCCAGCAGGCTTTTGAAAAATGTTAGCGAGGCAGCCAGTGCAAGGCGAAACCGGCGAGGAAGCGCAGTTTACGTACTGTAAATGAGCATTCCGAGCCTGTTTTTAACGCCGCAATGGCAACGCAGGTAGTTTTGCAACAACCTGCGCTCATTGATGGCCCAGCAAATCCACCAGGGCCACATCCAGATGGGCGAAACGAAAACTGAAGCCCGCCTCCAGCAAACGCGCCGGCACCGCGCGCTGACCGCCCAGCAGCAGCTCGGACATCTCACCGAGTGCAGCGCGCAAGACGAAGGCCGGTGCCGGTAACAGGGTCGGTCGACTCAGCGCCTGTCCCAGCGCCTTGCTGAACTCGGCATTGCGCGCCGGCATGGGCGCGCAGGCATTATAAGGACCGCGGGCGTCGCCCTGCTGCAAGAGAAAATCCATCAGGCCGATTTGATCGGCGATATGAATCCACGGCATCCATTGTCGGCCGTCGCCGATGCGCCCGCCCAGCCCCAACCTGAACGGCAGCAACAGCCGCTTAAGCATGCCGCCATCAGGGCTCAGCACCAGGCCGGTGCGGATCAGCACCACGCGAATCCCCAGTTCCTCGGCGCGCAGCGCGGTTTCCTCCCAGGCGCCGCACAGTTGCGCGGCGAAATCGTCGGTTACCGCAAGCATGCTCTCGTTCAGCTCGCGCTCGCCGCCGTTGCCGTACCAGCCTACCGCCGAGCCCGACAGCAGCACCGCAGGACGCTGCGTACGCCCCTGCAGCCAGCTCAGCAACTGTTCGGTCAGGCCGATACGGCTGGACCACAACAGCGCCTTGCGCTTGCTACTCCAGGGCTTGTCGGCAATCGGCGCGCCGGCCAGGTTGATCACGGCGTCCAGGGGTTCTTCGCCCAGCTCCTCGAGCCGGGCGACCCCTCGAACGTCAGCACCGCAAAGGTGCGCGACCTTGCTCGGCTCGCGGCTCCAGACAGTCAGGCGGTGGCCCTGCTCGGTCCAGTGCGCGCAAAGCGCTCGACCGATCAGACCGGTACCGCCGGTCAGCAGGATATGCATGGCATCGTCCTCGCATGGCAATGGAAGAAACTTCACCTTTAGTCTGGTTCATGACGCGCACACCTGTCGCGTTTGTCCTAAACCTAAAGCAAGGGAGCGCCACTCAGAACCTGTTCAAAGGCTCGCGAGCTAGAGCTATGCAAGGCAAAAACAGACGAGGACGCGGAGTTTACGAGTTGTAAATGAGCAGTCCGAGCCTGTTTTTAACGCCGCAGAGCCGACGCGCAGCAGGATTTGAGCAGGTTCGAACGGCATCAGCTGTACATGAAAACACTCTTGTATAGCTTTTGTCCAAACCTTAGCCTGTATAGCATTCAGCGCTGACGAGGTAACCATGAACGCACCCATCGCCATCATTGGCACCGGCATCGCAGGACTCTCAGCCGCCCAGGCCCTGCACGCTGCCGGCCAGGACATCGAATTGTTCGACAAGAGCCGAGGCAGCGGCGGGCGCATGGCGAGCAAGCGCAGCGACGCCGGCAGCCTGGATCTCGGCGCTCAGTACTTCACCGCACGCGACCGCCGCTTCATCGAGGTCGTGCAGCAATGGCAAGCCCGTGGCTGGGTCGCCGAGTGGCAACCGAGCCTGTACAACGCTCAGGACGGCCAGCTCAGCGCCTCTCCCGATGAGCAACTGCGCTGGGTCGGCAGCCCACGCATGAGCGCCATCACCCGCGCCATGCTCGGCGCCCTACCGGTCAAGTTCAGCTGCCGTATCACCGAAGTGTTCCGCGGCGACCGCTACTGGAGTCTGCAGGATGCCGAAGGCAACAGCCACGGCCCTTACAGCCACGTGATCGTCGCTACACCGGCCCCACAAGCGAGCGCCTTGCTAGCTGCTGCGCCCAAACTGGCCGGTACGGCGGCGAGCGTGATCATGGATCCGACCTGGGCAGTGGCGCTGGGCTTCGAGCGCCCGCTGGACACCCGCGTCGAAGGCTGCTTCGTACAGGACAGCCCGCTCGACTGGATGGCCCGCAACCGCAGCAAGCCCGGCCGCGACAACCACTTCGACACCTGGGTGCTGCACGCCAGCAGCGCCTGGAGCCGGCAGCATCTGGATCTGCCCAAGGAGGCCGTGATCGAGCAACTGCACGGCGCTTTCGCCGAGCTGATCGGCTGCGCCGTGCCGGCCCCCAGTCTCACGCTTGCCCATCGCTGGCTCTATGCCCGCCCGGCCCAGGCGCACCAATGGGGCGCGTTGGCCGACGCCGACCTGGGCCTGTATGCCTGCGGCGACTGGTGCCTGTCGGGCCGCGTCGAAGGGGCCTGGCTCAGTGGCCAGGATGCTGCGCGCCGCCTACTCGAGCACTTGCAATGAGCACGCCCGGCAAGCGCCGCCTCAACCCGCGCAAACTGCTGCTGTCGAAATGGACGGCGGCGCGGCCGCAGAACCGCGAGCGCCACTTTCTGGTCACCGAACTGATCCGCGACGAGGCAGACAACGTCATCGGTGTCGAGCTTCAGGCCGTACTGACACACCGCAGCCAGCCACTCGACTGGCGCCAACTGCAAGACAGCGAACACTGGCTGCAAGGCTGGCGCTGACCCTCCCGCGATACCTGGCGGCCCCTCGGCCGACGCCGCCTGCCTGCACAGAAAAACCAATACCAAACCTATACAAAGCATTTGACTTGTATAACTGCGCATCTATAGTGGACACAAGTTGTACATGAATCACTTCATGTACAAGGTCTCATGAGGTCAGGTTATGCAAGCGAGCAAAGCCAAACTGGGTATCAGCGCCTGCCTGCTGGGTGCCGAAGTCCGCTACAACGGCGGCCACAAGCTGTCGCGCCTGTGCAGTCGCAGCCTGACCGAACACTTCGACTTCATCCCGGTCTGTCCCGAGGTGGCTATTGGTATGCCGATACCACGGGAACCGATTCGCCTGGTCGGTGATCCGCAGGCGCCGCGCGCCGTGGGCACCGTCGAGCGTTCACGTGACGTTACCGATGCACTGGCCGCCTACGGCGAACGCATGGCCAATGAACTGCAAGGCATCAGCGGCTACATCTTCATGCAGCAGTCACCCTCCTGCGGCCTGGAGCGGGTCAAGGTCTACCAGGAAGGTGGGCGCCCGAGCGAGCCGGGCCGCGGCATCTTCGCCGCTGCCTTCTGCGCCCGCCATCCGGACCTGCCGGTGGAAGAAGACGGCCGTCTCAACGACCCGGTGCTGCGCGAGAACTTCATCACCCGCGTGTACGCCCACGCCGCATGGCAACGCCTGCTGCAGCAGGGCCTGACGCGCCGCGCGCTGATCGCCTTTCACTCACGCTACAAGTACCTGCTGATGGCCACCGACCCGGTGCGCTACAAGTCACTCGGCCGCCTGCTCGGCGAACTCGCGCAGCACGATCTTGGTGAGCTGGCGCCGCAGTATTTCAGCGAGCTGATGAGCGCACTGAAGAAATGTGCGACGCGCGGCACCCACAGCAACGTGCTGCAGCACCTGAGCGGCTACCTAAAGCGCGCGCTGAGCGCCGACGAGAGACAGGAAATGCAGCAACTGATCGGCCAGTACCGCGACGGCATCGTGCCGCTGGTGGTGCCGCTGACGCTGCTCAAGCACCACTTCCGCCGTCACCCGGATCGCTACATCGCCGAGCAGGCTTACCTGCAGCCGCACCCCGAGCCCCTCAGCCTGCGCAATGCGCTGTGATGCCATGAGCCGCGAAACCATCGCCGACGAAGAAGTCGGCCACGACTACCGCCAGGCACTCGAAGAAGGCTACCTGCCGATTCGCGAGGTGGCGCGCAGCACCGGCATCAACGCCGTGACCCTGCGCGCCTGGGAGCGCCGCTATGGGCTGATCGTGCCGTACCGCACGCCCAAGGGGCACCGCCTCTATTCGCCGGCCAACCTCGAACGCATCAACGCCATCCTCGCCTGGCTGGCGCGCGGCGTCGCCGTCGGCCAGGTCAAGGCGCTGCTCGACCACGGTCAGGTGCCCCAGACCACCAGCACCGACAACTGGTCGCGCCAGCGCAACGAACTGCTCGCCTGCATCATCCAGCTCAACGAACGACGCCTCGACGACCGCTTCAACTCGGCCCTGGCGCTCTACCCCGCCAGCACCCTGGCCGAGCAACTGTTCTGGCCGCTCCTGGGCGACCTGCGGCAACGCTGGCAAGGCCAGTTCGGCGCACGCGCCGAGCAGGTGTTCTTCCTGTCCTGGCTGCGCAGCAAGCTGGCCACCCGTCTCTACCACTGCAATCGCCAGGTCGGTGGCGCGCCGCTGCTGCTGATGAACCTCGGCGAGGCGCCGATGGAGCCGGGCCTGTGGCTGTGCGCCTGGCTGGCCAGCGCCAGCGACTGCCCGGTGGAAGTCTTCGACTGGCCGCTGCCACCCAACGAACTGCTGACGGCGCTGGAATTCATCGCCCCGCGCGCAGTGCTGCTGTACGCCGAAGAAGCACTGGACGGCACCCTGCTGCGCCGCCACCTGCCGCGCCTGGCCGAACTGTGCCCAGTGCCCCTGCTGATCGCTGGCCCTGCCGCCCACATTCACCGCGATGCGCTGACCGGCCTGGAGTCGGCCTGCGACCCGCTCGCCGCCCATGCCTGGCTGCTCCGCCACGGCCTGATTGGCGCCAAAGAGGTAACCCCATGCAGCAACTGATGTGGTTCCGCAGCGATCTGCGTACCCAGGACAACAGCGCCCTGAGCCGGGCCATGAGCAGTGGTGCGACCGTCGCCCTGTATCTCGTCACACCAGGCCAGTGGCAGCGTCACGACGACGCCCCGAGCAAGGTGGACTTCTGGCTGCGCAACCTGGTCGAACTGAGCAAGGCCCTGGCCGCGCTCAACGTACCGCTGCTGGTGCGCCACTGTGACGACTGGAGCGAGGTGCCGGCGCAGATCGCCGAGGTCTGCCATGCACACGACATCTGCGCCGTGCACGTCAACGAGGAATACGGCAGCAACGAGAGCCTGCGCGATCAGCAGGTCGCCGCGTACCTCGGCCAGCAGGATATTGCCTGGCACAGCCACCTCGATCAGTTGTTGTTCAAGCCGGGCAGCGTGCTGACCCGCTCCGGCGGCTACTTCCAGGTCTACAGCCAGTTCCGCAAGGTGTGCTACGAGCGCCTGCACACCGCCCTGCCGGCGCTGATACCAGCACCCAAGGCGCAGGCGCCCCTGGCCATCGACAGCGACGCCATCCCGGGTAGCGTCGAAGGTTTCGCCCCCCCCAGCGCCAGCCTGCGCCTGCTCTGGCCAGCCGGAGAACGCGTGGCCCAGCAGCGCCTGGAGTGCTTCGCCGACGAACAGGTGGCCTTCTACAAGGACGAACGCGACTATCCGGCCAAGCCCGGCACCAGCCAGCTGTCGGCTTACCTGGCCGCTGGCGCGGTCTCTCCACGCCAGTGCCTGCACGCAGCCCTGGCGGCCAATCAGGGCGAGTTCGACAGCGGCAACCCAGGCGCCGTCACCTGGATCAACGAGCTGCTCTGGCGCGAGTTCTACAAGCACATTCTGGTTGGCTACCCGCGTGTCTCGCGGCACCGCGCCTTCCGCTTGGAGACCGAGGCGCTGCCGTGGCGCCACGCACCGGAGGAGCTGGCCGCCTGGCAGGAAGGCCGCACCGGCCTGCCGATCATCGATGCGGCGATGCGCCAGCTGCTGGAAACCGGCTGGATGCACAACCGCCTGCGCATGGTCGTGGCCATGTTCCTAACCAAGAACCTGCTGATCGACTGGCGTGAGGGTGAGCGTTTCTTCATGCGCCATCTGATCGACGGCGACCTCGCAGCGAACAACGGCGGCTGGCAGTGGAGCGCCTCCACCGGCACCGATGCCGCACCCTACTTCCGCATCTTCAACCCGATCAGCCAGTCGCAGAAGTTCGACCCCGATGGCCAGTTCATTCGCCAGTGGTTGCCGGAACTGGCCGGACTGAACAAGCGCGACATCCATGATCCGTCGGCGCTCGGCGGACTATTCGCGCCCACCGCCTATCCGCGCCCGATCGTCGACCTGTCACGCTCGCGCCAGCGCGCCTTGGACGCGTTCAAGAACCTGTCTGCGCGGGAGGTTCCGGCATGAGCAGCTTCCTGGAAACCTTCGCCGAGCGTTTCACCGCACTGAACAAGGACAACCTCGACCTGCTGGGTGAGCTGTACAGCGACGACGTGCTGTTTCGCGATCCGCTGCATGAGGTGCACGGGCTGAGCGCAGTGCGGCGCTATTTCGCCGAGCTGTACGCCAATGTCGAGACGCTGCACTTCGAGTTCCACGGTTTCGATGAGGTCGCGGAAGGCGAGGGCTATCTGCGCTGGACCATGCGCTATCGCCACCCGCGCCTGCGTGGCGGCGAGGAAATCGCCGTCGAGGGCTGCTCGCACCTGCGCTGGCGTGACCGCGTCTATCAGCACCGCGACTACTTCGACGCCGGCGCATTGCTCTATGAACACTTGCCGGTACTGGGCGGCGTAATCGCCTGGCTGAAACGGAGGCTGGCATGAAACGTATCTGGCTTACCGGCGCCAGCAGCGGCATCGGTGCCGCACTGGCCGAACAATTGCTGCAAGCCGGCCACCAAGTGGCCGTCAGTGCCCGCAGCAGTGGCCCGCTTGAGGACCTCGCCACACGCTACGGCGAGCAGGTACTGGTGGTGCCGGGCGACCTGACCGACGCCGAGCAGGTACGCGCCATCGGCGAACGCATCGCTCGCCAGTGGGGCGCGCTCGATTGCGTGATCCTCAACGCCGGCACCTGCGAATACATCGAAGTGCGCCAGTTCGAGGCGGCGATGATCGAACGCGTGGTCAGCACCAACCTGTTCGCCGCCAGCTACTGCATCGAGGTCGCCCTGCCCCTGCTGCGCCAGGGCAATCGCCCGCACCTGGTCGGCGTCGGCAGTTCGGTCACCTTCCTGCCATTGCCGCGCTCCGAAGCCTACGGCGCCTCCAAGGCGGCCATGCGCTATCTGCTGCAAAGCCTGCGCATCGACCTGGCCGCCGAAGGGATCGACGTCACCCTGATCAGCCCGGGTTTCGTCGACACCCCACTGACGCAGAAGAACGACTTTCCCATGCCCATGCGCTGGCCCGTGGAACGCGCCGCGCGGCATATCGCCGAACGCCTGGACAAGCGCCCGCACGAGATCGCCTTCCCCACTCCCTTCATCGCCATTCTGAAACTGCTCGGCAGCCTGCCGAGCAGCCTGCAACTGGCCATAGGTCGCCGTCTGGCGCGTAACGAGGACAACACATGAAAATCGCCATCGTCGGCAGCGGCATCGCCGGCCTGACCTGTGCCTACCTGCTCAACCGTCAGCACGACATCCAGGTGTTCGAGGCCAGCGACTGGATCGGCGGCCACACCCACACCGTCGACGTTGAAGTCGAGGGCCGCAGCTATGCTGTCGACACCGGTTTCATCGTCTTCAACGACTGGACCTACCCCAACTTCATCCGTCTGCTGGAGCAGGTCGGCGTCGCCTTCAAGCCCACCGAGATGAGCTTCTCGGTCAGCGACCCGGCCACCGGCGTGGAATACAACGGCCACGACCTCAACACCCTGTTCGCCCAGCGCAGCAACCTGCTGTCGCCAGCGTTCTGGGGTATGCTGCGCGATATCCTGCGCTTCAACCGCCAGTCGCAGGACGACCTGGCCAACCACCGCATCGGCGCCGACACCACGCTCGGCCAGTACCTCGACAGCAACGGTTATGGCCGCCGCTTCATCGAGCACTACATCGTGCCGATGGGCTCGGCCATCTGGTCGATGTCGCTGGCCGACATGCTCGGCTTCCCGCTGCAATTCTTCGTGCGCTTCTGCAAGAACCACGGCCTGCTCTCGGTCAGCGACCGCCCGACCTGGCAGGTGATCGAAGGCGGCTCACGCAGCTACGTGGCGCCGCTGACCGCCAGTTTCGCCGAGCGCATCCGCCTCAACTGCCCGGTCAGCCGCGTGGTGCGCGATCAGGACGGCGTCACCCTGTACAGCGCTGCCGGCAGCGAGCGCTTCGACAAGGTGATCTTCGCCTGCCACAGCGACCAGGCCCTGGCCCTGCTTGAGCAAGCCAGCGCAGCGGAACAGGACATCCTTGGCGCCCTGCCCTACGCCAACAACGACGTGGTGCTGCATACCGATACGCGCCTGCTGCCCAAGCGCAAGCTGGCCTGGGCCAGCTGGAACTATCGCCTGGGTGGGCCGCGTGAACAGATGGCTGCCGTGACCTATGACATGAACATCCTGCAGGGCATCGACAGCGATACCACCTTCTGCGTCAGCCTCAACCAGACCGCCGCCATCGAGCCGAGCAAGATCCTCGCGCGCTTCCAGTACGCTCACCCGCAGTACAGCCTGGCCGGCACGGCGGCGCAGGCGCGCTGGGAAGAACTGCTCGGCGCCCAGCACACCTATTACTGTGGCGCCTACTGGGCCAATGGCTTTCATGAAGATGGCGTGGTCAGCGCGCTGCGCGTGGCACGCGCCTTCGGTGAGACACTCTGATGCACAGCGCCCTGTACAGCGGCTGGGTGCAGCATCGCCGCTTCGCCCCGCGCGCCCATGCCTTTCGCTATCGCATGGGCCTGCTGTATCTCGACCTGAGCGAACAGGCCCAGCTGTTCGCCTTGTCCAAGCTGGCCGGCTCCGGCCGCTTCGCGCCGTTCGCCTTTCGCGAGACCGATTACCTGCCCGAAGCCACCCGCCAGGGCGTGGCGCTGCATGAGGCCGTGCGCAATCGCGTGGAGGAAGCACTGGGCACACGTCCGCAAGGTCGCATCTGCGTGCTGACCCAGCCGCGCAGTTGGGGGCTGGCGTTCAATCCGGTGAGCATCTTCTACTGCCATGACGCCGACCAGCGGCTGGTGGCGATCCTCTGTGAAGTCAGCAATACGCCATGGCGCGAACGCTATCACTATGTGCTGCCGGCCGATGGCGAAGGCCGCCAGCAGGCCAGCGTGAACAAGGCCTTCCATGTCTCGCCCTTTCTGCCGCGCGAGCTGCAATACCGCATGAGTTTCAGCGCCGTCGGCGAGCGTCTTGGTCTGCACATGGCCGACTGGCAAGGCGACACCAAGGTCTTCGACGCCAGCCTCAGTCTGCGCCGTGAAGCGCTCGACCGCAGCAGCCTGCACCGCTATCTGCTGAGTTTCCCCTGGATGACCGGCAAGACCCTTGCCGCCATCTACTGGCAGGCCATGCGCCTGCTGTTCAAACGCATCCCGATTTTCGACCACAAGCCAGCGGAAGGCAGCTTCCGTGTCGCCCGCACGCAAGTGAAGGACATGCCCCATGAAAAGCTCTAGCCTGACCTCCACCAGAAACCTGGTACGCAGTGGCAATGGCATTGGCGCCGGCCTGTTGCGCCGCGCCGTACTGCGTCAGCTGCAGAACCTGCGCCATGGCCTGCTGGTTGTCCATGAAGCCGGCGAAAGCCTGCACTTTGGCCAGCCGCAGGCCCGCCTGCGCGCCGAGATCACGGTGCACGACCCGGCCGTGTGGGGCCTGGTCGCCGGCAACGGTTCGATCGGCTCCGGCGAGGCTTATATCCATGGTTACTGGAGCACGCCGGATCTGACTGCGGTGATTCGCATCTTCGTCGCCAACCTCGATGTGCTCGATGCCATGGAGGGCGGCCTGGCGCGTGTGGGCCGCCCACTGATCCAGGGCCTGCACTGGCTCAACCGCAACACCCGGCAAGGCTCGCGACGCAACATCGCCGCGCACTACGACCTGGGCAACGACCTGTTCGAACAGTTCCTCGACCCGACCATGATGTATTCGGCGGCCATGTTCGTGGGCGAGGACGACAGCCTGGAACAGGCGCAACTGAACAAGCTCGAACGCATCTGCCAGAAGCTCGCGCTGCAGCCAACCGATCATTTGCTGGAAATCGGCACCGGCTGGGGCAGCATGGCCATCTATGCCGCGACTCACTACGGCTGCCGGGTGACCACCACCACCCTGTCACGCGAGCAATATGACCACACCCAGCGGCGCATTCGCGAACTGGGCCTGGAGAGTCGCGTCACCCTGCTGCTGGAGGACTACCGCGATCTCGAAGGCCAGTACGACAAGCTGGTGTCCATCGAGATGATCGAGGCGGTCGGCCACCGCTTCCTGCCCACCTACTTCGAGCAGTGCGCACGGCTGCTCAAGCCTGACGGCCTGATGCTGCTGCAAGCCATCACCATTCGTGACCAGCGCTACGAGCAGGCCTGCCAGTCGGTGGACTTCATCCAGCGCTACATCTTCCCCGGTGGCGCCCTGCCGTCGGTGCACAAGATGCTCGAGGTCGTGACCCGGCATACCGACCTCAACCTGCATCACATGGAGGATTTCGGCCTGCACTACGCGCGCACCCTGCGCCTGTGGCACGACAACCTGCGCCAGGCTAGGCAGCGCCTCGAACAGCTGGGGTACGACGATTACTTCTATCGCCTGTGGGAGTTCTACCTCTGCTATTGCGAAGGCGGCTTCCTCGAACGCACCATTGGCACCGCACAACTGCTGCTGGCCAAGCCAGGCGCTCGTCCTGCCCCACTATTAGGAAACCTCAATGCCTAAGCTGATCGCCAATGCCATCCTGTTCCAGCTCGGCTGGCTGGTCTGCGTCTTCGCAGGCGACAGCCCCTGGCTGCTGCTGGTGGCGGCGATCATCGCTGTGCATCTGCTCTGGGTTAGCAGTTGGGCTGCCGAAGGCAAGCTGCTGCTCAGCGTGTTTCTCGCCGGTAGCGCGCTGGACAGCTTTCTGCTCAACCTCGGAGTGTTCGATTTCGGCGAGGAGCGCCAGCTGATCCCGCTGTGGCTGGCCTTGCTCTGGCTGCTGCTGGCCAGCACCCTCAATCATTGCCTGGCCTGGACCGCACGCCCCTGGTGGCGCGCCAGCCTGCTGGGGGCGCTGAGCGCACCGCTGTCGTACTACGCTGGCGCCAAGATCGCCGGCGTCAGCCTGCCGCTCGGCACCTGGCAGACCCTGGCGCTTCTGGCGCTGGTCTGGGCCGTGGTCATGCCGGTCTTGCACGGGTTCGCCAAGCTGTACCGCGCGCAGTACGAACAACGCCTGCGTAGCCGCCAAGCGGCTTAGTGCGCGCACGCCTGTCAGCGCAAACCCCGCGCCGGTCCTGCATGGCGTACACTGCCGCACCATGAGCCAGACCATCCCCCATACTCAACTGCCAACCGAACCCGAGGTCAGTTGCAGCACTTGCGCGGCCTGCTGCTGCCAGCTGGAAGTGATGCTGTTCGGCGATGAAGGCGTGCCGCAACGCTTCATCGATACCGACCAGTGGGGCAGTGAAGTGATGCGTCGCCTGGACGACAACTGGTGCGCTGCACTGGACCGCGACAGCATGCGCTGCACCATCTACGAGGTGCGCCCGATGATCTGCCGGGAATTCGAGCTGGGCGCCAGCGAGTGCCTGGAAGAGCGTCGCGGCATCGCCCAGGCCTATCGCTAGCCAAGCGCAGGCCCGAGGCACAATGAAAAAGACCGGGGCTGGCCCGGTCTCTTCATTTAAAAGCTCATGCGGTAATGCACGGTGTAGGCCTCTGCGCCATCGTTCGGCTGCTTGATGCCGGCGTTGGAGTAGTGGACGGCACGCAGGCCGATCTCCTGACCCGCGAAGCGCAGGCCTACGCCGAGGCGATCTTCGAACTGGAAAGATGAGCCCAGTTCGTTGCTCTCCAGCTCGGTGCTGGAGAAAGCCGCGACACCGATACCGGCTTCGATGTAAGGGCGCACGTTCTGCCCGGCGAACTCGTAAACGAATACCGGCGCGAAGGAAACGCTGTGATTGCTCGCCGTTTTGTCGCCATCCCAGTAGGTGTAGCCCAGGTCCCAGTAGCCGGTCAGACGACCATAGCTGCTCTCGAGCCAGCTGTGGTTCCAGTCCCACTGCGCCCCCAGACGGTAAACCATGGTGGAGTCGCCACTCTGACCAATAGCTGCGGTTACATCCGCAGCCTGTGCAGCCCCCATGGTTCCAAACGCAAGGGCAGCTGCTGCAGCGAAGGCGCATAGCTTCTTCATGAGTCATTCCTTTAATAGCGAGAGGGTTATCAAGCTCGTTACAAAATATAGAAACACCCGCTATCTGGGAAAGAGCAATCCGAAAAAAATTCAATATAAAGAAAGAACTTCGGCCTCTTCATTCAACAAAATCGGCAATACTCGACGAAGTTGCGCCACCTCCCCACTGCTCCAGTAGCGCGTCGGCTGTGCCGTCTCAGTGGCCAGCAGGTCGTGCTGTGCGAGCAGGCGCTGCAACTGACGCGCCACGGCCGCGCCGGTGTCGATGAGGGTCACCGAAGCGGGCACCAACTGCCCCAGCAATGGACGCAGAAAGGGATAGTGGGTGCAACCGAGAATCAGCGTGTCACAACCCTCGGCCAACAGTGGCGTGACGTAACCCTGCAGCAGCTCACGCGTCGCCGCCGCCTGCAGCTCGCCGGCCTCGATGCACTCCACCAGCCCCGGACAGGGCTGGGTGATCACCCGCACATCATTGGCGAAGCGATCGAGCAGCGCGGCGAACCTGGCGCTCTTGAGCGTGCCGGTGGTCGCCAGCACGCCAACCACGCCACTGCGGGTCGCCGCGGCTGCCGGTTTGACCGCAGGCTCCATGCCGACGATGGGCAGGCTCGGGTAAAGCTCGCGCAACTCGGCAGCGGCTGCTGCGGTCGCGGTATTGCAGGCCAGCACCAATGCCTTGGCGCCCTGCGCCAGCAGGTGCTCGGTGATCAGCACGCAGCGCTCGCGAATGTATTCCGGGGTTTTCTCGCCGTAGGGCACGTGGCCGCTGTCCGCCACGTAGAGCAGTGTCTCGCTCGGTAGCAGCTGGCGAATCTCGCGCAGTACCGACAGACCACCGACGCCCGAGTCGAAAACGCCAACCGGCGCGTTACTGGGCATCGCCACAAACACCGCAGGCCGGGTCGCGCTTGACCCGCAACTCGCGAAAACGCGTGCCCAGTGCGTCGATCAACAGCAGGCGCCCCACCAGCGGCTCGCCGAATCCCGCCAGCAGCTTGAGCGCCTCCAGCGCCTGCAGGCTGCCCACCAGCCCCACCAGCGGGCCGACCACGCCGGCCTCGCTGCAGGTCAGCTCGGCCTCGCTGCCATGGCCATAGAGGCAGTGGTAGCAGGGGCTGGCCGCATTGCGCGGATCGAATACCGAGAGCTGCCCTTCCAGACGGATCGCCGCACCGGAAACCAGCGGTTTGCCCGCCGCAACGCAAGCCGCGTTGACCGCTTCACGGGTGGAGAAATTGTCCGAGCAGTCCAGCACCAGGTCGACGCCAGCGACAGCGGCAGCCAGCGAATCGGCGTCCAGCGCCTGGCGGTGTGGCACCAACCTGACCTGCGGGTTGATCGCCGCCAGACGCGCCATGGCCGAATCCACCTTGGCCTGGCCGATGCTGGCGGTGTCGTGAGCGATCTGCCGCTGCAGGTTGGTCAGATCCACCGTATCGAAGTCGGCCAGGTGCAACTCGCCGACACCGGCCGCCGCCAGGTACAGCGCCACGGGCGAACCCAGTCCGCCCACGCCGACGATCAGCACGCGGCCCTGTTTCAGGCGCAGCTGCCCTTCTACATCGATCTGTTTCAACAGGATCTGCCGGCTGTAACGCAGCAGTTCATCATCGCTCAGCATCTGATCACTCACGGTCGAAACGTCCCAAACTGATGCGCTCGTGGCCGCCCAGGTCACGCCGGCTCGCGACCTCGGCGAAACCGCCGTCGCGTAGCAAGCTGCGCACATCCTCGGCCTGGTCAAAGCCATGCTCCAGCAACAACCAGCCGCCGGCCAGCAGATGCTGCGGCGCGGCCCGGATGATCGCACGAATATCGTCCAGCCCGTCGCGGCCGGCGACCAGGGCGCTGCTCGGCTCGAAACGCACATCCCCCTGATCGAGGTGCTGGTCGTCGGCGCGAATATAAGGCGGATTGCTCAGGATCAGGCCATAGCGCTGCCCGGCCAGGGCGGAAAACCAGTGGCTGTGCACGAAGCGCGCGTTGTCCAGCTTCAGGCGCTGGCGATTGCGCTCGGCCAGGGCCACCGCCTCCTCGACACGGTCCACACCCGTCACCTGCCAGGCCGGACGCTCGCAGGCCAGGGCCAGGGCAATGGCGCCAGTCCCGGTGCCCAGATCCAGCGCGGCAAGCGGCGTAGCCGGCAGCAAGTCAAGCGCGGCTTCCACCAGCAGCTCGGTGTCCGGACGCGGGATCAGGGTATGCGGCGCCACCTCAAGATCCAGGCTCCAGAAGCCCTGATGGCCGAGGATATAGGCCACCGGCTCGCCTTGGCGGCGGCGTTGCAGATTCGTCTGGAACAGGGCCAGTTGCTCGCCATCGAGCTCGCGCTCCGGCCAGGTACGCAGGTAGCTGCGCGGCTTGCCCAGCGCAGCGGCCAGCAGCAGCTCCGCATCCAATCGCGGCGTGGGCGAGTCGGGCAGGTCAGCGCTGTTGAGCAGGGTTTCGATGGTGGCCATGGTGTTCTCGTAGCCCGGATGCAATCCGGGAAATCGGTCCCCGGATTGCATCCGGGCTACGGTTCTTGAGCGGCGTAGGGTGGATCATGCTGCATCGCTCCACCAACGGGAGGGTGGATGAAAAAAGCGTCATCCCCCCGACAGCGCTGTTAGTCCCCCAGCGCCGCCAACTGATCGGCCTGGTACTCGGCCAGCAGCGGTTCGATCACCGCTTCCACGCCGCCAGCGATCACTTCGTTGAGCGAATACAGAGTCAGGTTGATGCGGTGATCGGTCACCCGGCCTTGCGGGAAGTTGTAGGTGCGGATGCGCTCGGAGCGGTCGCCGGAGCCCACCAGCAGCTTGCGCGTCTCGGAAATTTCCTTGTGCGCGGCTGCCTCCTGCTGGTCCTGCAGCTTGGCCGCCAGCCAGGCCATGGCCTTGGCGCGGTTCTTGTGCTGCGAGCGTTCTTCCTGGCACTCCACTACCGTGCCGGTAGGAATGTGGGTGATGCGGATCGCCGAGTCGGTGGTGTTGACGTGCTGACCACCGGCGCCGGAGCTGCGGTAGGTGTCCACACGCAGGTCGGCCGGGTTGATCTCGATGGCTGCCTGCTCGTCCGGCTCCGGCAACACCGCCACGGTGCAGGCCGAGGTGTGAATGCGCCCCTGGGATTCGGTTTCCGGCACGCGCTGCACACGATGCGCGCCAGACTCGAACTTGAGCTTGGCGAAGACGTTGTCGCCTTCGACGCGGGCGATCACTTCCTTGAAGCCGCCGTGTTCGCCCTCATTGGCCGACAGCACCTCGACGCGCCAGCCCTGCTTCTCGGCATAACGCGAATACATGCGGAACAGGTCGCCTGAGAAAATCGCCGCCTCATCGCCGCCGGTGCCGGCACGAATCTCCAGGTAGACGTTGCGCCCGTCGTTGGGGTCCTTGGGCAGCAGCATGCGTTGCAGCCTGTCCTCCAGACCGACCAGCGCTTCCTTGGCCTGGTCCACCTCCATCTCGGCCATCTCGCGCATATCCGGGTCGCTGTCCTTGAGCAGCGCCTGGGCACCTTCGAGGTCGCTCTGCACCTTGCGCAGCTCGCGGAAGGTGGCGATCACCGGTTCGATCTCGGCGTACTCCTTGGAGTAGGCGCGGAACTGCGTCTGCTTGGAAATCACCTCGGCATCGCCGAGCAGCGCCGTCAATTCCTCGAAGCGGTCGCTGAGGTTGTCCAGCTTGTTCAACAGTGAAGCTTTCATTGCAGACCTTTGTCCTGCGGCGCGCTCTCGTCGAGGGCGAACAATTCCTGGGCCAGGCTGAGCGCGTCGACGCGCCCCTCGGCAGTGAGTTTCTTCATGCGCACACTGGGTGCATGCAGCAGCTTGTTGGTCAGGCCCCGCGCCAGTTGCGCCAGTACGTCATCCGGGTTGCTGCCATTGGCCAGCATGCGCTGCGCCTTGGCCAGTTCCTCGTCACGCAGGCGCTCGGCCTGCTGACGGTAGGCCTTGAGCACATCGACCGCTGCCAGTTCGCGCAGGCGCTGCATGAAGCCATCGGTGCCGGCGGCCACCAGCTCTTCGGCGGCCTGCGCCGCGCCCTGGCGGCTCTTGAGGTTTTCCTCGATGACCTCATGCAGGTCATCGACGGTATAGAGGTAAACGTCATCCAGCTCGCCCACCTGCGGCTCGATATCGCGCGGCACGGCGATGTCGACCATGAAGATCGGCTTGTGCTTGCGCTTTTTCAGCGCACTTTCCACCGCGCCCTTGCCGAGAATCGGCAGCTGGCTGGCGGTGGAGCTGATGACGATGTCGCTGTGCACCAACTCATCGGGAATGTCCGAGAGCAGCACGGCATGCGCGCCGAACTGCTCGGCCAACTGGCTGGCGCGCTCCAGCGTTCGGTTGGCGACGACGATGCGCTTGATGCCCTGGTCATGCAGATGGCGCGCCACCAGGCTGATGGTTTCGCCGGCGCCGATCAGCAGCGCCTGACTGCGGTGCAGGTCAGCGAAGATCTGCTTGGCCAGGCTCACCGCGGCGAAGGCCACGGACACCGGGTTCTCGCCGATGGCGGTATCGGTGCGCACGGTCTTGGCGGTGCTGAAGGTGGCCTGGAACAGACGCCCGAGCAGCGGCCCCACGGTGCCGGCCTCACGCGCCACGGCATAGGCGGACTTGAGCTGACCGAGAATCTGCGGCTCGCCGAGGACCATCGAGTCCAGCCCACAGGCCACCCGCATCATGTGGCGCACCGCGTCGTCATCACTGTGCACGTAGGCACAGGCGCGCAGTTCGTCGATGCTCAGGCGATGGTAGTTGGCCAGCCACTGCAGCACTTCATCGCTGCTCAGCTGATCCTGCTCCAAGTACAGCTCGCTGCGGTTGCAGGTAGAGAGGATCGCCGCCTCACGGCTGGGCGTCAGCCGACACAGCTGCTGCAGGGCCTCGACCAGTTGCTCCGGAGTGAAAGCAACGCGCTCGCGCACCTCTACCGAGGCGGTCTTGTGGTTGATACCGAGGGCGATAAAGGCCATGCAGGGTCGCTGAGGGGCAATACGAGAGCCGGCAATTGTCCTACTTCGCCCCGGAGAGAACAACTCCCGCGACCTATTGTCCCAATAGACAGTTCGCCGCATCGTCCTGGCCAGTGGGCTTGCTCAAAGGCTTGTGTCATGATGCCGCGAACGTCGCAGGGCACGAGCCAGCACGGCCCTCGCCCCGGAATAACGCACGACAAGGCACTATGAACAGACCCCTCGCGTTAGTTACCGCAATTGCTCTTCTCAGCGGCTGCCAAACCTTCGCCCCCAGCGAGCCGGATGGCACGCCACCGGTGCAGGAAGCCGACCAGACCACTCAGCTGCAACCGAGCGAATACGGCTCGTTCAGCCAGGAAACCCTGTTCGCCCTGCTCACCGCCGAGCTGGCCGGACAGCGCAACCGCTTCGACATCGCCCTCGGCAACTACGTGCAGCAGGCGCAGGCCACTGGCGATGCCGGCGTCGCCGAGCGTGCCTTCCGCATTGCCGAATACCTCGGCGCCGAGCAAGCGGCACTGGAAAGCGCGCTGATCTGGGCGACCAACGCGCCGAGCAACATCGACGCGCAACGTGCCGCCGCCGTGCAGCTGGCCCGCGCCGGCCGCTACGACGAATCCATGACCTACATGGAGCAGGTGCTGCAGCGCCAGGGCGATACGCACTTCGACTTCCTCGCCCTCTCCGCTGCGGAAACCGACCCGGACACCCGCGCCGGCCTGCTGCAAGGCTTCGACCGCCTGCTCAGCAAGAACCCGGACAACAGCCAACTGCTGTTCGGCAAGGCCATCCTCCTGCAACAGGACGGCCGCGCCGAAGAAGCCCTGGAGCTGCTCGAAGACAGCCCGGCCAGTGCCGACCAGGTTTCTCCGATCCTGCTGCGCGCGCGCCTGCTGCAAAGCCTCGGCCGTGGCGACGAGGCCCTGCCGCTGCTGCAGAAGGGCATCCGCAAGAACCCCGACGACAAGCGCCTGCGCCTGACCTACGCACGCCTGCTGGTCGAGCAGGATCGCCTCGACGACGCCAAGGGCGAGTTCTCCAAGCTGGTGCAGGAAAACCCCAACGACGACGACCTGCGCTTCTCCCTGGCGCTGGTCTGCCTGGAAGCCGAAGCCTGGGAAGAAGCCATCGTCTACCTGGAAGAGCTGGTCGAACGCCGCAGCCATGTCGATGCCGCGCACTACAACCTGGGCCGCGCTTACGAAGAGCTGAACGATAACGACAGCGCCCTGCTGGAATACAACCTGGTCGGCCCGAGCAACGACTACCTGCCGGCCCAGCAACGCCAGGCCGAGCTGCTGTTCGCCCAGCAGCGCAACGACGAAGCCAGCGCACGCCTGGCCCAGGCTCGCGATGCACAGCCCGACTACGCCATCCAGCTGTATCTGATCGAAGCCGAAGGCCTGAGCAACAACCGTCAGATCGACTCCGCCTGGAAAGTGATCAACGACGGCCTGGAGCAGTATCCCAACGACCTGAACCTGCTCTACACCCGCGCCATGCTGGCGGAAAAGCGCGATGACCTGGCGCAGCTGGAAACCGACCTGCGCTACATCATCGAGCGCGAGCCGGAACACGCCATGGCCCTCAACGCCCTTGGCTACACCCTGGCCGACCGCACCACGCGCTACGCAGAAGCACGCGACCTGATCGCCAAGGCGCACCAGCTCAACCCGGACGACCCGGCGATTCTCGACAGCCTCGGCTGGGTCAACTACCGCCTGGGCAACCTCGACGAGGCCGAGCGCCTGCTGCGCCAGGCCCTGGAGAAATTCCCCGACCACGAAGTCGCCGCCCACCTCGGCGAAGTGCTCTGGGCCCAGGGCAAGCAGCGTGAAGCCCGCAGCGTCTGGCGCGATGCCCTGAACGCAACGCCCGACAGCACCATCCTGCGCGACACCCTGTTGCGCCTGACCGGTTCCGAGACTCTTTGATGCTTCGTCAGCTCCTCGTATTCAGCCTCATCGCCCTGCTGACCGGTTGCGCCGGCCTGACCTCGCACGAAGCGCTGGAAGGCCAGGGTGATCCGGCCACATGGAAAGCCCACAAAGAGCAGATCGCCAAGCTCGACGGCTGGCAGATCAACGGCAAGATCGGCATCCGCGCCCCGCGTGACTCCGGCAGTGCCACGCTGTTCTGGCTGCAGCGCCAGGATTACTACGACATTCGCCTGTCCGGCCCGCTCGGTGGCGGTGCCGCACGCCTGACCGGTCGCCCGGGTGACATCCTGCTGGAAGTGGCCAACCGTGGCCGCTACCGCGCCGAATCGCCGGAAGCCCTGCTACGCGAGCAACTGCGCCTGGACCTGCCGGTCTCCAACCTGCTCTGGTGGATTCGCGGCCTACCTGCTCCGCAAAGCCGTAGCCGCATCACCCTCGACGGCAAGAGCCACCTGGCGCAGCTGGAACAGGACGGCTGGAAGGTCGAATACCAGCGCTATACCGAACAGAACGGCTACACCCTGCCGGAGCGCATGAAGCTCTACGGCCAGGACCTGGAAGTGACCCTGGTGATCAAGGACTGGCAGCCGCGTCAGTTGGGGCAGTAGGCGACCACATTCCCTGTGGGAGGGGCTTCAGCCGCGAACGCATCGGCAACCTCCCCGCTGGCCCGGCGTTTCAACCGAACATTTCGCGGCTAAAGCCGCTCCTACAGGGAGGGCTGCATTTTTTGTAGGAGCGGCTTCAGCCGCGAGGCTCCTCTGCCACCTGCCGATGCATTTCCCGCATACAATCGCCACATGCCTCACAACGACGCCCCTGCCCCGACCATGACCGCCATTCCCGCACACGCCGAACTGATCCTGCCCGCCCCTGCCAAGCTCAACCTGATGCTGCATATCCTCGGCCGCCGCGCCGACGGCTATCACGAACTGCAGACCCTGTTTCAGTTTCTCGAACATGGCGACGAGCTCGGCTTCAGCGTGCGCCAGGATGGCGAAATCCATCTGCACACGCCCATCGAAGGCGTGCCGCATGACAGCAACCTGATCGTGCGTGCAGCCAAAAGGCTGCAGGAAGCTTCAGGCACCGCACTGGGCGCCGATATCTGGCTGGACAAGCGCCTGCCGATGGGCGGCGGCATCGGTGGTGGCAGCTCGGATGCCGCCACCACCCTGGTTGGCCTCGACCACCTGTGGCACACCCAACTGGGCGAAGATCGCCTGGCCGAACTGGGCCTGGCGCTGGGCGCCGACGTGCCGGTATTCGTGCGCGGCCGCGCTGCTTTTGCCGAGGGCGTTGGCGAGCATCTGACCCCGGTGCAACTGGACGAACCCTGGTTCCTCGTCGCCGTGCCGCAAGTCTTTGTAAGCACAGCAGAAGTTTTCGGCTCGCCCGAGTTGACACGGGATACGCCGCCCATTAAAGTTCGCAGCCTTCTTGCGGGGGGTGGTCGAAACGACTGCCAGCCGGTTGTAGAGAAGCGTTACCCAGAAGTTCGTAACGCTTTGATCTTGCTGAACAAATTTGTTCCAGCTAGATTGACCGGCACTGGAGCTTGCGTATTTGGGAGCTTCCCAAATCAGGACGATGCTGATAAAGTCGCCCGCCAACTTCCAGGCACTCTGCCGAGCTTTGTCGCTCAAGGTCGCAACATCTCGATGCTGCACCGCAAGCTCCAAGCACTGGCCAAGAAGTGAATGCTCAGCATTCGGTTATACGATACAGGGGCGTCGCCAAGCGGTAAGGCACCAGGTTTTGATCCTGGCATGCGTTGGTTCGAATCCAGCCGCCCCTGCCATAACCTCTTCTGGGAGGCATCGGCAACCGATTCAAAAAGCGTTCGACACAGAATATAGGGGCGTCGCCAAGCGGTAAGGCACCAGGTTTTGATCCTGGCATGCGTTGGTTCGAATCCAGCCGCCCCTGCCATTTTCCATACCCATCCAGGTATACCCTCAGCCGGCAGGTACTGCGCGTGTCCAAGATGATGGTCTTCACGGGGAACGCAAACCCCGATCTGGCGCGACGGATCGTTCGTCAGCTGCACATTCCCCTCGGCGATGCTTCGGTCGGTAAGTTCTCCGACGGCGAAGTCATGATCGAAATCAACGAGAACGTTCGCGGTAAGGACGTCTTCCTGATTCAGCCGACCTGTGCGCCCACCAACGACAACCTGATGGAACTGGTAGTGATGGCTGACGCCTTCCGCCGTTCCTCGGCCACCCGCATCACTGCGGTCATCCCCTACTTCGGTTACGCCCGCCAGGATCGCCGTCCGCGTTCCGCACGCGTGGCGATCAGCGCCAAAGTGGTTGCCGACATGCTCACCGTGGTCGGTATCGACCGCGTGCTGACCGTCGACCTGCACGCTGACCAGATCCAGGGCTTCTTCGACATTCCGGTGGACAACATCTACGGTTCCCCGGTCCTGGTCGACGACATCGAAGACCAGCGCTTCGACAACCTGATGATCGTCTCCCCCGATATCGGTGGCGTCGTTCGTGCCCGCGCCGTGGCCAAGAGCCTGGGCGTCGACCTGGCGATCATCGACAAGCGTCGTGAGAAGGCCAACCAGTCCGAAGTGATGCACATCATCGGTGACGTAGAAGGCCGTACCTGCATCCTGGTCGACGACATGGTCGACACCGCCGGTACCCTCTGCCACGCCGCCAAAGCGCTGAAAGAGCGCGGTGCCGCCAAGGTCTACGCCTACTGCACCCACCCGGTGCTGTCCGGCCGCGCCATCGAGAACATCGAGAATTCCGTCCTGGACGAGCTGGTGGTGACCAACACCATCCCGCTGTCCGCTGCGGCACAGTCCTGCTCGCGCATTCGCCAGCTCGACATTGCCCCGGTCGTCGCCGAAGCGGTTCGCCGCATCAGCAACGAAGAATCGATCAGCGCGATGTTCCGCTAAGGAACCCGCTGACGTTAAGCGCCCCGCCTTGTGCGGGGCTTTTTGCCCTACCGCCCGAGGCTGGTCGCAAGCCGTACGGCGGTTTGGTTATTTTGGAGAAGTGAAATGACTGTTGAATTTGCCCTGAATGCCGAAGTGCGTTCCGACCTGGGGAAAGGTGCGAGCCGCCGCCTGCGTCGTAACGTGTCCATGGTGCCTGCCGTAATCTACGGCGGCGAAAAAGCCCCGCAATCCATCAGCCTGCTGGCCAAAGACCTGGCCAAGCTGCTGGAAAACGAAGCTGCCTTCAGCCACGTTCTGAGCCTGGACGTTGCCGGTACCAAAGAAAGCGTCCTGATCAAAGCCCTGCAGCGCCACCCGGCCAAAGGCTTCGTACTGCACGCTGACTTCGTTCGCGTCGTTGCCGGCCAGAAACTGAGCGCCCACGTACCGCTGCACTTCATCAACGAAGCCAGCGCTGTTGGCGTCAAGCAAGGCGGCGGCGAAGTCCTGCACGCCCTGAACGAAGTCGAAGTTTCCTGCCTGCCGAAAGACCTGCCGGAATTCATCGAAGTCGACATGGCCAAGGTCGCTGTTGACCAGACCGTTCACCTGTCCGACATCAAACTGCCGAAAGGCGTCGAGCTGGTTGCTCTGGCCCACGGCAGTGACCTGCCGGTAGCCAGCATCCACCTGCCGCGCGTTCGTGAAGAAGCTGCCGGCGAAGGCACTGCCGAGTAATCGTCAGTAGCTGGCCCGGCATGCGATCACGCCGGGCCATGTTCTCGAAAGGGCTCCTGTATGACTGCCGTACAACTGATCGTTGGCCTGGGTAACCCTGGCCCCGAATACGACCAGACCCGGCACAATGCAGGGGCCCTTTTCGTTGAGCGCGTGGCCGCCAGTCAGCGCGTCAACCTCAGCGTAGATCGCAAGTATTTCGGCCTGGTGGGCAAGTTCAACCACCAGGGGCGCGAAGTTCGTCTGCTCATCCCCACCACCTACATGAACCGCAGCGGCCAGTCCGTGGCGGCATTGGCCAATTTCTTCAAGATCAAACCCGAAGAGATCCTGGTGGCCCACGACGAACTCGACATGCCACCCGGCGTCGCCAAGCTCAAACAGGGCGGCGGCCACGGCGGCCACAACGGCCTGCGCGACATCATCGCCCAGCTCGGCAACCAGAATAACTTCCATCGCCTGCGGCTCGGCATTGGCCACCCGGGGCACGCCAGCCTGGTATCCGGCTACGTGCTCGGGCGCGCCCCACGCGGCGAACAGGAACTGCTCGACAAGAGCATCGACTTCGCCTTGGACGTCCTGCCGGAAATACTCGCCGGCGACTGGACCGTGGCCATGCGCAACCTGCATAGCCAGAAGGCCACCAAGTAACCACCTTTCCCCCGAGGGACACACCATGGGATTCAACTGCGGCATCGTCGGCCTGCCCAACGTCGGCAAGTCCACCCTGTTCAACGCCCTCACCAAGTCCGGCATCGCCGCAGAGAACTTCCCCTTCTGCACCATCGAGCCGAACAGCGGCATCGTGCCCATGCCCGACCCGCGCCTGGATGCCCTGGCCGAGATCGTCAAACCCGAGCGGGTGATCCCCACCACCATGGAATTCGTCGACATCGCCGGCCTGGTAGCCGGTGCGTCGAAAGGTGAAGGCCTGGGCAACAAGTTCCTCGCCAACATCCGCGAGACCGACGCCATCGCCCACGTCGTGCGCTGCTTCGAAGACGAGAACGTCATTCACGTCGCCAACAGCGTCGACCCCAAGCGTGACATCGAGATCATCGACCTCGAACTGATCATGGCCGACCTCGACAGCAGCGAAAAGCAACTGCAGCGCGTTGCCCGCACCGCCAAGGGTGGCGACAAGGAATCAGTGGCGCAGAAGGCCCTGCTGGAAAAGCTCATCCCCCACCTCACCGAAGGCAAGCCGGCACGCAGCCTGCTCAAAGACCTGGGTGACGAAGAGAAGCGCCTGGCCAAGACCTTCCACCTGCTCACCACCAAACCGGTGATGTACATCGCCAACGTCGCCGAAGACGGCTTCGAGAACAACCCGCACCTCGACGTGGTCAACGCCATCGCCGAAGCGGAAGGCGCCATCGTCGTGCCGGTGTGCAACAAGATCGAGGCCGAAATCGCCGAACTGGACGATCTCGAAGAAATGCAGATGTTCCTCGAAACCATGGGCATGGAAGAGCCTGGCCTGAACCGCGTAATCCGCGCCGGTTACTCGCTGCTCAACCTGCAGACCTACTTCACCGCTGGCGTGAAGGAAGTGCGTGCCTGGACCGTCAAAGTCGGCGCCACCGCCCCGCAATCGGCTGCCGCGATCCACACCGACTTCGAAAAAGGCTTCATCCGCGCCGAAGTCATCGCCTACAACGACTTCATCCAGTACAAGGGCGAAGCCGGTGCCAAGGAAGCCGGCAAATGGCGCCTGGAAGGCAAGGACTACATCGTCAAAGACGGCGACGTGATGCACTTCCGCTTTAACGTTTGATCGTTAACGGCGCATAGACAGAACCCCGCGAAAGCGGGGTTTTGTTGTTTTTGGGGTGAGGGAGTTGTTGGGTTGGGCTAGCGAGAGTTGGGGATTATGAAAAAGCGCCACCTCCTTCGGTAGAAGCTGGACGCCTGTAAAAACGGGGCTTTCGCCCGTGCCGGCTATTGGCTAGTATCCATTGCATGGTGTTTTGAGGCAGAAAGGGGACACCTCTTTTGCCTGAACCGTGGCGCTCCTGGATCAGCCAGCACGCCCTCCCCTGCATGGAAGCTGCCGCATGACCCGATTCCTCCTTGCCCTGATCGCCATCCTGCCGCTGATCTGCTCTGCGGAAATCTACAAGTGGACGGATGAGAACGGGCGCGTCCACTTCGGCGACAAGCCAAAAGACAAGGACCAAGCTGAGCAGCTCTCGATCAAGATCAATTCCTACGAAAGCGTCAGCTACGAATCCTTCACGCCCACTCAGGGCGCGACATCGAAGCGCGTCATCATGTATTCCGCCGCCTGGTGCGGCTACTGCAAGCAGGCCCGCCAGTACTTCCGGAGCAACGGCATCAGTTTCGTCGAATACGACGTCGAGAAGAACCAGAACGCCCGCAAAGCCTATGACGCAATTGGCGGCAATGGCGTGCCCGTCATATTGGTCGGAAACAAGCGCTTGAACGGATTCACCGTTGCGGACTTCCAGAGCATCTATCCCTGATATGGCTCTGGTAGAAAATAAATCTGTCCCTTTTTTCTAATTGAGCTCAGCAAATAAATGCAAGACATCCTAACATCAATAAAAGCCTATCTATACGACCGCGCTGTAAGCCCATTAACTGGAGCTTTTTTTTCCGCTTGGGTGTTGTGGAATTACCGTTTTTTTCTAATTTTATTCTCCTCCACCCCACCCAGCCCAGAAGAAAAATTCTTATTAATTGACCATCATTTTAAAAATATAAACTTAAAAATCAGCAACTACGAAATATTCATCAACGGCACTTTTTTTAACGGAGCACTCATTCCCGCCCTCCTTGCCATTTCATACATCTATATATATCCATTCCTTGCCAAACCTGTCTATGAGCACAGCTTAAAGAAGCAAAAGGAGCTAATGAGCATTAAACAGGAGCAAGAAAACCAAAGACTATTGAGTGTAGAGGAATCTAGAGAGCTATATCGCCGCCTAGCTCAAATGCAATCAAAGCATCAAGAAGAGGTTGATCACTTTAACAATCAAATATCAAGCCTCAGCCTACAACTCGAAAATACTTACAAAACCTCATCAGCTGAAATCTCTCAAGATTATAATGAAATTATTGAAGAAGAAGAGCCTCCAGAAGGCCTTGAGCAATATGACAAATACATCGAACAACTGCTAGACCTGCGTAGAACAGGAACCTTTAGACTGAATCAGCTTTTCGGACAAGAGGAGTGGCTCAAAATACCGCCTACAACTAGAAAAATATTGGGCAAACGCTTTCGCGCACAAGTTGAGCGAGGGGATTATGTTGATGTGACCCTGCGAGGAAAAGACGCCGGCAACATGCAACAGTACTACAAAGAATAAGGCCTCATACCAAAAAATACGCCCCCCTAGACTCCTATCTCTATAATCCCTAACAAGAAGGACTAACACCAGCATGAAGCAAGATTTCTCCGAAAAACATGGTGACTTATTCAGAAAACATTTTGAAAAAAATCTAGACGACGAATCTGCACTTCTTAAAGCGCACCTTTTAATTGAGGAAATGTTAAGAGATTTTTGTTTAGAGGTAGTTCCTAACCCTCTATTCTTAAGAGAGGCTCGCCTCACGTTCAAACAGACCATGCTACTTACAAGGTCGCTGTTAGGCCCCCTCGTTCAGGGCCTACCCTTTGACTGGGTCTGGAATTCACTAAACCAGATAAACAAACTTAGAAACATGCTTGCCCACGAATTAGAGCCAAGCCATAGCAAAGCAGAAGAAATAAAAGAAACAATAATCAAAATAAACAATGAGAATCGTAGTAAACATTTACAAGAAGAGCCAACCTTTAAAGGCTCATTAAGTTTTCTATGCGGCGCCCTTCATGCAATGCTTTACATTTCGGCATATGCCCAACAAGAGAAACCTGAGGAATCTAGCCATATAGAAGAGCCATCTCCCTCAAGGGATACGACAAAGGTATAGAAACGAAATAAAAACAGACCACCGACTAAGAATCACACTCTTCAATGCAATTCATCGGCACAATATTTCCTTCTACACTAAAAGCTGCCACATACTCACATTCCATCTTAGCCCCAAGGCCATGGATGTACTGAACATCACTACTTCGATAGATGATGTGCCCTAACTTCTTGGGAGCATCATCCCTTCGCAGCAATAGGAACACGCCTTGTTCATCTTTGAACGAGCGGACGTGTTCTGGCTCAAGTCCTAGATGCCCACAGGCCTGCCTGAAGCCAAGCGCTCTGTCTTTATTGTTGAAGTGGATTACGTCGAGATAGATTTCATCAGCAGCATCGAGCGTGCTGATCTTTGTTGCCGTCAAAGGCGGGAAGCCTGGAAGTTGCTCAAGGCTCGATGGCTCTTTGAGCCGGTACTCGGTGCTGTAGGTGCCGATGAATACCGGCACGTCGTCCACCAGATCGCCGTCCGGCACCAGCACTTTGTAGATGTGGGGGAACGTTACGTTGGTCTTCGGGCACGTGTAGCGGTCATCGGAGTTTGATCGGCGCAGGTGCTCGAAGCTCGCCATGTCGATGATGTTTCCCATGTCCTTCTCCCTGGAGTCACGTTGTTCGGCTGAACCATCGCCGGGCCACTTCCGCTGTTACCTGCTGCCCGCTTCTTGTCCTGCCAATTTTAGGTCTGCTTCGACGTAATCCGGGCTGGTCTGCCCTGCCTCTGGCGCAATGTTCCCCGAAACGAGCCACAGTGCGTACTCAGGGGTAATACCCAGGATGGCTTCTATGTCGTCCCCATTGACCCGGCGCTTGCCACCTCTGAGGGCATACCACTTCTCGCGGTCGATGCCTGTCAGCTCCTCGAGCCGCTTAGCAGTCAATCCCTTCGAGTCCCAAATGGCTATAAGCCGCTCTCTGATCATTCAAAAATCGCCTATTAAATTGGTAAATAGTGCTACTAACTATCTGCCAGCACCGATATATTCGCATCATGTGATTGGTACTATTTACCAATCACTAATCACCCATTAACCACAGTTTATGAGCATTTCATAGGCAGGGATAGGCAATGACTACTCAGCACCTGAACGAACCACCTTTCGATGTCAGCTTCGATGTAGACGGCAAACGCGTCATCTACCTCGACTGCCGTAACGCCCTCACCTGCAGCAAGGAAACCTTCGCTGCCATGAACGGTGTTTCCACCGACACCGTGATCGCCTGGATGCAGAGCGGCACCATCCCCAGCGTGAAGATGGGCCGCCCTCGCCTTGTCCACCTCGCCCAAATCCGCGCCGATCTGGCCAAGGGCAAAACCATCTTCGCGCAGGGGGATTACGTCGATGAATAAGGCCAACCCGGAGCACGGCAACGTCGTCCCGCTGGGCGCCGCCATGGGCGACGTCTGCAGCATCGTGACCTTCGCCACCGCCAGTGGCATTCCTGCTGATGAAGTGGCCGAGCTGGTGGACAACGGAACCCTACCCAGCCTGACGTTTGCCGACTTTCGCATGGTCAACGTGGGCAAGCTCCGCGCCGATCTGCTGAGCGGTAAGGAAGACTTCAAAGAGGGGGACTACAGCCATGCCTAAGCGCGGAATCACCCTGGATGCAACCACGGCTGTCGGCTATATCGGCCAGACCGTGCTCATGGAACTGATGTGGGAAGGTGACACCGAGTCCTTCTGGCAGTGCATGCATATCGTGGGTGTGGTTCTGCCGGTCGAAGGCGTGCAAGAGCAGGCCTACTTCCTGGGCATGGGGATCGCCTCCAACAAGCGACATGCCAACGAAATCTACTTTGAAGACATCTGCAATATCAGGGCGATGCGGTACCGCGACCGGCATGGTTCCGGCAACGTACTGGGCCGCATGACCCTGACCCATTCCACCGATGTCGCCGGGTCAGGGGCCGCGCTCCCGGCTCGTCGGGACAGCTTCACCGTCCCGGCGAACGGAAGCACGGGCGCAGCGCACCCTTGACCCCGCACCATGAATATCAGCCTGACAACGGGAGTGTGGGGTAGCTTCACCACCCCGCGCTCCCGAGCCCTCGGCGGCAAGAGTGGGATGACAAGGGCAAAGCCCTTGGTGTTGATCTTCCAGCCCCGCCAGCAGCCCCGCCAGCAGCCCCAACGCCGCACTACCGCAAAGCCAGACGCTGGGCGCGCCCGCCTGCACTTCCTCCCGCCTACACCCGACACCCTGCCGGCCTTCCTGGCGCTGATCCTGTTCCTGATCCTCTCGGCCATGGGCAATTCCTGGGTGGCCGGGAAAAGCCCACAAGAGCCAACGCCGTATGCCTGGACAGTGACAGATGAAGGATGCGGGCCGGCGGTGGGGTTGCGTGCGAGGCACGAGCGCGGGTGCGCGCCGCCGGCCCGCTGACGTCCCTGTAACACGTCAGATAACAAGCAGTTGAACGAGTGACAAACCTTCAATAACAGGAAATCAAATGGACGCCGTTAAAGACTTCTTCCGCGTTGATAACCAAACCGGCCTTGAGTCCCCTCATGGTCGCTTGTTCCTGGACATCGGCAAGACCGGCTTTGTCGATCTGTCTGCCGTTCGCCTGCTCCGCTGTGGCGTCGATACCGTCCGCCAGCTCTACAAGGGCCTTCTGCGCCCTGACATCCTGGGCCTGTTCGACAAGCCGGGCGCCATTGTCGATTTTGCCGGTGAGCGCTGGCACTCGGGCCGGGTTAGCCGTGACTCGGGCTACCAGTACAAGCTGCAGAACGCTGACCTGGGCTTTGTGCTGCTGGTAAAGAACTTCAACGCCAAAGTCGAGAACATCGGCCCACACCTGAAAATCGAGGTGTCACCCCATGCCATCGACAACCTGTCGCCCGAGCGCCTGCAGGCCCGCCTGGATCACTACGCCTCCCAGGTGCTGACGAACATCGAGGTCAATCAATGCGCGGTGCATCTTGCCCTCGATCTGCAGGGCTGGACGCCTCCCGCCGATCTGGTCAGCAACATGCATTGCCGTGCCCGCTCGCACCGGGATGTATCCGGCATCAACGAACTGCACTGGGCCACGAAATCCAGCGTGTATGGCCGCGGTGAAACCTCGATGTTTGGCTCGGCCAACGGCCTGCAGCTCTGCATCTACAACAAGACCGAACAAGCCAGGGCCACCGACAAGCTCGACTACTGGGAAAGTGTCTGGCGTCGCCGTGACAGCTTCGACGAAACCGACCCGGATAACTACGACCCCACCCAGGATGTATGGCGCGTTGAGCTGCGTTACCACCATTCCATCGTCCAGCAGTTCGCCAGCGGTTCGGTAGACCTGCAGAGCGGGCAAGCGATCGACACCCGTACCTTTGCGGCCTTCGCGGGCCATCTGGACGGCCTTTGGCGCTACGGCCTGAACCAGTTCAAATACCTTGCCCGTCGAGGCTACTACGCCCCGATCTGGACGCTGATCCGTGACGACGTGCGCGTCGATCTGCCGGTCGATTCCCTGCTCGATGACACCGACTACAGGCGCTACTACAAGACCTCGCGGGGCTTCTCCGGCAAGAACGTGGAACTCTTCCTGGGAAACTTCGTAAGCCTGCTGGCACGGGAGCGAGTGGGCGCTAGAAAAGCTTTTTACACCCTCAAGGAATGGGACTGCTGGCCGGTGATCCGCGATCACTACGCATCCAAGGGTCTCGATGAAGACCGCCTCTACAAACACCTCAAAGCCTTGCTAGAGGAACGCAGCGTTCGTTGGGGGCGTGCCGTTTGATCACCAAGGGACCAAAGGGCTGGGACGTCGATTTCTGGCTCGATAAATCTGCCGGTATCCGCAAGCGCAAACGGGGGTTTCGCACCAAGAGCGAGGCCGAACGCTGGGTATCTGACACCCGCCGCCAATACAGCCAACGTGGCCGTGATCCGGGCGAACGCCTGTCCGATCTGGTCGATACGTGGCAAGAGCTGCACGGCTCCACGCTCAAAGACCCTTACCGCTACAGTCGGACGATGGCCATAGCGCATGCCCTGGGCAACCCTATTGCCGCCACCTTCACCGCCCTGGACTTTGGCCGCTACCGTACCCAGCGCCTCAAAGACTGCACCCCGGCCACCGTGAACCATGAACACCGCTACCTGAAAGCCGTGTTCAATGAGCTGATCCGCCTGGGCGTCTGGCATGAGACAAACCCGCTGGCCATGCTTCGTCAGCTCAAGGTGGATGAAACCGAGCGAGCGTTTCTCACCCTGGATGAATGCCGGCTTGTCCTGCAGGAATGCGCCGCTTCGACCAACAGCCATACGCTGCCTGTCGCCCAAATCTGCCTGGCTACCGGTGCTCGATGGGATGAAGCTGAAAGCCTGCCCCGGCCCCAGGTTGCCAATGGCCAAGTGCGCTTCGTGCGTACCAAGAATGGCAAAAGTCGTTCGGTGCCGATCCCGGCCGAGCTGGAGAAGCTCATTCTGTCGCGTGGCTACCCTGGAAACGGCAAGCTATTCAGCTCCTGCAGGTCAGCCTTCCGCAAGGCCTATGAACGCACCGGACTGCATACGCCAGGGCAGATGACCCATATACTGCGCCACACCTTCGCCAGTCACTACATGATGCAAGGCGGGAACATCGTCACCCTGCAGCGCATCCTGGGCCACGGCGACATCAAGATGACCATGCGCTATTCACACCTCGCGCCCGATCACTTCGCCACTGCCCTGACGCATTCGCCGCTGGCGTTGCTGCAAGACGCTACCTAGGGGCATCCGCTATAATGAGCGACGTCATGCAAGAGAGGTAGCCACCATGCCAAGCCCATCCCTGCAGGCCAAGAAGGCTTATTGCGCCAAGGCACGTCAGTCCAACTATGCCGCCAGCCTGCGCCTGGAAGGTTTTCAGGTCACTGCCGCCGATGCTGAGCGCAAGCTCCCAACCCGTGAGGCCGCACTGAGCGAGTTACGTTCCCGGCAGGCCTGATGCGCGACAAATACGGCACAGGCCAGGACCCTCACTGTTATCCAGGCTCAACAGTTCTCGTTAACCGTCTCGGCCTGACCAATGACGGAGCGCTCGATGAAGCAGAGCGCACCCTCTCCGCGATCGCAGCCAGCAAGATCGATTTCGACCTACCTCCGTACGACCTTCCCTATCTCCAACAGATTCACCGACAGCTCTTCGCGGACGTCTACGACTGGGCCGGAGAGTTACGTACCGTCGATATATCCAAGGGCAGCACGCACTTCTGCAACCTCGCTCGCATTGAGGTCGAATCAGCCAAGTTGTTCAAGCGGCTAGCCGATGCGGACTGGTTTGAGGGCCTGTCTCGCGCTGAACTGGTTACAGCAGCAGCCGAACTCTATGGCGATCTGAACATGATCCACCCTTTCCGCGAAGGTAACGGACGGGCACAGCGAATCCTGTTCGAGCACATCGTCATCAACGCGGGTTATGAGATCAGTTGGTGGGCAGTCGAAGAAGGGGAATGGATTCAGGCGAACATAGACGCAGTGATCTGCGACTACCGGGTAATGACTGAGATCTTCGAACGCTGTGTCGGCAAGCCTATCGCCTAGGCAGGGACAAGAAAGGGACAGTAAGGGGACACCGGCCCAAATAAAAAGGGGCTAGCTTGCGCTAACCCCTTGAAATTTATGGTGGCTACACCGGGACTTGAACCTGGGACATCAGCATTATGAATGCTGCGCTCTAACCGACTGAGCTATGTAGCCAACGGCGCGCATTGTCCGCGCCTCGCCTACCGCTGTCAACCCCAGTTCATCGATAAATTTACGTTTTATCAAGCGGTTAGGCCTCCCTGGTGGCGATGCGCTGAATCGCTCGTTTCTGAGCCTGCGGCTTACCTCGCAACGGCTCGAACGGTGCTTGCGGGGCTGTCGGGCGATGCCGGAAAATCCGCCTCCAGCAGGCTGCAGCGCCGCCGTGCGCTGGCCCATGAACCAGGAGAACACCTTGAGAGCGAGAGACGACTTCGACGATCTGCGGGCCGAGCGTGACATGCCGACGCACTACCGCAACGAACCCAACCGCTTCGCCGGGCTGTGGAAGCAGATCGCGATTGGCATCGTCGTCGGCTACAGCGTGCTGGGTATCATCAGCGCAATTGCCTGGATGATCATTGCACGTTTCATGCTGGGCGATCTTGCCATCACACTGCCATAACCTCACACGCATCAGCCATGTCGGCATTGGGGAGGTTGGCACTTGCCATCCCCTGCCCGCCTCTTCATCCTGCCCCATTGTTTACCAAACGAGCCCTGTCATGACGCCCATCCAGAATATCGGCCTGGCGCTATTCGTCGTGCTTTCCATCGGTTTTGCCATCAGCCACAAGACCGAGTGCAGAGATGGCCGTGTGGTGGAGACCTATCTCGCCAAAGGGCTGGCCTCGCAGTTGCTGGGGCATGATCTTTGCCAGCAACCCTGAACACCCTTCATTAAGGAATGATGTGATGAAAAAGTTCGCCTTGCTTGTCAGCTTTGGCCTTCTCGGTGCCTGTGCCAACCTGGGCTCGCAGCCACCGGTGCCGGTTACCTCGCCAGTGGTGCAGGCCTTTCGTGATATCTGCCTGCAAACGGCGCCGAGTTTTGCCGAAGCGCATCGCATCGCGCGTCAGCACGGCATCACCGAGTTGACCGATATGGGCTTTGCCACCATCGGCTTCAATGCGGACAAGAGCCTGAGCATTCAGGTGAAGGCCAGCCATGAATGCGTGGTGACCAGCGAGCCGCAGCAGGATGACAGCCTGACTCGGCAGTTGCTCAGCGCGGCGGCGATCAATGCCGGCACCACGGTGCCGCGCAAGGTGCCGGTGAAGATGATGATCGCCGGGCAGCCGTTCATCCTGATGCATGATCGCGAAGGCGGTGAAGCCTTCGTGATGCTCAAGCCGGAGTAAGGGATCGCCGTAGGGCGGATGACGCTCTTTTCATCCGCCGGGGACGGTGGATCGATGACGCGTGATCCACCCTGCGCGGCTAGGCGCTTTTGCCTGGCCGCGTGGCCAGCAGCAGGCCGCCGAAGATCATCGCGGCGCCCAGCCAGTGATAGACCTGCAGACTCTCGTTCAACAGCACCCAGCCCAACAGCGCGGTGAATACCGGCATCACGTAGTTGGTCAGCGCCGCCTTGGCCGCACCGATCACGCGGATGCCGTGGTTCCAGGCCAGGTAGGCCAGCAGCGAGGCGAATACCGCGGTGTAGGCGACGGCCGAGAGGTTGGCGACGTTGAGCGCCAGATGCGCGCCCTGGCTCAACTCATATAGATAGAAGGGCAGGATCAGCGGCACGCCGAGCAGGATGAACACGCCCAGCAGCGCCAGCGGCGGAATCGGTTGCAGGTACGCCGCCCAGCGCCGCAGCAGCAGCGAATACAACGCCCAGTCGACCACCGCCAGCAACATGATCAGGTCGCCCTGGTTGAACGACAGGCTGGTGATGCGGCTCCACTGGCCGTGACTGATCAGCACAGCCAAACCCGCCACGGCCACCAGCATGCCCCACCAGGCGCGGCGCGCCGGCCATTCGTTGAGCAGCAGCCCGGCGCCGATGAAGGTCACCAGCGGCAAGCAGGTGTTGACCAGCGAAATGTTGATCGCCGCGGTGGTCTGCGCTGCGCTATAGAGCAGCGAGTTGTAGCCGGCGATCCCCAGGCCGCCGAGCACCAGCAAACGCCAGCCCGCATGGTAGAGGGCTGCGCGATGACGCCACAGCGGCAGCGCGACGAAGGGCAACAACAGCGCCAACGCCAGGCACCAGCGCCAGAACGACAGGGTGAACGGAGCGATCTCACCGGCGAAGGCGCGCGCCACCAGGGCGTTGCCGGACCAGCAGAGGTTGGCCAGCAGCAGGCCGAACAGCGCCAGCGGGCGCGAGTGATTGAGTGCGTTCATAGGGGCAGCGCCGCACCCGTGGCGCAGCATTCATCCGAGCGGGGGTTGGACGGTTGAGCACGGTCACCGAGCAGGCAGTGCTGAGCGATCATTGCGTAGCTTCCGAATCAGTCGGCTTTGCACCATACGGAGGCAGGCAATGCTTGGCAAGGTTGCGGGCGTGGATGATCGTGGGGCGCCGGCCCAGCTCAGTACACGGCGCAACCGCCATGCAGCAGGACCGGCGCACGGCGCCGCTGCGCGCTAACGCCTGCGCCGCAGCCGGCGACTGAGCAGCCAGAGAATCAGCAGCACGCAGGCGAAGATCACCCCACTGACGCCCCACTGCAGCGGCCCGGCCAGACGGAACAGCTCGGCCGGATGCAGGCTGGGCGCGCGGATCATGCGCTCTTCGGCCGCCACGCCGGTGGTGGGAATGTCGGCCAGGCCATCGCCGTCGAGATCCGGCAGGCTACGAATGTGGTCGAGCAGCGCCTGCCACTCCTTGAGTTCCTGCACGCCTGCCCTGGCCGGGTCCTGGTCGACGATGGCGTCTTCGATACGCGGCAGCGGGCGGCCCTCGGCGTCCTTGGGGATTACGTCGAGCAGACCCTGGGTCAACTCCGGCACCAGCCAGGTGAAGCTGCCGACATAGCTGGTGGCGCCGATGCTGTAGAGGCGCGTGTCGTCGAGGTCCAGATCGCGATAGCCGTTGACCGCATCACCAATCTCGATACGGCTGACGCGGTCGAACGGCACGCGCCAGGGGTTGTAGGTGAAACGCACGCCGGCAACCCGCGGGTAGTAGCTCTGGCTGTCGCGCAGTTGATAGGCGAGCAGCAGCACCTCCAGCAGCGATTTGATTTCGCGCGCGCTGACGTAGGCCTTGATCATCGGATAACCGGGCTCGTCGTCGAATTCACCGATGCCCAGCGGGGCGATGCGGAACAGGTCGGAGACGTCCTGCACGCCATTGCGGCCCTTGAGCAGGTCGTCGCGAATGGTGCCGTTGCCGGTGAAGGCCAGGTCGGCATCCACCGCATGACGCAGCGCATCGGTCACCAGGTTGGCCAGGGTCTGATCGGTGAAATCGCGGCCCAGGCTCTGCTCGACCTTGGCCAGCGGCTGGTCGAAACGGTAGCCCTTGGGCGTGAGCATGCGCTCGCTGACCACCTGTTTGAAACCTTCCACCCTGGTGGTGATGACAGCGTCGCCAACGATACTGTCGTTGACCGGATGCAGGCGGTAGTCACGCACGCGCGGCACGCCGTCGTCGCCGAGGATCATGCGCAGTTCGCCGAGGTACTGGATTTCCGAACCGGCCTGTACCACCGGGGTGTGTCCGCCCACCAGCACCGGCTGCGGCAGGGCCACATGCGAGTGACCGCCGACGACGATGTCGATGCCCGGTACCTGCTCGACCAGCTCCACGTCCTCGCCGCGCCAGCTGCCATCGGCCTGCTGGGTGACGCCCATGTGCGACAGCAGGATGACCACTTCGGCGCCCTCCTCGCGCAGCTTGGCCACGGTTTCCCTGGCGGTGGCGACCGGGTCGGCGAAGGTCAGCGGCTTGATCATCGGGCTGACTGCCATGGCGTCGTTGCCGAGCAGCCCGAACAGGCCGAAACGGATGCCACCGCGCTCGATCAGCTTGTACGGCAGGATGCGCCCGGCCTCGACGTGCGCCTGAAGACTGTCGTCGGCCTTGCTGGCCGGATCGAAGCGCATGTTGCTCGACAGCAACGGCACCAGAGCGTCGCCCTTGGCCTTGTGTGCGGCGCTGATCATCGCTGCCAGGCCTGCCGGACGAAAATCGAACTCGTGGTTGCCGATCACCGCGGCGTCATAGCCCAGCTCGCTCATCAGGCGCAGTTCGCTGCCCATCTCGCGAGCGATGGTGTGAAACAGCGTGCCCATGGTGAAGTCGCCGCCATCGAGCAGCAGCACAGGTTCTTCACCAGCTGCGGCGCGGCGCGCCTTCAATAACGTGGCCAGGCGTGCGACCCCGCCGACGGTGTCGTCATCGTTCGCCGTTCCCGGGGTGTATTCGTTGTTGGGGCCGAAACCGAGCAGGCGCGACTGCCAGTCGTTGCTGTGCAGGATGGTGAAACTGCGCTCGGCGGCAACCAGCGGCGTGGCGGCCAGCAGGCCGGCGAGCAGGAGTGAGGGGAACAGGCGCATGGACGGTCCTTGACGATGACTGCGCACAGTATGGAGCAGGCCATGACGCCCGACAGCGACCAATCGAGACGCCGTTTGTCGCTAATCGAGTCAGGCATTGATTGCTCCAGATCACCCCCAAGCCAGACGGAGGGACTAGGCTGTAATCAGGACAGCGAAGTGGAGAAGAGCCATGGACCACTATCACCTGATGCTGATGCTGCTGATCGGCGGCTTTCTATTGCTGGGCGTCGGCTTCAACTTTCGCGAGCACGAATGGGGCGTCCGCGTGCTGGGCCTGGGCGTATTGCTGATGCTGGTGCCGATAGCGCTGCGGGTACACCTGGCGCTGGCGTAGGCAGAGTTCATGCCGACGCAGGATGCGCCGGGCCACTACAGCCCTAGGGTTTCTGCCAGCGCTCGGCGGCGCTCTGGTCACTGCTGCGGCCTTCGACCCAGCGCGGGCCTTCGTGGGTGTCTTCCTTCTTCCAGAACGGCGCGCGGGTCTTCAGGTAATCCATGATGAAGTTGCAGGCATCGAACGATGCCTGGCGATGGGCGCTGCTGGTGCCGACGAAGACGATGGGCTCGCCCGGCTCCAGGCGACCGATACGGTGGATGATCTCGATGCCCAGCAGCGGCCAGCGCTCACGCGCATCGTCGGCGATCTTGGCCAGGGCCTTTTCGGTCATGCCAGGGAAGTGCTCGAGGAACATGCCACCGACGTCGCGGCCGTCATTGAAATCCCGCACGTAGCCGACGAAGGTGACTACCGCGCCGATACCAAGATTGGCGGCATGCAGGGCGTTGAGTTCGGTGCCGGGGTCGAAGGGTTGGGCCTGGACGCGGATGGTCATGCGATGTGTCCGTTCGGTAGTGCTTTGGAGCGGTGGGCTAAAACGGAACGCCGCCCGGCCCACCCTACGGTGTCACTGATCTGTGGGAGGGGCTTGAGCCGCGACAACGAACGCGGAGCAGCGGCTGACAGCATCATCAACCACCGGTCACGGTGGGGAAAAAGGCTACTTCATCGCCTTCTTCCAGCGGCTCGTCGAGGCTGCACAGCTCCTGGTTGCGCGCGCACATCAGGTTCTGCTCGCCCAGCACCTCCCATTCGCCACCACGGGCGACCAGATGCAGGCGCAGGTCGTCGAGGGTGGCGAAGTCGCCGCTGAGTTGTTCGTCGTCACGGCCCAGGGTTTCACGGTAACGGGCGAAATACTGCACGCGGATCATGCTTGCTCCTCCAGCTTGTAATGACCGCTCTTGCCGCCGAGTTTCTCCAGCAAGCGCACCTGCTCGATGACCATGCCGCGATCCACGGCCTTGCACATGTCATAGATGGTCAGCGCGGCGACGCTGGCGGCCGTCAGTGCCTCCATCTCGACACCGGTTTGCCCGGACAGTTTGCAGCGCGCGGTGATATGCACGGCATCGTCGCCTTCCGCGCGCAGCTCGACCTTGACTCCGGTGAGCATCAGCGGATGGCACAGCGGGATCAGATCGCTGGTTTTCTTCGCGGCCTGGATGCCGGCGATACGCGCCACGGCGAACACGTCGCCCTTGGGGTGCTCGCCGGCAACGATCATCTGCAGGGTGGCCGGCAGCATGCGCACGCGTGCTTCGGCAGTGGCTTCGCGGAAGGTGGTCGCCTTGTCGGTGACGTCGACCATGTGCGCGCGGCCTTGGGAATCGAGGTGGGTCAGCACGGGAAAGCTCCTGGCGGGAATCGGCTGATTGTAAACCCGCGAGTCAGGGTATGGCAGGCATAAAAAGATACCGCGGCGCATGCCGACACCCACCTTGTTTCTGTAGGAGCGGCTTCAGCCGGGATAATCGCGGATAAATCCGCGCCTACAGGGTGTACGACAATTGACCCGGATATAGATGCAGAAACGCCCCTGCTCTTGCGAGCAGGGGCGCGAGTGCTTATACGCCTGAGGGTTGGGTTACATATGGGTTTCCGCGTACTCCGCGAGGATCGAGCGCGGCACGCCTTGCAGGGTGATGTGCACGCCGTGCGGGAAGTCCTTGAAGCGTTCGGTCAGGTAGGTCAGGCCCGAGCTGGGCGCCGACAGGTAGGGAGTGTCGATCTGCGCCAGGTTGCCCAGGCACACCACCTTCGAGCCGTTGCCGGCACGGGTGATGATGGTTTTCATCTGGTGCGGGGTGAGGTTCTGGCATTCGTCGATGAGGATCAGGCTCTGCTGGAAGCTGCGCCCGCGGATGTAGTTGAGTGATTTGAACTGCAGCGGCACCTTCTGCAGGATGTAGTCGACGCTGCCGTGGGTGCTCTCGTCCTCCATATGCAGCGCTTCGAGGTTGTCGGTAATCGCGCCGAGCCAGGGCTCCATCTTCTCCGCCTCGGTGCCGGGCAGGAAACCGATTTCCTGATCCAGCCCCTGCACGCTGCGGGTGGCGATGATGCGCCGGTAGCGCTTGCTGACCATGGTCTGCTCGATGGCCGCGGCCAGCGCCAGGATGGTCTTGCCGGAACCGGCGGCGCCTGACAGGTTGACCAGATGGATGTCCGGGTCGAGCAGCGCGAACAGCGCCAGCGCCTGATGGATGTCGCGCGGTTTCAGGCCCCAGGCTTCCTGATGCAGCAGCGGCTCCTGGTGCATGTCGAGGATCACCAGCTCGTCGCCCTTGATCGCCTTGATCCAGCCAACGAAGCCTTGCTCGTCGAGGATGAACTCGTTGACGTGAACGGCCGGCAGGTTGTCGGTCAGTTGCACGCGGTGCCAGGTGCGGCCATGGTCCTGACGGGTGTCGACCTTGCTCACGCGATCCCAGAACGAGCCGGGCATGTCGTGATACCCCTTCGACAGCAGCGAGACGTCATCGACCAGTTGGTCGGTGTGGTAGTCCTCGGCGTCGATACCACAAGCGCGCGCCTTCAGGCGCATGTTGATGTCCTTGGTCACCAACACCACGGACAGCCCAGGGTTGCGGGTTTTCAGCTCTACCAGCTGGTTGATGATCTTGTTGTCGTTGAGGTTCTCCGGCAGCCAGGTCACCGGCGCCGCGCTTTTGCTCATGAGAATGGAAAGACGACCGCAAGGGCCGCTCTTGCCGCGCTGGATGGGTACCCCGTACTCGACGTCCTCGGGTTCGGCACCTGCGAGAATCTGATCGATCAGGCGGATGGCCTGACGACACTCGGCGGCGACGCCGTGCTTGCCAGACTTCAGTTTGTCGAGTTCCTCCAACACCGTCATCGGGATGGCGACGTGGTGTTCTTCGAAGTTGAGCAAGGCGTTGGGATCGTGGATCAGAACATTGGTGTCGAGGGCGTAGAGGGTTGGAGCGGTGGGCTTGGAGCGTCCGTGGTCATCCATACTCGGTCACCTTCTTGTAGTAGCCAGGCGACGCAATACCTGAGCGGTGCTGCGCCGGACAGAGACCGCCGACTTTTTCAGGTCGGGGCCGAAAGGTGGCAAGCAAGGTGAGGGCCAATGGCCGCCACCTGTCTGCAGGTTTCGGCGGTCTTGCTTTTTTATTACTCCAATTCACATGACAGAAAAACGTTTTTTTTCCGACAAACAGGTTTATTTGCGAAGGCGACAGATAGTGCTTGGCGTGCTGCCAGCACCCCGTTACAGTCGGAAGTCCTACCTGCTGCAATTCGCCCCTCCCCCCGCCCCTACTTGCAGCACCGCGCGCCAATCAGGTGCAGTGGCTGCGCTCAATCGCCCCGATAGGTGGTCTTGCCGATCCCTGACCTCTAGAATCGCCGTCACGCTTTCTGGAGACTCCGCACATGCTGATGGTGATTTCACCGGCCAAGACTCTCGACTACGAGACGCCACCCGCCACCCCGCGCTTCACCCAACCCGAACACCTCGACCATGCCCAGGAACTGATCGCCCAACTGCGCGACTTCAGCCCGGCACAGATCGCCAAGCTGATGGGCCTGTCGGACAAGCTCGCCGGCCTCAATGCCGCGCGCTTCGGCAGCTGGGAGCGCCCGTTCAACCCATCCAATGCCAAGCAGGCGCTGCTGGCGTTCAAGGGCGACGTGTACACCGGCCTCAATGCCGAGGATTTCTCCGAAGACGACTTCGATTTCGCCCAGGCCCACCTGCGCATGCTCTCCGGCCTGTATGGCGTACTGCGCCCGCTCGATCTGATGCAGGCCTATCGCCTGGAGATGGGCACCAAACTGGCCAACGGCCGCGGCAAGGATCTCTACGCATTCTGGGGCGAGCGCATCAGCGGCTGGCTGAACGAAGCACTGGCCGCACAGGGCGATGACGTGCTGCTCAACCTGGCCTCCAACGAGTACTTCGGCGCGGTCAAGCGCAAGGCCTTGAACGCACGCATCATCGACACCGAGTTCAAGGACCTGAAGAACGGCCAGTACAAGATCATCAGCTTCTACGCCAAGAAGGCCCGTGGCCTGATGGCGCGCTACGTGATCAAGGAGCGCCTGAGCAACCCCGAAGGCCTGAAGGACTTCAACTACCAGGGCTACCGCTACTCGGCCGAGCACTCCAAGGCCGACAGCCTGGTTTTCCTGCGCGACCAGGCGCAAGACTGACCCCTCATCCCGCCGAGCCCATGCACCGCTCATCGGCTGCTGCATGGGTTCGGCCACTGCGCTTGCCGATCCCCTCCTTACCGGCCCTGCCGCTTCGTTGCGCCCTGAGCGCTGCGCCTGACAAAAATTCCCTCGCCGCTGCGTTTGCTTCTCAAAACCTGTTTGGCATCACAGTTTCAGCGCAACTTCATTTCCTTGCGAACTTATTGCGCTACTTAGTTATCGGATAGTTGCAAGCGCATTAATGCACATATTGCCATCATGCATTTTGCAACTTGCCATTATATTGCAATCAATTTAGCCGTTCAGCTCCGGTTCAGCTACAGGACGAACGGTAGGAACTATCCGAAAGGGCCGCCACTCATACAGCCCGTAACACATTTCAATACATAACTTTCTCAACCACTGAAACTGCCAAATAGCGAATTAACTTTCGCCGGACAGCTTCGCCCCGACGAAAGTTAGCGTGTTTCACAGGGAGATTTAGCAACCCGCCAGAGTACCGAGATAGAGGCCTCAAGCAAGGCCAAAGCAAACATATCAAAGGGCCACCTGTTTATATAAAGGCCCGCATTTGGTGCCACTTCCGGCGCCCTAACCTACTTATGCCTGAATGAACTTGCTCATCTTAAAAAAGCAAGTTCACGGATTAGTTTTGGCCAAATGGCCAGTATTTGAAACTGCATCGAACGGACGAGGTGAATACCATGCGAATCAGTATCTTCGGTTTGGGTTATGTAGGTGCCGTCTGTGCCGGCTGTTTGTCGGCACGTGGTCACGATGTGATTGGCGTGGATATCTCCGCGAACAAGATCGACCTGATCAATAACGGCAAATCGCCCATCGTCGAACCGGGCCTGGAAGAACTGCTGCAACAGGGTCTGCGTCAGGGTCGCCTGCGTGGCACCACCGACGTCGCCGCTGCGGTTCTGGAAAGCGATGTATCGTTTATCTGCGTCGGCACGCCGAGCAAGAAGAACGGCGACCTGGAACTGAACTACATCGAAGGCGTTTGCCGTGAAATCGGCATGGCCATGCGCGACAAGAGCGAGCGCCACACCGTGGTGGTACGCAGCACCGTGCTGCCGGGCACTGCCAAGAACGTGGTACTGCCGATTCTCGAAGACTGCTCGGGCAAGAAGGCCGGCGTCGATTTCGGCCTGGCGGTGAACCCCGAGTTCCTCCGTGAAAGCACCGCGATCAAGGACTACGACTTCCCGCCGATGACCGTCATCGGTGAGCTGGACACCGCCTCCGGCGACCTGCTGGCCAGCATCTACGAAGAGCTCGACGCCCCGATCATCCGCAAGGACATCGAAGTCGCCGAGATGATCAAGTACACCTGCAACGTCTGGCACGCGGCCAAGGTCACCTTCGCCAACGAGATCGGCAACATCGCCAAGGCCGTCGGCGTCGATGGCCGCGAAGTGATGGATGTGGTCTGCCAGGATCACAAGCTCAACCTCTCCAAGTACTACATGAAGCCCGGCTTCGCCTTCGGCGGCTCCTGCCTGCCCAAGGACGTGCGCGCCCTGAACTACCGCGCCGGCAGCCTGGACGTGGAAGCACCGCTGATCGGCTCGCTGATGCGCAGCAACGCCGCCCAGGTGCAGAAGGCCTTCGACATCATCGCCAGCCATCACTCGCGCAAGGTCGCCCTGCTCGGCCTGAGCTTCAAGGCCGGCACCGATGACCTGCGTGAAAGCCCGCAGGTGGAACTGGCGGAAATGCTCATCGGCAAGGGTTTCGACCTGAGCATCTACGACCGCAACGTCGAGTACGCCCGTGTTCACGGCGCCAACAAGGACTATATCGAGTCGAAGATCCCGCACGTTTCCTCGCTGCTCAACAGCGACCTGGACGACGTGGTGGCCAAGGCCGACATCATCGTCCTGGGCAACAGCGACGAGCGCTTCGCCAAGCTGGCCGAGCAGGCGCCGAGCGGCAAACGGGTGATCGACCTGGTCGGTTTCATGCCTCACGCCAGCAATGGCGTGACCGAAGGCATCTGCTGGTAAGGACCCGAGCGTACCTGCACGCCCCGCGCGTGCAGGTACCCGGAGGCGCATATGGATAAGCTCAAGAACGGCCTCAACCAAGCCAGCGGCTGGATGCTCTATCTCAGCCTGCTGATGCTTCTGGCACTGGCCCTGCCACGCACAGTGTTCGACCCCGAGTCGCGGGACTTCCTCCTGCTCATCGGTATCGTCGGCATCTGGCGCTACTCCATGGGGGCCATGCACTTCGTGCGCGGCTGCCTGTTCCTTTACCTGGTCTATCCCTGGTATCGCCGCAAGGTTAAAAAACTCGGCAAGGACGCCGACCCCTCTCATGTCTTTCTGATGGTCACCAGCTTCCGTATCGAGGCGCTGACCACAGCAATGGTCTACCGCTCGGTGATCCGCGAAGCGATCGACTGCGGCTACCCGACTACCGTGGTGTGCTCGATCGTCGAGCTGTCCGACGAGTTGCTGATCAAGAACCTCTGGGCCCAGGCCGAGCCGCCGGCGCATGTCAGCCTGGACATCGTGCGCATTCCCGGCACCGGCAAGCGTGACGGTCTGGCCCACGGTTTCCGCGCCATCTCCCGGCAGATGCCGGACCGTGATGCGGTGGTGGCGGTGATCGACGGCGACACCGTGCTCGAGCCTGAGGTAGTACGCAAGTGCGTGCCCTGGTTCAAGCTCTTCCCCAACGTCGGCGGCCTGACCACCAACGAGTTCTGCGAGGTACGTGGCAGCTACATCATGAGCGAGTGGCACAAGCTGCGCTTCGCTCAGCGCCACCTCAACATGTGCTCGATGGCGCTCTCCAAGCGCGTGCTGACCATGACCGGGCGCATGTCGGTGTTCCGCGCCAGCGTGGTGACCAACCCCGAGTTCATCACCGACGTGGAAAGCGATCACCTGGAGCACTGGCGCCTCGGCCGCTTCCAGTTCCTCACCGGTGACGATAAGTCCAGCTGGTACAGCCTGATGCGCCTGGGCTTCGACACCTTCTACGTGCCGGATGCAGCGATCAACACGGTCGAGCACCCGCCGGAGAAGAGCTTCATCAAGGCCAGCCGCAAGCTGATGTTCCGCTGGTACGGCAACAACCTGCGGCAGAACTCGCGCGCCCTGCGCCTGGGCATGGGTCGCCTCGGCGCCTTCACCAGCCTGGTGCTGTTCGACCAGCGTGTGTCGATGTGGACCTGCATCCTCGGCCTGTGCGTGGCGATCATCGCCAGCATCAAGTACAGCCTGATGTACCTGCTGATCTACCTGCTGTGGATCGGTTGCACGCGGCTGATCCTGACCCTGCTGCTGATGCTCTCCGGGCACCGTATCGGCCCGGCCTACCCGGCGCTGCTCTATTACAACCAGATCGTCGGTGCGCTGGTGAAGATCTACGTGTTCTTCCGCCTCGACCAGCAGTCCTGGACGCGCCAGAACACCAAGCTCAATCGCGGCCTGTCCAGCTTCGCCAATTGGTTCAACAGCTGGTCATCGCGTGCCATGACCTTCTCTGCCTCCTGTGTCTTCATCGCCGCGCTGCTGGCGCTGGTTTGACCGTACTCGAATAGGAAATAGCCACCATGAACTCCGTCGCCAATCACAACGTCGTCCATGAGTCCGAGGCCCAGCGCCAGCACGCCCGCGTCAAACTGCCGGGGCGTCTGCGCTTCACCAATGCCAAGGGCGAGCGCATCGATGCGCGCCTGCAGGATGTCTCTGCCGGCGGCTTCAGCTTCACCAACGAAAAGACCACGCACAAGGTCGGCGACTTCCATCGCGGCCAGCTGCAGTTCCAGCTCGACAGCATGGTGCTGGGCCTGGACGTGGAATTTCAGGTCAACTCGGTGCAGCCCGAGCACAACCGCGTCGGCTGCCAGTTCCATGGCGTCGGCGCCCGCGAGACCGCGGCCCTGCGCCACCTGATCAGCAGCCACCTGGCTGGCGAGCTGGTCAACGTCGGCGAAGTGCTGCACATCCTGCAGCGCGACAACTTCACCAAGGCGCGCAAGAACGGCGGCGGTGGCGGCATGGGTATGTTCGGCCGCCTGCGCGCGGTGACCTTCAGCGGCGCCATCTTCCTCATCGGCCTGGCCGCCTTCGGTTACATCGGCAAGTCGATCTACGGCCTGTACTTCGTCACCCACGCGCAGTCGGCGCAGATCAGCCTGCCGGCGCTGCAGGTGACCATGCCGCGTGAAGGCAGCGTGCAGAGCCTGGCGCAGCCCGACGGCATCGTCGAGAAAGGCGCGCCGATTGCCACCTTCACCACCAGCATGCTGGAAATGCTCAAGGGCCATCTGGGCGACGACCAGCTCGAACCGAGCCAGATCGAAGCGCTGTTCGCCCGCGAGATGCAAGGCACCCTGACCAGCCCGTGCAACTGCAAGATCTCCCGCCAGCTGGTGGCCGACGGCCAGTTCGCCAGCAAGGGCGACGTGATCTTCGAACTGGTGCCGCAGGACGGCATCGCCACCGTCAGCGCCAGCTTCCCCTACCGCCACCTGGAACAGGCACGCCCTGGCACCCCGGTGACCTTCAAGGTGGCGGGCGAAGACCAGTCGCGGCGTGGTGAGATCGTCAGCAGCGCGCTGCATGACGGTGGCCTGAGCTCGGACATCCGCGTGGTGATCCAGCCCGAGGAAACCCTGCCGGCCAGCCTCGCCGGGCAACCGGTGGACGTGGTCATCGACCGTGGCCCGTCGCTGGACTGGCTGGTCGATCGCGCCGTCGCGGCAGGTCGATAAGGAGATCACGCCGTGAGCATGCCCCTACTTCGCCCTGCCCTGCTCGGCCTTGCCGTCAGCGCCACGCTGGCCGGTTGCGCCGGCCTGCCGGATGAGCGCCTGGCCCGCGAAGCCCTGCAAAGTGGCGACCAGCAGACGGCCGAGTGGCATTTTCGCCAGCTTGCCGAGATGGGTTACAGCGGTGCGCAGATCGGCCTGGCCGACATCTACGCAGCAGGCGGCCAGACCCAGGATCTGGATGAGGCCGAGCGCATCTACCGCCAGGCCCTGGACGGCTCGCCGCGTGCCAAGGCGCGCCTGGGCAAGCTGCTGGCGCGCAAGCCCGGCAGCACCCTGGCCGAGCGCAAGGAAGCCGCCGAACTGCTGGAGAGTGCAGCGCAGGCTCGCGAGCCGAGCGCGCTGCTGCCGCTGACCGAACTCTACCTGTTCTACCCACAGGACTTTCCCGCCATGAACCTCGCGCAACGTATCCAAGACTGGCGCCAGCAGGGTCTGCCGCAGGCAGAACTGGCGCAGATTCTTCTGTATCGCACCGATGGCACCTACGACCAGCACCTGGGTGAGATCGAGCGCATCTGCCAGGCTCGCCTGGCCAGCAACGACGCCTGCTACGCCGAACTGGCCACGGTGTACCAGAAGCAGAACCGCGAAGACGACCGCCAGGTACTGATCGAGCAACTGCTGGCGGGTTATCGCGTCGGTAACGTTTCGCCCAATCAGGTCGAGTCCGTGGCCCAGGTCCTCAGCGATCCTGAGCTGGGCCAGCCGCAACCGCAGCTGGCGCAGGACCTGCTCGAAGCCATCGCGCCGAACTACCCGGCCGCCTGGGTCAGCCTCGCGCGCCTGCTCTACGACTATCCGGGACAGGGCGATACCGACACCCTGCTCGGTTACCTGGACAAGGGCCGCGACGCTGCCCTGCCACGCGCCGAACTGCTGCTCGGACGCCTGTACTACGAAGGCAAGCTGCTGCCGCAGCAGCCGAAGAAAGCCGAAGAGCACCTGCGCAAGGCGGCGCCGAGTGAGCCCAGCGCCAATTACTACCTGGGGCAGATCTACCTGCGCGGCTACCTCGGCGAGGTCTACGCGCAAAAAGCTCTCGATCACCTGCTCAGTGCCGCGCGCGCCGGTCAGCTCAGCGCCGACTTCGCCCTGGCGCAGATGTTCAGCCAGGGCCGTGGGGTCAAGCCCAACCCGGTCAACGCCTACGTATTCAGCCAACTGGCCCTGCCGCGCAACACGCCGCCGACCATCGAGCTGGCCCACGCGGTGACCGCGAACCTGACCCCGGCACAACTGGCCGAAGGCCAACGCCTGCTGCGCGAAGAGCGCGATGCACGCGGCATCGTCCTGCAGCAGCAGGCCGCCCTGCAGGCGAGCCAGCCATGAACAAGGATTCACGCATGCAGTTGAACAAGATCGTCAGCCAGCTGGGCCTGAGCGCCAGCCTGCTGGCAGCCAGCGCGGCCTGGGCGGCGGATGCGCCGAAGAACTTCGGCCTGGATGTGAAGATCACCGCGCAATCGGAAGACGACCGCGACCTCGGCACCCGTGACGGTGGCGACGTAAACGGCATCGGCCTCGATCTGCGCCCCTGGGTCTATGGCCAGCGCGGTGACTGGAGCGCCTTCGCCATGGGCCAGGCGGTCACCGCCACCGACACCATCGAAACCGACCCGCTGCAGGACGACGGCGAAGACAGCACGCAGCGCAGCGATGCGCGCCAGCCGGACAAGAGCTACCTGGCCATGCGCGAGTTCTGGGTCGACTACGCCGGCCTCACCGCCTACCCGGGCGAGCACCTGCGTGTGGGTCGCCAGCGCCTGCGCAGCACCGACGGCGCCTGGTGGGACAGCAATATCGAAGCCGTGCAATGGCAGTTCGATACCACCTTGCTGCAAGCCACTGCCGGGGTCGCCGAGCGCTTCTCCGACTACCGCACCGACCTCGATGACCTGGCCCCCGAGGACGAGGATCGCCGTCACTACTTCGCCGGCCTCGACTACCAGTGGACGCCCGGCCACCGCATCGGCGCCAACCTGCACCACAGCCGCGACGACGGCCACCTGGCCAACCCCGGCGAGCGCATCGACGAGCTGAGCAAACGCTACACCGGTGACCTGACCTGGTTCGGTCTGCATGCCGATGGCGGCTTCTTCGAGCGCGACTCGCGCAACCGCCTCGCCTACTGGGCGCAGTTCACCTGGCTCAAGGGCGACACCGACCAACTGCAACAGCAGGTGGTGGGCGACGAGCGTCTGGCCACCGGCTCGCGCAGCCAGGACGTCGACGCCTGGGCCGTGGATCTGGGCCTGCGCTACGAACTCGACGAGCACTGGAAGGTCGGTGCCGCCTACTCCCGTGGTAGCGGCGGTGGCGATGAAAGCGAATCGCACCAGTTCATGCAGACCGGTCTGGAAAGCAACCGCGCCAACTTCACCGGCGTCCAGTCGCGCCTGCACCGTTACGGCGAGGCCTTCCGCGGCGAACTTTCCAACCTGCAGGTGGCCAGCGCCTTCAGCTCCTGGGAGCTGAACGAGGACTACGACGCCAGCCTGGTCTACCACCGCTTCTGGCGCGTCGATGGCGACCAGGATGTCGGCGACAGCGGCATCACCGCACCGCTGGTAGCTGGCGAAAAAGACATCGGTCAGGAAGTCGACCTGGTGCTGACCCGCTACTTCAAGCAGGGCCTGCTGCCGGCGGCCGTCGCCGAACAACTGGACGAGCGTTCGGCCCTGGTACGCCTGCGCGCCGGCGTGTTCCTGCCGGGCGACGCCTACGGCAGCGGCACCGACTCGGTGATGCACCGCGCCTTCGTCGACTTCATCTGGCGCTTCTGAGGGATCGGATCATGCAACCCAACGGCTTAGCCCTACCCCTGCTGCTCGGCGCGCTGTGCCTCACGGCGCCGCTGGCCCAGGCCAACCCGATACAGCACCAGTTCGACTACCGCGTGCGCAGCGCGCCGGCCGGCGAGCTGCACATGGAAGCCCCGAAGCTACCGGACCTGTCCGGCTACACCAAGGAGGCCGTGCTGGCGAAGATTCCACAAGGCGAGAAAGGCCAGGTGGTGGTACGGCGCATGCTGCGCCAGGACGCGCTGAAAGACTTCACCGGCGGCAACGAGCGCCTGCGTGAATGGATCAAGCGCCAGCAGGGCATGCCCCAGGCGATCTTCATCGAAGGTGGCCTGGTCACCCCTCAGGACCTGGCCAAGGCCCTGCCCGACAGCCAGTTCGCCGAGCAGCAGCCAGGCGTATACATCGCCCGCCTGCCCATCGTCGTGGCCGAAGGCGCGACGCTGCACGTAGGCAAGGAAACCCGTGAGCTGCGCCTGTCGCAGGAGCGCGGTTCGTTCCTGGTCAACGATGGCCTGATGTTCCTCACCGACACCCGCGTCACCGCCTGGCGCGAGGCCGACAACGGACCGGCGACCATGCGTGACAACGGCAAGGAATTCCGCCCGTTCCTGGTGTCCTGGGGCGGCAGCGAGCTGTACATCGCCGGTAGCGTGCTGACCAGCCTGGGCTACGACAACTCCAAGTCCTATGGCGTGTCGATCACCCAGTACACGCCGAACATGCACGAGCGCCTGCAGCGCCCGGAGCCGACCGGCTGGCTGATCGACTCCGAGTTCGTCGACCACTGGTACGGCTTCTACTGCTACGAAGCGCAGAACGTGGTGATCAAGGGCAACACCTACCGCGACAACATCGTCTACGGCATCGACCCGCACGACCGCTCGCACGGCCTGATCATCGCCGAGAACACCGTGTACGGCACCAAGAAGAAGCACGGCATCATCATCTCGCGCGAGGTCAACGACAGCTGGATCATCAACAACGAGAGCTACGACAACAAGCTCTCCGGCGTGGTCATCGACCGTAACAGCGAACGCAACCTGATCGCCTACAACCGCGTGCACGGCAACCACTCCGACGGCATCACCCTGTACGAGAGCGGCGACAACCTGCTGTGGGGCAACCAGGTAATGCGCAACCAGCGCCACGGCATCCGCATCCGCAACAGCGAGAACATCCGCCTCTACGACAACCTCTCGGCGATGAACCAGCTCACCGGCGTGTACGGCCACATCAAGGATCTGTCCGACACCGACCGCGACCTCAAGCTCGACCCGTTCGACGCCAAGATCTCGATGATCATCGTCGGCGGCACCCTGGCCGGAAACGGCTCCAGCCCGATCAGCATCGACTCGCCGCTGTCGGTCGAGCTGTACCGCGTGAAGATGCTCGCGCCGCGCAAGAGCGCCGGCATCCAGCTCGCCGGCATCCTCGGCGAGAAGCAGGACGAAATCCTTGACCTCATGGTGCGCCAGCGCCTGCCCGTGCTCATCGACCCGATCGAGCCCGAGCTGATGACCAACTGACGAGGCCTCCCATGACCGCATACAAACTGAAAACCCTGGCCCTGGCAGTGACCTGCGCGGCCTTCGGCAGCAACCTGCAGGCCGAGGAGCGCCAGGCTCCGCACTACCAGGTCGAAGACTGCTGCTCGCTGTGCCCGGCCGCGCACGATGCCAGCCGCTACACCACCAGCTACATGAAGAACTTCGTCACCCTGATGGATGCCGACGAGGGTTGGCTGTTTCGCAGCGTCGAGGACCTGCGCACCGAGTTCGGCACCAGCGAGGTCGGCTACCAGCGCCTCAAGGAGCTGCGCGACGGCCTCAAGCAGCGTGGCGTGGAGCTGGTGGTGGTCTACCAACCGACCCGCGGCCTGGTCAATCGCAGCAAGCTGCGCCCGGCCGACTATGAGCGCTTCGACTACGACAAGGCCCTGCGCAACTATCGCCAGGCGCTCAGCCGCTTCGAGCAGCTGGGTATCTGGGTGCCGGATCTGAGCGGGCTTACCGACGAAAAGGATGCCAAGGAGTTCTACTTCCGCCGCGACCAGCACTGGACACCTTACGGTGCCGAGCGCACCGCGCGCCTGGTGGCCGAAACGGTCAAACGCATCCCCGGCTTCGAAGATATTCCGCACAAGGAATTCGTCACCGAGCGCGTCGGCCTGATGGGCAAGACCGGCACCATGCAGAACGTCGCCAGCCAACTGTGTGGCACCGGTTATGCGGTGCAGTACGTCGATCAGTTCATCACCGAACCGAAGAATGCCAGCGATGGCGACGCCCTGTTCGGCGATGAGAGCAGCCCGCAGATTGCCCTGATCGGTACCAGCCACAGTGGCAAGAACTACAACTTCGGCGGCTTCCTCGAACAATACCTGGGCACCGACGTGCTCAACGCGGCCTTCCCCGGCGGTGGCCTGGAAGGCGCGATGCTCGAATACCTGGCCAGCGATTCGTTCCAGAACGATCCGCCGAAGGTCCTGATCTGGGAATTCTCGCCGCTCTACGACCTGGCCTCGGACAAGATCCACCGCCAGCTGATGGCCACCCTGAACAACGGCTGCAGCGGCCAGACCGAGCTGCTGAGCAGCGAAAAACGCCTGCATCCGGGCAGCAACGAAGTGCTGGTCAACGGCGAGAACAAGCTGCTGACCCTGCGCGGCAACCGCCACCAGCTCGATCTGCGCTTCAGCGATCCATCGGTCAAGCGCGTCGACGCCACCATCTGGTACCTCAACGGCCGGCGCGAGCAGCTCAAGCTGGAAAAACCCAACACCGTCGACACCGACGGACGCTTCGCCGTGGAGCTGCGCGACGAGCCGGGCTGGGGCGACGAGAACTTCTTCGCCCTGGAAATCCAGAAGCCCGAAGACAGCGCCGACGATCTGAAAGTCCAGGCCAGCCTGTGCCAGCGCCCGAGCGGGCCTGGCCAGCAGGTCGCGCAGCATCACGCGAACGACTGAGGAGGCCACCATGCCTGCACGACTCGCACCCTTCACCCTTGTGGCGCTGCTGCTCAGCGCCCCGGCCTTCGCCGCGCTGCAACCGCCGACGGGCTACTACGCCGCCGTGGGCCAGCGCGAGGGCAAGGCCCCTGCCTGCCCGGCGGTGCCGCAGCCGTACACCGGTGAGTTGCAGTTCACCAGCAAGTACGAGGGTTCCGGCAAGGCACGCGCCACCCTCAACCGCAAGGCGGAGAAGAACTTCCGCGAGCAGACCTCGCACATCACCCGCCTGGAGAAGGAAGCCGGGCGGATGATCACCGGCTACATGCGCACCGGTCAGCCGGAGCGGCTGGAATGCGCCATCGAATGGCTCGACCAGTGGGCCAGCGCCGATGCGCTGGAGTCCGATCAGTTCAACCACACCGGCAAGTCGATGCGCAAATGGGCACTCGGCAGCCTGGCCGGCGCCTGGCTGCGCCTGAAGTTTTCCGAGTCGCAGCCACTGGCCGCTTACCCGCAGCAGAGCGCCCGCATCGAAGCCTGGTTCACTCGCCTGGCCGAGCACACGGTACGTGAGTGGAGCGACCTGCCGCTGCGCAAGATCAACAACCACAGTTACTGGGCCGCCTGGTCGGTCATGGCGGTGGCGGTGATCGACGATCGTCGCGACCTGTTCGACTGGTCCGTCAGCCAGTTCCGCATCGCCGCCAATCAGGTCGACAACGAGGGCTATCTGGCCAACGAAATGCGCCGCAGCCAACGTGCCCTGGCCTACCACAACTACGCCCTGCCACCGCTGGCGATGATCGCCGCGTTCGCCGAGGCCAACCAGGTCGACCTGCGTGGCGAGAATCATGGCGCCCTGCAGCGCCTGGCCGAACGGGTGCTGCAGGGCGCGCGCAACCCGGCAGCGTTCGCCCAGCGTACCGGCGCCAAGCAGGACATGAGCGAGCTGCGCAAGCACTTCAAGTACGCCTGGCTGGCGCCCTACTGCAGCCTCTACGCCTGCAGCGAGCAGACCCGTGAACTGAACCAGGAGATGGGGCCGTTCAACAGCTTCCGTCTGGGTGGCGAGGTGACCCAGGTGTTCGACGGCGGGCGTTGATGCACTGCTCTTGTAGGAGCGGCTTCAGCCGCGATTTTTTTCGCGGCTGAAGCGGAATGCCGCCCAGCCGCTCCTACAGGACGTAACAAAACAAACCCTCCGCTCGCGGGGGGAAAGGGGGGCGCTGCCCCGGCTGTTTTCGGAGAAGCACGGATGGTCTTTTCATCCAACGTCTTTTTGTTCCTGTTCCTGCCGATCTTCCTCGGCTTGTATTACCTGTGCCCGAATCGCGGGCGCAACCTGCTGATCCTGATCGGCAGCTACACCTTCTATGCCTGGTGGCGGGTGGATTTCCTCCTGCTGTTCGCGGCCGTGACGATGTGGAACTACATCTTCGGCCTGCGTATCCATGCGCATGCCGGCACCGAGACCGCACGCCGCTGGGTGGTGGCCGGGGTGATCGGCAACCTGGCCACGCTGGGCTACTTCAAGTACGCCAACTTCGGCGTGGCCAACATCAATGCCGTGCTCGAATCCTTCGGCCTCGAGCCCTTCGTGCTGACCTCGGTGATCCTGCCGATCGGTATCTCCTTCTACATCTTCCAGTCGATCAGCTACCTGATCGACGTGTACCGCAAGGACACCGAGCCAACGCGCAACCTGATCAACTTCGCCGCGTTCATCGCCCTGTTCCCCCAGCTGATCGCCGGCCCGGTGCTGCGCTACAAGGACCTGGCCGACCAGTTCACCGACCGCACGCACAGCCTGGACAAGTTCAGCGAAGGCGCCACGCGCTTCATGCAAGGCTTCGTCAAGAAGGTGTTCATCGCCGACAGCCTGGCACCGCTGGTCGATCACTGCTTCGCCCTGCAGAACCCCAGCACCGGCGACGCCTGGCTGGGCATGATCGCCTACACCGCGCAGCTCTATTTCGACTTCTCCGGCTACAGCGACATGGCCATCGGCCTGGGCCTGATGATGGGCTTCCGCTTCATGGAGAACTTCAACCAGCCCTATATCAGCCAGTCGATCACCGAGTTCTGGCGGCGCTGGCACATCAGCCTGTCGACCTGGCTGCGTGACTATCTCTACGTACCGCTGGGTGGCAACCGTCACGGCACCTTCAACACCTACCGCAACCTGTTCCTGACCATGCTGCTCGGCGGTTTCTGGCACGGCGCCAACTGGACCTTCCTGATCTGGGGCGCCTGGCACGGCACCTGGCTGGCCATCGAGCGCGCCCTCGGCGTGAAGGCCGCACCGACGCTGTTCAACCCGCTGAAATGGGCCTTCACCCTGCTGCTGGTGATGCTCGGCTGGGTGATCTTCCGCGCCGAGAACCTGGACGTGGCCGGACGCATGTACGCCGCCCTGTTCAGCTTCAGCGACTGGCACCTGAGCGAGCTGACCCTGGCCAGCATCACCGGCCTGCAGATGGTCACGCTGGTGCTGGCCTGGGTGGTGATCGCCGTCAACGGCGCCCGCCAGTTCCTCGCCAGCCGCAACCGTGAGCCGGCGCTGACCCTGGCCAGCGCCGGTGTCGCCCTGCAGGCCATCGACCTGCGCCTGGTGGCCGTGCGCGGCGCCCTGCTGCTGCTGTTCTGCGCCTCGCTGCTCAAGCTCTCGGCGCAGAGCTACTCCCCCTTCCTCTACTTCCAGTTCTGAGCGGAGGCCGAGCATATGAGTCGTCCCATCAAGACCCTGTACGTCGTGCTGTTCATCCTGTTGCTGCTGCCCGTCAGCCTGCTGGCCCTGACCAGGCTCGCCGACTACCACATGCCGGCCAAGCCCAGCGTGCTGGATGGCAGCCTGGCCAAGAGCATCGAGCACCACTATGACGAGAACTTCCCGCTCAAGCAGGCCGGTATCAACCTCTGGGCCGCCCTGGAGTACCTGGCGTTCGGCGAAGGCCGCAGCGGCCTGGTAGTCGGCGAGGACGGCTGGCTGTACTCGGACGAGGAATTCGATCCGGTGGCCGATGGCCAGCGCCAGTTGCGCGACAACCTGGCGCTGATCCGTGGCGTGCAGCGCCAGCTGGCAGAACGCGATATCCAGCTGTTGCTGGCCATCGTTCCGGCCAAGACCCGTCTGTATCCGGAACACACCGGCGCCCATCAGCCCAGCGCGCTGCAGCGCAGCCTGTACCCGCGCTTCCATCGCGCGGTGCGCAATGCCGGCATCGCCGCGCCGGACCTGCTCGGTCCACTGCAGGCGGCCAAAAGCGAGGCGCCGATGTTCCTGCGCACCGACACCCACTGGACGCCTGAAGGTGCCGACGTGACCGCCCGCGCCCTGAGCGACGTGGTGCACAGCGCCATGCAGCTGCGTGGCGAGCCGCAGCAGTTCGTCACCGAGACCGTGCAGACCCGCTCGCACCAGGGCGACCTGACCCGTTTCCTGCCACTGGCACCGCTGTTCGAAAGCCTGATGCCGCAGGCCGACCGCCTGCAGCAACGCGAAACCCACGCCGCCGAAGCGGGCGGTGACGACCTGTTCGGCGACAGCGACCTGCCGGTGGCGCTGGTCGGCACCAGCTACAGCGCCAACCCATCGTGGAACTTCGCCGGCGCGCTGCGTGAGCACTTGCAGCGCGATCTCGCCAACTACGCCGAGGAAGGCGGCGGCCCGCTGGTGCCGATGCTCAAGTACCTGCAAAGCGAGGAACTGAAGAACGACCCACCGCAGCTGGTGATCTGGGAATTCCCCGAGCGCTACCTGCCGATGACCAGCGACTTCACCGATTTCGACCCGCAATGGCTCGCCGCGCTGAAAAACGGCGGCGAGCGCCAGGGGCTGGCTACCGCCAGTCACTGATTCATCACCCAAGGAGGACTATCCGATGAACACTCAAACCACCCTACGCCGCTTCACTCTGGGCGCCTGCGCCCTGGCCCTGGGCCTCGGCATGATCCAGGCGCACGCCGACGACGGCGCCCTCTACGGGCCCAAGGCACCGAAAGGCTCGGCCTTCGTGCGCGCCTACAACGCCAGCAGCGCCGAGCTCGATGTCGCCGTCGGCCAAACCCAGCTCAAGCAGATCTCGCCGCTGGGTTCGAGCGACTTCAAATTCCTGCCCGCCGGCAGCTATCAGGCCCAGGTCGGCAACACGCAGATGCCGGTGGATCTGGAGCCCGAGCACTACTACACCCTGGTCAGCCAGACCGGCGCCAAACCGCGCCTGGTCGAGGAGCCGCCCTTCACCAGCCGACAGAAAGCCCTGCTGCGCGTGCAGAACCTGAGCGACAGCACCCTCACCCTGAAGACCGCCGACGGCAAGACCGCCGTGGTCGCTGAGGTCAAGCCCGATGGCCGTGGCGACCGCGAGATCAACCCGGTCAAGGTCGGCCTGGCGCTGTTCGACGGTGAGCGCAAGGTCGCCGATCTGAAACCGGTGACCCTGGAGCGCGGCGAAGTGGTCAGCCTGTTCGTCACCGGCGGCCAGGGCAAGCTGTCGCCCGTGTGGGTCAAGCGCCCCATCGACGGCTGAGACGATGAACGGATTTTCTAGAACAAGGAAAACGGCGGGTACACGCCGCACCGACACGACACGGGCATCCATCTCGTAATGAACGTTAAGGAGAGACACATCATGACCCCCATCATCCTTTCCGGTGGCAGCGGCTCCCGACTCTGGCCTCTTTCGCGCAAGCTGTACCCCAAGCAATTCCTCGCCCTGACCGGCGAACAAACGCTGTTCCAGCAGACCCTGCAGCGCCTCTCCATCGAAGGCATGCAGCCGCCAGTGCTGGTGGCCAACCAGGAGCACCGTTTCATCGTCCATGAACAGTTGGAGCAGATAAGCCAGCAGGCCCAACTGCTACTGCTCGAACCCTTCGGCCGCAACACCGCGCCGGCCGTGGCCATGGCGGCCCTGCAGCTGATGGCCGAGGGCCGTGACGAACTGATGCTGGTGCTGCCAGCCGACCACGTGCTGGACGACCAGCAAGCCTTCCGCCAGGCCCTCGCGCTGGCCACCGTGGCCGCCGAGAAAGGCGAGATGGTGCTGTTCGGCGTGCCGGCCGACCGCCCGGAAACCGGCTACGGCTACATCCGTGGCAAGGCCGACGGTGCCCTGCCCGAGGGTGTCGCGCGCGTCGCCAACTTCGTCGAGAAGCCCGACGCCCTGCGCGCCACCGAGTACGTGAAAAGTGGCGACTACTACTGGAACAGCGGCATGTTCCTGTTCCGCGCCAGCCGCTTCCTGGAAGAACTCAAGCAGCACGACGTGGACATCTACGACACCTGCCTGCTGGCGCTGGAGCGCAGCCAGCGCAAGGACGGCGAAATCGCCATCGATCCGGCTACCTTCGCCTGCTGCCCGGACAACTCCATCGACTACGCGGTGATGGAGAAGACCAGCCACGCCTGCGTGGTGCCGCTGAGCGCTGGCTGGAACGACGTCGGCAGCTGGTCGTCGATCTGGGACGTGCACGACAAGGACGACGCCGGCAACGTCATCAGCGGTGACGTGCTGCTCGAGGACAGCCGCAACTGCCTGGTGCACGGCAACGGCAAGCTGGTGTCGGTGCTCGGTCTGGACGACATCGTCGTGGTGGAAACCAAGGACGCCACGATGATCGCCCACAAGGACCGCGTGCAGGACGTCAAGAAACTGGTCAACAGGCTCGACGAGCAGGGCCGCAGCGAAACCCAGAACCACTGCGCGGTTTACCGCCCCTGGGGCTCGTACGACTCGGTGGACATGGGCGGCCGCTTCCAGGTCAAGCACATCACCGTCAAGCCAGGCGCGCAGCTGTCGCTGCAGATGCACCACCACCGTGCCGAGCACTGGATCGTGGTATCCGGCACGGCCAGGGTGACCTGCGACGACCGCGAGTTCCTACTCACCGAGAACCAGTCCTGCTACATCCCGATGACCTCCGTGCATCGCCTGGCCAACCCGGGCAAGATTCCGCTGGAGATCATCGAGGTGCAATCCGGCACCTACCTGGGTGAAGACGACATCGAGCGTCTGGAAGACGTGTACGGCCGCAGCGATGCGGTGGCAGCCGTCGCCGCCCATTGAGTCGTTCGTAGCCCGCATGCACTCGGGGTCGCTCTCGCCCCCGGATTGCATGCGGGCTACGCCCTTCTCACCCGCCATCCCGACCTGTGGGCCTGTCACACTCTGCGACAGCCCTCGCGGTTACCCTGACCAGACAGCTTGTGTAGGATGAGCGCAGACTTCGCAAAAGGCTGTCCTCATGCTGTTCGGTGTCGTACTCGTCATTACCTGGCTGATCCTGCTGATCCGCTACCCGACCAAGGCCCTGCCGGTGTCCATGGCCGCGCTGGTCGGTATCGGCCTGGTGGCCACCTGGGTGATCTGGCAAGAAAGCCAGGACGAACGCTACCTGGCCCATCTCGAACTGCGCCTGAGCTACGATCCGCAGCGCTGCCCCGCCGATCAACCGCTGGCCATCGACCTGAAGAACGGCAGCGATGCCGCCCTGCAGGAACTGCGCTGGGAAGTCGCGGCCTACCGCCCCGGCAACGCCACCAACCTCGCCCAACGCCTGTACGAATCGCCACGCTACAGAGGCCCGGGCGAGCTGCTGCCCGGCGGCAGCTGGAGCGACTGCATGCCCCTACCCGACCTGCGCAGCGGCTATCGCCCCGCCACCCTGGAGTTTCGCGCCGAGCGCCTGCAGGGCAAGTTCATCCGTTAACCCGCTGGGCGAACTCAGCAACGCCAGCCTCGTAGCCCGGATGCAATCCGGGGATGCTGCTTGTGACGGTTCCCCGGATTCATCCGGGCTACGAAAGCGCGCGATGTGTACCGGGACGCCAGCCGCTTGCAGCACCAGCGGACAGCTCGCCACCACCTCAATCGCTACCCCAACATCCCCAGCCTGCTAAGCTGCAGCCCCATTCGCGTCTCAGGGAATCTCCGCCATGTCCCAACCCAGCGTTCTGATCACAGGCTGCTCCAGCGGCATCGGCCGCGCCCTGGCCGACGCCTTCAAGGCGGGCGGCTACGCGGTCTGGGCCACGGCGCGCAAGGACAGTGACCTCGCGGCGCTCGAACAGGCCGGGCTGCATGCCGTGCAGCTCGACGTCAACGACGGTGAGGCGCTGCAGCAGCTGGCAACTCGCCTGAGTGAAGAGATCGGCGGCCTCGATGTGCTGATCAACAACGCCGGCTATGGCGCCATGGGCCCGCTGCTCGACGGCGGCGTGGAGGCCATGCGCAAGCAGTTCGAAACCAATGTCTTCTCCATCGTCGGGGTGACCCACGCGCTGTTCCCGCTGCTGCGCCGCAGCCGTGGTCTGGTGGTCAATATCGGCAGCGTCTCCGGCGTACTGGTTACGCCATTCGCCGGCGCCTACTGCGCGTCCAAGGCCGCCGTGCATGCCTTGAGCGATGCACTGCGCATGGAGCTGGCGCCCTTCGCCATCGAGGTCATGGAAGTGCAGCCCGGCGCCATCGCCTCCAGCTTCGCCAGCAACGCCAGCCAGCAGGCCGAGGCGCTGATCCGTGAGGATTCGCCCTGGTGGCCGCTGCGTGAGGGCATCCGGGCGCGCGCCAACGCCTCGCAGGACAATCCGACCCCAGCCAGCGATTTCGCCGCACAGCTGCTGGCCGCCGTGCAACGCGACAAACGCCCGCGCCTGCTGCGCCTGGGCAACGGCAGCCGCGCCTTGCCACTGCTCGCCGCGCTGCTGCCCAAGGCGCTGCTCGAGCGCATTCTGCGCAAACGCTTCGGCCTGGTACGCAGCCTGTGAGCCAGGGCCTGCAATTGCGCTACTACGCGACTGCCGGGATCGCCGCGGCCATCGTGCTGAACCTGCTGCTGCGCACCTTCGTGCGCCTGGGCGGCGTGTTCACTACCCTGCTGATCGCCGCCGCCATCGCTGCCGGGCTGGCGCTGGTCTTTCACTGGCGCCAGGGGCGCGCACCGAGCCGTGCCGAGCGCTGGCGTTTCACCCTGCTCTATGGCGGTGTGCTCGCGCTGCTCTACCTGGGCCTGCTGGGCATGATGTACATGCAGGACACACCCAGCCCCATGGGCCTGTTTCTGTTCAGCCTGCACTACCTGTGCTACCCGCTGCTGGCCTGGTGGGCCTTTTCGCCGCGCTGGGGCCGCTGATCTCTCGTCAGGACGACACTCATGCTGCATACCCTCGCCGTCGCCAACTACCGCTCGATCAACCGCCTGATCCTGCCGCTGGGTCGGCTCAACCTGATCACCGGCGCCAACGGCAGTGGCAAATCCAATCTCTATCGTGCCCTACGCCTGCTGGCGGAAACCGCGCAAGGTGGAGTGGTCAATGCACTGGCCCGCGAGGGCGGCCTGGAGTCGAGCTTCTGGGCCGGGCCGGAGAAGGTTTCGCGGCGCATGCGCAATGGCGAGGTAGCGGTGCAGGGAGGCCCGCGGCAAGGCGCGATGCGCCTGCGCCTGGGCTTCGCCGGAGACGATTTCGGCTACAGCATCGCCCTGGGCCTGCCCGAATCGAACTCGGGTGAGGATCGCACCACGCCAAGTGCATTCGCCCTCGACCCGGAGATCAAGCGCGAGTGCATCTGGGCGGGCGCCAGCTACCGGCCGGCGTCGCTGCTGGTAGATCGCGCTGGAGCTATGGTGCGCATGCGTGAAGGTCGCAGCTGGGAGGTACTGGCCCAGCATGTGCCGAACTACGACAGCCTGTTCGATCAGATCGGCAATGACCCCAACTGCCCGGAAGTCTTCCAGCTGCGGGAAACCATCCGCCGCTGGCGCTTCTACGATCATTTTCGCAGCGATGCCGACGCCCCGGCGCGGCAACCGCAGCTGGGCACCCGCACGCCGGTGCTGCATCACGATGGCCGTGATCTGGCCGCCGCCCTGCAGACCATCCGCGAGATCGGTGACCCTGCCGCACTGGATGCCGCCATCGAAGACGCCTTCCCCGGCAGCCGCCTGCGCATCGATTTCCAGGCCGGTGGGCGCTTCGTCGTCGAGCTGCATCAGGAAGGATTGCTACGCCCACTGGGAGCCGCTGAACTGTCCGACGGCACACTGCGCTACCTGCTGCTGGTCGCCGCCCTGCTTACGCCGCGACCACCGTCACTGATGGTGCTCAACGAGCCGGAAACCAGCCTGCACCCGGACCTGCTGCCGGCACTCGGGCGCCTGATCATCGCCGCCTCGCGGCAGACCCAGGTATGGGTGGTGTCCCACGCCAGCCGCCTGATCGCCACGCTCAAGGAAAGCCCCAACTGCAACATTCTGGAGCTGGACAAGCAGCTCGGTCAGACCTGCATTCGCGGCCAGGGCATGCTGGACGAGCCGCCCTGGCACTGGCCGGATTGAGTCGTCCGCAGGCCCGCAGGGTCTCGCCGGGTCGCCCAGGCCGCGCACAGCGGCTGCCAATACCCCCCGCCATCGACGCATGACTGCGGTTCTGCAGAATGCACAGCGCGCCCTACCCAATTGCGTCCGGGTCAAATCCGGGCCCACTGGTCAGCGCTTTCGCGGCCGAAGCCGCTCCTGCAGGCGCACTCGGGCTCAATGGCCGTCGAGATAGCGCTCCACATCCAGCGCCGCCATGCAGCCGGCACCGGCCGAGGTAATCGCCTGCCGGTACACCGAGTCGGCCACGTCCCCGGCGGCGAACACGCCGGGGATGCTGGTTGCGGTGGCATTGCCTTCACGCCCGCCATTGACCACCAGATAGCCATCCTTCAACTCCAGCTGGCCTTCGAACAGGCTGGTATTGGGCGTGTGGCCGATGGCGACGAACAGGCCATCCACGTTCAGCTCACGATAAGCGCCGCCGTACTGTTTGAGGCGCACGCCGGTGACGCCGCTGGCGTCGCCCAGCACCTCATCGACCTCGGCATTGAGCTGCAGCTCGATCTTGCCCTCGGCTACCCGCTCCTGCAGCTTGTTCTGCAGGATCTTCTCGGCACGAAAGGCATTGCGACGATGCACCAGCGTCACCTTGCTGGCGATGTTGGCCAGGTAAAGCGCCTCTTCGACCGCCGTATTGCCGCCGCCGACCACCGCCACCTCACGACCCCGATAGAAGAAGCCGTCGCAGGTCGCGCACGCGGAAACGCCACGGCCCATGAATGCTTCCTCGCTGGGCAGCCCCAGGTAGCGCGCACTGGCGCCGGTGGCGATGATCAGGGCATCGCAACTGTAAGTGGCACTGTCACCGACCAGGGTCAACGGCTTGCCGGCCAGATCCACGGCGTTGATGTGATCGAACACGATCTCGGTCTCGAAGCGCTCGGCATGCTCCTGCATACGCTGCATCAGCGCAGGGCCGGTCAGGCCATGCGGGTCGCCCGGCCAGTTGTCCACCTCGGTGGTCGTCGTCAGCTGGCCGCCAGCCTGGATGCCGGTGATCAGCAGCGGTTTCAGGTTGGCGCGGGCGGCATACACGGCCGCGCTGTACCCGGCGGGGCCGGAGCCCAGGATGATGACGCGGGCATGACGAACAGCGGACATCGCTAACTCCTGGCGGGCCTACAGGGCCGGCTGGCGAAATAAAAAAGGACTCTCGAAGCGCTAGGGGAAGGCTTGGAAGGATGAGAGCCCCGCAAAAGGAAAGCTGCGGGCAAGGCTATCGAGCGCGCAGAGCCAGAGGAAATATCCATTACCAATTCCACGCATAGAGTCCGACTATGGCTGCAAAGTTGAACCTGCCCGCAGGCCTGAACTTTCGCCGCAGCGACGAAGTCGGTATGGTCGCGCGCATCAACCACTCAGGAGGCCGCCATGCCCGCCGCTCCCGTTCTGTCTGGCCCGCAATACCTGCGAGAAGGTCTGAAGCTGGTGCTCAGCCCCGGCCTGCGTCTGTTCGTGCTCCTGCCACTGACGGTCAATCTGATCCTGTTCGCCGCCCTGATCGGCTTCGCCGTCAACGAGTTCAGTGGTTGGGTCGACACCTTCATGCCCAACCTGCCGAACTGGCTGAGCTTCCTGCAGTACATCCTCTGGCCCTTGTTCGTGGTGCTGGTACTGCTGATGGTGTTCTTCACCTTCACCCTGCTGGCCAACATCATCGCTGCGCCGTTCAACGGTTTCCTCGCCGAGAAGGTCGAGGTGGTAGTGCGCGGCGAAGACCACTTCCCGCCCTTCAGCATCGCCGAGCTGACCGCCATGGTGCCACGCACCCTCGGCCGGGAAATGCGCAAGCTGGCCTACTTCCTGCCGCGCGCCATCGCCCTGCTGATCCTCAGCTTCATCCCGGTGGTGAATCTGATTGCCGCACCACTGTGGCTGCTGTTCGGCGTATGGATGATGGCCGTGCAGTACATCGACTACCCGGCCGACAACAACAAGATGAGCTGGCAGGACATGCTCGCCTGGCTGCGCGAGAAGCGCTGGCAGAGCCTGAGCTTCGGCGGCATCACTTACGCCGCACTGCTGGTGCCGGGTCTGAACATCCTGATGATGCCGGCCGCCGTGGCCGGGGCCACGCTGTTCTGGGTACGCGAGCGCGGCTAGCCGCCCCGTCACAAAGACGCAACGCGAACGTCACAAACCTTACATCGCACAGGCAGAGACTGCGTACATGAACGCATCCTCTCTGCATGTCGCGCTGATCAGCGAAACCTTCCCGCCGGAAATCAACGGCGTGGCCAACACCCTCGGTCGCCTGGTCGATGGCCTGCGAGGCAACGGCCATCGCGTGCAATTGATACGGCCACGCCAGGAGCTCGATCAGGAGCAGGACGGCAACGACGACCTGCTGCTCACTCGTGGCTGGCCGCTCCCCGGCTACCCCGGCCTGCAGTGGGGCCAATCGTCGCTGCACAAGCTGCTCAGACGCTGGCAACGGCAACGCCCGGACGTGCTCTACATCGCCACTGAGGGTCCGCTGGGGCTGTCCGCGCTGCGGGCCGCCAGACACCTGGCGATCCCGGTGGTCAGCGGCTTTCACACCAATTTTCAGCAGTACACCGGGCACTACGGTATCGGCCTGCTGACGCGGGCGATGACCAACTACCTGCGCTGGTTCCACAACCGCACGCAACTGACCCTGGTACCGAGCATCGGCCAGAAGGTCGATCTCGAACGTCGTGACTTCGAACGCCTGGCCCTGCTCGCCCGAGGGGTCGACAGCCAGCTGTTCCATCCACGCAGGCGCAGCGATGCCCTGCGCGAAAGCTGGGGTCTGGGGCCCGATGACCTGGCCGTGCTGCATGTTGGACGTCTGGCCGCAGAGAAGAACCTCGGTCTGCTGGTCAAGGCCTTCCACGCCCTGCAGGCAACTCACCCGCAGCGCCGCATGCGCCTGATCCTGGTGGGTGATGGGCCGCTGCGTGCAAGCCTGCAGGCGCAGCTACCGGAGGCGCACTTCTGCGGCCTGCAACGAGGGGAAGCGCTGGCCACACACTATGCCTCGGGCGACCTGTTCCTGTTCCCCAGCCTCTCGGAAACCTTCGGCAATGTGGTGCTGGAGGCTCTGGCATCGAGCCTGGGCGTGGTGGCATACGACCAGGCAGCGGCCGCCCAGCATATCCATCACGGCCACAACGGCATGCTCGCCCGCCCCGGAGACGAGGCCGGCTTCTGCGAAGCGGCCTGTGACCTGCTGGGTGACACGGAGGTGTTGCGGCATATCCGCCTCAACGCCCGTCGGCACGCCAGCCACCTGAGCTGGGACGGCATCGTCACGCTGTTCGAGCAACACCTGCGCAATGCCATGCAGCCGGTGCCCGAGCGGACCCAGCCGGTAAACGTCGACACCCCGGTGGCGATCCCGAGCAAAACGTCGGAGCACTGATACATTCCCCATAGGGTGCGCCGTGCGCACCGGGACCAGCCACGATACCGAGCACGGCGCCCCCTCAACCAGCAGCCATAAAAAAGCCCCGATGTGCCGGGGCTGGGAAAACCAGGCGCCGGCTCGCGGCGCCCTGGAAAGCCAGGTTCAGACCAGCGTGGTCAACGCCTCGCGACTGAACGGCAGGATGTCCTGCTCGCGACCTTCGCGCACCTTCAGCGCCCAGTCCGGGTCGACCAGCAACGCGCGCCCCACCGCTACCAGGTCGAATTCCTGCTTGTTCAGGCGCTCGAGCAGATTCTCGAGGCTGGCAGGCTCGGCCACCTTGTCGGTCTTGACCATGAACTGCAGGAACTCGCCATCCAGGCCGACGCTGCCGACGGTGATGGTCGGCTTGCCGGTGAGCTTACGTGTCCAGCCGGCCAGGTTGAGGTCGCTGCCTTCGAACTCCGGCTCCCAGAAACGGCGGGTCGAGCAATGGAAAATGTCCACGCCAGCATCGGACAGCGGCTTGAGGAAGGCTTCCAGCTGCTCCGGGGTCTGCACCAGACGCGCGGTGTAGTCCTGCTGCTTCCACTGCGAGTAACGCAGGATGATCGGGAAGTCCGGGCCGACCGCCGCGCGCACCGCCTGGATCAGCTCGATGGCGAAACGCGAACGCGCCGCCAGGTCGCCACCGTAGCCATCGGTGCGCTGGTTGCTGCCTTCCCAGAAGAACTGGTCGACCAGGTAACCGTGGGCGCCGTGGATCTCCACGCCGTCCATGCCAATGGCCTTGGCGTCGCGCGCAGCCTGGGCGAAGGCGGCGATCACCTCATCGATATCGGCCTGGGTCATGCCATGCACCACCACCTGACCGTCCTTGACCTTCTCCATCGGCCCATAGCCGGGCACGCTGGCATCCGGCTCGGTGCCCAGCTTGCGCACATTACCCACATGCCAGAGCTGCGGGACGATCTTGCCGCCTTCGGCATGTACGGCGTCGACCACCTGCTTCCAGCCGGCCAGGGCCTCTTCGCCGTAGAAACGCGGCACGTTCGGGTAGCCATTGGCGGCCTTGTGGCCGACCGTGGTGCCCTCGGTGACGATCAGGCCCACGCCCGCAGCCGCGCGGCGACGGTAGTACTCGATGACCTGGGCATTGGGTACGCCACCGGGCGAGAACGAACGGGTCATCGGCGCCATGACCACACGGGTCGGCAGCTCCAGGTTACCGAGGCGGAACGGGGCGAACAGGGCTTGAACGGGAGCGCTCATCATCTTTCCTCTGGGGTTGAAGGGTAATCAGGCCTGCAGCAAACGCTCCAGGCGGGTGACGAAAGCTTGCAGCGGCTGCAGGTTGCGGCCGACCTTGAGGCGGGCGAGCACGCCCTGCCAGGCGTCGCTGATGAAGGTGGCGAGGTTGCCGCAGTCCTCGTCGGCCGGCAGTTCACCGGCGGCCTGCGCCTGCTCCAGGCAGCCGCGCAGGATGTCCACCGAGGCCTGCTGGATGGCCGCGACTTCGGCGCCGATCGCCGGCAGCATCTCGCTCATTTCGAAACTCAGGCTGCCGATGAAGCAGTGGTACTGCGGCGTATCCTGGCGGGCGAAGTGCGCCAGCAGCTCACGGTAATAGCCAAGGATGCGCTCACGCGGGCTCAGCGCTGGGTCGTTCAGCGCCTGGGCGTATCGCGCCAGACGCGGGCGATAGATGAAAGCCAACGCCTGCAGGGCGAAGTCTTCCTTGCTGGCGAAGTAGTGATAGAAGCTGCCCTTGGGAATCCCGGCCGCTTGGACGATCTCCAGCACGCCGGTGCCGTGATAGCCGCGCCGGGTCATCACCGCCGAGCCTTTGCTCAGGATCAGGTCGCGCTTGTCGAGTCGAATGCTGTTCATGGCGCCGAGCATATGACCGGTCGTCTCGCTCGGCACAGCACTATTGATATTGGTGATTGAGGGTTAGAACGGAACACCTGAATGGACGGGTCTTTCGAGGCGGATACCAGGTGGGGAGCTATGGGGCGTGATCGACCAGGTAAAAAACCAGTCGCAGAACATGAAGCAACCACAAACCTGTAGGAGCGGCTTTAGCCGCGAAATGCATCGCGGCTGAAGCCGGTCCTACAGCTCGCCCAGGCCGCTCTGCCAGCTATTTTCCGGACGAACACAAGGACTGGAAGAATGCTGTTCTGGTGGATCGACAAAACGTGATCCACCCTACGCTCAGGGTTGCAACCAGATCAGCGAGGCGAAACGCCCGGTGCGGGCGCTGCGCCGATAGGAATAGAACCGCGGGTCGTTGTAGGTGCACAGGCCACCACCACTGACGGCGGTAACGCCGATGGCAGCCAGGCGAATGCGCGCCAGCTGGTAGATATCCGTCATGAACTTGCCGGCATTGACGCTGGGCACGAATGCGCTGGCAGCCTCGGCATGCTGTTGCACGAAGGCCTCACGCACTTCGCCGCCTACCTCGAACGCGGCCGGACCGATGGCCGGGCCAAGCCAGACCAGCAGCTCCTGCGGCGCCACGTTCAGCACCTGCACGGTCGCCTCCAGTACGCCACCGGCTAGCCCGCGCCAGCCGGCATGGGCCGCCGCCACGCGCGTCCCGGCGCGGTCGCAGAACAAGGCCGGCAGGCAGTCGGCAGTCATCGCCGTGCAGGCGATACCGGGCGTGGCCGTCCAGTTGCCATCGGCTTCGATGACCTGCGCCGGGTCCGCCGGCGCCACGACGATGCCATGCACCTGGCGCAACCAGGCCGGCTGGCAACCCAGGACATCGATCATCTGCTGACGGTTGCGTGCCACGGCAACGGGGTCGTCATCGACATGGTCGCCCAGGTTGAAGCTTTCGTACGGCGCAGCGCTGACGCCGCCGCTACGCGTGGTGACGCAGGCGCGCACATTGGCTGGCGCAGGCCAGTCGGGTGTCAGCCAGTCGTGGGTACTCACCCGACGAAGGCCTCGCGATCCTGACGCAGCAGGGTCAGCAGCCAGACCAGATCATCCGGCAGCGCCGACTCCCACTTCATGCGCTTACCGGTAGCCGGGTGATCCAGCTCGAGAAAGCGCGCATGCAGGGCCTGACGCGGAAACTCCTTGAGGCTTTGCACCAGGCTCTGGCTGGCAGCCGGCGGAATACGGAAACGCCCGGCGTAAACCGGATCGCCCACCAGCGGATAGCCGACATGACTCATGTGCACGCGGATCTGGTGGGTACGCCCGGTTTCCAGCTTGACCCGCACATGGGTGTGCGAGCGATAGCGTTCGAGTACGCGGTAATGACTGATCGCCGGCTTGCCGCCGTCGGTCACCGCCATGCGCTGACGCTGGCTGGAGCTGCGACCAATGGGCGCGTCGATGGTGCCACCGGCGGTGATCACACCGATGCAGATGCATTCATAAATGCGGCTGACGCTGCGCTTCTGCAGTTGCTCGACCAGATTGGTCTGCGCCTGCAGGGTCTTGGCCACCACCATCAGCCCGGTGGTGTCCTTGTCCAGACGATGGACGATGCCGGCACGCGGCACATTGATGATGTCCGGCACGTGATGCAGCAGCGCATTGAGCAGGGTGCCGTCGGCGTGTCCGGCAGCCGGGTGCACGACCAGCCCAGCAGGCTTGTCGATTACCAGCAGGTGGTCGTCTTCGTAGACGATGTTCAGCTCGATGTCCTGTGCGATCCACTCGCCCTGCGCTTCCTGCTCGGCATCGAGCACCAGGGTCGAGCCGGCATGCACGGTATCGCGCGGGCGTGCCACGGCACCATCGACGGTCAGGCGACCGTCCTTGATCCAGGTGGAAAGCCGCGAACGCGAGTACTCGCCAAACAGCTGCGCAGCCACCTGGTCGAGGCGTTGACCGCCTTGTTCAAAGGGAACGATGGCCTGGAGTTGGATCAGCTGTTTATCTATAGAAGTCATCTTCGGCAACGGCGGGAGCCTGGCCTTTGGTTTCGGCGACAGGCTTGTGGTTAAATACGGCGTCTTTGCCCCAGGGTTTTCCGGGGGCGCTCATCATAACAGGACGGCCGCGCGGCCGTCACAGGGACGCAAGCCGCCATGCAAGTGAAACACCTGCTGCTGATCGCCATCCTCGCCCTTACCGCCGCCTGCTCTTCCAAGCAGCCGGAGGTCGATGAAAACCTCAGCGAGGTGGAGCTGTACCAGCAGGCCCAGGCCGACCTGGACAACCGCAGCTACACCCAGGCCATTGCCAAACTGAAGGCGCTGGAGTCGCGCTATCCGTTCGGTCGCTACGCCGAGCAGGCGCAGCTGGAGCTGATCTACGCCTACTACAAGAATGCCGAGCCGGAGGCCACCAAGTCGTCCGCCGAGCGCTTCATTCGCCTGCACCCACAGCACGCCAACGTCGACTACGCCTATTACCTCAAGGGCCTGGCGTCCTTCGATCAGGACCGTGGCCTGCTGGCGCGCTTCCTGCCACTGGACATGACCAAGCGTGATCCGGGCGCCGCGCGCGACTCCTACAACGAGTTCGCACAACTGACCAGCCGCTACCCGACCAGCCGCTACGCGCCCGATGCCAAGCAGCGCATGATCTACCTGCGCAACCTGCTGGCCGCCTACGAAATACACGTTGGCCACTATTATCTGACCCGCCAGGCCTATGTCGCCGCCGCCAACCGCGGCCGCTACGTGGTGGAAAACTTTCAGGAAACTCCGTCGGTCGGTGACGGCCTGGCGATCATGACCGAAGCCTATCAGCGCCTGTCGCTGGACGATCTGGCTGCCACCAGCCTGGAAACCCTCAAGCTCAACTACCCTGATCATCCGAGCCTGGAAAGCGGCGAGTTCGTCCCGCTCGAGGAAGAATCCGACAACCGCTCCTGGCTGGCCAAGGCCACCCTCGGCCTGATCGAAACCGACACGCCGCTGCCACCGGGCGAAACCCGCGCCAGCCAGGACGTGATCCGCCAGTACGAAGACGCTGAGCAGCAGATTCCTGCCGAACTGCAGCAGGACGCCAAGACCGGCGAAACCGCCAAGAAGCGCTCGTTCTGGAGCTATCTGACCTTCGGTCTGTTCGACTGATTGCGCTGACAGTAAACAAGGGAGGCCAAGGCCTCCCTTTTTATTGCCCGTTTTCGAGTGGATATCGCAACGAGTACAGCCGCGCAGCCAGGAAACAGCGCACAGGCTGTCATGTGGATACTGTGCCGATGCACTCGGCTTGGCTAAACTGCCGGCTTTAAACGAACAGAAGAGCACAACATGGGTCTTTTTCGCCTGCTGTTCTGGATCGCGATCATATTCGCTGCGATCTGGATCTGGCGCCGCTTCATCAGCAAACCCAAAAGCACTCGCCCCATCGAGGATGCCGCGGCCCCCATGGTACGTTGCGCACATTGCGGGGTGCACGTGCCCAAGCCACAGGCGCTGAACCAGGGTCAGCAGTGGTATTGCAGCCAGGCGCATCTCGAACAAGGCCCGCACACCGGTGACCGCTGACCTCAGCCTGCAAGCGGGTACTCAGGGACGGCGCATCCTCAGGCTCTATCACTTCTATCGCCTGAGCATCGGCCTGGCGCTGATTCTGTTGATTTCCAGCAATCTCGACTCGCAGTTGCTGGATGTCGTGCACATCGAGCTGTTTCGTACCGGCAGCTGGGTCTACCTGATCCTCAATATCTTCATCGCCGTACTGGTGCACAGGCCCAAGCACCTGATGCAGCTGTTCAGCCTGGCGCTGGTCGACGTGATCTTCCTCTCAGCGCTGTTCTACGCCGCTGGCGGCACGCCCAGCGGCATCGGCAACCTACTGGTGGTGGCGGTGGCCATCGCCAACATCCTGCTGCGTGGGCGCATCGGCCTGCTGATCGCCGCCATCGCCGCGATGGCACTGATCTACCTGACCTTCTATCTCAGCCTGAGCCGTCCCGCCGCGGCCGCGCAGTACGTGCAGGCTGGCGCGCTCGGTGCCCTGTGCTTCGCCGGGGCCCTGTTCATCCAGGGCATCACCCGCCGCCTGCAGGTCAGCGAAAGCCTGGCCGAACAACGCGCGGCCGATGTCGCCAACCTGGAAGAACTCAACGATCAGATCCTGCAACGCATGCGCACCGGCATTCTGGTGCTCGACACCCAGCATCGCGTGCTGCTGGCCAACCAGGGGGCGACGCAACTGCTCGGGCGTGGCGAACTCAGCGGCAAAATCATCGACCCGCACTGCCCCGAACTGGTCAAACGCCTGCAACAGTGGCTGCACAACCCGACCCTGCGCCCGGACAGCCTGCAAGCGCAGGTCGACGGCCCGATGCTGCAGCCCAGCTTCATTTCCCTGCAGCGCGGCGACCAGCAGCACACCCTGGTGTTTCTCGACGACATCTCGCAGATCGCTCAGCAGGCGCAGCAGCTCAAACTGGCCTCGCTCGGCCGCCTGACTGCCGGCATCGCCCATGAAATCCGCAACCCGCTGGGCGCGATCAGCCACGCCGCCCAGTTGCTGCAGGAGTCCGAAGACCTGCAAGGCCCTGATCAACGCCTGGCGCAGATCATTCAGGACCACTCCAAGCGTATGAACCTGGTGATCGAGAACGTGCTGCAACTCTCGCGTCGGCGCCAGGCCGAGCCACAGCTGCTAGACCTGAAATACTGGCTGCACCGCTTCGCCAGCGAGTTCCGCAGCTCGGCACCGACTGACCGGCAGATCCACCTGGAAACCCAGGGCGGCAGCCTGCAAACGCGCATGGACCCGCACCAACTGACCCAGGTACTGACCAATCTGGTGCAGAACGGCCTACGCTACAGTGCACAAAAGCACCGAGTCGGCCAGGTCTGGCTGCGACTGTTCCGTGACGAAGCCAGCGACCTGCCGGTGCTGGAGATTCTCGATGACGGCCCCGGCGTGCCCCCCGAGCAGGAGCAGCACATCTTCGAGCCCTTCTACACCACCGAGAACAAGGGCACCGGCCTTGGCCTGTATATCTCTCGCGAACTGTGCCAGAGCAACCAGGCCCGCCTCGACTATAAACCTCGTGAAGGAGGCGGCAGCTGCTTCCGCATCACCTTCGCCCATCCGCGCAAACTGAGCTGAACATGAACCGTCAGAGAGCCCTGATCGTCGACGACGAACCCGATATCCGCGAACTGCTGGAAATCACCCTCGGACGCATGAAGCTGGACACCCGCAGCGCCCGCAACGTCAAGGAAGCGCGCGAATGGCTGGCGCGTGAACCCTTCGACCTGTGCCTGACCGACATGCGCCTGCCCGACGGCACTGGCCTCGATCTGGTGCAGCACATCCAGCAGCGCCACCCACAGGTTCCCGTGGCGATGATCACTGCCTACGGCAGCCTGGATACCGCGATCCACTCGCTCAAGGCCGGCGCCTTCGACTTCCTTACCAAGCCGGTGGACCTGGGCCGCCTGCGCGAACTGGTCGCCACCGCCCTGCGCATTCGCTCACCCGAAGGAGAAGAAGCCCCGGTAGACAGTCGCCTGCTGGGTGACTCGCCTCCCATGAAGTCGCTGCGCAAACAGATTCAGAAGCTCTCGCGCAGCCAGGCACCGGTCTACATCAGCGGTGAGTCAGGCAGCGGCAAGGAACTGGTCGCCCGCCTGATTCACGAACAGGGCCCACGCGTGGAACAGCCATTCGTACCGGTCAACTGCGGCGCGATCCCTTCGGAGCTGATGGAAAGCGAGTTCTTCGGCCACAAGAAAGGCAGCTTCACCGGCGCCATCGAAGACAAGCAGGGCCTGTTCCAGGCGGCCAATGGCGGCACGCTGTTCCTCGACGAAGTCGCCGACCTGCCGCTGCCGATGCAAGTGAAACTGCTGCGCGCGATTCAGGAAAAAGCCGTGCGGGCCGTCGGCGGCCAGCAGGAGGTGGTGGTCGATGTGCGCATTCTCTGCGCCACCCACAAGGACCTCGCCGCCGAAGTCGCTGCCGGCCGCTTCCGCCAGGACCTCTACTACCGCCTCAACGTCATCGAACTGCGCGTCCCGCCGCTGCGCGAACGGCGTGAAGACATCGCGCAACTGGCCAGCGTGATGCTCGCGCGCCTGGCCGAAGGCACTGGCCTTTGCGCCGCCAAGCTGCACCCCGACGCGCTGGAGAAACTGAAAAACTACCGCTTCCCGGGCAATGTGCGCGAACTGGAGAATATGCTCGAACGCGCCTACACCCTGTGCGAAGACGACCAGATCACCCCCAGCGACCTGCGCCTGGCCGACGCCAGCGGCCCGAACAGCGAAGCCGGCGAAGCCAGCCTGGCGCAGATCGACAATCTGGAGGATTACCTCGAAGACATCGAACGCAAGCTGATCATGCAGGCACTGGAGGAGACGCGCTGGAACCGCACGGCCGCCGCCCAGCGCCTCGGCCTGACCTTCCGTTCGATGCGCTACCGACTGAAGAAGCTGGGCATCGATTGACGCCCAGCAGCTGGGTTATTGCGCCAGCCGCCCGGCCGGCGCGTACGGTGCAGGATCAATGATCGGCTCACGCCCCAGCATCAGGTCGGCCAGCAATTGACAGGATGCCGGCGCCAGCACCAGTCCATTACGGAAATGCCCGCAGTTCAGCCATAGGCCGGGATGCGCAGGCAGCTCCCCGATAAAGGGAATGCCCTCCGGCGAGCCAGGTCGCAAACCGGCCCAATGCCCCACCACTTCGGCATCCTTGAGTGCAGGCAAAAGCTCCTCGGCAGAAGCCTTCAAGCTATCCAGCGCGTTATCGGTCGGCGTCTTGTCGAACCCTGCATACTCCAGCGTGCTGCCAATCAGGATATGCCCGTCACGCCGCGGGATCGCGTAACGACCTTTGGCGAGCACCATGCTGGGCAGAAAGTCCTCGGCGCACTTGTAGAGAATCATCTGTCCTTTGACCGGCTCGACGGGTAATTCCAGACCAAGCGTCCCCAGCAACTCACCACTCCAGGCCCCGGCAGCCAAAACCACACGCTCGGCACGAACCTCACCCTCTGCGGTGGTTACACCACAGATCTGTCCGTCCCCCTGAATAAAGCCAGTGACAGGACAGTGCTCACGCAACTCCACATTCGGCATCGCCGCCAAAGCCGCACGCAGCGCCTTCACCAACCTGGGATTACGCACATTGGCCACACCCGGCATATGAATGGCACGCGCAAAACCATCCCCCAGAACGGGCACGCGCTGATACGCCTCAGCCACATCCACCGAAAACAGCGGCCGACCTTCACGCTCAGCCCAAGCCAGCGCTTCGGCCTCATCGTCCAGATCCAGCCAGTACAACCCGGTGACATGCACCTCGGGATCGATCCCGGTCTCATCCAGCAACCGCCGACCGAAGCCCGGATAGAAATCCTGCGACCAATGCGCCAGCGCCGTCACCGCTGCGCTGTAGCGCCAGGGGTAGAGCGGAGAAACGATACCGCCACCGGCCCAGGAGGATTCGCGGCCGACACCCTGACGATCCAGAAGGAGCACCTGTTTACCGCGCAAAGCCAGCATATGGGCCGACAACAGCCCCAGCGCGCCACCACCCAGCACGATTACATCCAACAAATTCAATTACTCCAGATCGACTGGGAAAACTTAGGGTTTGTTCTAATCTAAAAAATGTCAGGGACAGCAATAGAAGGGACTCAGGATGAGAACCAACCAGATTGCGGGCTATAGCCTGCTCGAACTACTTCTAACACTGGCTGTGCTCGGCTTGCTAATGGGCATGGCAGTCCCCTCTTCCTCAGCCTGGCGAGAGCGCCAGCAGATGCACAGCCTGAAAACTGGACTATTCCATATGACCAGTAAGGCCCGCTATACGGCAATGACCAACCAGAGCCGGGCCACTCTCTGCCCTCTATCAGACCAAGGCATCTGCCGGCAAAGCTGGAGCGGAAGCATCAGCGCTTTTATCGATAGCAATGGTAATCGTCGCCTGGATCCGGGAGAAGAAATTATCAGCACACTCTACCTGCCCAGCAGCATCAATCTGCACTGGCGAGGAATGCTGCCGAATAACTCAATCCATTTCAGCAGCCAGGGAGTCACGTTCGTCAGTAACGGCACGATGAGCCTATGCCCGACCAAAGTCGGCGCGAAAGCAGGAGCATTAGTAATCAGTCGCCAAGGCCGGATAAAAACATCGGAAGAAGGCGCACGCTGCCCACCATGAGCATACCGCTCGACCATTCGGCACCACAAAGCCACCAGACGTCCCGACTGCCCTTGAAGCGCTTGGTATGAGCAGCAATGATGTGAAGCACATTGCAAGGACTCAGCCAGATGAAGCGACAACACGGATTCACCCTTATCGAGTTGATGATCACCTTGGTGATACTGGGGATCATTCTGGCTATAGCTATGCCGGCTATCACCGATTTCGCTATCAAACAACGCGTAAGCTCTAAAGCGAATGAAATGATGCTTTCTCTTGCATTTGCCAGAAGCGAGGCACTCAAGCTCAATCAAGATGTTCGCGTCATTCCACGCACAGGCACCGCCAATGGCTGGAGCGATGGCTGGTGTATAGGCCCCGCCACCATTGGCAATGACTGTAATCATGCGGACGTTATTCGGGTCTTCGCCGCAACCAACGGCGTGAGCATTACCAGCTCGGGCATCGGCAACCCACCAGTTCTGATTCTCCGCCGCAACGGCGCCGCATCAAACAACGTTAATGCATTTCTTAAAGTGACATCGCCAAATCTAAAGTCTACTGGCGACAATGCTCGGTGCATTACGCTGACCCCACTCGGCCGAGCGGAAATTGAAAAAACGACGCGCGACGCGGCCTGCTGACAGTCAAGGAATGCATATGAACTCATCTTCATACACGCAGCGCGGCGCTTCGCTAATCGAGGTACTGGTCGCTCTACTGATATTCACCGTCGGCCTTCTGGGGCTCGCTGCCATGCAGCTTAGCTCGCTGCAAAGCACTGCCGACAGCGGTCAACGCTCACAGTCGGTCTGGCTGATGCAAGACTTCATCGAGCGCATGCGCGCCAACCCGGATGGTACCGCAGCCGAATATGCCACCGCGCAAAACTGTGCAGTGTTGCCCGCTCGTATGTGTGCAGACTACTACAACCCAAGCACCGGGGCTAAAGTCAACGCCAGCGAGTGTAATGCCTCTCAGATGGCGGCCTTCGATGCCTGGGAGGCACAGTGCAGCTATGCCGCAATTGCTAACTTCAACACCATCGACGCACGCTTCAATAGCCGAGACTTCATAACTCCTCCAGCAGTCGGCAATCTGGTTGACGCTACTGCTGCCGGAAACAGCCTCGACCTGAGCCTGAACTGGCTCAACCGAAGCCCCCCCAATGCTGCTACGAGCGACGGTGCCACAACTGAGTTGAGGATTGAACGATGAACTATCGCGAGTCCATTCAGCTCCCCAAGCAGTGCGGCTTCTCCATTGTCGAACTCTTGGTGGCTGTGGTCATCAGCATGTTGCTGCTGACTGGCGTCATTCAGGTATTTTTCTCCTCGAAGCAAACTTACGCCAGCAACGAAGCAGCGTCGCGCCTACAAGAAAACGGACGTTTTGCACTGGAGTTTATCGCTCAAAGTGCACGCCATGCCGGCTATGTAGAAGCAGCCAACTCAACAACCGCGCCACCTAACCCTATCGCGACACCTGGCGCCGCTAACTGTAATACTCCACGCGTCTGCAGCTCTCAGGGGGCAGGTAACGCGTCAGATACCATTGGTTTTGCATTGCAGCCACGAATGCTCGAGGGCGCCCGTCGAGATTGCCTGGGCAATACCCTCACCGGCTCCACCGCCAATACGGATCTGATAATCAACCATTTTGAAATTATCCCTGGAGCCAACGGTGCTCCCTCCGCGCTTGGCTGTAGGTCTTGGAACTTCACCAAAGGCGCCGGCGAATGGGTCGCAGGCCCCGGTGTTTCACCGCTGATTGATGGGGTGGATGCGCTGCAAATCCAGTATGGAATCAGCACCAGCGGTGATCGCAATAACGTCAACCAATATGTGTCTGCCGACCGCGTTACCGCATTGAACGCTTGGAACGACGTCGTAGCGGTTCGTATCGCCGTCCTGGCCAACTCGATCGACCGCGTAGACCCGCCCGCCCCGGCGCGCCGCTATGTATTGCTGGATGCTGCTCCGACGGCAGTTTTTGATGACGGCAGAGCCCGTCAGATATTCACCACCACTATCAAGTTACGCAACACTCTTTGAGGTCAGGCGCCATGAATATTACAGCCCCATCCCGTCAGACCGGTGCCACCCTGATCGTTGCACTGGTATTTCTGGTCGTGCTCACAATCGCCGGCATTACCGCCATGCAGTTTTCTACCTTGGAAGAGCGAATGGCCAGTAACTCGCAATTCCGTAACGAAACTTTCCAGCTGGCCCAGAACGAGATTCGCTCCGAACTTCTGGTATTCAATAGCAGCCTTTCTGGTCGCATGCCTTTGCTGGAAGCGCTGAACGCGGGCCGTTACTCCGACGGTGATGGCGGATATCCGAAAACGCTTACCGCCGCCCAGCTGCAGGTGCTCGGTCTTCCTGCCAGCACTGCAGGCAGAGGGGTAGACACGCAAACTCCCATCCCTGCCCCCGGTTTTACCGTGGTGCGGTTTACCCGCCCAAGTCTCTGCACGGGTGCAAGCCTCGAACGCTTCGAATGCACTGATTATGAATTGCAAACCCGCTCGCAGCTGAACAACGGCGCCTATTCGGATCAGTCGCAAGGCCTGGTCTTCATGAATACCAAGGGCTAGGGAGACTCAATATGTACAAATTTTTAGCCGCTCTTATGCTACCTATTGGCATGACCTTGAACGCTGGCGTATATGCTGAGGAAGATATCAACAGCTATACCCCACTAGAGATGATTGAAGCCACCATTCGTATGACAGGCGGCCACCCCTACGGCGAACTACGCCCCTGCCCGGAATGCCCCCTTCGTCTATTACCCTTCGCACCGGGCGCTTTTGTTTATATCAACGGTCAAAGAATGACGGCCGATAGCTTGCAGAATGGCCAAACCCTGAAAGGGACCGTCTTTCTGCAGAACAAACCTATTGACTCCATCCATGAAATCGTCGCCAAGTAACAGGACACTATAGAATATGAACATTCGCTCATTCTCACTCGTCCTCGGCAGCTTCATGTATGTTGGCCTAACTGCTCAGACTGCATTGGCAGACGACACTGAAATCTACGTTAGTCGAAAACTGCCAGAAGACCAGCAGGTTCGCCCCAACCTGATGTTTGTCATCGATAACTCTGGATCCATGGACTCTGCAGTTCCTGGCACGACTTGTGCCATCGCGGATCGAGACATTCGAAACCGTTGTGTTACCAAAGGCAGTGGTAGGAATAGAACTTACGAGCAGACACGCCTTCAGGTCGTAAAAGATGTAACCAATCAGCTCATAGAAGAACTGCGCTTAAGTGACGATGTAAACATCGGACTAATGCACTTCGACTCCTCTAACTCATATGAAGGCGGGATGGTTGCTATTCCGCTAGCACGTGTCAGCAGTAACGCGCAAGCATTCAAAACAGAACTAAACAGACTGTACGCATACTCAAACACACCTCTTTCTGAAAGTTACTATGAAGCAGCCCTATACATGAAGGGCCTACGACCAAAATTTGGAAATAACACATGGGCAGCATTTGAGAATGACAACGGCAGCGGCGGATACAGAACTAGCTACCCGAGCGTAGCTGCATCAAAGAATGGAAACAATTATAAATCCCCCATTGAATACTCCTGCCAGAAAAGCAATATCATCCTGCTGACTGACGGAGCGCCGACATCTGATAACTCTGCCAACGCGGATATCCGAGCACTGGTCAACACTCCTGGCGCAGCGAATTCTCAATATCTCGCGAGCAGCTGTGGTAGCGGTAATGGCCAATGCATGCCTCATCTTGCAGAGCACCTGGCCAACCAAGACGTTAGCAGCAGCCAGCCGGGCAAACAGACCATCAGTACCTACACCATCGGTTTCACCACCAACCAGACGCTACTGCAGAATACTGCCACTGCTGGCAACGGTCGCTATTTCACCACAGACAACACCTCCGGTCTGGTATCGGCGCTCAAGTCGATCTTGGTGGAAATCCTGGCCGAGAACACCACCTTCGCCACCCCCAGTGTCGCGGTGAGTGCATATAACAACCTGGGCTTCCGCAATGACCTCTATTACGCGCTGTTTCGCCCGGCCGAGGGTGCGCGCTGGGTCGGCAACGTCAAACGCTACACACTCAAGCCCGAGAACACCGATGCACAAGGCAAAACCGTTGCAGCACAGATCGTCGACAAGAACGGTCAACCGGCAGTCGACGAAGCAACGGGCTTCTTCAAAGAAAGTGCGTCCAGTTATTGGTCATCGCTTGACGGCAGAGATGTGGCCAAGGGCGGTGTAGCCGGTATGCTGAGCAGCCCTAGCAGTCGCAACATCTACACCTGGACAGCTGCCGACCGCTCCCCGACGGCCAGCGCGGGGGTTACCGGCAGCGTGCTACTGAGCACTAGCGCGTATGCTCTGACCACGGGCAATAACGCCATTACCAATGCCCTCATGGGCGTCACTAGCGCCACCGCAAGAGAGCGCGCCATCAAGTGGGGGCGCGGTCTGGATCCTGACGATGGAGACCAAGCGCGCCAGCAACTGGCTGATGTGCTGCACAACGAACCTCGCCTGGTAGCCTACAAGACCGATGAGGACCTCCTGCGCGTCGAAAAAGCCAAGAAGGGTGAAACGACATCCCCCGAACAGCTCTATATGTTCTTCGGCACCAATGAGGGCTTCATCCATGCCGTCGACCCCAAGACTGGCGAAGAACAGTTCGCGTTCATTCCGAAAGAGCTGCTGCCCAACCTCGATGCCTATTACCGCGACCCCAAGGGCTCCGAGAACAAGCGCTATGGTATGGACGGTCAGTTCAACCTCTGGGTTGAATACGGCGCACTCAACACTGCGACCAAAACTCGTGATATCGCCAAGAGCATTCTTTACGCCGGCATGCGCCGCGGGGGCCGCAATTACTATGCGCTGGATGTCGGCACAATAAGCGCTCCTGCAATGAAATGGGTGATCAAAGGTGGCACTACTCCCGGCTTCGAAAAATTGGGTCAGACCTGGTCCACCCCCAAACTGGCCGACATCAACGTCAACGGTACAAAGACCAAGGTGCTCATCTTCAGCGGCGGCTACGATCCCCAGCAGGACAACGACAGCCCCAATACACCGCTGGCGAACGACAGCTATGGCAACAGCCTGTATATCGTCAACGCTGAAACCGGCAAGTTGATCTGGCGAGCCGGCCACACAACAGAAACTGGAGCCAATCTGCAACTGCCCAACATGACCCATAGCATGCCCGCTGACCCGGTGATCATCGATATCAACGGAGATGGCCTAGCCGATATTCTGTATGCAGCCGATAGCAGGGCGCAGGTTTTCCGCTTCGACATCAACAATGCCAACACCGGTGCAGCCAACCTGGCAACCGGTGGCCGTATCGCCAGCCTTGGCGGTGACACAGCCCTGAGTAATCGTAGGTTTTTCAGCACGCCGGACGTGGCATTGATCCGTGAACGCGGCGGCAAGACCTACTTCACAATCTCCCTCGGTTCGGGCTACCGCGCTCACCCACTCAACGAGGACACCATCGATCGTTTCTACGTGCTGCGAGATGCCAATGTTTTCAACAAACCGAGCACCTACACCACCATGACCGAGAGCGACTTGGTGGACGTATCCAGCGTCGACCTGACAGACGCCCAGGCTGCGAAGATACTTGAGGACATTGCGGAGCTCGAGGCCAAGATCAATGCCTTGAATGCTTCCGTAGGCTCAGCTCGAGATGTGTTCAACGCCTACAAGGATTCGTCCGGCTTCACTGCGGCATACAACGCGATGCTGCAGGCGAATAGTAGCGCCAATGACACTCAAGCCCAGATCGACGCCATCATGGCCGCCGACCCCTACCTGCAACCCCATGCGGTCGAAAGCGTTGAGCAGAACAAGTTGCAGCAAGGCCTACTGGAAAGCCAGCAAACCCTAAAAGCCATGCAGCAGGCGCGTACCGATGCCGAAGCCGACCTGGCCAGCAAGCAAGTCGCCTACGATACAGCGCTCGCCAATCGTAATGCCGCTCAGGCAGCCTATGACGCAGATAGCTCTCCACAGAACTTGCAGGCGCTTAGTGACGCTCAAACTGCCTACGACGCCGCCTCAAGTGCACGCGATCAGTCAGAAGCGAAACAGCAAGCGCTGTCCACCTATAGCCAGTCGCTAGCCGAAAGCTACGGTGCTCTAATCAGTCTGCAAAGTGGGCTGAGCACCCTCTACCAAGCCATTATCGATAAAGAGCAGGCGCTTCTCGACGCCAAGGCGGCCTCTGCTAGTGATGAGACCATCACCAACCTACAAGCCGACCTGGACGGCCTGAACCAGAGCTATGCCGCTAGCCCCGAGGCGGATCAACGCAACGATCTCAATGACGGCCAAACCAGCACTGCCCTGCAAGACGCTCTAGCGCAGCTCAATAGCGCAATCAGTGCAGGGGACAACACCGCGATAAGCCAAGCACTGTCCGAATTGCAGGCCCTGACCGGATCGGCCTCCCCGGCACCAAACGAGGCCGACCTACTGGCCCGCGACGAGGCGAGCAAGAACACCGCGCTCGCGAATAACGCGGCCAACCTGACCAGCAATGTGGCGCTGATTGCACAGCTGGAGAACACCCGCAACGACCTTCGCGCCCAGTCTGACGCAGCGCAGGTGAACGCCAACCTGATCTCCAGCGCCGCCTATGACCAAGGCTCAGGGTTGCTCACGCCGGAACAGCTGGCCGCAGCCAAGGAGATCTACGGCGACGACCTGACGGAGTTCGAAGCCTATCAGTTCCTGGTTGATCAGGCGCAACTGGCAACACTCGATGAAACCAATGGCCTGCCGGCACTGCGCGATCAGATAAATACTCTCTATGCTCAACTGACCCCTGGAAACAGTTACGTACCTAACCGATCGTTGCTGGCCAATAGCAAGGGCTGGTTCCTTCGCCTACCAAAGGGCGAGAAAATACTCTCTGCGTCCTTGTCCTTCCGTGGCGCGGTACTGTTCAACACATTCAGTCCACGAGGTGAGACCGTCACCACCTGCGGTCCAGACGTCGGTCGCGGCCGAGCCTACGCCCTTAGCCTGATCGACGCCGGCGCGATCTTTACCAAGAATGAGGTGCCAATTCGTAGTTATGCCTTGGTGCGCTCGGGGATTCCACCCTCTCCAGCAATCGTGTTCTCCGATGACGGCACCCCGAACATTGTTAACGGCTCGGAAATTGGCGGCTTGGGGGCTGGCGGTGGCGACAAACCGGGGCCAGACGGCTGCGTGGAGGGTACAGAGTTCTGCGAAAATCCCGCACCAGTATCCACGACCTACTGGAGAGAAAACTGATGCGACAACAGCGCGGCTTCACACTGATTGAACTTATGATTGTGGTGGCGATAATCGGCGTACTAGCCGCCATCGCCTACCCCAACTATCAGCAGTACCTGCTCAAGGCAGGCCGCTCAGACGGTCACGCAAAGCTGACACAGATCATGCAGGCTCAGGAGCGCTTCTATTCTCAGAATCAAAGCTATACCACCAACCTAGGCGTTGGTGGGCTAGCCTTCCCGGGCATTGCAGCTAACGCTCCAGTAGTTAGCGATGAAGGGAGGTATAGTATTGCTGCCGAAGCATGCGCGGCAGGCACGCCACTAGCCCGCTGCGTGAGGCTTGTTGCCACTGCAGTGGGCCCCCAAGCAGCCGACGCGCAATGCGGTAACCTTGGGCTTAACAGTCAAGGTATAAAGACCGAAACAGGCACTGGTACAGTTGAAAACTGCTGGTAGACAAGCAAAATAAAAAACCGGCTTCTAGCCGGTTTTTTGCTGTTTCTATACCAATATCTAAACGTGCTTAACCCTCAACTCCTTCGGCATCGAGAACGTAATGTTCTCCGGCCGCCCATCCAGTTCCGTCTCCCCCGCCGCCCCCCACGCACGCAGCTGTTCCACCACGCCGCGTACCAAAACCTCCGGGGCTGAGGCGCCAGCGGTAATGCCAATACCCTTCATACCTTCGAACCACTCGGCACGCATGTCTTCGGCGCCGTCGATCAGATAGGCCGGCGTGCCCATACGCTCGGCCAGCTCACGCAGGCGGTTGGAGTTGGAGCTGTTGGGGCTGCCGACCACCAGCAGCACGTCGCATTCGCTGGCGAGCTGTTTGACCGCGTCCTGGCGGTTCTGCGTGGCGTAGCAGATATCGTCCTTGCGCGGGCCGCCGATGGCGGGAAACTTGGCGCGCAGGGCGTCGATCACCTTGCTGGTGTCATCCATGGACAGAGTGGTCTGGGTGACGAACGCCAGGTTCTCAGGGTTGCGCACCTGCAGCTCGGCGACGTCCGCCTCGTCTTCCACCAGATAGATAGCGCCGCCATTGCTGGCGTCGTACTGGCCCATGGTGCCTTCGACTTCCGGGTGGCCTTCGTGACCGATGAGGATGCACTCACGCCCCTCGCGGCTGTAGCGCACCACTTCCATATGCACCTTGGTGACTAGCGGACAGGTGGCGTCGAAGACCTTGAGGCCACGGCGCTCGGCCTCGTCGCGTACGGCCTTGGAGACGCCGTGGGCACTGAAGATGACGATGACGTCGTCCGGCACCTGGTCCAGCTCTTCTACGAACACCGCGCCGCGGGCACGCAGGTCCTCGACCACGAACTTGTTGTGCACCACTTCATGACGCACGTAGATGGGCGGGCCGAATACTTCCAGAGCGCGGTTGACGATTTCGATGGCGCGGTCAACGCCGGCGCAGAAACCGCGGGGATTGGCGAGTTTGATATGCATGCTGGCTGTCTCGGTATTGATCGGGGATCGCAAAGACATGCGGAGTCGATCCCGGAAGATACAGCCTGCGCGGGATCAGTGCAGGCTGCAAGAAGAGCTTCGCGGCTGAAGCCGCTCCTACGGAGCGGCGGTGCAGGTCAGAGCGCTTTGACCTCGATGATTTCCACATCGAACTGCAGCACCTTGCCGGCCAGCGGATGGTTGAAGTCGATGGTGACCTGCTTGTCATCGAACGCCTTGACCACGCCGGGTAGCTCGGTATTGGCGGCATCGTTGAAGATCACCAGCAACCCTTCGGAAAGCTCCATGCCCTCGAACTGGCTGCGCGGCATGATCTGCACGTTCTGCGGGTTGGGCTGACCGAAGCCCTGCTCCGGCTGCACCTGCACACTACGCTTGTCGCCGGCCTTGAAGCCATACAGCGCCTGTTCGAAACCCGGCAGCAGATTGCCATCGCCAACCTTGAAGGTCGCCGGCTGCTTGTCGAATGTGCTGTCGACCACATCGCCGTTTTCCAGCTTGAGGGCGAAATGCAGCGTCACTTCCCTGTCCGGACCGATGCGTAAGTCTGTCATTGCGCAGCCTCCTTCGCGGACTTGTCGCTCTTGAACATATCCAGCGCCAGCAGGATGGCGCCGATGGTGATGAAGCTATCGGCGAGATTAAACGCCGGGAAATACCAACGGTTCTGCCAGTGCACCAGGATGAAATCGACCACGTGACCGAGCACCACGCGGTCGTACAGATTACCCAACGCACCGCCCAAGACCATGGCCAACGCCACGGCCAACAGGGTCTCGTGGCGCTTGAGGCGTTTGAGCCAGACCACCAGCACCACGCTGACCACCACCGCGATGGCGGCGAAGAACCAACGCTGCCAACCATCGGCATCGGCCAGGAAGCTGAATGCCGCGCCGGTGTTGTAGGCCAGGGTCCAGTCGAAGTAATCAGGGATGACCTGAATACGCTGGTACATGCTCAGACTGCCTTCGAAGAAGTCCTTGCTGACGCGGTCGACGACCAGAATCAGCACACTCAGCAACAGCCAGGGCAAATGCCCGAAGCGCGAGGTATCAGGCATGCTTGCGCACCTCACCGTCACCCTCGATGTTGCTCACACAGCGGCTGCACAGCTCCGGATGCGCGGCGTGGCTGCCGACGTCGGCGCGCAGGTGCCAGCAACGACCGCACTTGGCATGCGCAGACTTGACGATCTTCAGCTTCAAACCCGGCACCTCGGTAGCGACGGCATCGGCCGGCGCATCCGCCAGGGGCGCGGTGGCAGCAGCCGAGGTGATCAGCGCGAAGCGCAGCTCGTCGCCGAGCTTGGCCAGATCGCCGCTCAGGGCGTCGTCACTGAATAGGGTGACTTCCGCCTGCAGGCTGGCACCGATGGCCTTGCTCGCACGCATGGCCTCCAGTTCCTTGTTGACCGCGCCCTTGACCGCCATGACGCGCTCCCAGTAGGCGTTGTCCAGCTCGAAACCTTGCGGCAGACGCGCCAGGTTTTCGTACCAGGTGGCCAGCATCACCGACTCGGCGCGCTCGCCCGGCAGGAACTGCCAGATTTCCTCGGCGGTGAACGCCAGGATCGGCGCGACCCAGCGCACCAGCGCCTCGCAGATGTGGAACAGCGCGCTCTGGCAGGAACGGCGGGCGATGCTTTCCGGCGCGGTGGTGTACTGGCGGTCCTTGATGATGTCCAGGTAGAAGCCGCCCAGCTCCTGCACGCAGAAGTTATGCACCTTGGAATACACGTTCCAGAAGCGGTACTCGCCGTAGGCCTCGGTCAGCTCGTCCTGCAGGCGCGCGGTGGCGTCGACGGCCCAGCGGTCCAGATCGAGCATCTGCTCGGCCGGCAGCAGGTCGGTAGCCGGGTTGAAGCCATTGAGGTTGGCCAGCATGAAGCGCGCGGTGTTGCGAATGCGACGGTAGGCATCGGCACTACGCTGCAGGATCTGGTCGGAGACGGCCATTTCGCCGGAGTAGTCGGTCGAGGCCACCCACAGGCGCAGGATGTCGGCTCCCATGCTGTCGATGACCTTCTGCGGCGCAACCACGTTGCCGAGCGACTTGGACTGCTTGCGGCCCTGCTCGTCGACGGTGAAGCCGTGGGTCAGCAGTTCCTTGTACGGCGCGTGGCCGTCGATGGCGCAACCGGTCAGCAGGGACGAGTGGAACCAGCCACGGTGCTGGTCGGAGCCTTCCAGATAGAGGTCAGCCACCGGACCGCTGCTATGCGCCAGGTCAGCGTGTGAGCCGCGCAGCACGTGCCAGTGGGTGGTGCCGGAGTCGAACCACACGTCCAGGGTGTCGCGACTCTTGTCGTACTGATCGGCCTCGGCGCCCAGCAGCTCGGCGGCGTCCAGCTTGAACCAGGCTTCGATGCCTTGCTGCTCGACGCGCCCCGCCACCTCCTCCATCAGTTCGACGGTACGCGGGTGCAGCTCGCCGCTCTCCTTGTGAGTGAAGAACGGGATCGGTACGCCCCAGTTGCGCTGACGCGAGATACACCAGTCCGGACGACCGGCGATCATGCTGTGCAGGCGCGCCTGGCCCCAGGCCGGGACGAACTTGGTTTCCTCGATGGCCGCCAGGGAGCGCTCACGCAGGGTGCCACCCTCCTTCGGCTGGCTGTCCATGCCGACGAACCACTGCGCGGTGGCGCGGTAGATCAGCGGCGTCTTGTGGCGCCAGCAGTGCATGTAGCTGTGGCTGATGGTGGCGTGCTTGAGCAGCGCACCGACCTCTTCGAGCTTGGCGACGATGGCCGGGTTGGCCTTCCAGATGAACTGGCCGCCGAACAGCGGCAGCGACTCGGCGTACACGCCGTTGCTCTGCACCGGGTTGAGAATCTCGTCGTTGCTCATGCCGTACGCCTTGCAGGTACGGAAGTCGTCTTCGCCGTAGGCCGGCGCGGAGTGAACGATACCGGTACCAGCACCCAGCTCGACGTAGTCGGCCAGGTAGATCGGCGACAGCCGCTCGTACAGCGGGTGACGGAAGTTGATCAGGTCCAGCGACGCGCCCGGCGCGGTGGCAACCACCTCACCCTGCTGGTCATAGCGCTGCAGGCAGCTTTCGACCATTTCCTCGGCCAGCAGCAGCAGGCGATCACCAACGTCGACCAGGGCGTAGGTGAATTCCGGGTGCACGTTCAGCGCCTGGTTGGCCGGGATGGTCCAGGGCGTGGTGGTCCAGATAACGATGGATGCGGGCTTGCTCAGGCTGGCCAGACCGAAGGCGGCGGCCAGCTTGTCGGCATCGGCGACCGGGAAGGCCACGTCGATGGCTTCGGACTTCTTGTCCATGTACTCGACTTCGGCCTCGGCCAGTGCCGAGCCGCAATCGAAGCAGAAGTTGACCGGCTTGAGGCCCTTGAACACGAAGCCGTTCTTGACCATTTCCGCCAGGGCACGGATTTCGCCGGCCTCGTTGGCGAAGTTCATGGTCAGGTACGGGTTGTCCCAGTCACCCAGTACGCCAAGACGGATGAAGCCGGCCTTCTGCTCCTCCACCTGTTCGGTGGCGTAGGCACGGCAGCGCTCGCGGGTCAGATCGGCCGGCTGGTTCTTGCCGAAGGTGGTTTCGACCTTGTGCTCGATCGGCAGGCCATGGCAGTCCCAGCCCGGCACGTACGGCGCATCGAAGCCGGCCATGGTCTTGGAGCGGGTGATGATGTCCTTGAGGATCTTGTTCAGCGCGTGGCCGATGTGAATGCTGCCGTTGGCGTAGGGCGGGCCATCGTGCAGCACGAATTTCGGGCGGCCTTCGCCGGCCTTGCGCAGCTTCTCGTACAGGCCAATATCAATCCAGCGCTGCAGGGTCTGCGGCTCGCGTTGCGGCAGGCCAGCCTTCATCGGGAAGGGGGTATCGGGCAGGTTCAGCGTGGCTTTGTAATCGGTCATGTCGGACTCTTCATCAGCGAGTGGCTCTGCCAATATTCACGGGCAGTTGCAATATCGGCGGCAATCGCCGCCTTCAAAGCCTCCAGCGAGGCGAAACGCTGCTCATCACGCAGCTTGTGGTGGAAAGCCACCGAGAGGCGCCGGCCATACAGATCGCCGGCAAAATCCAGAAGGTGCACTTCCAGATGGGCACTGCCGTCACCGGCAACGCTGGGTCGCACGCCGATATTGGCGACGCCCGGTTGGATCACGCCATCGATCTCACAGCTCACCAGGTAGACGCCGGTCAGCGGTACCTTGCGCCGCTTGAGCTGGATATTGGCAGTCGGAGCATCGAGCTGGCGGCCGAGCTTCTGCCCGTGCAATACGCGCCCGGCGATGCGAAACGGCCGGCCGAGCAAGGCTTCGGCCAAGTCGAAATCGCCATCAGCCAGCGCCTGGCGCACACGGGTGCTGCTGACCCGGCCACCGCGAACCTCAACCGTGGTCGAGGCATCGACACTGAAGCCATGACGCATTCCAGCCGCCTTGAGAAATTCGAAGTCACCGGCCCGGTCGCAACCGAAGCGGAAATCGTCGCCGATCTCCAGGTCCTTGACCTTGAGCCCATCGACCAGCACGCGCTGCACGAACTCGGCCGCAGACAACTCCCGCAGCCGGCGGTTGAACGCCAGGCACAGCACCATGTCGACGCCTTCGGCAGCCAGCAGAGCGAGCTTGTCGCGCAGACGAGTCAGGCGCGCCGGAGCGGTGTCCGGGCCGAAGAACTCACGTGGCTGAGGCTCGAAGATCACCACGCAACTGGGCACGGCCAATTCCGTGGCGCGCTCACGCAGGCGCGCCAGAATGGCCTGGTGCCCACGATGAACGCCGTCGAAATTACCGATGGTGACCACACAGCCCCGCGCCTGGGGCTGCAGGTTATGAAGACCTCGAACCAGCTGCATAGCACGCTTCTTGTTCACAAAGTGGCCGATTATACGCACAGCGCGCCATGCACAACAGGCATCGCGACGCCAGGAACCCTACAAAGCCCGACGGGCAAAGTCGCGAGGACGGAAGCCCAGCAGCAGCAGCATGCCGAAGTAGGCGACCAGGCCAGCCGCCACCAGCGCGCCGAGGCGCAGCAGACGCACGAACATCTCCCCTTCCGCCCAGGCCGGCATGATCTGCAGCAGGCCCAGCAGCACGGCGACCATCACTACCACCGCCACCGCCAGCTTGAACAGGAACACGCCCCAGCCCGGCAGCGGCTGGAAGATATCGGCACGGCGCAGCTGCCAGTAGAGCAGGCCGGCGTTGAGACAGGCCGCCAGGCTGATCGCCAGCGCCAGACCAGCATGAGCCAGCGGACCGATCAGCACCAGGTTCATCAGCTGGGTGAACACCAGGGTCACGACAGCGATCTTTACCGGTGTCTTGATGTTCTGCTGAGCATAGAAACCGGGCGCGAGAATCTTCACCAGAATGATGCCGAGCAGGCCGATGGAGTAGGCGATCAGCGCCTGCTGGGTCATCACGGCATCAGTGGCAGTGAACTTGCCGTACTGGAACAGCGACACGGTCAGCGCCTCGGCCAGCACCGCCAGCGCCAGCGCACTGGGCAGTACCAGCAAGAAGCACAGGCGCAGGCCCCAATCGAGCAGACGGCGATATTCCTCGCGATCACGACTGGCATAGGTCTTGGAAAGAGCCGGCAACAGGATGGTACCCAGCGCCACGCCCAGCACGCCCGATGGCAGCTCCATCAGGCGATCGGCGTAATACATCCAGGACACCGAGCCCGCCACCAGGAAGGAGGCGAAGATGGTGTTGATGATCAGCGAAATCTGACTCACCGACACCCCGAAGATCGCCGGCCCCATCTGCTTGAGTACTCGCCAGACGCCCATGTCGCCGAAATTCAGCCTCGGCAGCACCAGCATGCCGATCTTCTTCAGGTGTGGCAGCTGCCAGAGCAGTTGAGCCAGGCCGCCGACCAGCACCGCCCACCCCAGGGCCATGATGGGCGGGTCGAAATAAGGCGTCAGGAACAGCGCGAAGACGATCATGCTGACGTTGAGCAGGGTCGGCACGAATGCCGGCACCGAGAAGCGGTTCCAGGTATTGAGGATGGCGCCAGCCAGCGATGACAGGGAGATCAGCAATATATAAGGAAAGGTCACCCGCAGCAGGTCGACCGTCAGCTCGAAGCGCTGCGCCTCATCGGCAAAACCTGGCGCCGTGGCCCAGACGATCCAGGGAGCGGCCAGCACGCCAAGCGCCGTGACCAACGCCAGCACCAGAGTCAGCAAACCGCAAACGTAGGCAATGAAGGTGCGCGTCGCCTCCTCGCCCTGCTGCATCTTGTATTCGGCCAGAATGGGCACGAAGGCCTGGGAGAAGGCGCCTTCGGCGAAGATGCGGCGCAGCAGATTGGGCAACTTGAACGCCACCACGAAGGCATCCGACGCCACGCCAGCCCCGAAGGTGCGGGCGATGATCGTGTCGCGCACGAACCCCAGCACGCGAGACACCATGGTCAGGGAGCTGACGGCAGCCAGGGACTTGAGCAGATTCATGGGGTATTTCAGCTTCCATAAAGAGGTGCATTAGCGGACAATCCGCCGCCAACGAGGGCGTCGAGTGTAGCGAGCCACCGCTGGTCAGGCCAGCAGCTAAAAGCACCCGCGGACTTGACAGCTGATAGTCATGTCGGCATGATTCGCGGCCTTAATTTGTGTAAACCCCCCAGTTTTCGAGGAGCTTGACGGTGGCCAACTCACCTTCTGCCAAAAAACGCGCCAAACAGGCTGAGAAGCGCCGTAGCCATAACGCCAGCCTGCGCTCGATGGTTCGTACCTACATCAAGAACGTGGTCAAGGCTATTGCTGCCAAAGATCTCGAGCTTGCCAAAACCGCTTACACCGCAGCTGTTCCGGTCATCGACCGCATGGCTGACAAAGGCATCATCCACAAGAACAAAGCCGCTCGTCACAAGAGCCGCCTGAACGCGCACATCAAGGCGCTGGGCGAAGCTGCTGCCGCCTAATCGCGACAGGTTCTTGAAAAACCGGCCCTAGAGGCCGGTTTTTTATTGCCCTGCATTCCGTATGCGCAAAGGTGGCCGCCACGGATGACAGGCCATAAAAAAGGTTCTTCGCATATTTTGGGGAAAGTGCGGGCTGACACCGGACTGGCAATTACGTGTTAGCTGTCGATGACCTGGCACTCTCCATTAGCGCGCGGCCTGGTCTGATGGGTTTCGCCCCTTACGGGCGACTTACTTTCTTTGCTTGTGCAAAGAAAGTAAGCAAAGAAACACACCCCTGCATACGGCCCCGGCTGCGCCGGGGTTCCCTCCTTCCATAACCGTTCCAGGGGCACGCTGCGAAGGGCCATCCCTGGCCCATCGCAGCTCTCGCGACATCCATGTCGCTCAACCCCTTCCACGGTGATTCCACTCGGCCTCCTGAAGGGGGACTTGGGCGTCGTCTGTGAGATCGCACTTCAAGAGCAAAAGCTAAACGCTGCCGACTTTGGTCTTCCGGAGATGTCGCAAGCTCGCGACCTGGTCCCCTTCAGCAGGCCGAGTGGAGGTGTTGCGTAGGGGGACGAGCCGCATGGATGCGGCGAGAGGCTTAAAGGGCCAGGGACGGCCCTTGTAAGCCGCCCCCCGGAGCAGCACTGGAACGAGGGAAGTTTCGCGTAGCGAAACCCGGATGCCGGGGTGCCCTTCTTTGGCACACCTTTCTTGGGCAAGCAAGAAAGGTGTGGCGCCCGTAAGGGGCGCAACCCAAACGCTCAGTAAACACGGTGACGGATAGTGCTAAGTCAGTAAGCGATCCGCACACAAACTTGCCAGTCCGGTGTCAAGCGTATCGTCCCCACGAGAACGCGAAGAACCATAAAAAATGCCCGCCTCCGCAAGGAAGCAGGCATTTTCGATACGGCGAAGGTCAGCCGCGAGCGGCCTTGATCACTTCGATATAAGGCTCGGCGTTGCGCTGATCCTGAATCAACGCGATAAAGTCATGGCCCTGCGCATCAGTAGCCGCGAGGTCGTAGCCTGCGGCTTTGAAGAAACCCACAAAACGCTCGAAGTCATCGACACGCAGACCGCGATAAGCCTTGACCAGCTTATGCAGCGAAGGCGGCGTGGCATCCGCCGGTTCCACCGCAAGGAACAGCTTGACCGAGTCATCGCTGATTTCTTCGCCAATCACCTGCTTCTTGTCTTTACGCATCGCCCGCTCCCGCCAACATTACAGAGGGCCGGCAGTGTACCGCCGAGCTGCGCGCGGCTCAACGCACAGCCCGGCAGGCTAACACGCGAAAAATCGACACGACAGCCGACCTAGGTCATGCCGCGCCGTGCAAACTGGCCCCTATAATGCGCCAAGCCATTAGGAAGCCAGCATGTCACGACCATCGTTACCGCTGTTCGCCGCCTGGCGCCAAACCCTGCGCGCGGGCTACTCCTGGAAGGCCCTGCGCGGCGACCTCAGCGCCGGCCTGACGGTCGGCATCATCGCCATTCCGCTGGCCATGGCACTGGCCATCGCTGTGGGCGTGGCGCCGCAGCACGGCCTCTACACCGTGCTGATCGCCGCGCCCCTGATCGCGCTATGCGGCGGCTCGCGCTTCAACATATCCGGCCCCACCGCCGCCTTCGTGGTGATCCTGCTGCCGATCACTCAGCAATACGGCCTCGGCGGATTGCTGCTGTGTACGCTGATGGCCGGCGTGATCCTGATCGCCATGGGTCTGCTGCGCGCCGGACGCCTGATCGAGTTCGTGCCTTATCCGGTGACCCTGGGCTTTACCGCCGGTATCGGCATCGTCATCGCCGTCCTGCAGATCAAGGACCTGTTCGGCCTGCACCTGGCCGGCACTCCCCAGCACCTGCTGGAGCAGGTGAACCTGTTGATTCACGCCCTGCCCGGCCTGCAGCTTGGCGACAGCCTGGTCGGCGTCGCATGCCTGGCAACACTGTTGATCTGGCCGCGCCTGGTGCCGAAGATTCCCGCGCATCTGGTCGCCCTGGCGATCGGCGCCCTGCTCGCGCTTGCCCTGGAACAGCTGGGCCTGCATGTGGCGACGCTGGGCGAGCGCTTCAGCTATCAGCTCGATGGCATCGAGTATCCCGGCATCCCGCCTTTCCTGCCGGACCTGGCGCTGCCCTGGAATCTGCCGGGCGCCGACGGCCAACCACTGGTGCTGTCATTCGAGCTGATCCGCCAGCTGCTGGCGCCAGCCTTCGCCATCGCCATGCTCGGCGCCATCGAGTCACTGCTGTGCGCCGTCGTCGCCGATGGCATGACCGGCAGCAAACATGATCCCAATGCCGAACTGATCGGCCAGGGCCTGGGCAACCTGGCCGCTCCTTTCTTTGGCGGCATTACCGCCACCGCCGCCATCGCCCGCACGGCAGCCAACGTGCGGGCAGGCGCCTTTTCTCCCGTGGCGGCACTGGTGCATGCAGGCGTGGTGCTGGCGGCGATTCTGCTGCTCGCCCCATTGTTCAGCTATCTGCCCATGGCGGCCCTGGCCGCGCTGCTGCTGATGGTGGCGTGGAACATGAGCGAGCCCCAGCATGTGGTCCATACCCTGCGCATCGCTCCACGCAGCGACGTGCTGGTACTGCTGACCTGCCTGGTGCTGACGGTGCTGTTCGACATGGTGCTGGCCGTCGGCGTCGGCCTGCTGCTGGCGGCCGGGCTGTTCATCAAGCGCATGAGCGAACTGACCGATACTGCAGCGCTGAGCCGTCAACAGCGAGAAGCCCTGCGTGACCTGCCCGCGCATGTGCTGGCCTACGCCATTCGCGGCCCGCTGTTCTTCGGCGCGGCAGAAAAGGCGCTGAGCGTGCTGCGACGTTTCACCCCGGGGGTAAGGATCGTCATCGTCGACATCAGCGCCGTGCCACTGCTGGACATGACCGCCCTGGCAGCACTGGACAACGTGCTACGTGACTATCGCCAGCAGGGCATCGCCCTGATTCTCAGCGGCCCCACTGCGCAGGTCCGGCTGCAGCTGCGCCGCGCCGGCATTCACCGGCGTGCCGGGCAGCTGGCTTATGTGCGTGATCTGCCGCAGGCGCGGGAGAAAGCCCTGCGCTGGCTGGATGACGCAGCGCAAGAGACGCCATCCGACTAGGGTGCGCCAAACAGCGAACAAGAGGGCGCAGTACGCCGCACGCAAGGATCAGGATAAAGAGGCTTACAGCCCCTTGACCGCGAAGATGCCAGCGGCGTTGCGCCAGTAGCCCTTGTAGTCCATGCCGTAACCGAAGATGTAACGGTCGATGCACTGCAGGCCCATGTAATCGGCCTTCAGATCAGGGCGCGCCTTGCGGTCATGTTCCTTGTCGATCAGCACGGCGGTGTGCACGGCACGTGCGCCAGCGTGCCGGCAGAAATCGATGATCGCGCCCAGGGTGTGCCCTTCGTCGAGGATGTCGTCGATGATCAGCACGTCGCGGTCGATGAAGGAGACTTCCGGCTTGGCCTTCCAGAACAGCTCGCCACCGCTGGTTTCATTGCGGTAGCGCGTGGCGTGCAGGTAGGACGCTTCCAGCGGGAAGTTCAGCTTGGTCAGCAGCTTGCCGGCGAAGATCAGGCCGCCGTTCATTACGCAGAACACCACCGGATTGCACTCGGCCAGCTCGGCGTTGATCTGGCTGGCGACCTTGTCGATGGCCGCTTCCACCTCGGCTTCGGTGAACAGGCAGTCGGCTTCCGCCATGATTTGGCGAATGTGCGCGAGATCGGCGGACATGATGAGCTCTCTCTTGATCGGACTGATGAATGGCGGCGAACAGCCTGAAAGCTGATCGAGTCGTCAAATAAAAGCGGGCAAAGGTACAGACCCGTGCAGCACTTGCCAAGTATCGCCTGACCAGCGTAGCCGATGCGCAGCGCAGGACGCTGTGACTCATCAGTCACCCACCACTTGGCATGAGCAATGCTTTAATCTAACGCGATTTTTCCCAGAGCCCCGTTGGAGATCCCAGCCCATGCCCACTCGCGAGATCCGCCACCCGCTGATCCGTCACAAGATCGGCCTGATGCGCCGCGCCGATATCAGCACCAAGAATTTCCGTGAGCTGGCCCAGGAAGTGGGCGCCCTGCTGACCTATGAAGCCACCAACGACCTGCCATTGGAAACCTACGACATCGAAGGCTGGGCAGGCACCGTGCAGGTCGAGAAGATAGCCGGCAAGAAAATCACCGTGGTGCCCATCCTGCGTGCCGGCATCGGCATGCTCGACGGCGTGCTCAGCCTGATCCCCGGCGCCAAGGTCAGCGCCGTGGGCGTCGCGCGCAACGAAGAAACCCTCGAAGCGCACACCTACCTGGAAAAGCTCGCGCCGGAAATCGACTCGCGCCTGGCACTGATCATCGACCCGATGCTGGCCACCGGCGGCTCGATGGTCGCCACCATCGATCTGCTGAAAAAAGCCGGCTGCAAGGACATTCGCGCCATGGTGCTGGTTGCCGCTCCGGAAGGCATCAAGGCCGTCGAGCAGGCTCACCCGGACGTGACCATCTTCACCGCCTCCATCGATCACTGCCTGAACGAGCACGGCTACATCATTCCGGGCCTGGGCGATGCCGGCGACAAGATCTTCGGCACCAAGCAGAAGGACGCCTGACATGTCGCAGACGGAATTCAAGGATCCGCTTTGGCGCCAGGGCATTTCCGGGGCACAGATGCTGTTCGTGGCCTTCGGCGCCCTGGTGCTGATGCCGCTGATCACCGGCATGGACCCTAACGTCGCCCTGTTCACCGCCGGTATCGGCACCCTCCTGTTCCAACTGGTGACCAAGCGTCAGGTGCCGGTGTTCCTGGCCTCCAGCTTCGCCTTCATCGCGCCGATTCTGGCGGCCAAGGGCGAATTCGGCCTACCGGCCGTGATGGGCGGGATCATCGCGGCGGGCCTGGTCTACATCCTGCTGTCGATGGTGGTCAAACTGCGCGGTCCGAGCTTCATCGACCGCCTGCTGCCGCCAGTGGTGATCGCCCCCGTGATCATTTCCATCGGCCTGGCGCTGTCGCCCGTGGCGGTCAACATGGCCATGGGCAAGGCCGGGGACGGCAGCGTCGAACTGGTGCCGTACAGCACCGCGATGATGATTTCGATGCCGGCACTGATCACCACCCTGCTGGTCGCGGTGCTGGGGCGCGGCATCTTCCGCCTGGTGCCGATCCTCGCCGGCATCGCGGTCGGCTGCGCCATCGCTGCCCTGCTTGGGGTGATCGACACCAGCGCCGTGCACCAGGCGTCCTGGCTGGCCGTGCCGAAGTTCATCGCACCAGAACTGCACTGGGGCGCCATCCTCTATATGGTGCCGGTAGCCCTGGCACCGGCCATCGAGCACATCGGCGGCGTAGTGGCGATCGGTAACGTCACCGGCAAGAACTTCGTCAAGCAGCCCGGCCTGCATCGCACCCTGCTCGGCGACGGTCTGGCCACCTCGGCAGCCGGTTTGTTCGGCGGCCCACCCAACACCACCTACGCCGAAGTCACCGGCGCAGTGATGCTGACCAAGAGCTACAACCCGAAGATCATGACCTGGGCAGCGGTGTTCGCCATCGCCCTGGCCTTCATCGGCAAATTCGGTGTCGCCCTGCAAAGCATTCCGGTACCAGTGATGGGCGGCATTCTCTGCCTGCTGTTCGGCTCCATCGCTGTGGTTGGCCTCAACACCCTGATCCGCCATCAGGTCGACCTGTCGGAAGCCCGCAACCTGATCATCGTATCGGTGACTCTGGTGTTCGGCATCGGCGGCATGGTCATCGGCGGCAAGGAATTCGCCCTGTCGGGCATTTCCCTGTGCGCCATCAGCGCCCTGCTGCTCAACCTGGTACTGCCAGGCGGCGACGGCTGGCGCAAACGGGACACGGAAGAGGCGTGATTTCGCCGCCCAAGAAAAAGCCCGCGATGATCGCGGGCTTTTTCGTATGCAACGACGTCAGAACTTACCAGCCAACGCCGAAACCCAGGGTGTAGCGGGTTTCATCCAGATCACCCTCGGCGCCACTGACCATGTCCTTCTCGGCCTTCATGTTCAGCGAGGCCCAGTCGGTCACCTTGTAGCGCAGGCCGATCTCGGCATCCAGGCTGTAGTCAGCCGCGCCACTGAGCGGCCGGCCAACCTCGCCGACGCTGAACAGCTGGACAGTCTTGCCGACCAGGTAGCGGTTGTAGTCCCACTTCACGCTCATGGCGTAGAAGCGATCCTGCTCGCCATTGCTGTAGCGGTAATCGCTACGGTTGGCCAGGGTGGCGATGGAAAACGCACCCAGCTCATCATCCCAGAACTGATAACCGGGACCGGTACCGAGGGTGCGCTGACGCTCCACCTCCTCGATGCGATCGCGCTTGTACTCGAACCGCCCCTGCCAGAACCACTTTTCCGTGAGGAAGCGGTCGAGTGCGTACTCGGCATTCCAGTTGTCGGTGCTGACCACGTCATCTTTCAGCTCGCGGTTGTACTCGGCGAGCGCGTTGTGCCGCCAGCGGCCGTGACGGGCCTGGGTCTTGATGTCGACGTCATAGTCATCGGAGTCGCGCTCACCGCGCTTGTAGTCCAGCCCCAGGTCGATGTTGCCCTTCCAGGTGAAATCCTCCACCAGCGGCTTGGGCTTCATGATCTGCTCGATCTGCGTCAACTCGATGGTCTTCGGCGCCTCGCCATTGGCCAGCGTGACCTTGCCAGGCTCGGCGGCCAGCAGCGACTTGGCACGCTCACCCTCCACCGGCCCGAGCTTGACCAGCAACTCGTGGTCACTCTCCAGGGTGGCGATTTTCTTCCAGTCCAGCGGGATGGAGCCGCCGTAGTCGGTTTCCAGCAGCAGTCTGCTGCCATCGAAGAAGCGGATGGTGCCGGAGAGACGGTCACCGTTCTTCAACCAGACGGTATCGGCGAAAGCGGCGGAACTGCACAGAGCGATGCTCAGGCCTAGCAGGGACAGCGATGTAGAGCGCGACATAAGTTGGGCAAGGGCGTTGGTGGGCGAAAGCCGGGCATTATCCGCAACCCCGGCGCGAGAGCAACAGCTGACCGACCAGGATACGCAGAGTTCAGCTTTTTCCGTCGGGCGGCGATCCGTCGGGCGGCGCCCTGTCGAATGCTGCTGCGCCGAGAGGTCTCACCAGCCGACGCCCACACCGATCAGGTAATGCCGGTCCGACACGGTCTGCCCCTGCGCGCGCAGCTGATCCAGCTCATAGAGCAGCGACAGGCGGGCCCACTGGTTGAGGCGATAGCGCAGGCCGAACTCGCTATCGAGCACATAATCGATCTCGTCGATGTGCGGGACCTGCAGTTCGGCGTTGGCATAGAACTCCAGCCGCGTGCCCCACAGCAGGCGTTTGTAGTCCAGCTCCAGCGAGGTGGTGTTGAAGGCCAGGTCGGCGACGTCCGACTCCAGGCGCACACGATTGAACTGGCCGATCAGATCGAAGCGCCCCAGTTCATCGTCCCAGAAGCGATACCCGGGCCCGGTGCCGACGATGCGCTGGCGGTCGACGGTCTCGAACTCATCCTCGGCCTGCTGCGCCCCCACCCGCCAGAACCAGTGCTCGGTGAAAAAGCGATCAAGGTCGTACTCCAGCTCCCAGTTGTCCTCGACCTTCCTGTCGTTCTTGGTTTCACGCTCCAGCTCGCCACTGAGCACATGCCGCCAACGCCCATGTTCGACCCGCGTGTTGCCCTTGAGCTTCCACTCGTCAACGTCGTTCTGGTTGCGCTTCATGTCCAGCTTGGCGTCGAGGTTGCCTTCCCAGAGGCGGTCCTCGAGCAACGGCCGTGGCGGCACCAGCCGCTTGATCTGCGCCAGCGGCAAGGTGTACTCGCGCTCACCCTGAACCCGGACCATGCCGCTGCCGGCGGCGGCCAACCTTTCGCTGCGTTCGTTGTCGAAACCGCTGCGGCGCACCAGCAGAGGCTTGTCCGAACTGAGGGTATCGATATCCTTCCAGTCGATCAGTACCTGGCCGGCGTATTTGGTCTTGAGCGCCAGCTTGCCGCCGTCGAGCAAAATGATGTCACCGCTGAGACGATCACCGTTGTCCAGCCAGACGGTATCGGCCCAGACCGGGACAGCCAGGGCAATGAGGAACAAGGCGACCAGTACGCGCATGTTAAGGATGCATCCTATGAGCAAGACGAAACCGCCAGAGTCTGCATGGCCGGCACCGCCACCGGCAAGCCTCGAGGCGCGCCGTGAAGCGCTGTATCTGGTGCTGGCGCAAGTGCCGCCAGGCAAGGTCGTCAGCTACGGTGAGCTGGCGCAGCTGGCTGGCCTGGGCCGCGCCGCGCGCTGGGTCGGGCGCACGCTCAGCCAGTTGCCGGATGGCACCACGCTGCCCTGGCATCGGGTGATCGCCGCTGGCGGCCGCCTGAGCCTGGCCGCAGGTAGCCCTTCCGGCGCCGAACAACGGGCGCGCCTGCGCGCAGAGGGCATCAGCATCCTGAACGAACGTGTGGATATGCGTCGTCACGGCTGGCGCCCGATGGAGCACAGCAGTTAGAGTGCGCGCTATTCATTTTCCACCCCAGATTCGAGCCTGATGCCACGCAAATCCTGGCGAGAAGCCCTCGCCACCTATGCCAATCCCGCCACACTGGCTCTTCTGCTTCTGGGGTTCGCCGCCGGCCTGCCCTACATGCTGGTGTTCTCGACGCTCTCGGTATGGCTGCGCGAAGCCGGTGTGGCGCGCGAAACCATCGGTTTCGCCAGCCTCATCGGCCTGGCCTATGCCTTCAAATGGGTGTGGGCGCCGATGCTCGACCAGTGGCGCCTGCCGCTGCTGGGCAAGCTCGGCCGGCGCCGCTCGTGGCTGGTGTTGTCACAGGGGCTGGTCGCCATCGGCCTGATCGGCATGGCCAACTACGATCCGCAGACACACCTGTCCGCGCTGGTCGCCCTGGCCGTACTGGTGGCGTTCGCCTCGGCCACCCAGGACATCGCCGTCGACGCCTATCGCCTGGAGATTCTCGGCGACGAACACCAGGCCGCGCTGGCTGCTGCCTACATGACCGGCTACCGCGTCGCCGCACTGCTGGCCACCGCCGGTGCGCTGTACTTTGCCGAGGGTTTCGGTTCGACCGCCAAGGACTACCAGTTCAGCGCCTGGGCCGGCACCTACCTGGTGTTCGCGCTGCTGATGCTGCCGGGCCTGCTCACCTCGATCTGGATGCGCGAGCCACCGGCACCACCGCACATTCAGGCCGCCCCACCCAAGCACGGATTCTTCCATCAGTTGCTGGCGATCAGTGCAGTGATCGTACTGGTCATCTCCGTGCCGACCATGTTCATCCAGTTCTACCAGAGCGATCTGGTAGCGATGGTGGTCGGCGACGTCAGCATGCAGGAACTGCTCTACAACGATCGCGCCTTCCTGCGCGCCATGCTCTACAGCACCCTGGCCTGCGTCTGCGCGTCCGGCTTGTTCTGGGGCGGCCTGGCACCGGTGCTGAAAACCGCGGCGGCGAAGTACGGCTTCTTCCATCAGCTGTTGTCCGTACTGCTGCTGATCATCCTGCTGATCGCCATTCCAGCGATGGTCACCCAGTTCTACGAAAGCGACCTCAACCTGTTCTTCCAGGGCCAGCTGAGCCTGCAGGACCTGCTGTACTACGACCGCGCCTTCCTGCGCGCATTGCTCTATACCTTGCTCACCAGCCTGTCGATATCCAGCCTGTTCTGGGGCGGCATGGCGCCGGTGCTCACACCGATCAACGACTTCATCGTGCGTTATCGCTGGCAGGCGCTGCTGTTGCTCAGCCTGATCGCCACCTATCGCCTGTCCGATACCGTGATGGGGGTGATGGCCAACGTCTTCTACATCGACCAGGGCTTCACCAAGGAGCAGATCGCCAGCGTCAGCAAGGTCTTCGGCCTGGTGATGACCCTGCTCGGCGCCGGCGCCGGGGGGCTGCTGATCGTGCGTTTCGGCATCATGCCGATTCTGCTGATCGGCGCCGCAGCCTCGGCGGCGACCAACCTGCTGTTCATGGCCCTGGTGGGCATGGGCGCGCATCTGAACATGCTGGTCGTCACCATCAGCTGCGACAACTTCAGCGCAGGCCTGGCCACCTCGGCGTTCGTAGCCTATCTGTCGAGCCTGACCAACCTGAAGTTCTCCGCCACCCAATACGCCCTGCTCAGCTCCATCATGCTGCTGCTACCGCGCCTGATCGGCGGCTACTCCGGCGTAATGGTGGAAAACCTCGGTTATGCACACTTCTTCCTCGCCACCGCATTGATGGGCATCCCCACGCTGCTGCTCATCGTCATCCAGTGGCGCCGCGACAAACGCCAAGCGCTGCTCGAGCCGACACCACCTGCGGCCGAAAAGGCCTGATCGACAGACAGAAAAAAGCCCCGGATCGACCGGGGCTTTTTCGTTGCATCGCGTCTCACTCGGCCTTGGCCAGGTGCACCACGCGCTGCGGAAACGGAATGCCGATCCCGGCTTCGGTCAGACGCTCCTTGGCCAGCTCGGTAAAGGCGAAAGTCACCGGCCAGAAGTCGCCGGTCGCCACCCAAACACGCAACGAGAGATTCACCGCGCTGTCACCCAGCCCGGTCACGAACACCACCGGCGCCGGATCGGCCTGCACCCGCGGATCCTGGGCGATCTCCAGCAACACCTCCCGCGCCCGCTTGATATCGCTGGAGTAGTCGATACCGATGTTGATATCGGCACGACGACGCGGCTCACGCGAATAGTTGGTGATGTGACCATTGGACAGGCTGCCATTGGGCACGATCACCACCTTGTTGTCCGCCGTCTTCAGCGTGGTATGGAAGATCTGGATGTGGTCGACGCTCCCGGAAACCCCCTGAGCCTCGATCCAGTCGCCCGCGCGAAATGGCCGGAACAACATGATCAGTACGCCACCGGCGAAGTTGGCCAGGCTGCCCTGCAACGCCAGACCGATGGCCAGACCCGCCGCACCGATCATGGCGATGAAGGAAGTCGTCTCCACACCGATCATCGAGGCCACGCTGATCAACAGCAGAATGCGCAGCACGATGCTGACCAGGCTGCCGATGAAACTGCTCAGCGCGCGGTCGACCTTGCGCGCTTCGAGCAAGCCACCGATGGTGGAGGTGAGACGGCTGATCAGCCACCAGCCGATCAGCAGCGTGACCACGGCCAGAGCCAGCTTGCCGCTGTACTCCAGAACCACCGGCAGCCAGGCCTCGGACAGCTTGACCAGTTCGTCGACGTTCATATCCATGGGGTGCTCCTGTTTTCCCGTACATGAAACAAAACCGCCATGGCATGCCATGGCGGTCAAAATGCTATCAACCTAGGGTGCGACGCCTTGGCGCCGCAAAGGTTCAATCGCGGAAATTGTTGTACTGCAGCGGCATGCCGAACTCGTGACCGCGCAGCACGGCGATCGCCTCCTGCAGGTCATCGCGTTTCTTGCCGGTGACACGCACCTGCTCTCCCTGAATGGCCGCCTGCACTTTCAGCTTGGCGTCCTTGATGTGAGCGACGATCTTCTTCGCCAGCTCCTTGTCGATCCCCTCGCGGAAAGTGACCTCCTGCTTCATCACCTTGCCCGATGCGTAGGGTTCCTTGGTTTCCATGCACTGACAGTCGATCTTGCGCTTGACCAGGCTGCCGCGCACGATATCGAGCATCTGCTCGAGCATGAACTCGGCTTCGGCGGTCAAGGTAAGCGCCTTGTCCTTGCTTTCGATGCTGCACTTGCCGCGCAGATCGAAACGGCGGTCGAGCTCCTTGATGGCGTTATCGACCGCATTGGTCAGTTCGTGTTTGTCCAGTTCGGACACGACGTCGAACGAAGGCATGAGTGGGCTCCTGATGGACGGCGCGATACTCTTCACGGAGTGAGCGCGCCTGACTTGACGATAACTTTGGCGGGCCCATTATAACCAGACTGATACACGCCGTTTGGCGTCCTTCCTCTTTGCCTGCGAGCCAGCACCATGCCCAACCCCCATCTCAGCATCCTGGTGGTGGACGACGCCAAGTTCTCCAGCGCCATGATCGGTCGTGCACTGACCCAGGCCGGCTACCAGGACGTACGTTTCGCCAGCAGCGCCAGTGAGGCGCTGCAGCTGCTCGAGCAACGCCCCGCCAGCGTACTGCTGGCCGACTGGCTGATGCCCGAGATCGATGGCCTGGAACTCACTGCGCGGGTACGCCAGCTGGACGAGACCGCCGATCACTACACCTACGTCATCCTGCTGACCGGCAAGGAAGGCGAAAACGTCCTGGGCGAAGCCTTCGACCGCGGTGTCGACGACTTCATCAGCAAGGCGGCGATGAACGAGCAACTGGTGCCGCGCGTCTACGCCGCCGACCGGCTGTGCAACACGCTACAGCGCCTGCTGCACGAGAACCGCATGCTGACGCAGAACATCGCCAGTCTGGAGCGGCGCAACCTGGTCGACCCGCTCACCGGCCTGGGCAACCCGCGCTACCTGCGCCAGAAGCTGGCCGACAGCCTGCGTCAGATCGAGTCGCGCGGCGGTGCCGTGTGCTATCTGCTGATCGGTTTGCAGGAAGCCGGCAAGCTGCGCAGCCAGTATGGCGACCGTTTCTTCAACGAACTGCTGCATGGCGCAGCACGCCGCCTGCAGCAGCTGGTCAGGCCGCTGGACGTGCTGACCCGCCTGGACGACAACCACTTCGGCCTGATCACCCTGCTCGATGACCTGCACGAATGCTCGCCGAGCAGCTTCAAGCGCCTGCACGAAGGCCTCAATCTCAAGGCCTTCAAGACCAGCGAGGGCTTCATCACCCTCAAGGCGGGTATCAGCCTGGTCGGACTGGACGCCAAGGCATTGCCCACCGATCCCGAGCAGCTGATCAAGCATGCGGAGAAACTGCTGGCCGAGTCCTACGCCAGCGGCCGGGTCGCAGCCATGCGTCTGCCTCTGCCGTGACCTGGCATGTCCTCGGAGCCGGCAGCCTCGGCAGTCTGTGGGCCACGCGCCTGGCCCGTGCCGGTCTGCCCGTCAGGCTGATCCTGCGCAACCGGCAGCGCCTCGAAGCCTACCGCGAGGCTGGTGGGCTGACGCTGATCGAAGCAGGCCAGCCCCAGCAATACGCCATCCCGGCCGAGTTGCCGCAGGCGGACACGCCCATCCATCGCCTGCTGCTGGCCTGCAAGGCCTATGATGCGCCCAGCGCCGCCGCGAGCGTCGCCGAACGCCTGGCACCCGACGCCGAGCTGCTGCTGTTGCAAAATGGACTGGGCAGCCAGGAACAAGTCGCCCAGCGACTGCACAGACAGCGCTGTCTGTTCGTCTCTAGCACCGAGGGCGCCTTTCGCCCTGCGGACTTTCAGGTGGTCTTCGCCGGCAATGGGCAAAACTGGCTAGGTGACCCGAGCGATCCGCGACCACCCGTCTGGCTGGAAGACCTGCAGCGTGCCGGCATCACGCACCTGTGGAGCCCTGACATCCTTGCGCGCCTGTGGCGCAAGCTGGCGCTGAACTGCGCGATCAACCCGCTCACCGTCCTGCATGACTGCCGCAACGGTGAGCTGGCCCAGCACCCGGCTGAAGTCGCGACCCTGTGCGCCGAACTCGGCGAACTGCTGCAGCGTTGCGGTCAACCGGCCGCTGCGGAAAACCTGCATGAGGACGTGCAGCGGGTGATAGCCGCCACCGCGGCGAACTACTCTTCCATGCACCAGGACGTCGCCCAGGGGCGCCGTACCGAGATCGCCTATCTGCTTGGCTACGCCTGCGCCGCCGCGCAGCGCCATGGCGTGCACCTGCCCCACCTGCAGCACCTGCAACAGCGCCTGGTCCGGCACCTGCAAGAACACGGCCTACCCGTGGACTAACGCGCCATGCCGTGGCAATGACCCTCCTGGCGCGCTAACCTGCCGCTTCCACTCGCCACAGCGATACGCTCATGAGACTGCGTCAGCGCCTCGAAAACCTGCCGGTTGGCCGCAAGCTGCTTGCCGCGCTGCTGGTGTTGCTCGCCGCAGTGATGCTGGTGGCCAATCTGGCGTTCATCAGCGCGGCCTACTGGATCACTCAGGAGAGCATGGCGCCACAAGCCCTGCACACCCTGGGCCGCCTCATCGCCAGCCCGACACTCAGCAAGGAGGCGCTGCACTCGCCAGCCTCGGCGCAAACCCTGCTCACACGCCTGGATGAATACGCGCCGCTGCGTGCCGCAGTGATCTACGACAGCAACGGCGATAGCCTGGCGCAATTGCAGCGCGGGGAAAAACTACAGCTGCCGCAGAAGCTCAGCCAGTTGCCTAACTGGCGCGAAACGGCCTTTCGCACCAACCTGCTGGTCGACCTGCCACATCCCAGCGGTCGCCCCGGCGCCCTGCTGCTGGTGGCCTCCAGCGAGCTCCCTGGCGCCTTCTACACCGGCACGCTGACCGCCAGCCTGGTCATTCTGGCGTTCAGCGTGCTGCTGTGGATGCTGGTCGCCAGGCAGATCAAGCGCCTGGTGACCAAGCCGATCCGCCGTCTGGAGGAGCTCTCGCGTCAGGTCACCCGCGAAGAGAACTATGCGCTGCGCGCCAATCGAGGCAATCAGGACGAGATCGGCAGCCTGGCCGATGCCTTCAACACCATGCTGATGCGCATGGAAGCGCGCGAGCAGCAGCTCAAGCGCGCCCGCGACGACGCCCAGCAAGCCTTCGATCAGGCGCAGAGCCTGGCCGAGGAAACCCGCCACTCCAACCGCAAGCTGGAGTTGGAAGTACAGGTGCGCAGCAAGATCGAGAAGAAGCTCACCGGTTTTCAGAACTACCTCAACAGCATCATCGACTCCATGCCCTCGGCGCTGATCGCGCTCGACGAACAGCTCTACGTCACGCAGTGGAATCAGGAGGCCAGCGCGCTCTCCGGCACACGCCTGGAAGAAGCGCTGAACCAGCCGGTGTTCCTCGCCTTCCCGCCGCTGAAACCCTTTCTCGCAAAGCTCAAGCGCACCGCCGAGCAACACCGGGTGGAAAAGATCGAGCGCGTGACCTGGCACAAGGACGAGGAACCCCACCACTACGCACTGACCTTCTACCCACTGATGGGTGGCGCGGGCCGCGGCGTGGTGATTCGTATCGACGACATCACCCAGCGTCTGGCCCTCGAGGAAATGATGGTGCAGTCGGAGAAGATGCTCTCCGTCGGCGGCCTGGCCGCCGGCATGGCGCACGAGATCAACAACCCGCTCGGCGCCATCCTGCACAACGTGCAGAACATCCGCCGGCGCCTGTCTCCTGAGCTGGAAAGGAACCTCGAGCAGGCCGAGCAGGCCGGCATCAGCCTGGACGCCATCGAGCATTACATGGAGGCGCGCGAAGTGCCGCGCCTGCTCGACGGTATCCAGCATGCCGGCCAGCGCGCAGCCAAGATCGTCAGCCACATGCTCAGTTTCAGTCGGCGCAGCGACCGCCAGCTATCGCCCTGCGATCTGCCGGCGCTGATCGATCAGGCGCTGGAGATCGCCGGTAACGACTTCGACCTGGCCGACAGCTTCGACTTCAAGACCCTGGAGATCGTGCGCCAGTTCGACCCGCAGCTGGGCCCGGTGGCCGGCACTGCCAACGAGCTGGAGCAGGTCCTGCTGAACCTGCTGAAGAACGCAGCCCAGGCCATTCACCAACGCGACGAGGACAGCGAGCCCGGCCGCATCATCCTGCGCACGCGGCAAACTGGCAGCTGGGCCGAAGTACAGGTGGAAGACAACGGCATCGGCATGAGCGAGGCGGTGCGCAAGCGCATCTTCGAGCCGTTCTTCACGACCAAGGAGGTTGGCCAGGGCACCGGGCTGGGCCTGGCGGTCTCCTATTTCATCATCACCAATAACCACAAGGGGCAGATGGAGGTGCACTCCACCCCCGGCCACGGCACCTGTTTCACCCTGCGCCTGCCGCTGGCCTCCCTGCCCGACCAAACAGGACTCTAAGACATGGGCTTTCGCCTCTCGAAGATCTACACCCGCACCGGCGACAAGGGCGAAACCGGGCTGGCCGACGGCCGCCGTGTCGGCAAGGATCATCCTCGTATCGAGGCCATCGGCGAACTGGACACCCTCAACAGCCAGCTCGGTCTGTTGCTCGCCGAACTGGACGAGGCAGCCGCGACCTGGCCAGGCCTCAAGGAGGTCAGCGAAGTGCTGAGCCCCTGCCAGCATCGACTGTTCGACCTTGGTGGCGAACTGGCGATGCCCGAGTATCAGGCTCTGCAGCAGGTGGAAGTGCAACGCCTGGAGGCCGCCATCGACAGCTGGAACGAAGAGGTCGGGCCGCTGGAAAACTTCATCCTGCCCGGCGGCTCGAGGCTGATCGCCCAGGCTCACGTTTGCCGCAGCCTGGCGCGCAGCAGCGAACGCCGCTGTCAGCACCTCAATGCAGTGGAACCGCTACGTGCCGAGGGCCTGGCCTATGTCAACCGCCTGTCCGACCTGCTGTTCGTCGCTGCCCGCGTGATCGCCAAGCGCCAGGGCATCGACGAAGTGCTGTGGAAGGCTGCCGAAAAGCCCTGAGCCGCGACTACAGGGCGGCGTCTGGCCAGAACGCGCGGATGCCCGCTACGCCCTGGGCGCCAACCTGCCAGGCGCGCTGGATATCGGCCGGGCCGACGCCGCCCAGCAGATAAGCCGGCAGGTTGAAGCCCGCTAGCATCTCGCTCGCTGCCTCCCAGCCCAGCGGCTGCGCCTCGGGGTGCGTTGCGGTCGCCTGCACGGGCGACAGGGTGACGAAGTCCACGCCCATCTGCGTTGCCAGCGCCAGTTCTTCAGTGCTGTGGCAGGACGCGGCCAACCAGCGATCATCAGGGAACGGGCGGCCGCCCGCAGCGTACTTGCGCAACTGCTCAGCCGTCAGGTGCCAGCCGGCCGCGGGAAAATCGCCCAGCCACTCCAAAGGCCCCTTGAGCATCAGCTGCGCCTTGCCGGCGCACAAACCCTGTACATCGATAGCCAGATCACGGTACTGCGGGTCGAACATGTTCGGTGCACGCAACTGGATCAGCCGCACGCCCTGCGCCAGGGCGCTACGGATGCCGGCAAGCAGCTCACTCGGTTCGAGGCCATCTGGAGTGATCAGGTAACGATCAGGCAGGCGCGCGGCGGCGACTATGGGTTTGTTGGCGGCGGGAAATTCATAGTCCAGCAGCTGCCGCTCGCTGACCCAGGCCAGTGGCTGGCCTTCTGCGCCATGGGGCTCGCCGCTGAAAGCCGAGACCTCCCAGACATCCAGCAGGACCTGCTTGTCCGGGTAGTCGTGGCGAATCTGGATCAGCGCACGCGCAGCCTGCGGCTCGATGCCAAGCTCTTCCTGCAACTCACGGTCGAGCGCAACGCGCACCGCTTCGCCGTCTTCCACCTTGCCGCCGGGAAACTCCCACAGACCGCCCTGATGTTTGTCCTGCGAGCGCCTGGCGATCAGGATGCGTCCATCCACACCCCGAATCACCGCTGCTGCGACATGAACGCGCTTCACCTCTTTACCTCCTGCAATGCTGCCTGATACCAGCGTTGGAATGCCGGCCAACGATAGATGGTTTCGACATAGGCTGCTGCCACCGTCGGCAACGCCACATGATAACTGCGCAGGCGCGCAGCAACCGGTGCGAAGAAGGCATCGGCAATGCAGGGCCGGCCGAACAGGTAGTTACCGGTACTGCCGAAGCGCTCGCGGCAGTCGGCCCAGATCGCGCAGATCCGATCGATATCGGCCTGCGCCGCATCGGGTAACTCGCTCAGCGCCTGGTCGCGCGCCAGATCCATTGGCAGATGGCTGCGCAGGGCGCTGAAGCCGCTGTGCATTTCCGCGCAGACACTACGCGCCAGCGCTCGCGCCTGACGTTGCTGCGGCCACAGCTGCGCCTCGGGGTGGCACTCGGCGAGATACTCGGCAATCGCCAGCGAGTCCCACACCGGCCCGTGCTCGGCAAGCAGCACCGGCACCTTGCCGGTGGGCGAGTGGCGCAGCAACTGCGCCCGGCTGTCCGGCTGATACAGACGCACCAGCACCTCGTCATATTCCACACCCGCCAGCTCGACGGCCAACGCGGCACGCAACGACCAGGAGGAATAGTTCTTGTCGCCAATCACCAGTTTCAGAGCCATCTCGCGCGTCCTCGGGGATGAAGTTGCTCGACGTTAAAAGGCCGACCCGCGAATAGCAAATTCCCGCGCGTCATGGGGCCATGAGGCGCGGGAATAGGGACCAGCAGAACCAGGGGTTGTTTGCGTTTCGCGTGGCAATGCGGCTCACGCTGAAACGGCAACAGCCCCTGATCAGGTGCGATATTCAGCGTTGATCTTGACGTACTCGTGGGACAGGTCGGTGGTCCAGATGGTCTCGCTGCAGGTACCGCGACCCAGCTCGATGCGGATGGTGATTTCCTCACGAGCCATCACCGCGGCCCCCTGCTCTTCGGTGTAGCTGGTCGCGCGGCAACCCTTGCTGGCGATGCACACCTCACCGAGGAACACGTCGATCTTGCTCACGTCCAGCTGCGCCACGCCGGCGTAGCCCACGGCGGCAAGGATTCGCCCCCAGTTGGGATCGGAAGCGAACAGCGCGGTCTTGATCAGCGGCGAATGGGCCACGGCGTAAGCCACGTCCAGGCACTCCTGATGGCTGCCACCACCGTTGACCTGCACGGTGACGAACTTGGTGGCGCCTTCGCCGTCACGGACGATGGCCTGAGCCACTTCCATGAACACCTCGAACACCGCCTGCTTGAGCTTGGCGAACAGCTCACCGGAGGCCTCGGTGATTTCCGCCAGCGCGGCCTGGCCGGTGGCAATCAGCATGCAGCAGTCGTTGGTGGAGGTGTCGCCGTCGATGGTGATGCGGTTGAACGACTTGTTCGCCGCATCACGCACCAGATCCTGCAGCACACCCTGAGCGACCGTGGCGTCGGTGGCGATGTAGCCGAGCATGGTGGCCATGTTCGGCCGGATCATGCCGGCCCCCTTGGAGATACCGGTGACGGTGATGGTCACGCCGTCGTGCTGGAACTGACGGCTGGCGCCCTTGGGCAGAGTGTCGGTGGTCATGATGCCGGTGGCGGCGGTGACCCAGTTGTCTTCCTTCAGATCATCCAGCGCAGCCTGCAGCGCGGACTCGATCTTCTCCACCGGCAGCGGCTCGCCGATCACACCAGTGGAAAACGGCAGCACGGCGCCCTCGGTTACGCCGGTCAGCTCGGCCAGACGCGCACAGGCACGACGCGCACGCGCCAGGCCGTCGGCACCGGTGCCGGCGTTGGCATTGCCGGTGTTGGTCAGCAGATAGCGCACTTCGCCGCCCAGGCGCTCGCGGGTGATCAGCACAGGAGCCGCGCAGAAGGCATTGGTGGTGGTCACACCGGCGATGCGCGAACCTTCGGCACAGCGCATCACTACCACATCCTTGCGCCCCGGGCGCTTGATGCCGGCCGAGGCGATGCCCAGCTCGAAACCGGGAACCGGGTGCAGGGTAGACAGCGGGCCAAGACCAACAGCCATGAGATGCGCTCCTTGAAGTATGCGGTGATCGCCTCGGGCGACCGAAATGAGATGGTAAAACGCCGCGAGCGGCAAAGCCGTCGCGGCGTCATCGAGGGCGGCAACAGAATAGCCGAAGCCCTCCTTACTGCAAGCGCCCGTGCCGGACGCCGCCTGCTATCAGCCGATCTGACCGTGGCAGTGCTTGTACTTCTTGCCCGAGCCACAAGGGCACGGCTCGTTACGTCCGACCTTCTGCTCGGCACGCACCGGCGCAGCGGCAACAGCGACGTCGCCCTCTTCGGCCTTGCCCTCTTCAGCAGCCAAGGCCGACGCGTCAGCGTGCTGGAACTCCATGCGCTCGGCCAAGGCCTCGGCTTCGCGGCGCAGACGGGCTTCTTCTTCGACCGGGTCTTCGCGGCGAACCTGCACATGACCGAGTACGCGGATGGTGTCGCGCTTGATCGACTCCAGCAGTTCCTGGAACAGGGCGAAGGACTCGCGCTTGTACTCCTGCTTCGGGTTCTTCTGCGCATAGCCGCGCAGGTGAATACCGTGACGCAGGTGATCCATGGTCGACAGGTGGTCTTTCCACAGGTCGTCCAGCACGCGCAGCAGAATCTGCTTCTCGAAGGTACGCAGAGCCTCGGCGCTGGCCTGGGTTTCCTTCTCGTTGTACGCCGCCAGCAGCTCGGCGAGGATGCGCTCGCGCAGGGTTTCCTCGTACAGCTTGTCGTCTTCGTCCAGCCATTGCTGGACCGGCAGATTGATGCCGAAATCAGTCTGCAGAGCGGACTCCAGACCCGACACATCCCACTGTTCCGGCATCGACTGCGGCGGAATATGGCTGTTGATGGCGGCGGTCAGCACCTCTTCGCGGAACTCGGCGATGGTGTCGCCGACGTTCTCCGAAGCCAGCAGGCTGTTGCGCATGTGGTAGATCACCTTGCGCTGCTCGTTGGCCACGTCGTCGAATTCGAGCAGTTGCTTACGCATGTCGAAGTTGCGGCCCTCGACCTTGCGCTGGGCCTTCTCGATGGCGTTGGTGACCATGCGGTGCTCGATGGCCTCGCCGGATTGCATGCCGAGCGCCTTCATGAAGTTCTTCACCCGATCGGAGGCGAAGATGCGCATCAGGTTGTCTTCCAGCGACAGGTAGAAACGGCTGGAACCCGGGTCGCCCTGACGACCGGAACGACCACGCAGCTGGTTGTCGATACGACGCGATTCGTGGCGCTCGGAGGCAATCACGTGCAGGCCGCCGGCTTCGATCACCTGCTGGTGACGCTTCTGCCACTCGGTCTTGATCTGCGCGATCTGTTCATCGGTGGGGTTTTCCAGCGCCGCGACTTCCACTTCCCAGTTACCGCCCAGCAGGATGTCGGTACCACGACCGGCCATGTTGGTGGCGATGGTCAGCGCACCCGGACGACCGGCCTGGGCGATGATCTCGGCTTCCTTGTCATGGAACTTGGCGTTGAGCACCTTGTGCTCGATGCCTTCCTTGTCCAGCAACTGGCTGACGTACTCGGACGTTTCGATAGTCGCGGTACCCACCAGGATCGGTCGGCCCTGAGCCTGGCAATCCTTGATGTCGGCGATGATCGCCTGGTACTTCTCTTCCTGGGTCAGGTAGACCAGGTCGTTGAAGTCCTTGCGCGCAACCGGCTTGTTGGTCGGGATGACCATGACGTCCAGACCATAGATCTGACGGAATTCGAAGGCCTCGGTATCAGCGGTACCGGTCATGCCGGACAGCTTGTTGTAGAGACGGAAATAGTTCTGGAAGGTGGTCGAGGCCAGCGTCTGGCTCTCGGCCTGGATGTTCACCCCTTCCTTGGCCTCGATGGCCTGATGCAGACCCTCGGAGAGGCGGCGACCCGGCATGGTGCGCCCGGTGTGCTCGTCGATCAGGATCACCTGGCCGTTCTGCACGATGTACTCGACATTGCGATGGAACAGCTTGTGCGCGCGCAGACCGGCGTACACATGCGTCAGCAGACCGAGGTTGTGTGCGGAGTAGAGGCTTTCACCTTCGGCCAGCAGGCCGACAGCAGTGAGCATCTCTTCGACGTACTGGTGGCCAGCCTCGTTGAGTTCGACCTGACGGGTTTTCTCGTCGACCTTGTAGTGACCTTCCTGAGTCACCACGCCTTCCTCTTCCTCGATGTGCTGCTTGAGGCGCGGGATCAGCTTGTTGATCTCGATGTACAGCTTGGAGCTGTCTTCGGCCTGACCGGAAATGATCAGCGGGGTACGCGCTTCGTCGATGAGGATGGAGTCGACTTCGTCGATCACGGCAAAATTCAGCTCGCGCTGGAACTTGTCTTCCAGGCTGAAGGCCATGTTGTCGCGCAGGTAGTCGAACCCGAATTCGTTGTTGGTACCGTAGGTGATGTCGGCAGCGTAGGCCGCGCGCTTTTCTTCCGGCGGCTGGAAGGGCGTGACGATGCCGACGGACAGACCGAGGAACTCATACAGCGGACGCATCCAGTTGGCATCACGGCGGGCCAGGTATTCGTTGACCGTGACCACGTGTACGCCCTTGCCGGACAGTGCATTGAGGTAGACCGCCAGGGTACCGACCAGCGTCTTGCCCTCACCGGTACGCATCTCGGCAATCTTGCCTTCGTGCAGGGTCATGCCACCGATCAGCTGCACATCGAAATGGCGCATGCCCATCACCCGCTTGCCGGCCTCACGGGCCACGGCAAAGGCTTCGGGAAGTAGCTTGTCGAGCGTTTCGCCCTTGGCCAGACGGCCCTTGAACTCTTCGGTCTTGCCACGCAGTTGCTCGTCCGAGAGGGCGATCATCTGCTCTTCGAGGACGTTGACGGACTGCACCGCCTTGAGCATGCGTTTGACTTCACGCTCATTCTTGCTTCCGAAAAGTTTTTTAAACAGAGGCGCAAACATATCGACAGGATCTTCCGGCGAATGGATGGAGGTCGGCGCAAATCGCGACCTGGCAGCCAGCATGGCTGCGGGCGAAGGGGGCATTCTACTCGGAAAAACCGAGGAGGAAAGTGACGTTGTCAGCCCATTGCTGCCGCGTGATGGCGCAGGCCACGCATCCCCGGCAAATCAGGAGCGCGGCGTGAAACGTTATATGAGGGTCGCATGCTGGCAATTCAAGGGCAGCACGAAAGCGGCATGCTTACTCGACGCCGTTGGCACGCGCGATGTACAACGCTGGATTGACCTGACGGCCATCCTTGCTGACTTCGAAATGCACGTGATAACCGGTGGAGCGACCACTGCGACCGACCTTGGCGATGGTCTGGCCGCGCTGCACCAGATCACCGATCTGCACGATGTTGCTCTGGTTGTGGGCGTAGAGGGTGACGTAACCGTCGGCATGGCTGATTTCCACCACGTTGCCATAGCCATTCTTCTTGCCAGAAAACGTGACCACACCGGCGGCCACCGACACCACATCGCTACCGGGCTTGGAGGCAAAATCGATGCCCTTGTGGACGCTGACGCGACCGGTCAGCGGGTGTACCCGACGGCCGAAAGGTGACGACACATAGCCCTGCAAAACCGGACGACCGGAAAGTGTTTCAGCCTCGCTCAGGCGACGCTCGCCAAGCAACTGCTCCAGCACTTCCAACTGCTGCTCGCGGCTGTCCACTCGCAGCGCCAGATCGTCAAGCGCACTCATGAAAGGTGGCGGCGCATAGGCCGAAGCACCCAGCGCGTCTTCCGCACCGCCCTGGCCGACCCCGAGGGAAAAATCGAATTCGCCCGCATCCAGCTCCGCCAGTTCGGTGAGACGCTCACCCAGGGCATCGAGCCGGGTCAGACGCGCCTGCAACTCCGCGACGTGCACGGCGAAGGCGTCGAGCTGACGCTGAGCGTCCTGGCGTACCACACCGACCTGTTCGCGCTGCTGGTCCAGCGCCTTCACCAGCGAGGTGTCGAGCACAGGTTCGGTGGTCAGCCACTTGGCGCCCAGCGCGGCGCCGGCGCCGAGACTCAGAACCAGCAGCAGGGCCGCCGACAGCAGCAGCCAACGCAGGTCCAGATGGATCGTTCGCGCCGAACCGTGACGACTATTGAGCAAGATGATATGCATGGCTTCCCCTTTTCGCAGAACACAGGCCGGCAGCACGCTCTGCTACCATGACGGCTCTGCAACTTAAGGCTTCCTGCCATGACGTTTCGTCCCTTGCCGGCCCAGGCACCCGCTAAGCTGTTACGCGAAGCAAAGCCCCTGAAAGCGCTGTTCGGTCAGGCGCAACGCCTTACCCACCTGCAGCGTCTTGTAGAAAGCCAGCTACAACCTGCCGCCCGAGAACACTGTCATGTAGCGTCCTGGCGTGAAGGCTGTCTGCTATTGATCGTGACCGATGGCCACTGGGCAACACGCCTGCGTTATCAGCAAAGAAGACTGCAACGCCAACTGCAGGCACTCGAAGAATTCGCGACCTTAACGAAAATCCTGTTCAAGGTGCAACCTCAAGCCGGCCAGAATCGCGGAACCGGTCGCACCCTGCACTTGTCCAATAGCGCCGCTCAAAGCATCCAGGCGACGGCCGAAGGCATCAGCGACCCCAGGCTACGCGCGGCACTGAAGCGTTTGGCCAGTCATACGCAGAAGGACGAGTAAGCCCTCGCTCCGTTCGTCGGCAAACTTCATTTTTTCGCACTCGCCAGACAAATGGCGTCAGAAATCTTCCAGATACTCACCCCGCAACTGGGCGACACGCCATAAAAAAGGCCACCCGAAGGTGGCCTCAATTGAAGCTGGAAAGAGAGTTCGCTTACACCGCCGCAACCGGGCGCATGTAAGAGATCGGCGCGAGCGTGGCGTCCTCGAAGGTCACCATTTCCCAGGCATCGGTCTGCTCGATCAGCGTACGCAGCAAACGATTGTTCAGTGCGTGACCCGACTTGAAGCCCTTGAACTCGCCGATCAGGCTGTTACCCAGCAGGTACAGGTCGCCGATGGCATCGAGAATCTTGTGTTTGACGAATTCGTCCTCGTAACGCAGGCCGTCTTCATTGAGCACACGATATTCGTCGACCACGATGGCGTTTTCCACACTGCCACCGAGCGCCAGGTTCTGCGAACGCAGGAACTCGATGTCACGCATGAAGCCGAAGGTGCGGGCCCGGCTGACTTCCTTGACGAAAGACGTGCTGGAGAAATCCACACTGGCGCTCTGCGTGCGATTGCGGAATACGGGGTGATCGAAGTCGATTTCGAAGCTCACCTTGAAACCGTCGAAAGGCACGAAGGTGGCGCGCTTGTCGCCCTCCTCCACGGTCACCTCACGCAGGATGCGGATGAACTTCTTCGGCGCGTCCTGCTCCTGCAGGCCAGCGGATTGAATCAGGAATACGAAGGGACCGGCACTGCCATCCATGATCGGCACTTCGGACGCGGAGAGCTCGACGTAGGCGTTATCGATGCCCAGGCCTGCCATGGCCGAAAGCAGATGCTCTACCGTGTCCACCTTGACATCACCATTGATCAACGTAGTCGACATGGTGGTTTCACCGACATTCCCGGCCGAGGCGCGGATTTCCACGACAGGGTCGAGATCGGTACGACGAAACACGATACCAGTGTCCACCGGAGCCGGCTTCAGGGTCAGGTAAACCTTTTCCCCCGAATGCAGGCCAACGCCGGTGGCACGGATGATGTTCTTCAGGGTGCGTTGTCTGATCATGGCTTGGCCGCTATATCGCTAGTTGCGAACTGTTTTCAACAATGGTCGGGAATGATAGCAGAACCGACCTTTGCTGAACACCAATCACCCATATACTCCTGATACATTCCATCAATCGGCCTGGCGACGCAGGAAAGCCGGAATATCCAGGTAATCGAGATCGTCCTGGGTATTGAGCTTGGCTGCAGTGGCCGCGCCGCTGTGGCTCTGACGCTGTACGGTCGGACGCTCGTAGTCCTTGTAGTTGACCGACTGCTCGCTGCGCGGCTGCGCGGCAGGCTGCTGGGCAACTGGCTGGCTGACGGCGACCTGAACGGTGTTGTCGACCACCTTGACCGGTTTCTCCATGCGCGCGCCGAGACCGGTGGCGACGACAGTCACGTGCAGCTCGTCGCGCATGTCGGCGTCGATCACGGTGCCGACCTTGACGGTCGCGTGCTCGGAGGCGAACTGCTCGATGATGTTACCCACGTCGGAGTACTCACCCAGGGACAGGTCAGGACCGGCAGTGATGTTCACCAGGATGCCACGGGCGCCCTGCAGGTTGACGTCTTCGAGCAGCGGGTTGCGGATGGCCGCCTCGGTGGCTTCACGTGCACGGTTCGGACCGCTGGCGCAGCCAGTGCCCATCATCGCCATACCCATTTCGCTCATCACGGTTTTCACGTCGGCGAAGTCGACGTTGATCATGCCCGGACGCTTGATGATGTCGGAGATACCGCGCACGGCACCGGCCAGCACGTCGTCAGCCTTGGCGAAGGCGGACAGCAGGCTGGCGTCCTTGCCGAGGATGGTCAGCAGTTTTTCGTTGGGAATGGTGATCAGCGAGTCGACACTCTCGGACAGCGCGCGGATACCCTCATCGGCGATGACCATGCGCTTCTTGCCTTCGAACGGGAACGGGCGAGTGACCACGGCCACGGTCAGGATGCCCAGCTCCTTGGCCACTTCGGCGATGACCGGTGCGGCACCGGTACCGGTACCACCGCCCATGCCGGTGGTGATGAACACCATGTCAGTGCCGGCCAGCACTTCAGCGATGCGCTCGCGATCTTCCAGCGCGGCCTGACGACCGACTTCCGGATTGGCGCCAGCGCCCAGGCCCTTGGTCACGCCTGGGCCGAGCTGCAGCACGGTACGTGCGCCGATGTTCTTCAGCGCCTGCGCATCGGTGTTGGCGCAGATGAACTCGACGCCTTCAATGTTGCTGACCGCCATGTGATTGACTGCGTTGCCGCCGCCACCACCGACACCGATTACTTTGATGACCGCGCTTTGCGGAATGTTATCTACTAGTTCGAACATGATCCCTCTCCTTCCTTTCTAGTTGTAACGCCTACTGCAAATTTAGAAATTGCCTTGCACCCAACGCTTGATGCGTTCGAGTACCGGGGTTTTGCTCTCGTCCTGGTAAGGACTGCCCACCGACATGGAAATGCCGTCGTTCTGCTTCTGCAGCCCGTACAACAGCAAGCCCACACCGGTGGAATAAATCGGGTTGCGCACGACGTCAGCCATGCCCTTGACGCTATGCGGCACGCCGAGACGTACCGGCATATGGAAGATTTCCTCGGCCAGCTCGACCGCACCTTCCATCTTCGCCGTACCGCCGGTCATGACGATGCCGGCAGGAATCAGGTCTTCGTAGCCACTGCGGCGCAGTTCGGCCTGCACCAGAGTGAACAACTCGTCGTAACGCGGCTCGACCACTTCGGCCAGCGACTGGCGCGACAGGTCGCGCGGCGGGCGATCACCGACGCTCGGTACCTTGATGGTTTCGCCGGCACCGGCCAGCTTGGCCAGGGCACAGGCGTAGCGGATCTTGATTTCCTCGGCGTACTGGGTCGGCGTGCGCAGGGCCATGGCGATGTCGTTGGTAACCTGGTCACCGGCAATCGGGATCACCGCGGTGTGACGAATCGCACCCTCGGTGAAGATGGCGATATCGGTGGTGCCACCGCCGATGTCCACCAGGCACACGCCCAATTCCTTCTCGTCTTCGGTCAGCACCGAGTACGCGGATGCAAGCTGCTCGAGGATGATGTCGTCGACTTCCAGACCGCAGCGGCGAACGCATTTTTCGATGTTCTGCGCGGCGTTCACCGCGCAGGTGACCACGTGCACCTTGGCCTCCAGGCGCACGCCAGACATGCCCAGCGGCTCGCGTACACCTTCCTGGTTGTCGATCACGTAATCCTGCGCCAGGGTGTGCAGCACCCGTTGATCCGCCGGAATGGCCACAGCCTGCGCGGCATCGAGCACGCGCTCGATATCGGCCGGGCTCACTTCGCGGTCACGAATGGCGACGATGCCATGGCTGTTCAGGCTGCGGATGTGATTGCCGGCCACGCCGACGAACGCCGAGTGGATACGGCAACCGGCCATCAGCTGCGCCTCTTCCACGGCGCGCTGAATCGACGCCACGGTCGACTCGATATTGACCACCACGCCCTTCTTCAGCCCGCGCGACGGATGGGTGCCGATGCCGACGATTTCCAGCTGGCCGTCGGCCGTCACCTCGCCCACCAGCGCCACCACCTTGGAGGTGCCGATGTCCAGGCCAACGATCATCTTGCCGCTCTGCGCGCTACTCATTTCATCCTGCCTCTTCTCAATTCACTTTCTGCTCGGCCGCAGCCGGCTCCACCGGCTCACGCCAGCCCACGGCCAGGCCGTTGGCATAACGCAGGTCGATGCGCGCGATATTCGCGCTCTGTTCTTTCAGTTCCCGCTCGTAGATCGCGGCGAAGCGACGCATTTTTTCCACCACGTGATCACGCCCCAGCAGGATGTCGATGCGCTGGCCGCTGGCATTCTCGGTCGCCGAGAGGAACCAGCTGCCGCGCTCACGCAACTCCAAGCCGACCACGGTAAAACCCATCGGCCGCAGCAACTGGCTGAGCATCTGGTATTGCTGCATCACCTTGGGCTGCGCACGCTTGGGACCGGACAGCTGCGGCAGATGCTGGTAGTTGTCGACCTCCTGCGGCGCAAAGGCCTGACCCTGGTTGTTGAGCAGAGCCTCGTCACCCCAACGGGCGATGGGCAGCTGTTCTTCCAGGCTCACGTCGATCTGGTCCGGCCAGACGCGACGCACTTCGGCGTGAGCGATCCAGGGCATGCGCTCCAGCTCTTCGCGCATGCCGCGCAGATCGACGCTGAAGAAACTCGCCTCGATAAATGGGGCGATCCGCCGCTGCACCGCCTGCTGACTGACGTAAGCCAGATCCCCCTGCACGCTGATGCGCGCAATCGGGCGATCGGCGTAAGGCAACAGACGCTGCGCGCCTTCGTAGGCGGCAAAGCCCAGACCGACCAGCAGCAGCGGCCAGAGCAAGCGACCGACCCAAGAGAAATCCGCCTTGGGCAGGCGCAGGCGCATCGGCTCCTTGGCCACCAGACGGCTGGCGCCACGCGGCGCGGGCTTGCCGCGTTGCGGAGCCCTCAGCGAGTCCTGATGACGAAGCGCGATGCTCATCGCTTAACCCCTCGCCTCGACGCTGTCAGCCAGGATCGCCAGCACCAGTTGCTGGAAATCCAGACCGGCAGCACGCGCGGCCATCGGTACCAGGCTGTGATCGGTCATGCCCGGTACGGTGTTCACTTCCAGCAACCAGAACTGGCCGCTGGCATCCTGCATCACATCGGCGCGCGCCCAACCCTGGGTGCCCACGGCCTCGCAGGCGCGTGCAGTCAGGGTCTTCAGCTCGGCTTCCTTGTCAGCAGACAGGCCGCAGGGAATGCGGTACTGGGTGTCATCGGCCAGGTACTTGGCGTCGTAGTCGTAAAAGGTGTGCGGGGTGCCGAGCCCAATGGGCGGCAGCACTTCGCCACGCAGCACGGCGATGGTGTATTCGGGGCCGGCGATCCACTGCTCGACCAGCACCTGGCTGTCGTAGCGTGCGGCGTCCTGCCAGGCAGCGATCAGCGCCTCGACGTTTTCCACCTTGGCCATGCCGATGCTGGAGCCTTCATGGGCCGGTTTGACGATCAGCGGGAAGCCCAGCTCGGTGGCAGCTGCCTGGCAGTCGGCCTGCGAAGTCAGCACGGCGTGACGCGGCGTCGGCAGGCCGAGGCTGTGCCAGACCTGCTTGGTGCGCAGCTTGTCCATGGCCAGTGCAGAGGCGAGGATGCCGCTGCCGGTGTAGGGAATGCCGGCGCATTCGAGCAGGCCCTGCATGGAGCCATCCTCGCCACCGCGCCCGTGCAGCACGATAAAGGCGCGGTCGATCTTCTCGCTGTTCAAACGGGCCAGGAAATCGTCGCCGACGTCGATGCCGAAGGCGTCAACACCCGCAGCCTGCAGGGCGCCGAGCACGGCGTTGCCGGACTTCAGCGACACTTCGCGCTCGGCACTCTTGCCGCCGAACAGCACGACGACGCGACCGAAGGTCTTGGGATCGAGGGTACTGTGCAAACTCATTTCGACTCCCCCACGAACAGCGGGTGCTTGATCAGTTGCGGCGCCACCGAGCCGATATCGCCCGCGCCCTGGCACAGCAGAATGTCGCCGGCACGCAGCAGCGGCCGCAGCAGCGGCGCCAGGTCGACACCCCGTTCGACATAGATCGGATCGAGCTGGCCGCGTTGACGGATGCTGTGGCACAGCTGACGGCTGTCGGCACCCGGAATCGGTTCTTCACCGGCCGGGTAGACCTCCACCAGCAGCAGCACATTGGCCTCACCGAGCACCTGCACGAAGTCGTCGTACAGATCACGGGTGCGGCTGTAGCGGTGCGGCTGGTAGACCATCACCAGACGACGCTCCGGCCAGCCACCGCGCACGGCCTTGACCACGGCGGCGACTTCACGCGGATGATGACCGTAGTCGTCGACCAGCATCACGCTGCCACCGTCCACCGGCAGCTCGCCATACACCTGGAAGCGCCGGCCAACGCCCTGGAAGCCCGACAGGCCGGCTACGATGGCAGCGTCATCGATGCCTTCGTCGGTGGCGATGGCGATGGTCGCCAGCGCGTTGAGTACGTTGTGATTGCCCGGCATGTTCACCGACACATCCAGCGGCTCGCAGTCAGGGCGCAGCACGGTGAAATGGGTACGCATGCCTTCCTGACGAACGTTGATCGCACGCACGTCGGCGTCTTCGGCAAAACCGTAGGTCATGGTAGGCCGGCCTACCTGCGGCAGCAGCTCGCGCACCACCGGGTCGTCCACGCAGAGCACGGCCAGGCCGTAGAAAGGCAGGTTGTGCAGGAATTCGACGAAGGTCTTCTTCAGCTTGTTGAAGTCGCCGCCGTAGGTGCTCATATGGTCGGCGTCGATATTGGTGACCACCGAAACCATCGGCTGCAGATGCAGGAAGCTGGCGTCACTCTCGTCGGCTTCGGCAATCAGGAAGCGGCTGGAGCCAAGCTGGGCATTGGTGCCGGCGGCATTCAGACGACCGCCGATGACGAAGGTCGGATCGAGACCGCCGGCGGCGAATACCGAGGCCAGCAGGCTGGTGGTGGTGGTCTTGCCGTGAGTACCGGCCACGGCGATGCCGTGGCGGTAGCGCATCAGCTCGGCGAGCATCTCGGCGCGCGGCACCACCGGAATACGGCGTTCCAGTGCGGTGGCGACTTCCGGGTTGCTGGTGTTGACCGCACTGGAGACCACCAGCACGTCGGCATTCTCGGCATTCTCGGCCGCGTGGCCGATGAAGATCTGCGCGCCGAAGCTCTTCAGGCGCTCGGTCACGGCCGAGGCCTTGAGGTCGGAGCCGGAGACTTCGTAACCCAGGTTCAGCAGTACCTCGGCGATACCGCACATGCCCACACCGCCGATACCGACGAAGTGGATACGGCGGATACGGCGCATGCGCCGCACTTCAGCCTTGACCGCAGCAGGAGACTTAGCCACGCACCACCTCCTGGCAGATGTCGACCACCGTGCGGGTTGCATCGGGCTTGGCCAGGCGACGCGCGGTGGCGCCCATGACATTGAGTTTTTCCAGGTGCATCAGAACCTCGGTGAGCTGCGCGGCAAGCGTGTCCGCGTCAGTGGCATGTTGCGTAAGAAGGACAGCTGCGCCCTCCTTCGCCAGATATTCGGCATTGCGGCTCTGGTGGTCGTCGATCGCGTGCGGCAACGGCACGAGAAACGATGGCAGACCCGCTGCGGCCAGTTCGCTGACAGTCAGCGCGCCAGCGCGGCAAACCACCAGATCGGCCCAGCCATAAGCGCGCGCCATGTCCTTGATGAAGGGCGCGACCTCGGCTTCGACCGCGACATCGCGATAACGCTCCGCAGTGATTTCGGCATGCTGCTTACCGGCCTGATGAAACACTTGCGGACGTATGTCAGCGGGAATTTTCCCCAGTGCGGCCGGAAGCAATTTGTTCAGCGGCTCGGCTCCCAGGCTGCCGCCCAGCACCAGCAATTTCGGCTTGCGGCCAACCAGCGGTTCGCGCGGCGTTTCCAGGAACAACTCCTCACGCACCGGGTTACCGGTAGTGCGCCGCTTGTCGGACGCGGCGAAGGTGTTCGGGAAGGCCTCGCAGATGCGCGCGGCGATACGCGACAACAGGCGATTGGCGGTGCCGGCGACGGCGTTCTGCTCATGGATCACCAGCGGCACACCCGCCAGGTGAGCAGCCAGCCCGCCCGGACCAGTGACGTAACCGCCCATGCCGAGCACACAGACCGGCTGCAGCTCACGCACGATGCGCCGTGCCTGCAGCAGCGAACGCAGCAGCTGGAACGGCGCCTTGAGCAGCGACAGCTTGCTCTTGCCGCGCAGACCGCTGACGTTGATCAGGTGCAGAGGCAAGCCGGCTTGCGGCACCAGCTCGTTCTCGATACCACGCGGCGTCCCCAGCCAGTGCACGCTGTAACCGCGCGCCTGGAATTCGCGCGCGCAGGCCAGCGCCGGGAACACGTGCCCGCCAGTGCCGCCCGCCATGATCAGGACGTTACCGCGCATGGGCGACCTCCTGGCTCGGCTCGACGAAGTCGTCTTCGCTGAACTCGATGTCCTCGTTGCCCAAGACGTTGCGCTGCTCCCACTCGATACGCAGCAGCACTGCCAGACTGACGCAGCAGATCACCAGCGACGAACCGCCATAGCTGAGGAACGGCAAGGTCAGGCCCTTGGTCGGCAGCAGGCCGGTGTTCACGCCGATATTGATCAAGAACTGGCCAATCCACAGGAACGACAGCCCGTACGCCACGTAGGCGGAGAAGTACTGCTTGGCCTTCTCGGCCCACAAACCGATGTACAGGCCGCGCACGCAGACGAACACGAACAGCGCCAGGGTCGCCAGCGAGCCGACCAGCCCCAGCTCCTCGGCCAATACCGAGAAGACGAAGTCGGTGTGCGCCTCGGGCAGGTAGAACTGCTTCTGGATGCTGTTGCCCAGGCCAACACCGAACCATTCGCCACGGCCGAAGGCGATCAACGCCTGGGTCAACTGGTAGCCGGAACCGTACTGGTCGGCCCAGGGGTCGGTGAAGGTGATCAGACGCTGCAGGCGATACTCCTGGGTCTGCACCAGCACGAACACCGCACCGACTGCCAGCGCCACCATCAGGCCGAAACGCAGCATGCCAACGCCACCGAGGAACAGCATGGCCATGGCCGAGCCCATCATCACCACGGTGGCACCGAAGTCCGGCTCCAGCAGCAGCAGGCCGGCCATTGGCAGCAACACCACGAACGGTTTGAAGAAGCCCATCCAGCTCTCGCGCACTTCCTCCTGGCGACGCACCAGGTAGCCAGCCAGATAAACCACCACGAAGACCTTGGCGATCTCCGATGGCTGTACGTTGAAGGCGCCGAAGCCGATCCAGCGTCGCGCACCGTTGACCTCGCGGCCAATACCGGGAATCAGCACCAGCACCAGCAAGCCGATGGCCGCCAGCAACAGGATCCAGCCGTAGCGCTGCCAGAAGCTCATCGGAATCATCAGCACCACGCCGGCTGCGCCCAGACCGATGACCAAGTAAATCAGATGGCGGATCATGTGATACAGCGGGTTGCCGGACAGCGCCGCAGCCACTTCCGACGACGCCGAGGTGATCATCACCAGCCCCAGACCAAGCAGGCCCAGGCAGCCAGCGAGCATCGGGAAGTCGAGATCCAGGCCGCGACCGAACAACGGCGAGGGGCGAACGCGCAAGAAGGCCAGCATCAGTTCAGCCCTCCCACAGCCTGGGCGAACAGGCGCCCGCGCTCTTCGAAGTTCTTGAACATGTCGAGACTGGCGCACGCTGGCGACAACAGGACGGCATCACCGCTCTCGGCCAGTTCGCTGCAACGCTGCACGGCTTCATCGAGCGTTGCCACCCGCACCAGCGGCGTGGCATCGCCCAGAGCCTCGGCCAGGCGCTCGGCATCTCGACCGAGCAGCACCACGGCGCGGCAGAATCGTGCGACCGGAGCCTTAAGTGCAGAGAAGTCGGCACCCTTGCCATCGCCGCCGGCGATCAGCACCAGCTTGCCGGCGATATCCGCGCCGAGGCCTTCGATGGCGGCCAGCGCGGCACCGACGTTGGTGGCCTTGGAATCATCGTAATAGTTCACGCCGGCGCGCTCGCCGACCCACTGGCAGCGATGCGGCAAACCGGTGAACTGACGCAGGGTGGCGAGCATGGCCTCCATCGGCAGGCCGACGGCGTGACCGAGCGCCAGCGCCGCCAGAGCGTTGGACTGGTTGTGCGCACCGCGAATCTTCAGCTCGCTCACCGGCAGCAATGCCTCGAAGCGAAACGCCAGGGACTTCTCAGCGTTCTCGTCGAGCAGGCCGAAGCGCTTGAAATCAGGTTTGCCCAGGCCGAACTCCCAGCTGGTCACCTGGTCGGCGATCAGCGGACGCGACAGTGCGTCATCACGGTTGATCACCACCTGACGGGCACCGCGGAAGATCCGGTGCTTGGCCAGATGATAGGCCGGCAGGCCGCTGTAGCGGTCCATGTGGTCTTCGCTGATGTTCAGGCAGGTGGCCACTTCAGCGTTGAGCTGGTCAGTGGTTTCCAGCTGGAAGCTGGACAGTTCCAACACGTACAGCTCGACATCGTCGGCCAACAGATCCAGCGCCGGGGTACCGAGGTTGCCACCGACGGCGACGCGCTTGCCGGCCGCAGCAGCCATCTCGCCCACCAGGGTGGTGACGGTGCTCTTGGCGTTGGAGCCGGTAATGGCAATGATCGGCGCCTTGGCATGGCGCGCGAACAGGTCGATATCACCGGACAGCTTCACCCCGCGCGCAGCGGCTTCAGCCAGCGCCGGCGTGGCCACGGCCAGGCCAGGGCTCACGTGCAGCTCCGAGGCGCGACAGAGGAAATCCACGTCCAGCTCGCCGCAGCGTACTTCCACCTGCGGGTACTCGCGCGCCAGCGTTTCCAGCTCCGGCGGGTTCGCGCGCGTATCGGCCACGGCAAAGCGCACGCCCTGGCGCGCCAGAAAGCGCACCAGGGACATGCCGCTCTTGCCGAGGCCGACAACGATGCGGAACTGGTCGGAAGCGATCAACGACACGCGCAATTACCTCAGTTTCAGGGTGGCAAGGCCGATCAACACGAGAATCACGGTGATGATCCAGAAACGGACGATCACGCGCGGCTCGGGCCAGCCCTTGAGTTCGAAGTGGTGGTGGATCGGCGCCATGCGGAACACGCGCTTGCCGGTCAGCTTGAAGCTGGCGACCTGGATGATCACCGACAGGGTTTCCATGACGAAGACGCCGCCCATGATGAACAGCACGATTTCCTGACGGACGATCACGGCGATGGTGCCCAGCGCGGCGCCCAGCGCCAGCGCGCCGACATCCCCCATGAATACCTGCGCCGGATAGGTGTTGAACCAGAGAAAGCCCAGACCGGCACCGACCAGCGCGGCGCAGAACACGATCAGCTCACCGGCGCCCGGCACGTAGGGGATCAGCAGGTACTCGGCGAAATTCACGTTGCCCGACAGGTAGCAGAAGATGCCCAGCGCGCCCCCGACCATCACGGTCGGCAGAATGGCCAGACCGTCGAGGCCGTCGGTGAGGTTGACCGCGTTGCTCGAGCCGACGATGACGAAGTAGGTCAGCACCACGAAGCCGATGCCCAGCGGGATGCTCACGTCCTTGAGCAACGGCAGGATCAGGGTGGTCTCCACCGGGCTTTGCGCAGTCATATAAAGGAAGAAGGCGGCGCCCAGACCGAATACCGACTGCCAGAAGTACTTCCAGCGGCTCGGCAGACCACGCGAGTTCTTCTCGATCACCTTGCGGTAGTCATCGACCCAGCCGATGGCGCCGAATGCCAGGGTCACGGCCAGCACCACCCAGACGTAACGATTGGACAGGTCGGCCCAGAGCAGGGTGCTGACGGCGATGGCGGTGAGAATCAGCGCACCGCCCATGGTCGGCGTGCCTTTCTTCGACAGGTGCGACTGCGGACCATCGTTGCGCACGGACTGGCCGATCTGACGTATCTGCAGGGTGCGGATCATCCACGGCCCGAGCCACAGCGACAGCGCCAGGGCGGTGAGCACGCCGAGGATGCCGCGCAGGGTCAGGTACTGAAAGACCGCGAAGCCCTTGTGGAACTGTTGCAGGTACTCCGCCAGCAGCAGCAGCATTTTAGTGTTTCTCCCCAGATACGCCGCACAGCGCCGCCACGACCTTGTCCATGGCAGCGCTGCGTGAACCCTTGATTAGTAGTGTGCTGCCGGCCTGCTCGGCGCGAAGCGCTTCGATCAGCTCGGCCTGGTCGGCAAAGTGACGGCCTTTTGAGCCGAACTCCTCGACCGCATGCTGCATAAGCGGGCCAACGGCATACAGCGCGTCCACCTTGCCTGCCGCGTGGCGGCCGACATCACGGTGGCCCTGTTCGGCCCATTCGCCCAGCTCGCCCATGTCCCCCAGCACCAGAACGGTGCGACCGGAGAAGCCGGCGAGTATATCCACCGCCGCACACATGGACACGGGGTTGGCGTTGTAACTGTCATCGATGACCCGCACGCCATTGCCCGTCAGCTGCGCTACGGCGCGGCCCTTGACCGGCTGCAGGTTTTCCAGCCCCTGCACCATGGCGACCAACGGCATGCCCAGGGCATGAGCCGCCGCGCAGGCAGCCAGTGCATTGGCCACGTTGTGCTCGCCCAGCAGATTGAGCTGAATGCGCGCGCTACCCATCGGGCTGCGCAGGGTGAAGCCCTGACAGCCGCGCTCGTCGCGAGCCAGATCGCTGCCATGGAAGTCAGCGCGGGTATCGCGCAGGGCGAAGCTGCTCACCTTGCGCCCATCAACACGGCGCTGCCAGGTGACGAAGGCCTTGTCATCCAGGTTGAGCACGGCCACACCCTCATGCGGCAGCCCCTCGAGAATCTCGCCCTTGGCCTCGACAATCTTTTCCGGACCACCGAATTCACCGACGTGGGCGTTACCGGCATTGGTGATGATCGCCACCTGCGGCCGGGTCAGGCTGACGGTGTAGGCGATCTCGCCAACATGGTTGGCCCCCAGCTCGATCACCCCGGCGCGATGCTCCGGCGCCAGTTCCAGCAGGGTCAGTGGCGCACCGAGATCGTTGTTGAGGTTGCCACGGGTGGCCAGTACCGCGCCGTTCAAACCAGCGCGCAGGATCGCGGCAAGCATTTCCTTGACGCTGGTCTTGCCACTGGAGCCGGTCACGGCAGCCAGCGGGCCGCTGAAGGCCTGGCGATTCAGTGCGCCCAGCTGACCAAGCGCCATGCGGGTGTCGGCCACCAGCAACTGCGGCAGCGGCGCATTCGCCACTTCGCGCTCGACCAGCGCCGCTACGGCGCCCTTGGCGGCGACCTCGGCCAGGTAGTCATGACCGTCGAAACGCGGCCCGGTCAGCGCCACGAACAACTGGCCCGCGGCGATAGTGCGGCTGTCGCTGCCCACGGCGGAGAACGCCACATCGGCGCCAATCACGCGGGCGTTCAGGTCAGCGGCTACGTCGCTGAGCAACCAGGGCTTAAGCATGAGCCGCCTCCCAGGCCGCCAGGGCCTTGCTCGCTTCGATCAGGTCGGAGAACGGCTGACGCACACCCATGATTTCCTGGTAATCCTCATGCCCCTTGCCAGCCAGCACCAGCACGTCGGCGGCCTCGGCCTGGGCGACCAGCCGCACGATGGCATCGCCACGGCCATGAATGAACTGCACCTGCTCCGGCGCTACGAAGCCAGCGCGGATATCGGCAACGATCTGCTCCGGCGCCTCGCTGCGAGGGTTGTCATCGGTGACCCACACCGCATCGGCCAGGCGCTCGGCTACCGCCGCCATCAGCGGGCGCTTGCCGCGATCACGGTCGCCGCCGCAACCGAACAGGCAAAGCAGGCGTCCTTCGACGTGCGGGCGCATGGCCTCGAGAACCTTCTCCAGCGCATCTGGGGTGTGTGCGTAATCGACCACCAACAGCGGCTTGTCGCCGCCACCGAGGCGCTGCATGCGGCCAGCCGGCCCCTGCAGTTGTGGCAGCACCTTGAGAATCTCGTCGAGGCCGTAGTCCAGCCCCAGCAGCGCACCGACCACCGCCAGCAGGTTGCTGAGGTTGAAGCGGCCGAGCAGATTGCTGCGCAGCATGCCTTCGCCACGCGGCGTGACCAGGCGTGCACGCACGCCGTGATCGTCGAAGTGCGCTTCGCTGCAATAAAGGAAGGCGCTGGCGTCGTTCAGGCTGTAACCGATCAGGCGCGACTCATGCCTCTGCGCGGCCAGCTCACGACCGAAGGCGTCATCGAGGTTGATCACCCGGCCGCGCAGATTCGGCCAGGCGAACAGCTTGGCCTTGGCCGCACCATAGGCTTCCATGCTGCCGTGGTAGTCGAGGTGATCACGCGACAGGTTGGTGAACACCGCAATATCGAATTCCAGCGCCGCGACACGGCCCTGGTCCAGACCATGGGAAGAAACCTCCATGGCCACCGCACGGGCACCGGCCTGCTTGAGCGAGGCCAGGGTCGCCTGCACGCCAACCGGATCGGGCGTGGTGTGCTTGCCCTGTTCCAGCGCGCCGTGGAAACCGTTGCCCAGCGTGCCAACGATGCCGCAAGGCTGGCCGAGCAGATCCAGCGCCTGCGCCAGTAGCTGGCTGACGCTGGTCTTGCCATTGGTGCCAGTGATCCCGACCAGATGCAGAGCGCGGCTCGGCTCACCATAGAAACGCCCGGCAATGGCGGAAAGCTGCTTGGCCAGACCTTTTACCGGAACCAGCACGGCACTCTCTGCGTGCATGGGCGGAGCGTCCTGGGCCTCGAAGGCGACCGCCGCCGCACCGCGGGCGATGGCGTCGGCGATATGCACGCGGCCGTCCTGCAGGGTGCCAGGTACGGCCAGGAACAGATCCCCCGGACGCACCTTGCGGCTGTCGAGGGTCAACTCACGAATCAGCACACCGCCTTCGGCAGCGGGCAGTAATTGATTGAGCGACATGGGCATCAGTTACGCCCTCCCTGACCGACGGCAGCCACTTTCGGCTCGGGCGGCGGCAGATTGTCTGGCGCGATATTCATCAAGCGCAGCGAGCCGGCCATCACACGGCTGAACACCGGCGCGGAAATCAGGCCGCCGTAATAGGCGCCCTTGCCTGGCTCGTCGATGACCACCACCAGCGCGATACGCGGGTCCTGGGCCGGAGCGAAGCCAGCGAACAGGGAACGATAGGCGTTGGTCCGGTAGCCTTTGGCCCCGGCATTGGTCTTGCGCGCAGTGCCGCTCTTGCCCGCGACGTGGTAACCCGGCACCTGGGCGCGGAACACGCCACGCGGCGCCTCGATAACCTGCTGCAGCATGCCTTGCACGGTCTTGGCCACGTCGGCTGGAACCACCTGCATCGCACCAGGCTTCTCATCCACGCGAATCATCGACAGCGGCGTCATGCTGCCGCCATTGGCCAGCGCCGCATAGGCGTGCGCCAGCTGCACGGCGGTTACCGAGAGACCGTAGCCGTAGGACAGCGTGGCCGTTTCGGCCTCGCGCCACTTGCGATGATTGGGCAGGTTGCCGACCCGCTCACCCGGGAAGCCCAGCCCGGTATCACGGCCAAAGCCCAGACTGCTGAATACCTGATGCAGCTGCTCGCCGCCGACATCGAAGGCGACCTTGCTCATGCCGACGTTACTGGAGTTGATTAGGATGCCGGTCAGATCCAGCGCTGGACCCTGCGTATGGGACACGTCACGAATGGTGTAGCGACCGATCTGCAGCGTGCCATTACCGACCTGCACCACATCGCTGGGCTTCCAGCGACCGGTTTCCAGGGCAGCAGCCATCGACAGCGGCTTGATGGTCGAGCCAGGCTCGAACACATCGATCATCGCGCGGTTACGCATGGCCGCCGGCGTCAGGTTGCGGCGATTGTTGGGGTTGTAGGTGGGATGGTTGACCATCGCCAGCACTTCGCCGGTTTTCACGTCGACCATCACCAGGCTACCGGCCTTGGCATCGTTTTCCAGCAGCGCATTGCGCAGCTCACGATGAGCCAGGTACTGCAGGCGCAGGTCAATCGACAACGCCAAGGACTTGCCGGCCTTGGCGTTCTGCGCAACCTGCACATCCTTGATCAGCTTGCCGCGGCGATCCTTGAGCACCTGACGCTTGCCCGGCACGCCGGCCAGCCAGTCTTCGTAGGCCAGCTCCATACCCTCGCGACCACGGTCGTCGATATCGGTGAAGCCAACGACATGAGCAGCCACTTCGCCCGCCGGGTAGAAACGACGGAATTCTTCGATGGCGTAGACGCCCGGCACTTTCAGATCCAGCACACGCTGACCGTTCTCCGGGGTCAGGCCGCGCACCAGATACATGAACTCGCGCTCCTTGTTCTGCTCCAGACGCTCGGTGAAGCTCTTCGGCTCCTGACCCAGAGCCGCCGCCAGTGCCGGCCACTGCTCGCGACCGGCCTGCAGTTCCTTGCCGTTGGCCCACAAGGTGGTCACCGGCGTACTGACCGCCAGTGGCTCGCCGTTACGATCAGTGATCAGGCCACGGTGCGCCGGGATCGGGATATGTCGCACGCTACGTGCGTCGCCATGCGCCTTGAGGAAATCATGGTCGAGCACCTGCAGGTCGAGCATGCGCCAGGCGATGGCGCCGACCATCAGTGCCAGCAGCGCCAGCACCAGACGGAAACGCCAGGGGTAGAGTGCGCCTTCGAGACCGATCATGGACGCACCATGCGCACGGCGGCGGGATCGGGGATATGCATTTTCAGCTGTTCGCTGGCTAGCGCTTCGATGCGATTGTGCGCAGTCCAGGTACTCTGCTCGAGAATCAGTCGGCCCCACTCAGCCTGCGCCTTGTCACGCACGCTCAGTTCGCCATACAGCTCGTTGAGCAGTTGACGATTCCAGTGCGCGCTGTAGGACACCGCCACGGCCGAGACCAGAATGGCGACGAACAGCAGCAGCATCAGGAAGCTGCCGCCGGGCATGGATTTGATCAGCCGGCGGCTCATCGCAACTTCTCCGCGATGCGCATCACCGCGCTGCGCGAGCGCGGGTTGACCTTGAGCTCGGCATCGCCAGCATAGACCGGCTTGCCGATCAGCTTGAGACGCGGCTCGAAGGCCTTTGGAATGATCGGCAGGTCGCGCGGCAGCTTGTCCGCCTCGCCCTTGGCCTGACGCTTCATGAACTGTTTGACGATACGGTCTTCCAGCGAGTGGAAGCTGATCACCACCAGACGACCGCCAACCTCGAGGGTCTCCAGCGCCGCTTCGAGGCCGCGCTCGAGATCGCCGAGTTCGTTGTTGACGTAAATACGGATGCCCTGGAAGGCACGGGTCGCTGGGTTCTTGCCCTTTTCCCAGGCCGGGTTGGCCTCGGTCAGAACTTTCGCCAGGTCGGCAGTGCGCGTGAACGGCTGTTCGGCACGGCGCTGCACCACGGCTCGCGCCATGCGCTTGGCGAAACGCTCCTCGCCGTAATCCTTGAGCACGCGCGCGATTTCATCCTCGTCCGCCGTGGCGATCCAGTCAGCAGCACTGACGCCGACATCCGGATTCATGCGCATGTCCAGCGGGCCATCATTGAGGAAACTGAAGCCGCGCTGCGGGTCGTCCAACTGCGGCGAGGACACACCAAGGTCCAGCAGGATGCCGGAAACCTGGCCAGAAATGCCGCGGACAACAGCTTCCTCACCAAGTTCCGCAAAACTGCGCTGCACAACGACAAAGCGGCCGTCTTCGGCCGCCAATGCTTCCCCGGTGGCTATCGCCAGGGGATCTTTGTCGAACCCCAGCAGCCGCCCGTCTGGCCCGAGCTGCTGCAAGATGAGTCGACTATGTCCACCGCGCCCGAAGGTGCCATCCATGTAGCGACCATCGCCGCGCACAGCCAGCCCCTCGACAGCCTCGTCGAGCAGCACGGTGATATGGCGGAAGGTGCTATCGGTCATGGTCACAGGATCAGGTCACGCAGGTCATCGGAAAGGGCTCCAGGCTGCTTGATGGCAGCGAGGTCGGCTTCGGCTACGGCATTCCAGGAATCTTCATCCCAGAGTTGAAACTTGTTCAGCTGACCAACGAGCATCGCTCGCTTGTCCAGCTTGGCGTATTCGCGCAAGCGCGGCGGCACCAGGAAGCGGCCACTGGCATCCAGCTCGAGATCGACGGCATTACCGATCAACAGGCGCTGCAGGCGGCGGTTCTCTTCACGAAAGGAAGCCAGCTCGCGCAACTTGTTTTCGATCAGCTCCCACTCGGCCAGGGGATAAACGCAAAGACAGGGGTCGACGGCGTCGATGGTCACGATGAGCTGGCCACTGCAACGCGCAACGAGCTCGTCACGATACCGACTCGGCATCGCGAGGCGCCCTTTGGCGTCGAGACTGATGGCGTTAGCTCCGCGAAACACGGCTGCGCTTCCCCTGTAATTAGCTTTCCATGCCCATAAAAACCCACTTCATGCCACTTTTTACCACTCGCGCACACTATAGGAACGCGTACGCCCCACCGTCAAGGCGCGCCAGAAAGGAAAAATCCTTACAGGACGGAGATTTAGCGCACAAAAGCGAGGGGAAAAGGGATGCCGGAGCCGGCTTTTGGAGGATAAATTTCAGCCATTCCAGGCAACTGAAATTCGAACTTAAAGTAATTTGTTAAGAGTAAGATTTTTTCGGTATCAGACGAGCGGGGAATAGAAGCGTAAAAACGAGAAAGGAGGGAGGAGAGTCGATCTGTAAGCCGGGTTCTGTCGAGGACAGTCATTCCTCTACGGCGTACATCACTGCACGCCTTTAGCAACCTACCCGGTTCCAGCGCGGGCCACGCCAATGGAACCCTATTTGGTCTTGCTCCGAGTGGGGTTTACCTAGCCACGGACTGTTGCCAGCCGCGCGGTGCGCTCTTACCGCACCTTTTCACCCTTACCGGCGCCGAAACGCTTAGGCGGTTATTTTCTGTGGCACTTTCCGTAGGCTCACGCCTCCCAGGCATTACCTGGCACTCCGCCCTATGGAGCCCGGACTTTCCTCCCCCTTCTTGCGAAGGCAGCGACTGTCCGATCGACTCTCCGCCTGCAAGGGTACCGGGCGTGATGGCAAGCTGCAAGCTAGAGCGCTATCACGGCGACCAGCAGACCTCTGGAGGCCCAACCAACACAGCCTTTCCGCAGCACCGGCATCGAACGAGTGCACGCATAGAAAGAAGCATGCCAGCGCAGGCACATCGCCACAGCCGGTTAGCCCTTGCGCTCCAACGCGACCTGGTACAGCAGGTTCTTGCGCACCCCGGTGATCTCCGCCGCCAGCGCCGCCGCCCGCTTGAGCGGCATCTCCGCCAACAACAGATCGAGCACGCGCAAGGCTTCGACACTGACAGCCTCCTCACCTTCCGGCGCCTGCCAGCCCGCCACCAGCACCACACATTCGCCGCGCTGCTGATTGCTGTCTGCGGCCACCCACTCACACAACTCGGCCAGCGGCAGCCCCTGCAGAGTCTCGAAGGTCTTGGTCAGCTCACGCGCCAGCAATGCGGGGCGATCAGCACCAAACACTTCGCGCATGTCCTGCAGGCATTCGAGGATACGGTGCGGCGCTTCATAGAAGATCAGCGTGCGCGGCTCTTCGCGCACCTGCTCCAGACGCGCGCGGCGCCCCGCCGCCTTGGCCGGCAGAAAGCCCTCGAAGATAAAGCGATCCGACGGCAGCCCGGCCGCCGACAGCGCGGCGATCAGAGCGCAGGCGCCAGGCACCGGCACCACTGCAAAACCTGCGGCCCGCGCCTGGCGCACCAGGTGATAACCGGGATCGGAGATCAACGGCGTGCCCGCATCGGAAATCAACGCGACATCCTCACCCGCCTGCAACCTGGCGAGAAAGCGCCCGCCCTGATCGCGCTCGTTGTGCTCATGGCAAGCCGCCAGCGGCGTCTGGATGCCAAAATGCTGCAGCAGCCGCGCCGAATGACGGGTGTCTTCTGCAGCGATCAGCGCCACCTCGCGCAGAATTCGCAGAGCCCGCGCACTGATGTCGTCCAGATTGCCAATGGGCGTGGCGACCACATAAAGGGTGCCTGGCTGGACGCTTGCGACGGCGGGCTGACTCACTGGAAACACCTCATTAAATGAATGAGCGCTCATTCTAGCCGGTTCCGCCCCAGCGGCATCGCACCGATCTCGGGGCTTGGGTACAATCGCCGCTTGATTTGCTCAAGTATCAGGATGACCCGATGATCGCTAGCCTGCGCCCTCTTTCCGCTCTTTTCCTGGCCGGCCTGCTTGCCGCCTGCGCCAGCTCGCCCTCCAACAACCTGGGCCAGTTGCCGCGCACACCACAAGCCAGCATCGAGCAGATGCTGCAGCAAGCTACCGAGAGCAAACCGGAGCAGGCCGCCCTGCTGCGCCTGTCGGCAGCCGACCAGAGCTACCAGCAGAACGACGTGGCCCGCGCCACCCGCATTCTCGAGCAGGTCGACATCGCCAGCCTGAAGCCCGCCCAGCAGATTTTCGCCAGCACCCTCAAGGCTGAGCTGGCGATGGCCCGCAAGCAGCCCAAGAGCGCCCTGAAAGCCCTGCAGCACCCGAGCCTCGAACGCCTGGGCGAACTGCCGGTCGAGCAACAGATCCGCACCCAACTGGTTCGCGCCCGCGCCCTGGAGGCCGACGGCCAAACCCTGGCTGCAGCCCGGGAGCGCGTGTTCATCGCGCCGCTGCTAAGCGGCCAGGCCGCCCACGACAACCACGAGAACATCTGGGCACTGGTTTCCACCCTGCCGGCGCAAACCTCCGCCGGCGCCGACAGCGATCTAGCCGGCTGGCTGGCGCTGGCGCAGGTGACCAAAAGCAGCGCCACGCTGGAGCAGCAGCAGGCCGCCATCGACCAGTGGGTCGCCCAGAACCCGCAGCACCCGGCCGCCGCACAGCTGCCCGAAGCGCTGGAAAAGCTGCGTGAGCTGGCCAGCCAGCCACTGACTCGCGTCGCACTGCTGCTGCCGCAGGAAGGCCAACTGGCCAATGTCGCCCGCGCATTGCGCGATGGCTTCCTCGCCGCACATTACGAAGCACAGCAAGCCGGGCAGAACCCACCGGACATCAAACTCTACGACAGCTCGCGCATCGGCTCGCTGGACGCCTTCTACCAGCAAGCCCAGGCCGACGGTGTGCAACTGGTGGTCGGCCCGCTGGAAAAACCACTGGTCAAGCAACTGAGTGATCGCGAGCAACTGCCCATCACCACCCTTGCCCTGAATTACAGCGATGCAGGCCAGGAAGGCCCGGCTCAGCTGTTCCAGTTTGGCCTGGCCGCCGAGGACGAAGCTCGGGAAGTGGCCCGGCGCGCCTGGAGCGACGGCATGCGCCGCGCCGTGGCCCTGGTGCCACGCGGAGACTGGGGCGACCGCGTACTGGACGCCTTCCGCCAGAGCTGGCAAGCCCAGGGCGGCACCTTGATCGCCGCCGAGCATGTCGACCAGCCGGTAGAGCTGGCTCGCCAGATCGCCGACCTGTTCCAGCTGCGCGAGAGCGAAACCCGCGCCCGCCGCCTGCAGAGCACGCTGGGCACCAATCTGGATGCACAGCCGGCGCGCCGTCAGGACATCGACTTCATCTTCCTCGCAGCCACACCGCAACAGGCCCAGCAGATCAAACCGACCCTGGCCTTCCAGTACGCCGGCGACGTGCCGGTCTACGCCACCTCGCACCTGTTCACCGGCGCCCACAGCCAGGCCCAGTATCAGGATCTCGAAGGCATCCGCTTCTGCGAAACGCCTTGGCTGCTCGATGCTCACGCACCACTGCGCCAGGAAGTCAGCAATCAGTGGCCGCAGGCCGGTGGCAGTCTCGGCCGTCTGTATGCCATGGGCGTCGACGCCTACCGCCTGGCACCACGCCTGGGTCAGCTCAAGGCACTGCCGGAGTCGCGCATCGACGGCCTGTCGGGCAGCCTCAGCCTGAACGCCAGCCAGCGCATCGAGCGTCAGCTGCCCTGGGCCGAGTTCCGTGACGGCCAGGTTCAACGCCTCCCTGACAGCATCAATTGAGCACACACAACGATCTGGGTCGGGCTGCCGAACAGGCAGCTCGGCAGCATCTGGAACGTAACGGCCTGCAGCTGATCGAACAGAACTGGAGCTGTCGGCGTGGCGAGCTTGATCTGGTCATGCTCGACGGCGATACAGTAGTATTCGTCGAAGTCCGCGCCCGCCGCCACAGCGCCTGGGGCGGCGCCCTGGAGAGCATCGATGCGCGCAAGCGTGGCAAGCTGGTCATCGCCGCCGAACTCTTCCTCCAGCAACACTCACGCTGGACCCGCTACCCCTGCCGCTTCGACGTGGTCGCCATCAGTACTGGCGGCACCACTCGCCTCGACTGGATCAAAAACGCCTTCGATGCCTGACGGCCGTACATTCAAGGTTTAACCGATGGACATGCAATCCCGAATCCGCCAGCTCTTCCAAGCCAGCATCGACACCAAGCAGCAGGCCATGGACGTCCTGACACCCTACATCGAGCACGCCAGCCTGGTGATGGTCCAGTCCCTGCTCAACGAGGGCAAGATTCTCACCTGCGGCAACGGCGGCTCCGCCGGCGACGCCCAGCATTTCTCCTCCGAGTTGCTCAATCGTTTCGAACGTGAACGTCCGAGCCTGCCGGCCATCGCCCTGACCACCGACAGCTCCACCATCACCTCGATCGCCAACGACTACAGCTACAACGAAATATTCTCCAAGCAGATCCGCGCACTCGGCCAGCCTGGCGACGTGCTGCTGGCAATTTCCACCAGCGGCAACTCAGCGAATGTCATCCAGGCCATTCAGGCTGCACATGATCGCGAGATGACCGTAGTCGCCCTCACCGGTCGCGATGGCGGCGGCATGGCCTCACTGCTGCTGCCGGAAGACGTCGAGATCCGCGTTCCAGCCAAAGTCACCGCACGCATTCAGGAAGTCCACCTACTGACGATCCACTGCCTGTGCGACCTGATCGATAGTCAATTGTTTGGGAGTGAAGAATGAAGCGTTCCGCCCTGATTCTGGCCGCCCTGGCCGTTACCCTGACCCTCGCAGGCTGCGGCAGTCGCAGCATCGGCAACAAGATCGATGACCAGTTCCTCGGCCCGGAAGTCGCCTCGCGCATCAGCAATGCGCACGCCGACCTGTCCAGCCCGACCTCGCGCATCGTGGTCACCAGCTATAACGGCGTGATTCTGCTGGCCGGCCAGACCCCGCGCAGCGAGCTCAAGGATCGCGCCGCCCAGACCGCCCGTGGCGTGCAGGGCGTGAAGAAGGTCTACAACGAACTGCAGGTGCAACAGCCTGCATCCCTGCTGGCGCGCAGCAACGACTCGTTGCTGACCACCAAGATCAAGGCGCAGATGCTGGCTGATAGCAGCGTCCCCAGCGCACGCGTCAAGGTCGTCACCGAGAACGGCATCGTCTACATGCTTGGCCTGGTCACTCGCGAAGAAGCCAACGCCGCCACTCGCGTGGTACAGAGCGTATCGGGCGTACAGCGGGTCGTGCGCCTGTTCGAATACACCAACTGATTGCGAACGCAGAAACGACAAGGGCGCCCATGGGCGCCCTTTTCATTGCTTACTTGACCACTTTCAGACTTGGTCGGCCGCTCGGACGCGGCGGTTCGTCATCAGACGGACCATCATCGTCCGGCCCCGGCTCTTCAGGGCTGCCCGCAACCGGCGGCTCCATGTCGAAGACCATGCCCTGGCCGTTTTCCCGCGCATAGATCGCCAGGATCGCTGCCGCCGGAATGTGCAGACTGTGCGCAACGCCGCCGAAGCGCCCTTCGAAGCTCACTGCCTGGTTGTCCATGTGCAGATGACGCACCGCACTGGGCGAGGCGTTGAGCACGATCTGACCGTCACTGGCGAAGCCTGGCGGCACCTGCACGCCAGGGAACTCGGCATTGACCAGCAGATGCGGCGTGCAATCGTTGTCGACGATCCACTCATAGAGCGCGCGAACCAGATAGGGACGACTGGAATTCATGATTTCCTCCTTCTTAGCGCATCATGCGTTCGGCAGCGGAAAGACTGGCCTGAAAGGCCTCACGAGCGAACTGGCGCTCCATGTAGTCGAGCAGCGGCTTGGCCGGACGTGGCAACTCGATACCCAGAACCGGCAGACGCCAGAGAATGGGCAGCAAACAGCAATCCACCAGACTCAGCTCCTCACTGAGAAAGAATGCCTTGTCAGCGAACAGCGGTGATACGCCGGTCAGGCTTTCGCGCAACTCCTTGCGCGCCAACTGACGCTCGGCCTCCTTGCTGCGCTTGTCGAGAATACGATCGACCAGCACGCACCAGTCACGCTGAATACGATGCATCAGCAGACGACTATTGGCCCGAGCCACCGGATACACCGGCAACAACGGCGGATGCGGGTAGCGCTCGTCCAGATACTCCATCACCACGGACGCTTCATACAACGCCAGATCGCGATCGACCAGCGTCGGCACACTGCCATAGGGATTGACCTCGGCGAGCCTGGCCGGACACCGGCCCTGCTCGACATCGATGATCTCGACGCTGACACCTTTCTCGGCGAGCACCAGACGCACGCGATGGGAATAGTGGTCGGCGGGGTCGGAGTAGCAGGTCAACCTATTGGTTACCGCCATGGCGATCCTCCTCGCTTGTTTTGATTTTCCAGAAACACGAAAAATTGCCAGGAGCAATTCTTGAATGTGCAGGCGACGGCACCACAAGGTGGCCACCTGAAATGGCAGGGCACAAAAACCTGCGCGCCCATAAGGGCGCGCAGGTGCATGCAGAGAACGACAACGACTTAATGCACGTCCTTCCAGTACTCACGCTTGAGCAGGTAGGCGAACACGAAGAAGAACGCCAGGTAGAGCAGCACGTAGGTGCCGATACGCTGGGACTTCAGCTTGACCGGGTTGGCCGAATAGGCCAGGAAGGTCACCAGGTTCTTGATCTTCTCGTCGAACTCGGCCTCGCTCAGCTTGCCGGTGTTCGGCTCGATGGTGAGCTGGTCGCAGGCTTCGTGAGTGATCGGCGCACCGGTTAGCGGGTCGAATTGCTTCTTGCCATCGGTGACCACCTGAACCTGCTTGCAACCGATGACCTGGTTACCCTGCAGGCCGACCAGTACGTTCGGCATGCCGACGTTCGGGAACACCTTGTTGTTGGCGCCCAGCGGACGGGTCGGGTCGGCGTAGAAGGTACGCAGGTAGGTGTACAACCAGTCGTTGCCACGCACACGAGCAACCAGGGTCAGATCAGGCGGAGCAGCACCGAACCAGGCCTTGGCATCCTCCGGCTTCATGCCGATCTTCATGTGGTCGCCGATCTTGGCATCGTTGAACACCAGGTTCTCCAGCATGATTTCGTGCGGGATGCCGAGGTCATCGGCAACACGCTCGTAACGCTGGTACTGGGCCGAGTGGCAGCCCATGCAGTAGTTGGCGAAGGTACGCGCGCCGTCCTGCATGGCGGCCTTGTCGGTCAGGTCGATGTCGACCTTGTCCAGTTGCACATCATGACCACCGGCGGCAAAGCTGAGGGCCGGCAGCGCAGCGAAAACAAATGCAGCAAAGAGCTTTTTCATCAGCCAGTCACCCTTTCCGGAACCGGTTTGGTCTTCTCCATCCTGGTGTAGAACGGCATCAGGATGAAGTACGCGAAGTACAGGATGGTGCACACCTGCGACAGCAGGGTACGACCCGGAGTCGGCGCCAGCACACCCAGCACACCCAGGATGACGAAGGAGATGCAGAAGATCACCAGCCAGATCTTGCTCAACCAACCCTTGTAGCGCATCGACTTGACCGGGCTACGGTCCAGCCACGGCAGGACGAACAGCACAGCGATGGCAGCGCCCATGGCGATTACGCCCATCAGCTTGTCCGGTACCGCACGCAGAATCGCGTAGAACGGAGTGAAGTACCAAACCGGAGCGATGTGATCAGGCGTCTTGAACGGGTTGGCCGCTTCGAAGTTCGGCTTCTCGAGGAAGTAACCGCCCATTTCCGGGAAGAAGAACACCACGAAGCAGAACACGAACAGGAAGACCACTACGCCGACGATGTCTTTCACGGTGTAGTAAGGGTGGAACGCGATACCGTCGAGCGGCACACCGTTCTCGTCCTTCTTCTTCTTGATGTCCACGCCGTCCGGGTTGTTCGAACCGACTTCGTGCAGCGCCAGGATGTGCAGCACGACCAGGCCGAGCAGCACGATCGGCAGCGCGATCACGTGCAGAGCGAAGAAGCGGTTCAGGGTGATACCGGAAATCAGGTAGTCACCACGAATCCACTGAGTCAGGTCATCGCCGATTACCGGAATGGCACCGAACAGCGAGATGATCACCTGGGCGCCCCAGTAGGACATCTGGCCCCACGGCAGCAGGTAGCCCATGAAGGCTTCTGCCATCAGGCACAGGTAGATCAGCATGCCGAAGATCCACACCAGCTCGCGCGGCTTCTGATAGGAGCCGTAGAGCAGACCGCGGAACATGTGCAGGTAGACCACCACGAAGAACGCGGAAGCGCCGGTGGAGTGCAGGTAGCGCAGGATCCAGCCGTACTCGACGTCACGCATGATGTATTCGACGGAGGCGAAAGCGCCCTCGGCCGAAGGCTCGAAGCTCATGGTCAGCCAGATACCGGTCACGATCTGATTGACCAGCACCAGCAGCGCCAGAGAGCCAAAGAAGTAGAAGAAGTTGAAGTTCTTCGGTGCGTAGTACTTGGAGAGATGATCTTCCCACATCTTGGTGGCGGGGAAGCGCGCATCCACCCATTCCATGAATTTACTCATCAGGCCTTCTCCTGGTCCACACCGATGACGATGATCTCATCCGTCTCGTAGCTGTACGGCGGCACCGGCAGGTTCAACGGCGCCGGCTGCGCCTTGTAGACACGCCCAGCGAGGTCATAGCGGGAACCGTGGCAAGGGCAGAAGTAGCCGCCCACCCAGTCAGGCCCCAGATCGGCCGGCGCCACTTCCGGACGGAAGGTCGGCGAACAACCCAGGTGGGTGCACAGACCAACCAGCACCAGCAACTCGGGCTTGATCGAGCGGTTCTCCTTGTTCACGTACTCCGGCTGCACGGAGGCAGCGGAGTCGGGATCGGCCATGCGATCCGCGATCTTGGTCAGGTTGGCCAGGATCTCCTCAGTACGGTGCACGATGAACACCGGCTGGCCGCGCCACTCAGCAACCATCTGCTGACCCGCCTCGATCTTGCTGACGTTCACCTTCACCGGTGCACCGGCCGCCTTGGCCCTTGCACTGGGGAACCATGACCCCACGAACGGAGTCGCAGCACCTACCGCCCCTGCAGCACCCACCACGGAGGTGGCTGCAACCAGGAAGCGACGCCGGCCTGCATTCACGCCGTCATTGCTCATTCAGTCGTCTCCCATCAGCTTTGTGGCCTGTTGTTCAGGCCTCTACTAAGTAAAAATCGGGCCGCGCAAAAAATTCGCCAAATGGTAAAGAAAAGCCCCTTTTCTGACAAGGTAATTACCCCCGAAGAGAAGGGCGAAAGCCTTGGCGGCTGCGGCTTACGGGTATGCGGCACGTTGTCGCAGCATTTTGCCATGCCCATAAAAAACGCCCAGCTCCGTAAGGAAACTGGGCGCTTTTGGAAGCGTAGTCGCGATTAACGCTTCGAGTACTGCGGACGCTTACGCGCTTTGCGCAGACCGACTTTCTTACGCTCGACTTCACGGGCGTCGCGAGTGACGTAACCAGCTTTACGCAGCGGGCTGCGCAGGGTCTCGTCATACTCGATCAGAGCGCGGGTGATACCGTGACGGATGGCACCAGCTTGACCACTGACACCACCACCAGCAACGGTGACGAAGATGTCGAACTTCTCGACGGTCTCGGTCAGCTCCAGCGGCTGACGCACGACCATGCGAGCGGTTTCGCGACCGAAGAAGGTGTCCAGGGTGCGATTGTTGATCGAGATGTTACCAGTACCCGGACGCAGGAAAACGCGCGCGGTTGCGGTCTTGCGACGGCCAGTGCCGTAATTTTGAGTCGCCGACATAATGAACTATTCCGTTAAATCTTCAGTTCTTGGGGCTGCTGAGCGGTGTGCGGGTGAGCGGCACCCTTGTACACCTTCAGCTTACGGTACATGTCGCGACCCAGCGGGTTCTTCGGCAGCATGCCTTTGACCGCGGTCTCGATCACGCGCTCAGGAGCACGAGCGATCAGCTTCTCGAAGTTGATCTCTTTGATGCCGCCCGGGAAACCGGAGTGGGAGTAGTACTTCTTGTCGCTGGCTTTGGCACCAGTTACACGCACCTGCTCAGCGTTGATAACGACGATGTAGTCGCCGGTGTCAACGTGCGGGGTGTACTCAGGCTTGTGCTTGCCACGCAGACGGCTCGCGATTTCGGTGGCCAGACGACCCAGGGTCTGACCAGCAGCATCAACGACGAACCAGTCGCGTTTTACTGTTTCTGGTTTAGCAGTAAAAGTTTTCATTCTTTATAGCCTCAGGGGCCGCCCAGCAAAAATAGACGGCGGATCTTACTGGATAGTGCGTACTTTGACAAGTCAAAGGCAGCCGCATACGGACGCTATCGGGGGCTCGGGTCAGCGCGTCCACAATACGGCAAGATTCTTCGGCAGGCGGCGCATCACTTCCACCGCAGAAAGAGGTGCCGAATTATCCTGATTGCGAAAAAAATTTCAACCTGCTTGTATGACTCTTTTGCCGAAGGAGTACCTCATGGAATACCGCAAGCTAGGCCGAACCGATCTCGACGTCAGCGCTCTGTGCCTGGGCACCATGACCTGGGGCGAGCAGAACAGCGAGAGCGAAGGCCATGCCCAGATCGAGCGGGCCAAGGCCAGCGGCATCAATTTCATCGATACCGCGGAGATGTACCCGGTACCGCCGCGCGCCGAAACCTACAGCAAGACCGAGCAGATCATCGGCAGCTACTTCAAGCAGCACGGCGATCGCGCCGACTGGATCCTGGCCAGCAAGATCGCCGGCCCTGGCAACGGCATCAGCCATATCCGTGACGGCCAGCTGAAATTCAACCGCCAGCATATCGTCGCGGCCCTGGATGCCAGCCTGAAGCGCCTGCAGACCGACTGGATCGACCTGTATCAACTGCACTGGCCGGAGCGGCCGACCAACTTCTTCGGCCAACTCGATTACAAGCACAAGGACAATGAGTTCACGCCACTGGAAGAAACCCTCGAAGTGCTCGACGAGCAGGTCAAGGCTGGCAAGATCCGCCATATCGGCCTGTCCAACGAAACCCCGTGGGGCACCATGAAGTTCCTGCAACTGGCGGAAAGCCGTGGCTGGCCGCGCGCCGTATCGATCCAGAACCCCTACAACCTGCTCAACCGCAGCTTCGAAGTGGGCCTGGCGGAAGTGGCGATTCGCGAACAGTGCGGTCTGCTGGCTTACTCGCCCCTGGCGTTCGGCATGCTCAGCGGCAAGTACGAAGGCGGCGCACGCCCGGCAGGCGCGCGCATCAGCCTGTTCAGCCGCTTCGCCCGCTACAGCAACCCGCAGTCGGAAGCAGCCTGCTCGCGCTACGTTGCCCTGGCCCGCGAACACGGCCTGGATCCCGCGCAGATGGCCCTGGCCTTCGTTACGGCGCAGCCTTTCGTGACCAGCAACATCATCGGCGCCACCAACCTGGAGCAGCTGGACAGCAACCTGGCCAGCGCCGAGCTGAAGCTTTCCGAAGAAGTGCTTGCGGGCATCGAGGCGATCCACAAGGCGCAACCCAACCCGGCGCCCTGATCCGCTGCGAAACACAAAAGCCCGGCAATGCCGGGCTTTTTTCTGGCCGCGCGGTTGTCAGGTCAACGAGCGAGCGATGATCTCCTTCATGATCTCGTTGGTGCCGGCGTAGATGCGCTGCACCCGTGCATCGGCCCACGCCCGGGCCACCGGGTATTCCCACATGTAACCGTAGCCGCCGTGCAACTGCACACACTCGTCGAGCACCTTGCACTGCAGGTCGGTGCCCCAGTACTTGAGCATCGCCGCGGTTGGCACATCCAGCTTGCCCTCGAGGTGCAACTCCAGGCAGCGGTCGATGAATACCCGGCCGACCTGAATCTCCGTCGCCATCTCGGCGAGCTTGAAGCGGGTGTTCTGGAAGTCGGCGACGGCCTTGCCAAAGGCCTTGCGCTCACGGGTGTAGTCCAGCGTCCACTGCAGCGCCGCCTCGGCCGAAGCCAGGGCGCCGACGCCCACGGTCAGGCGCTCCTGCGGCAGCTCCTGCATGAGGTAGGCGAAGCCCATGCCCGGCTGCCCCAGCAGGTTCTCCTTGGGCACACGCACGTCCTGGAAGAACAGCTCGGAGGTGTCCTGCGCCTTCATGCCGACCTTCTCCAGGCGCTTGCCCCTGGAGAACCCGGGTGTATTGGCCTCGACCAGCAACAGACTGGTGCCCTTGGCGCCGGCCTTCGGATCGGTCTTGGCCACCACGACGACCAGATCGGCCAGCCAACCGTTGGTGATGAAGGTCTTCGAGCCGTTGATCACGTACTCGTCGCCATCGAGCACCGCGGTGGTCTTCACGCCCTGCAGGTCGGAGCCAGCACCCGGCTCGGTCATGGCGATGGCGGTGACCATCTCGCCGCTGGCCAGCTTGGGCAGGTAATGCTGCTTCTGCGCTTCGCTGCCGTAATGCAGGATATAAGGCGCGACGATATCGGAGTGCAGGGAGAAACCAATGCCGGTCAGCCCCAGACGCCCAATTTCCTCGATCACCACGGTGCTGTAGAGGAAGTCGGCCGCCATGCCGCCGTATTCTTCAGGGAGATGCGAACACAGCATCCCCGCCTCGCCCGCCTTGTTCCACAGAGCCCGGTCGATATGCCCATCCTTCTCCCACTGATGATGGAAAGGCACCGCCTCCTGCTCGAGAAACTTGCGCACGCTGTCGCGGAACAGTTCATGGTCGGAGCTGAATATCGTTCTGGGGATCATGGCGTTACCTGTATCCGAGACGGGAAAAAGCGTGGCCTCGACTTTAGCCAAGCAAACGCTTGGTTACACTGGACACAACCGCCAAAAAATAAGACGATCCAGCCGCTGCATGACCACTTAGCCTTGAACAAGAATAAATACCCATGGTTATCCCAGAGCCGCGCGCAGCCTTGCGCCGTGTCAGCATCCTCGCCACCGATGGCGTCTTCGCCTCTACCCTGCTGCAGGCCAAGGACTTCTTCCACATGGCCGGCATTCGCTATGCCAAGCAGCAGGGGCTGGGTCTCGAGCCACCGTTCGAAATCCACCTGGTCAGCCCCGACGGGCTGCCGGTGAACAGCTTCAGCAAGGTCAGGGTGCCAGTAGACAGCGGCCTGGACGCTTGCGACGTGATCATCCTGCCGGCCTTCTGGGACGACTTTGATGCGCTCAGTCGCCGCTATCCACAGGTTCTGGACTGGCTCAAACGCCAGCATGCCAACGGCGCGGCGATCTGCGGCGAGGCCAGCGGCGTGTTCTGGATGGCGGAAGCCGGCCTGCTCGACGGCAAGGAGGCAACCACCTACTGGCGCTTCTTCCGCGAATTCGCCGAGCGCTTCCCCAAGGTGCAACTGAACCAGGACAAGCACCTGTCCGATGCCGACAACCTTTACTGCGCAGGCGGCACCACCTCGGCCTGCGACCTCTACATCTATCTGATCGAGCGCTACTGCGGCGCCGGCGTGGCCCAGGGCGTAGCACGTGACATCCTCTACGAGGTGCAGCGCAGCTACACACCGGGCCGCATCGGCTTCGGCGGGCAGAAGCTGCATCAGGACGTCACCGTGCTGCAGATCCAGCACTGGCTCGAGGAGCACTACGCCGACAAGTTTCGCTTCGAGGACGTGGCGCGTGAGCACGGCATGAGCATCCGCAACTTCATGCGCCGCTTTCAGGGCGCTACCGGCGACAAGCCCCTGCACTACCTGCAACGCTTGCGCATCGAGACCGCCAAGAGCCTGCTCTCCTCCACCCGCAAGAGCATCAAGACCATCAGCTACGAAGTGGGCTACGACGACGCCAGCTTCTTCGCCCGACTGTTTCGCCAGCACACCGAGCTGTCGCCGAACCAGTACCGCCGCCAGTTCCAGCAGAAAGACGCGCACGCCTGAACGGGCACGCCGGCCGATCAGGGCGGGTTGCGGCGAGCCTCAGGCAAATAGCCAGCCCACCCTTGGTTAGGTTGGCGCCTAACGGCAGCGCCCTATGATCGGTGAACGAAGATAACAACAACAGGTTCACCGCCATGCGCCGTCTCTTGCTTGCCCTGCTTGCCACCTGCAGCCTCGGTGCTGCCGCCGCCGATAACTGGAAACCCTTCCCCCTCGACCAGAGCGCCTATGACTACAGCGGCGACAAGCTGCGCCAGGCCTGGCCGCAACTGACGCGCGGCTTCGGCGACTACCCCTTCCCCGATGCCGACTGGGTGGTGAGCATGGCCAGCAGCCATCCACAGGCCCTGGAGAAGACCGTCGCCGCCGGCACCGGCTTTACCGGCAAGCCGGAAGAAGCCGAGCTTTACGCGCAGAAACTGCAAGACGTCTGGCGCCTGATGTTCCGGGGTGACTTCGCCCAGGCCAAGGAACAGGGGCTCGCGCTAGGCGTCGGCGGACAGATCCCGGCGATGTTCGCCCAGGTGATCTACGCCATGTTTCTGGTGCCGGACCAATCAGAAAAACATCGCCTGCTCGAGGAAGTGATTGCCTACACCGACGAGGCCGGTGAACTGGTGCAAGCGGACACCGTTGCGCAGTTCGGCCGCGTCTATGCCAAGGCGCGCCTCGGCGAGGAACTGTCGGTGCCGGTGGTGCTCAAGCGTGGCTACACCTCGCAAATCCCCCAGGAGCTGGACGAACTACTGGCCAAACAGCCGAAGCAGCCGTTCGCTCTGGCGCTCTACGGCGGCTACGAAGCGGGGGTGATTCGCAAGGTCGGCAAACTGGTGGGCCGGATGACCTACGGCGTCAGCGCCGACAAGATGGAGACCTACTTTCAGCGCAGCTTCCGGGCCCGCGACGACCTGCCCATCGGCCATTACGAATACGCCAACGCGCTGACCTACGTATACGGTGACGACGAAGAAAACAAGGTGATCGACCACCTCGAGCGCGCCGCTGCGATCAAACCCATCAGCGCCATGGAGGCACTGGAAGTGGCCCATGCGCGAAAACTGCTAAGCCAGTATCAGCAGAAGCTGGCGCAGCACTGAAGGCCGAGCGCATGCCCGCGCACCAATGAAAAAGGCGACCTTGTGGGTCGCCTTTTTCATATCGCTTTCCGTCAGGGCCGGTGTGGGCGCGAGAGGAATTCGTGCGATTGCATTTCCAGCAGACGACTCAGCGTACGCTGGAACTCGAAGCTCAGACGGCCGCCGGTGTAGAGATCCTTGAGCTCCACCTCGGCGGAGATGATCAGCTTGACGTTGCGATCATAGAACTCGTCCACCAGGTTGATGAAACGCCGCGCCATATCGTCCTTGGCCACGCTCATCTGCTCGACGTTGGCCAGAATCACCGCGTGGAAGACCTTGCCCAGCTCGATGTAGTCGTTCTGACTGCGCGGGCCGTCGCACAGTTCGCGAAACTCGAACCAGGCCACGTCCTCGCACACCCGCACGGCGTTGATGGCACGATTTTCGATCATCAGCGCCTCGTTCTCCACCATGTGGGTGCAGTCCGGCAGCAGGCTCTGGAAACTCTTGCGCAGGCTGTCTTCCGCAGCCGGGCCGAGCGGGAAGTGGAACAGTTCGGCCTGCTCCAGCGCACGCAGACGATAGTCGACGCCGCTGTCGACGTTGACGATATCGGTGTGCTGCTTGAGCAGGGCGATGGCTGGCAGGAAGCGCGCACGCTGCAGGCCGTCCTTGTACAGACCGTCCGGCACGATGTTGGAGGTGGCCACCAGCGACACGCCGTTCTTGAACAGCTCTTCGAGCAGGGTGGCGAGAATCATCGCGTCGGTGATGTCGCTGACGAAGAATTCATCGAAGCAGATCACCCGAGCCTCGTCGGCGAAACGCTTGCCTATGATGGTCAGCGGGTTCTTCTCACCCTTGAGGGTCTTCATCTCCTCGTGCACGCGCTTCATGAAGCGGTGAAAGTGAGTACGCACTTTCTGCTCGAACGGCAGCGCATCGAAGAAGGTGTCGACCAGATAGGTCTTGCCGCGCCCGACGCCGCCCCAGAAATACAGCCCCTTGACCGGCGCCTGCGGCTTCTTGCCGAACAGCTTGCCCATCAGCCCGGATTTGCCCTGATCGCGCGCGATCAGATCGTCATATAGACGCTGCAAATGGCGGACGGCATTTTCCTGGGCCGCATCATGGAAGAAGTCGGGCCGCTTGAGGTCGGCCTGATAACGCTCTAAGGGGGTCATGATTCGTTAGCCGGGCAAGTAAAAACGGGGGCGTCACTTTAGCGACGCCCCCGTTGATTGGCAATCTGCCCGTAGCCCGGATGTAATCGGGGAATGCTGGCGATGCTCGTCCCGGATTGCATCCGGGCTACTTCACTCCTGCGGCGCCAGGGCCTCACGCAGACGGGCAATGGCCGCTTCCAGCGCCTGGCCGTCAGCGAACTCGGGGCTGCTCGCCACGTTTTCACCGTCGATCCAGACCGCGAATGCCAGACCTTCGGCGCGCACATCCAGCGGTTCGCCAGACTGCAGGCGCTTGTTGATCATGCCGGCCGACTTGCCATCGGCGAAGGACTTCGACAGCAGCAGTTGCTCGCCGTCGGCATCCAGCAGGCGGAAGCGGAAGCTGCCGTCGTCATCGCGGAAGCTGACGAAACGCGCGCTCTTGGCGGTTTTCTTCTTCTCGCCAGCGGCGACCTGCACCTGCTCGCGGAACGAGCGCAGGCCCACGGCCTCACGCAGCTCACCGAGGAACGGCGTAGCGATCTTGCGCGCCTTGGTGGCACCGGCAAGGAGGATGTCCTCCAGATCGGCCGGCTTGGCGATCAGCGCGTTGTAGCGCTCGCGCGCCTCGCCCAGGGTCTCTTCGAGCAACTGGTAAAGACGATTCTTCGCCTCGCCCCAGGCCAGGCCGCCTTCGAGCTCAGCACGGAACTCGGCCTGCTGCGCGTGGCTGGCAAAGGCCTGGTACAGGGTGAACAGGTGTGAACCTTCGACATCCTTGGCTTCACCCGGCAACCTGGAGTCGGTGACGATGCGCGCCACGGCGTCCTTGAGCTGCTTGGCCGTGCCGAACAGCGGGATGGTGTTGTCGTAGCTCTTGCTCATCTTGCGCCCGTCGAGGCCGGGCAGCGTCGCCACTTCTTCCTCGATCACCACCTCAGGCAGAAGGAACAGGTCCTTGCCCTTACCGAACAGGTGATTGAAGCGCTGGCCGATGTCGCGGGCCATTTCCACGTGCTGGATCTGGTCACGGCCGACCGGCACCTTCTGCGCGTTGAACATGAGGATGTCCGCAGCCATCAGCACCGGGTAGCTGAACAGGCCCATGCTCACGCCGGCATCCGGGTCCTCACCGGCCTCGACGTTCTTGTCCACCGAGGCCTTGTAGGCGTGGGCACGGTTGAGCAGGCCCTTGCCAGCGACGCAAGTCAGCAGCCAGCACAGCTCGGGAATCTCGGGGATATCGGACTGACGGTAGAAGGTCGCCTTGTCGGTATCCAGACCCAGCGCCAGCCAGGTAGCAGCGATTTCCAGGCGCGAACGCTGGATGCGCGCCGGATCATCGCACTTGATCAGCGCATGGTAGTCAGCGAGAAAATAGAAGGAGTCCATCTGCGGGTCGCGGCTGGCCGCGATGGCCGGACGGATGGCGCCGGCATAGTTGCCCAGGTGCGGCGTGCCGGTGGTGGTGATACCGGTAAGGATACGGGTGGTCATGGCGTTCGCTTAGAAATGGCTGAAAAACTTACAGGCGAGGTAACAGCAGATCCTTGAGATCCGTCAGCTTGCCGTGAAAAAAGTGACCGCATTCTGCCACTTTCAGCAGCTCGTGGGCACGCCCAAGGTTGGCCGACCAGTCGTACACCGCCTGCGGCTCGACCACTTCGTCGGCATCGGGCTGGATCACCACCAGCGGGCACTGGCTGGCCGGTGGCGTATCGGCCGTCAGGCGATGCACCGCCGGAGCGACCATGAACAGCTTGCTCGGCACCTGCCCCTGCGCTTCCAGGCGCGCACCCAGCGCCGCGGCGACGAAGCCGCCGAAGGAAAAACCCAGTAGCGTGACCGGCAGGCTCGGGTACTGTTGCTTGAGCCAGGCAGCGACGGCCTCAGCATCGTCGACTTCGCCGGTGCCCATGTCATGGCTGCCGGCACTGGCTCCAACGCCTCGATAATTGAAACGCAAGGTGTGGTAGCCACTGTCACGTGCGGTACGCTGCAAGGTGCTCACCACCTTGTTGAGCATGGTGCCGCCTTGCACCGGATTGGGGTGGCAGACCAGCGCCACGCCACGGGCATCCGGCACTTCCAGCAGGAGGGATTCGAGTTGGCCCACCGGGCCTTGAATGAAAAGAGGGGTTTCGCGACTGAGCAACACTGAACTCCGTGACCCCGCAACGGGTCGACTCGTCTAGCAAACTGCCTGTGTGGCAAATGAACCTGTTCAGCGTCTCGAGAGCTCGCGCAATGCAAGGCAAAAACAGGAGAGAAAGCGAAGTGTACTGTCGTACATGCGCATTCCGAACCTGTTTTTAACCCAGCAGCGCCGACGCGCAGTAGACTCCGAGCAGGCTATGGTCGTATACAGCACAGGCTCAAGCCGCTAACGTAAAGCAAAGCCGTTTTGAGAGGAAGGACTCGTGGAACAGACCGTTACAGCCTGGTTGATACCCGCCCTGACCCTGGTGGTCGGCATCGCCGTGGGCTTTGTGCTCGCCCGCCTGGCCCCCAATGCTGCACCGGGCCGTACGCAGCGGCAGATGGATGAAATGCAGGCACGCTTCGAGGCCTACCAGAGTGAAGTGGTGACCCACTTCAACACCACCGCCAGCCTGGTGAAGAAACTCACCCAGAGCTATCAGGACGTGCAGGAGCACCTGTCCGACGGCGCCAACCGCCTGGCCCTGGACGAGCTGACTCGTCAGCGCCTGCTGGCCACTCTGAACAGCAGCGAAACTGGCGAAAAGCGCGAGCGTCTGACGCCGCCGAAGAACCACGAAATGCCCAAGGACTATGCGCCGAAAAGCGATGGCCCCGGCATGCTGGACGAGAGCTACGGGCTGAAGAAGTAACCCGCTAGCCAGAAACACCGAGCCCCGCGATTGCGGGGCTTTTTTATGCTTCCTCGCATAGTTTGGAGAACGTGCGGGTTGACATACCAGACTGGCAAGTTTGTGTGAGCTTTCGATGACTTGGCACTATCCATTCACACGCCGCCCGGTCTGATGGGTTTCGCCCCTTACGGGCGAGTCACTTTCTCTTGCTTGCCCAAGAGAAAGTAACCAAAGAGAAGGGCACCCCGACATCCGGCCCCGGCTACGCCGGGGTTCCCTCGTTCCATCACCGCTCCAGGGGCGCGCCACGAAGGGCCATCCCTGGCCCATCGCAGCTCTCGCGACATCCATGTCGCTCAACCCCTTCCACGGTGATTCCACTCGGCCTCCTGAAGGGAATTTGGGCGTCGCCTGCATGATCGCTGCCTAAGAGCAAAAGCAAAAACAGACGCCATCGAGCTTGAGCCTGTGGAAATCTTGCAAGCTCGCGCCCCGGTCCCCTTCAGAAGGCCGAGCAGAGGTGTTGCGTAGGGGAGCGAGCCGCATGGATGCGGCGAGAGGCTTAATGGGCCAGGGACGGCCCATGTAAGCCGGCCACCGGAGCAGCGCCAGAGCGAGGGGAGTTTCGCGTAGCGAAACCCGGATGTCGGGGTGCCCTTCTTTGGCACACCTTTCTTGGGCAAGCAAGAAAGGTGTGGCGCCCGTAAGGGGCGCAACCCAAACGTTCAGGAGACGCGGTAATGGATAGTGCCAAGTCATCGAAAGCTCACACAAACTTGCCAGCCCGGCGTCAAGCGTATCCTCGTCGCGAAAATGCGGAGAACCTTTTTATTAGGTAAAGATCGTCGACTCCACCCGCAGCCGGGAATAAAAAAGCCCCGCTAATAAGCGAGGCTCATCATGCAGCATCGCGAATGTTAGATCGCGCCGCGACTACGCAGCAGATCCAGCACCGCCTTGACGCCCTCCTCGACCGACTGCGCCTGGGTGTCGATCACCAGATCGGCATCCAGCGGCACGTCGTAGGGGAAGGACTCGCCCGGGATGTTGTCACCAGCCGCGGCATACAGCCCCTGCGGATCACGCGCCTGGCAGACCTGCGGCGAGGCCTGGACGTAGACGGTCAACGCACGCTCGCTGCCGATCAGCGCCTTGGCCTGCTCGCGGCCTTCGGCATCCGGGGCGACGAAGGCGGCCAGCGCGATCATCCCCGCCTCGTTGAACTGACGCGCCACATGCGCGGCGCGGCGCCAGTTCTCGGCACGCCCGGCGCGATCCTGCGGCAGGCCTTTATTCAGGTCGTGACGCAGGTTCTGTCCGTCGAGCACATAGACCGCACGGCCCATATCGAACAGCTTGCGCTCCACGGCATAGGCCAGGGTGCTCTTGCCAGCACCGGACAGGCCGCTGAACAGCACGGTGGCCGGCTGCTGACCGAAGCGCGAAGCACGCTCCTCGGTCGACACGTGCGCCAGACGACCATGCTGCCCGCCGCCATGGCTGACCGGGTCAGCGATGATCATGCCGGCACCTACGGTGCCATTGGTCAGACGGTCGACAACGATGAACGAGCCGGTGGTGCGGTTGTGCTCGTAGCCATCCAGGGCAATCGAGGCATCCAGCGCCACCTTGACCCGACCGATCTCGTTGAGCTTCAGCTCGCTGGCCGCGCCCTGTTCCAGGGTGTTCACGTCAACGCGATGGACGATGCTCGGGATCGAACCCGGCACGTAGCTGGTGGCGCGCTTGATGTCGTACTTCTTGCCCGGCAGCATCGGCTCTTCGCCCATCCACACCAGCATGGCCTCGAAGCTGTCGGTGACCTGCGGACGACTGTCGGCATGCACCAGCATGTCGCCGCGCGACACGTCGATCTCGTCTTCCAGGGTCAGGGTGATGGCCTGGCCCGGGCCGGCATGCTCCAGCTCGCCCTCGAAGGTGACGATGGACTTGACCCGGCTGCTCTTGCCCGAGGGCAGCGCCATGACCTCGTCGCCCTTGCGCACGATGCCGCTGGCCAGGGTGCCGGCGAAGCCTCGGAAGTTCAGGTTCGGGCGGTTGACGTACTGCACCGGGAAGCGCAGGTCGTCGAAATTGCGGTCGCCGGCGACTTCGACGGTCTCGAGAATCTCCATCAGCGACTGGCCGGTGTACCACGGCGAGCGCTCGGACTTGTTGACCACGTTGTCGCCCTTGAGCGCCGACATCGGCACGAACTCCAGGGTGGTCGGGCGCAGGTTGATCTTCTCGGCGAAGGCCAGGTAGTCGGCCTTGATCTGCTCGAACACGCCCTGATCGAAGTCCTTCAGATCCATCTTGTTGACGGCGACGACGATGTGCTTGATGCCCAGCAAGGAGGCAATGAAGCTGTGCCGACGGGTCTGGGTCTGCACGCCATAGCGGGCGTCGATCAGGATGATCGCCAGGTCGCAGGTGGAGGCCCCGGTGGCCATGTTGCGCGTGTACTGCTCATGACCGGGGGTGTCGGCGATGATGAACTTGCGCTTGGCGGTGGAGAAGTAGCGATAGGCCACATCGATGGTGATGCCCTGCTCGCGCTCGGCCTGCAGGCCGTCGACCAGCAGCGCCAGGTCGATGTCGTCGCCGGTGGTGCCGACCTTCTTCGAATCCTTGGTAATGGCTTCCAGGTGATCTTCGTAGATCATCTTGGAGTCGTGCAGCAGGCGGCCGATCAGCGTGCTCTTGCCGTCATCGACGTTGCCGCAGGTGAGAAAGCGCAGCAGTTCCTTGCGCTCATGCTGGGCCAGGTACGCGAGAATGTCCTGGCTGATCAAATCGGATTGGTGACTCATGGTGCGCGATCCTCAGAAATAGCCCTGACGTTTCTTCTCTTCCATCGAACCAGCCTGGTCGTGGTCGATGACCCGGCCCTGGCGTTCGCTGGTCTTGGTCAGGAGCATCTCCTGGATGATTTCCGGCAGCGAGGTGGCGGTGGACTCCACGGCCCCGGTCAGCGGATAGCAGCCGAGGGTACGGAAACGCACCATCTTCTTGGTGATGCGCGCCTTCTCTTCATCGGACAGGTGCTCGAGGATGCGCTCGTCGTCGATCATGATCAGCGTGCCGTTCTTCTCGATCACCTCGCGCTCGGCGGCGAAGTACAGCGGTACGATCGGGATCTGCTCCAGATAGATGTACTGCCAGATGTCCAGTTCGGTCCAGTTCGACAGCGGGAAGACGCGGATCGATTCGCCCTTCTTGACCTTGCCGTTGTACACGTTCCACAGCTCGGGACGCTGGTTCTTCGGATCCCAGCGGTGCTTGCTGTCGCGGAAGGAGTACACGCGCTCCTTGGCACGCGACTTCTCTTCGTCGCGACGCGCGCCACCGAAGGCGGCATCGAAGCCGTACTTGTCCAGCGCCTGCTTGAGGCCCTCGGTCTTCATCACGTCGGTGTGCTTGGCACTGCCGTAGGTGAAGGGGTTCATGTCCTGCGCCACACCATCGGGGTTGATGTGGGTGATCAGGTCCAGGCCCATTTCGCTGACCATCTTCTCGCGAAAGCGATACATCTCCTGGAACTTCCAGCGAGTATCGACGTGCATCACAGGAAATGGCAGCTTGCCAGGGAAGAATGCCTTGCGAGCCAGATGCAGCATCACGGCTGAATCCTTGCCGATGGAATAGAGCATCACCGGGTTGTCGAATTCGGCGGCCACTTCACGAATGATGTGGATGCTTTCCGCCTCCAGCTGCTTGAGATGGGTCAATTTGTCGAGCATGGCTACTCACGGTTTGCTGTTATGGGGCCGGCGGGCCGTGGACGAGCGCGCACTCTACCACAGCGTCTGCTTATACTCAGGACGCCATTTAGACCGAAACGATCTAGCGTTATACCTGCCCGTACGGGCGATTCAGATCGGATTGGGGCAGTCGATGAACAGGTGTTCGAGGGCGAAGCGACGCGCCAGATAGTCGCCCAGCGCCTGCACGCCGTAGCGCTCCGTGGCATGGTGTCCGGCTGCGATGAAGCTCAGGGCATTTTCGCGAGCGCTGTGGAAGGTCTGCTCGGAGGCTTCGCCGGTCAGGTACAGATCGACGCCGGCGGCTACCGCCTGATCGATGTAGCCCTGCCCGCCACCGGTGCACCAGCCAACCCGGCGAATCAGCCCCTGCCCTTCGACAAGCAGCGGCTCGCGACCGAGCACCTGCTGCACGTGACGAGCAAAGTCGGCAGCACTCATCGCCTCCGCCAACGAACCGACCAACCCGACGGTGCGCGGGTTGTCAGGCTCCAGCGGTCCCTCGACGACGATGCCCAGCTGCCGGGCGAGCTGTACGTTGTTGCCCACCTCGGGATGCACGTCCAGCGGCAGGTGGTAGGCCAGCAGACTGATGTCATGCGCCAGCAAGGCTTTCAGGCGACGCTGCTTCATGCCGGTGACGCAGGGATTCTCGCCCTTCCAGAAATAACCATGATGCACCAGCAGCACGTCGGCCTCGGCCTCGATCGCGGCCTCGATAAGCGCCTGGCTGGCGGTCACACCGCTGACGATGCGGCGTACGTGCGGGCGTCCCTCGACCTGCAAGCCATTGGGGCAGTAATCGCTGATACGCGCTGCATTAAGAAAGGCGTCAGCTTCTTCCACTAACGTGGTCAGGGCAATGGCCATCAAGATTCCTCACAAGCTGTTGCGGGCCGCTGCCTAATTGGCGAGCACCTCTTTATAATGCGCCACCTTAAGGGCCGAATTTGGCCCCCGCAACCCTCAGGATTGTCTCGATGCCCCAGGCACTGCGTTTTCTCGGTTGGCCCCTGCTGGTCGGTGTGCTGCTCGCACTCCTGCTGATCCAGCGCTACCCGCAATGGGTCGGTTTGCCACGCCAGGAAGTGCAACTGGTGCAGGCACCGCTCTACAGTCGCGCACAGGAAGGCCCGGTCTCCTACGCCGAGGCCGTCGATACCGCCTCGCCTGCCGTGGCCAACCTGTACACCACCAAGCTGGTGAGCAAACCGGCCCACCCACTGTTCGAAGACCCGACCTTCCGCCGCTTCTTCGGCGACAACCTGCCCCGCCAACAGCGCATGGAGTCGAGCCTGGGTTCGGCCGTGCTGATGAGCCGCGAAGGCTACCTGCTGACCAACAATCATGTGGTCAGCGGCGCCGACCAGATCGTCGTGGCCCTCAAGGACGGCCGTGAAACCCTGGCGCGGGTAATCGGAAGCGACCCGGAGACCGACCTGGCGGTATTGAAGATCGACCTGCCCAATCTCCCGGCGATCACCCTTGGGCAGTCCGACAGAATCCGCATCGGCGATGTCAGCCTGGCCATCGGCAACCCGTTCGGCGTCGGCCAGACCGTGACCATGGGCATCATCAGCGCCACCGGGCGTAACCAGCTGGGCCTCAACACCTACGAAGACTTCATCCAGACCGATGCCGCGATCAACCCCGGCAACTCTGGCGGCGCTCTGGTCGATGCCCACGGCAACCTGGTCGGCATCAACACCGCGATCTTCTCCAAGTCCGGCGGCTCGCAGGGCATCGGCTTCGCCATCCCGGTGAAGCTGGCGATGGAAGTGATGCAGGCGATCATCGAGCACGGCCAGGTGATTCGCGGCTACCTCGGCGTCGAGGTGCAACCACTGACACCGGAGCTGGCCGAGTCCTTCGGCCTCGATGGCCGGCCCGGCATCGTCGTCGCTGGCGTCTATCGCGATGGCCCGGCGCAGAAAGCCGGCCTGCAGCCAGGCGATCTGATTCTCAGCATCGACGGTGAAGCGGCCAGCGACGGCCGGCGCTCGATGAATCAGGTGGCACGCACCAAGCCCGGCGACAAGATCCGTATCGAAGTGATGCGCAACGGCGAGCCCCTCGAGCTGACCGCCGAAATCGGTATCCGCCCACCCGTTACCACCAACTGACATCCTGCGACCTGGTTCCTGCCAGTTCGCTTGAAATTACAAATGAAACGTTATTACATATAAATCAACCAACCCACCAAGGGATTGGTGCCACGACTTCAAGGAGATTGTTCATGCGTCTGAGTACCTGCGTGTTGCTTACCAGTTTGTTCGCTAGCCCCTACGCCCTGGCCCATGGGCTGTGGACGGAAGAGCGCCGCGGCAATGTCGAGGTCGTCTATGGGCATGGCGAGGAGGACAACGCCTTCGACGCCAAGAAGATCAGTGGCGCCTGGGCCTATAACACGGCCGGCAAGATGATCCCGGTGACCGTCGAGCGGCTGGCCGACCACGCTCGCCTGCAACCGCTCAAGCCGCCGGCAGTGATGGCCGTCGCGCTGGATAATGGCGCCTGGTCGAAGACCCCGGACGGTCAATGGATCAACCAGGGGCGCAGCCAGGTGCCGAACTCCACGCAATCACTGCACACCTACAAGTACAGCCTGGCGATCTATGAAGAAGGCGCCAAACTGCCGGAGCTCAAGCAACTGAAGATGGTGATCGTGCCGGAGGTCGATCCGCTGGAAGTTGGCCCGGGGAAACCTCTGCCGGTGCGCGTGCTGGTAGACGGCAAGCCGATGGCTGGGGTCAAGCTGATAGGCGACTACCGGGGTGCGCCGGACGAGGTCAGCGCCACCACCGATGCAGAGGGCCGCGCCAAGGTGATGGTGCGCAACCAGGGCCTCAACATCATCGCCGCCGAGGTCGATCTGCCGGTCAAGGACGATGCCGATATCGAAACACGCGGCCTGTTCACCTCCCTGACCTTCGTCGGCCAGGGCCATCACCACTGATCGAGCCCTGCAGGCGCGACTTTGAGCGCGCCTGCAGCAAGCCGTCACAAGCTCTGCAGAGCGTCCAGCAACGCCTGGTTCTGCTCCGGCGTACCGATGGTGATGCGCAGGAACTGGGCGATACGCGCTTGCTTGAAGTGACGCACGATCACCCCCTGCTCACGCAGGCCTGCAGCCAGGGTCGCGGCATCCTTGCCCGGATGACGGGCGAAGACGAAGTTGGCTGCCGACGGCAGTACCTCGAAGCCCAGCCCCTGCAGGCCAGCGACCACCGCCTCGCGACTGTCGATCACCTGCTGGCAGGTCTGCTCGAAGTAGGCACGATCTTCGAAGGCTGCCGCCGCACCGGCGATGGCCATGCGATCGAGCGGATAGGAGTTGAAGCTGTTCTTGATCCGCTCCAGCGCCTCGATCAGATCCGGGTGGCCGACCGCGATGCCGACGCGCAGCCCCGCCAGCGAGCGCGACTTGGATAGCGTCTGGGTCACCAGCAGGTTCGGGTACTTGTCGACCAGAGCAATGGCCGTCTGGCCACCGAAGTCGATATAGGCCTCGTCCACCAGCACCACCGAGTCAGGACTGCCCAGCAGCAGACGCTCGATGGCCTCGAGCGGCAGCAGGCAGCCAGTCGGCGCATTGGGGTTGGGGAAGATGATGCCGCCATTGGGCCGGGCATAGTCTTCGACGCGGATCTGGAACTGCTCGTCCAGCGCCACCTGCTCGTGGTCGATGCCGTACAGGCCGCAATAGACCGGATAGAAGCTGTAGCTGATGTCTGGGAACAGCAGCGGCGCGTCATGCTGGAACAGGCCATGGAAAGCGTGCGCCAGCACCTCGTCGGAGCCGTTGCCGACGAATACCTGAGCCGTCTGCACGCCGTAATAGTCAGCCACCGCCTGCTTCAGGCGATCGCTGTTGGGGTCGGGGTACAGGCGCAGGTTGTCGTTGACCTCGGCCTGCATCGCGGCAATGGCCTTGGGCGACGGGCCGTAGGGGTTCTCGTTGGTGTTCAGCTTGACCAGCTTGCTCAGCTTGGGCTGCTCACCCGGCACGTAGGGCACCAGGTCTTTGACGAAGGGGCTCCAGAATTTGCTCATCTGCCCTTCTCTCCTCGAATGCTTGGATTCTCTTAGGGTGGAAACCGCGCAGCGCTGTCCACCAGACAAAGCAGTGGACAAGCAAAACGTTGTCCACCCTACATAAGCGCTAGCTCTTGATGCGGTACTCGGCGCTGCGTGCGTGCGCGGTCAGCGACTCGCCACGGGCCAGCACCGAAGCGCTCTTGCCCAGCTCCGACGCGCCATCCGGCGAGCAGAAGATGATCGACGAACGCTTCTGGAAGTCGTACACCCCCAGCGGCGAGGAAAAGCGCGCGGTGCCGGAAGTGGGCAGCACATGGTTCGGGCCAGCCACGTAGTCGCCCAGGGCCTCTGCGGTGTAGCGACCCATGAAGATCGCACCGGCATGACGAATCTGCGGCAGCCAGGCTTCCGGGTCGGCCACCGACAGCTCCAGGTGCTCTGGGGCGATGTGGTTGGCCACTTCGATGGCCTGGGCCATGTCCGCTACCTGGATCAGCGCACCACGGCCTTCCAGCGAGGTGCGGATGATCTCGGCACGCTCCATGGTCGGCAGCAGCTTGGCGATGCTTTCAGCCACGCGGTCGAGGAAGTCGGCATCCGGGCTGACCAGAATCGACTGGGCATCTTCGTCGTGCTCGGCCTGGGAAAACAGGTCCATGGCGATCCAGTCCGGATCGGTCTGGCCGTCGCAGACCACGAGGATTTCCGACGGGCCGGCGATCATGTCGATGCCGACCTTGCCGAATACATGGCGTTTGGCTGTGGCAACGTAGATGTTGCCAGGGCCGACGATCTTGTCCACCGGCGGCACGCTCTCGGTGCCATAGGCCAGCGCAGCGACAGCCTGGGCGCCACCGATGGTGAATACGCGGTCGACACCGGCGATGGCGGCGGCAGCCAGGACGATCTCGTTGATCTCGCCACGCGGCGTCGGCACCACCATCACCACTTCCGGCACACCGGCGACCTTGGCCGGAATCGCGTTCATCAGCACCGAGGATGGGTACGATGCCTTGCCGCCTGGCACGTACAGGCCGGCGCGATCCAGCGGGGTGACCTTTTGCCCCAACACCGTGCCGTCGGCCTCGGTGTAGCGCCAGGAATCCTGCTTCTGCTTCTCGTGGTAGCTGCGCACGCGCTCGGCGGCGACTTCCAGCGCCTGGCGCTGTTCGGCGCTGATGCGGGTCAGGGCCAGTTCCAGACGCTCGCGCGGCAGGATCAGTTCGGCCATCGAGGCGACCTTCAGGCCATCGAAACGCTGGGTGTACTCGACCAGGGCGGCATCGCCGCGCTCGCGCACGGCCTGGATGATTTCCAGCACGCGCTGGTTGACGCCATCGTCGGACACACTCTCCCAGCTCAGCAGATGATCCAGGTGTCGGGCGAAGTCCTGGTCAGCAGCGTTGAGTCGGCGAACAGCGATGGGAGCGGTCATGGCAAAGCCTCGTGTAATGGCAAATCTCAGGCGCCGCTAGAGTAGCAAGCCCACCGTGCGGGCACCTGAGAATTTGGCTATGACACGGATAGGCTGCCGCGACCAGAAGTCGCGGTGAGAAATCAGCCCTGGTGTCGCGCCTCGACGGCGCCGCGCAGGGTTTCGATCAGGGCCTGGATGCGCGCATGCTGCATCTTCATCGACGCCTTGTTGACGATCAGCCGCGAGCTGATGGTGGCGATCATTTCCTGCGGTTCCAGACCGTTGGCACGCAGGGTATTGCCGGTGTCGACTACGTCGATGATCTTGTCGGCCAGGCCCACCAACGGCGCCAGCTCCATCGAGCCGTACAGCTTGATGATGTCGACCTGACGCCCTTGCTCGGCGTAGTAACGCTTGGCGACGTTGACGAACTTGGTGGCCACGCGCAGACGCCCTTTCGGCTCCGGCGCACCGACCTTGCCGGCGGTCATCAGCTTGCACTTGGCGATCTGCAGATCCAGCGGCTCGTAGATGCCCTGGCCGCCGTACTCCATCAACACGTCCTTGCCGGCCACGCCGAGGTCGGCTGCGCCATGCTCGACGTAGGTCGGCACATCGGTGGCACGCACGATCAGCAGGCGCACGTCATCCTGGGTGGTAGGGATGATCAGCTTGCGGCTCTTGTCCGGATTCTCGGTCGGCTCGATGCCCGCAGCAGCCAGCAACGGCAGGGTGTCATCGAGAATGCGGCCTTTGGACAGGGCGATGGTCAGCATGAAACGGTTTCCTTGAACGGAAGCGGCCGCTCCGACAGGGAGCGGCCCTACGACAATGGACGCGGGCGATCAGCCCGGAACGCGGCGGATCTTGGCGCCCAACAGCTGCAGCTTTTCTTCGATGCACTCGTAACCACGGTCGATGTGGTAGATGCGGTCGATCAGCGTATCGCCATCGGCCACCAGTGCAGCCAGCACCAGGCTCGCCGAAGCGCGCAGGTCGGTGGCCATTACAGGCGCGCCCTTGAGTGCCTCGACACCGGTGACGACGGCGGTATTGCCTTCGACCAGGATGTTGGCACCCATGCGCAGCATCTCGTAGACGTGCATGAAGCGGTTCTCGAACACCGTCTCGATGATGGTGCCGGTACCTTCGGCCACCGCGTTCAGGGCGATGAACTGCGCCTGCATGTCGGTGGGGAACGCCGGATAGGGTGCGGTACGCAGATTGACCGCCTTCGGACGCTTGCCCTTCATATCCAGCTCGATCCAGTCCGGACCGGTGGTGATTTCGGCACCGGCCTCCTGGAGTTTGGCCAGCACGGCTTCCAGAGTCGAAGGATCGGCATCCTTGACCTTGACGCGACCACCGGTGACGGCGGCGGCAACCAAGTAGGTGCCGGTTTCGATACGGTCGGGCATGACGTTGAAACGCGCGCCATGCAGACGCTCCACGCCATCGATGATGATGGTGTCGGTACCAGCGCCCTGGATCTTCGCGCCCATGGCGATCAGGCAGTTGGCCAGGTCGACCACCTCAGGCTCACGCGCGGCGTTTTCCAGCACGCTGCGGCCCTTGGCCAGGGTCGCGGCCATCATGATGTTCTCGGTGCCGGTCACGCTGACCACATCGAAGAAGAAGTGCGCACCGCGCAGGCCGCCTTCCGGCGCCTTGGCCTTGATGTAGCCGCCTTCGACATCGATGATCGCGCCCATGGCCTCGAGGCCACGGATGTGCAGGTCGACCGGACGCGAACCGATGGCGCAACCGCCAGGCAGCGCCACTTCGGCCTCACCGAAGCGCGCGACCATGGGGCCGAGCACCAGGATCGAGGCGCGCATGGTTTTCACCAGCTCATAGGGTGCGATCAGGGTCTTGATCGCCCGAGCATCGACTTCCACCGCCAGCTTCTCGTCGATCACCGGCTCGATGCCCATGCGACCGAACAGTTCGATCATGGTGGTGATGTCGTGCAGGTGCGGCAGGTTGCAGATGGTGACAGGCTCGTCGCCCAGCAGGGTCGCTGCAAGAATCGGCAGAGCAGAGTTCTTCGCACCGGAAATGCGGATTTCGCCATCGAGGCGAGCACCGCCGGTAATGATCAGTTTATCCATAGGAATCTCGTCGCCCGCAGGCTCAGGAACGCGCGGCCCAATCGGCCTGGCTGAAGAATTTCATGGTCACGGCGTGGATGCTGCCATCGGCGATCCAGGCATTGAGGTGGGCATAGATCTGCTGCTGACGCTTGACCGGGCTGAGAGCGGCCAAGTCGTCGCTGATCAGGTTGAGCTGGAAGTTGCAGCCTTCGCCTTCGACTTCCACCTGGGTGTTCGGGAGTTTTTCCTCTAGGAGGCTTTTTACTTCTGCAGCCTGCATGCTCGACCTCGACTGACGCATTCGGGCACCTGAGCCCGCGGGTCGGCCATCATACAAAAAAAGCCTCCTGCCTGCGAACCCCGCCCGTGACGGTGCTGACGGAACGACAGGAAGTGCGTCACGCTTGCAGCGGCAACAACTCCAGCAGACCGCTGACCTGGGCGATCTCGCGCATGTCGTCAGGCAGCGCACTGATCGACAGCTCGCGCCCCGCCTTGCGCGCATCGCGCATGAACGCCAGCAACAGCGCCAAACCAACGCTGCTGGACTTTTCCACCGCGCTGCAGTCGAGCGTCAGAGACTTCGTGCCGCTGCCCGCGATCAGGCGTGCGCCCTGCTCGCGCAGCAGCGGGCCGGTGCTGTAGTCCAGCACACCGCTGAGCTGCAATCGCCCAGCGGCACCCTCGGTAATGCTTGCCTGACTCACGAATTACCCCGAGCCTGGCGGGCACGCGCCACGGTATCAGCCCAAGTGTCGATGACCTTGTCCAGGTCATTGCGATTGTTCTGCATCGACTGAGCGAACTGGTCACGGAACAGCTTGCCGACGTTGATGCCGTTGATCACCACATTACGCAGCTTCCACACGCCATTCATCGACACCATGGTGTAGGACAGCGGGTAAACCACGCCTTTGCCGTCACGAATTTCCATGCCGACCGACGTACGCTCGCCTTCAGCCCTGCCGCTGTCCGGCAGCACGCGAATGTCCTGGTTGTTGTATTCGAGCAGGGCATTGCCATAGAACTGCATCAAACTGCGCTTGAAGTTCTCCTCGAAGCGCGTCATCTGCTCGGGCGAGGCCTGGCGCGAGTAACGGACCGTCATCACGCCGCGGGCGATGCCCTCGACATCGACCACCGGGCCGAGAATCTCGTTGAGCGAGTCGTAGAACGCATTGGGATCACTGCGGTACTGGTCCTTGTTGGCTTTGAGATCAGCCAGCAGAGTATCGGTGGTCTGCTTCACCACTTCATGGGCGCTTGGCGCAGCAACAGCCAGCAGCGGCATGGCAGCCAGCAACACCAACAGGGAATTACGCACGGTCTTGAACATGTCAGGAGCCCTCATCAATTGGCTTCATCTTTATTGACCGAATTGAGCAGGAATTTGCCAATCAGGTCTTCCAGCACCAGCGAGGACTGCGTGTCGTGGATGGTACTGCCGTCCTTGAGCACCTGCTCGTCACCACCAACGCTGATACCGATGTATTTTTCGCCGAGCAAGCCAGCGGTCAGGATCGACGCGGTGGAATCTTCAGGCAGGTTATTGACGCCACCCTCGAGCTCCAGAGTCACCCGCCCCATGTAGCTGTCGCGATCCAGGTCGATGGCCGTGACCTTGCCAATGGTCACCCCGGCCATGGTCACCTTGGAGCGCACGGTGAGTCCGGCAATATTGTCGAAATAGGCGTAGACCTTGTAGGTGTCGCCAGCGCTGCCGACGCTCAGGCCACTGACCCGCAGTGCCAGCAGCAGCAGGGCCAGTACACCGGCCATGAGAAACAGGCCGACACCAATCTCCAGCGTGCGGTTTTGCATCAGAAGTCTCCAAACATCAAAGCGGTCAGAATGAAATCCAGGCCGAGCACGGCCAGCGAGGCATACACCACGGTGCGGGTGGTCGCACGACTGATGCCTTCGGACGTGGGCTCGCAGTCATAGCCCTGGAACACGGCGATCCAGGTCACCACGAAGGCGAAGACGACGCTCTTGATCACCCCGTTGAGCACATCGTCGTGAAAGGAAACACTGTTCTGCATATTGGCCCAGAACGAGCCCTCGTAGACACCCAGCCAGTCGACCGCGACCATGGCGCCACCCCAGATACCGACCACGCAGAAGATCATCGACAGCAGCGGCATCGAAATGAAACCCGCCCACAAGCGTGGCGCGACGATGTACTTGAGCGGGTCGACGCCAATCATTTCCAGACTGGACAGCTGCTCGGTGGACTTCATGTTGCCGATCTCGGCCGTCAGCGCAGAGCCGGCGCGCCCCGCGAACAACAGAGCGGTCACCACCGGCCCCAGCTCACGCAACAGGGTCAGCGCGACCATCTGCCCGACCGCCTGCTCGGAGCCGTAGCTGACCAGGATGTTGTAGCCCTGCAGCGCCAGCACCATGCCAATAAAGACGCCGGACACGACGATGATCGCCAGCGACATGACCCCGACGGCGAACAATTGCTTGATCAGCAGTTGCATAGGCTTGCCGGCGCGGCTGCGCCCGAACAGCGCGCCCAGCAGGAACAGCACGGAGCGGCCCAAGGTTGCTACCACATCGATACCCGCACGACCGAACAGGCGCAGCCGTTCGAGCGGTGAAATTCTGCGCATCAACCTCTCCCCAACAGATCTTCGCGGTAGTCCGGCGCTGGAAAATGGAAAGGCACCGGGCCATCCGGAATGCCTTTCATGAACTGGCGAATGCGCGGATTATCCGACTCCATCAACTCCGCCGGCGTGCCCTGCCCCAACACTTGCGCATCACCGACGACATAGAGGTAATCGGCGATGCTGGCGGTTTCCGCCAGGTCATGAGACACCAGCACACTGGTAATACCCAGCGCATCGTTGAGCAGACGGATCAGCCGCACCAGAACTCCCATGGCAATGGGGTCCTGACCCACGAATGGCTCGTCGTACAGCAGTATCTGGGGATCCAGGGCGATGGCGCGCGCAAGCGCCACACGGCGCTTCATGCCACCGGACAGCTCATCGGGCATCAGTTCGATGGCGCCACGCAAGCCCACTGCCTGCAGCTTGAGCAGGACAATGTCACGAATCATTTCTTCAGGCAGTTGGGTGTGCACTCGCAAGGGAAACGCGACGTTCTCGAACACATCGAGATCGGTGAACAGCGCTCCACTCTGAAACAGCACGCCCATCTGCTTGCGCATGTCGAACAGCGCGTCACGCGACAGCTCCGGCAGGTTGACGCCGTTGACCAGGACCTTGCCCAGCGCCGGACGCAACTCGGCGGCGATCAGGCGCAGCAAGGTCGTCTTGCCACAACCGGATGGTCCCATGATGCCGGTCACCTTGCCGCGCGGAATGCGGATGTCGACCTTGTCGAAAATCGACCGCGCGCCACGCTGAAAGCTGACGCCCTGCAACTCGATCGCGTACTCGTGCTCGGCGCTCATCTGAACTCCTTGAAAATCAGGCCTTCCTGGCAGACGCCGCCTCCAGAAGCGAAGACACGCGCCAGCCAGAGGGAGCCAAAATGGCCGCGAACTATAGCATTTGCCACACTTGCCGCCCAATAGCACCGCGGCGCGGCGTTCAGACTTGCGACAGCTTCGACAGTGCCTCGTTGCAGCGAGGGTGAGCGCGGGGACCTTTTACGTTTATAATCCTCGTCTTTTGGCCCGACAGCCCCGCCCAGCATGAACCAGACCCGCGACCTGATTGACTCCGCACAGCGCACGATCCGCCTCGAACTCGAAGCGGTGCAGGAGCTCTTGCCCCGCATCGATGCCGATTTCATCAAGGCCTGCGAGCTGATTCTCGGCTGCAAGGGGCGCGTCGTGGTGGTCGGCATGGGCAAGTCCGGACATATCGGCAACAAGATTGCCGCCACCCTGGCCAGCACCGGCACCACGGCATTCTTCGTACATCCGGCCGAGGCCAGCCATGGCGACATGGGCATGATCACCCAGGATGACATTGTCCTGGCCCTGTCCAACTCCGGCACCACCGCCGAGATCGTCACGCTGCTGCCACTGATCAAACGCCTGGGCATTCGCCTGATCAGCATGACCGGCAACCCCGAGTCGACGCTGGCCAAGGCTGCGGAGGTCAACCTCGATGCACGCGTATCCCAGGAAGCCTGCCCACTGAACCTGGCCCCGACCTCTTCGACCACTGCCAGCCTGGTGCTCGGCGACGCCCTGGCCATCGCCCTGCTCGAAGCGCGCGGCTTCACCGCCGAAGACTTCGCCTTCTCCCATCCCGGTGGCGCGCTGGGCCGCCGCCTGCTGCTCAAGGTCGAGAACGTGATGCACAGCGGCGCAAGCCTGCCCCAGGTCACACGCGGCACCAGCCTGCGCGACGCGCTGCTGGAAATGACCCAGAAGGGCCTGGGCATGACAACGGTAATAGAGAACAACGGGCATCTGGCCGGGATATTCACCGACGGTGACCTTCGCCGCGCACTGGACAAGGGCATCGACGTACGCCACGCCCAGATCGACGAAGTGATGACGCTGCATGGCAAGACCGTACGCGCCGAAATGCTCGCCGCCGAGGCCTTGAAGATCATGGAAGACAACAAGATCAGCGCGCTGGTGGTGGTCGACGGAGATGATCGCCCGGTCGGCGCGTTCAACCTCGGCGACCTGCTGCGCGCAGGAGTGATGTGATGAACGACCTGCTGCAACGCGCTCGCGCCGTGAAACTGGCGATTTTCGACGTCGATGGCGTGCTTACCGATGGCCGCCTTTACTTCCTCGAAGACGGCAGCGAATTCAAGACTTTCAATACGCTCGACGGCCACGGCATCAAGATGCTGATCAACTCGGGCGTGCGCACGGCCATCATCAGCGGACGCAAGACGCCGGTCGTCGAGCGTCGCGCCAACAACCTCGGCATCCAGCACCTGTTTCAGGGCCGCGAGGACAAACTCGTGGTACTCGGCGGCCTGCTCGCCGAACTCGGCCTAAGCTATGAGCAGGTCGCCTACCTCGGTGACGACCTGCCGGACCTTCCGGTCATTCGCCGCGTCGGGCTGGGCATGGCCGTCGCCAGCGCCGACGGATTCGTCCGCCAGCACGCGCATGGGGTAACCCAGGCGCGCGGCGGTGACGGCGCGGCACGGGAGTTCTGCGAACTGATCATGCGTGCCCAAGGCACACTGGATGCGGCCCAAGCCGCCTATCTGTAGAGAACAGCATGCTGCGTAAATTTCTCAACACCCTGATCTTTGCCCTGATTGCAGTCGTAGTGGCTGCGCTGGGCTACTGGAACCTTGCACCGGACAGCGGCCGCCAGACCCAGCAGGCCAGCAATGACAATGTCGTCGACTTCTACGCTGTCGGCGCGCGCACCGTGCAGTTTCAGGATGACGGCAAACTGCATTACCGCATGACCGCGGACAAGCTCGAGCACGTCAAGAGCACCGACATCACCCTGATCGACACCCCCAAGCTGGACCTCTATCGCGGCACCGAGCTGCCATGGAAGGTCACCAGCCAGCGTGCCGAAGTCTCCCCTGGCGGCGTCGAGGTAGAACTGATCGACGACGTGCGCATCGCCCGCACCGATGCCAAGAACCGTCCAACTATCATCACCAGCAGCCGCATGACCGTTATTCCCGACAAGGAATATGCGCAGACCGAGCAAGCCGTTAGAATCGTCGCGGCCAACGGGGTGACCACGGCACAAGGAATGAAAGCGTACTTGAATGACGGCAGGATGCTCCTGCAGTCCAACGTAAGAGGCCAGCATGAGGTTCGTTAATACCCTCCCCCTGATTCTCAGCCTCGGCGCCGCATTGGGAAGCGCGGCTGCCTGGGCACTGCCATCGGATCGCGATCAACCGATCCGCATCCAGGCCGACAGTGCAGAACTGGATGACAACCAAGGTGTAGCCGTCTACCGCGGTGATGTAGTCATCACCCAGGGCACTCTGAAGATCACGGGCGATACCGTGACCATCACTCAGACCAGCAGCGGCGATATCGATGTCTTCACCTCGGTCGGCAACCTGGCCTACTACGAGCAGAAGCCTGCCGTGGACAAGGACATCGTCAAGGCCTACGGCAAGACCATCCAGTACTTCGCCAGCAACGAGCGTATCGTGCTGATCGACCAGGCCAAGGTGATTCAGGAAGGCAACACCTTCGAAGGCGAGAAGATCGTCTATGACACCCGCCGCCAGATCGTCAACGCAGGTCGCGCCACAGGTGGCAATGTCAGCACGCCGCGCCCGCGTATCGACATGATCATCCAACCGAAGAACAAACCCGCGGATCAACAGCAGTAATGGCCACTCTCAAAGCCCAACATCTGGCGAAAAGCTACAAGAGCCGCCAGGTCGTGCGTGACGTCAGCCTGAGCATCGAAAGCGGCCAGATCGTCGGCCTGCTCGGTCCCAACGGCGCCGGCAAGACCACCTGCTTCTACATGATCGTCGGCCTGGTGCGCGCCGATCAGGGACGCGTACTGATCGACGACCTGGACGTCAGCCACCAGCCCATGCACGGTCGCGCGCGCGCCGGCATCGGCTACCTGCCGCAGGAAGCCTCGATTTTCCGCAAGCTGTCGGTGTCGGACAACATCATGGCCATCCTCGAAACGCGCAAGGATCTGGACCGTGCCGGACGCCAGGCGGAGCTGGAAAACCTGCTGCAGGAATTCCATATCCACCATATCGCCGACAGCCTCGGTATGAGCCTGTCCGGTGGCGAGCGACGCCGCGTGGAGATTGCCCGCGCCCTGGCGACCAACCCCAAGTTCATCCTGCTCGACGAACCTTTCGCCGGCGTCGACCCGATCTCGGTTGGCGACATCAAGCAGATCATCCATCACCTCAAGACCAAGGGCATCGGCATCCTGATCACCGATCACAACGTGCGTGAAACCCTGGACATCTGCGAAACCGCCTACATCGTCAACGACGGGCAGCTGATCGCAGAAGGTGACGCCGAGACCATCCTCGCCAACCAGACGGTGAAAGAGGTATACCTTGGCCATGAATTCCGCCTGTAGGTCGCCTGTTATTTCGCTACAGAAATATTGCAACCCCTAGGCAAAAACAAGAAATTCAGGCATATAATTTGCTTCCTGGCGGCGCTTCGGCGCCCTGATGTGGAAGGCGTAACTCGCCAGTAAATTAAGGTCTGCAATGAAACCATCGCTAGTCCTCAAGATGGGCCAGCAGCTGACGATGACCCCGCAGCTGCAACAGGCTATCCGCCTCCTCCAACTGTCGACCCTGGACCTGCAGCAGGAGATCCAGGAGGCACTGGAATCCAATCCCATGCTCGAACGCCAGGAAGATGGCGACGACTTCGACAACAGCGACCCGATGGCCGATGGCGCCGAAAGCGCCGCCCCCGCGCCGAGCAAGGAAGAGACTTACCAGGAAACCACCCCGACGGTCGACAACCTCGAGGAAGGCGAGTGGGGCGAACGCATTCCCAACGAGCTCCCCGTGGATACCGCCTGGGAGGACGTCTACCAGACCAGCGCCAGCAGCCTGCCAAGCAACGACGATGACGAGTGGGACTTCACCACCCGCACCTCGACTGGCGAGAGCCTGCACAGCCATCTGCTCTGGCAACTGAACCTTGCGCCCATGTCGGACAAGGATCGCCTGATCGCCGCCACCCTGATCGACTGCATCAACAACGATGGCTACCTCGAAGAAACCCTCGAGGAAGTGACCGAGTCTTTCGACCCCGAACTGGACATCGAGCAGGACGAAGTGGAAGTGGTGCTGCACCGCATCCAGCAGTTCGAGCCGGCCGGCATCGGTGCCCGTGATTTGCGCGAGTGCCTGCTGCTGCAACTGCGCCAGTTGCCAGCCAACACCCCCTGGCTGAACGAAACCCAGCGCGTGGTGGGCGACTACCTGGAGCTGCTCGGCAGCCGCGATTACGCCCAGCTGATGCGGCGCACCAAACTCAAGGAAGACGAGCTGCGCCAGGTCATCGACCTGATCCAGCGTCTGAATCCGCGCCCGGGCTCACAGATCGAATCCAGCGAACCGGAATACGTCGTACCCGACGTGATCGTGCGCAAGCACAACGACCGCTGGCTGGTCGAGCTCAACCAGGAAGCCATGCCGCGCCTGAGGGTCAACCCGCAGTATGCCGGCTTCGTCAAACGTGCAGACTCCAGTGCCGACAACACCTTCATGCGCAATCAGTTGCAGGAAGCGCGCTGGTTCATCAAGAGCCTGCAAAGCCGCAACGAAACGCTGATGAAGGTGGCAACGCAGATCGTCGAACATCAACGCGGCTTTCTCGACTATGGCGACGAGGCGATGAAGCCTCTGGTGCTGCACGACATCGCCGAAGCGGTAGGCATGCACGAGTCGACCATCTCGCGCGTCACCACGCAAAAGTTCATGCACACGCCGCGCGGTATTTACGAGCTGAAATACTTCTTCTCCAGCCACGTCAGCACCTCCGAAGGCGGTGAATGCTCGTCCACCGCGATCCGCGCGATCATCAAAAAACTGGTTGCAGCAGAAAACGCGAAAAAGCCGTTGAGCGACAGCAAGATCGCTGGTTTACTGGAGGCACAAGGCATCCAAGTCGCCCGTCGGACAGTCGCCAAGTATCGTGAGTCCCTCGGCATAGCGCCCTCCAGTGAGCGCAAGCGACTGATGTAGGCCAGATCGACTGAAGGCCTCGAGCCTTCAGGCCAAAGTGTTCCGGTGGCGGGTCGAACCAGACCCGTCTCTTACACAAGGCAACAAGGAGAAAGCGGTATGCAAGTCAACATCAGTGGACATCAGCTGGATGTGACCGACGCCCTGCGTGACTATATCGGCGAGAAACTCGGCCGACTGGAACGCCACTTCGACAAGATCACCAACGTACAGGTGACCATGGAGGTCGAAAAACTCAAGCAGAAGATCGAAGCCACCCTGCATGTCGCCGGCGGCGAAGTCGTCGCCAACGCCGAACATCAGGATATGTACGCTGCCATCGACCTCTTGGCCGACAAACTCGACCGTCAACTTATCAAGCACAAGGAAAAGCAGCTCGAACGCCTGCAAGGCGCCACGGCCCGCTAACATTCCCCATCCATGATCCGACTTGAAAATATCCTGACCCCCGGCCGTTCCCTGGTGAACGTGCCGGGCGGCAGTAAGAAGCGCGTGCTCGAACAGATCGCCAATCTGGTTGCGCGCGACCTGCCCGACCTGGATGCCCAGGACATCTTCGAAAGCCTTATCGCCCGCGAGAAGCTCGGTTCCACCGGCTTCGGCAACGGCATCGCCATTCCGCACTGCCGCCTGGCCGGCTGCAGTACACCGATCAGCGCTGTATTGCACCTGGAAACTGCCGTCGACTTCGACGCCATCGACGGCGCACCTGTCGACCTGCTGTTCGTACTCCTGGTACCGGAGGCAGCAACCGATGCGCACCTGGAGCTCCTGCGCCAGATCGCCAGCATGCTCGACCGCCAGGATGTACGTGAACGTCTACGCCATGCCAGCAGCGGCGAAGATCTCTACCAGGTTGTCGTGGACATTCAGAACGGTCACTGAACATGCGCCTGATCATCGTCAGCGGTCGCTCGGGCTCGGGCAAGAGCACCGCCCTCGATGTACTTGAGGACAACGGCTTCTATTGCATCGACAACCTGCCGGCCGGCCTGTTGCCGGACCTGGCCGAGCGCTTCCTGCCGCACAGCGACATGCTGCTGCCGCAGGTTGCCGTCTCCATCGATGCGCGCAATCTGCTGAGTCAGCTCAAGCGCTTCCCTGAATTGCTCGATGAAGTGCGCAAGCGCAATATTCGTTGCGACGTGCTTTATCTGGATGCCGAAGACGAGACGCTGCTCAAGCGCTTCTCGGAGACGCGCAGGCGTCATCCGCTGACCAACGACAATCGCTCGCTCGCAGAAGCCATCGCTTATGAGAGCCAGCTTCTGGCGCCGATCACCGATCGTGCAGACCTCAAGATAGACACCACCCGCCTGAATCTCTATCAACTGCGCGACACACTCAAGCTACGCCTGCTAGGCCAGACTCAGACTGGCACCGCCTTTCTCGTCGAGTCTTTCGGCTTCAAACGTGGCATGCCGGTGGATGCCGATCTGGTCTTCGATGCACGCTGCCTGCCCAACCCCTACTGGAAGCCGGAGCTGCGTGATTACTCGGGCCAGGACCAGCCGGTGATCGACTATCTGGCTGCGCAGCCGGAGGTCGAGGAAATGTATCAGGACATCCTCGCCTATCTGGAGAAATGGCTGCCACGTTTTGCCGCCAGCAACCGCGCCTACGTCACCGTTGCAGTTGGCTGCACCGGCGGCCACCACCGCTCGGTTTACCTGGCCAACCGCCTCAGCCAGGCGCTCAAACATTCGCTGAAGAACGTCCAGGTGCGTCACCGCGACCTCAGCTAAGGAACCCTGCCGCGATGCCAGCACGTGAAATCACCATCATCAACAAACTCGGCCTGCATGCCCGCGCTGCAGCGAAATTCGTCGGTGTGGCGAGCACCTACCCGTGCCAGGTCCGTATCGGGCGCAGCGCCGAAAGCCTGGTAGACGGCAAGAGCATCATGGCGGTGATGATGCTGGCTGCCGGCAAGGGCACCAACGTGCACCTGGCGACCGAAGGAGAACAGGACGATCAGGCGATGAACGCCCTGGTCGAGCTGATCGAAAACTACTTCGACGAAGGCGAGTAAGCCCTCCCGACAAACGACAAGGCCACCCGCGGGTGGCCTTGTCGTTTCTGCCGGTTCCGCCGTGCTCAACTGCCGGCGACGGTCATCTTCTCGATCAGCACCGAACCGGTGCAGATATTGCCGCGGCGCTCGAGGTCACGACCGACCGCGACGATCTGACGGAACATGTCGCGCAGATTGCCGGCGATGGTGACTTCCTGCACCGGGAACTGGATCTCGCCGTTCTCGACCCAGAAACCCGCCGCGCCGCGCGAGTAATCGCCGGTCACCAGGTTCAGCCCCTGGCCCATCAGCTCGGTGACCAGCAAGCCGCGCCCCATGCGTCGAATCAGCGCGTGCTGGTCCTCATCGCCATGGGTGACGAACAGGTTGTGCACGCCGCCGGAGTTGGCCGTGCTCGGCAGGCCCAGCTTACGGCCGGAATAGGTGCCGAGCACATAGGAGACCAGCTCCCCCTTCTCCACGAACGGCTTGGCGTATGTGGCCAGGCCGTCACCATCGAAGGTCGCACTGCCCAGTGCGCGCGGCAGATGCGGACGTTCGTCGAGGCTCAACCATTCGGGGAACAGACGCTGACCGAGCGCCCCCTCAAGGAACGAGGACTGACGGTACAGGTTACCGCCAGAGATCGCCGCCAGCAGGTGACTGAACAGGCCGCCGGCCAGCTCGGCGGCGAACAGCACGGGGACTTCGCAGGTCGGCACCGGACGCGCCCCGAGGCGACTGACCGCACGCTCGGCGGCGCGCTGGCCGATACCTTCAGCACCTGCGAGCAGCTCGCCCTGGCGATTGACGTCGTACCAGTAGTCGCGCTGCATCTGCCCCTCGCCCTCGGCGATCATCACGCAGCTCAGGCTGTGCCGGGTGCTGGCATAACCGCCGATGAAGCCGTGGCTGTTGCCATACACACGGCAGCCCTGATGGGTATTGAGACTGGTGCCATCGGCGTTCTTGATCCGCGGATCGGCAGCGAAAGCCGCCGCCTCACACACCAGCGCCTGCTCGACGGCCTGCTCTGGAGTGATTGACCAAGGGTGATAGAGATCCAGCTCAGGTAACTCGCGCGCCATCAGCGCCGCATCAGCCAGGCCGGCGCACTCGTCCTCGGACGCATGCTTGGCAATCGCCAGGGCCGCTGCCACGGTTTCGCGAATGGCCTCGGCGCCAGTGGCCGAGGTACTGGCCGAGCCCTTGCGCTGACCGACGTAGAGCGTGATACCAAAACCCTGGTCACGATTGAACTCGACGGTTTCCACCTCACGCTGGCGCACCGTGGTGGACAGCCCCTGGCCGGCCGAGACGGCCACTTCACAGGCACTGGCGCCCTGGCGCTTGGCCTCGGCGAGAATGGCCTCAACCTGCTCCTGCAGTGCCGGCAAGGCCTGCGGCCCGATGCGTTCTACTTCACTCATAACCACTCCCGATTCTCTTGGCGCAGGCCCAGCATTCGCACACTCAAGGCCTGCTCTCGACTGCCCGCCCACAGGCCGGCAGTCACGGTTACTGCTATCATGGCGGCGTTTCCCTCTGGACCCACCCCATGTCTGATTCCTACGACGACTTCTCCCTGGAGAAGAGCAAATCCCAGGTCAAACGCGAACTGCATGCCCTGCAGGAGCTTGGCGAGCGACTGACCACGCTCAAGGCGGATCTGCTGGCCAAGATGCCGCTGACCGATGCCCTACGCCGCGCCCTCACCGATGCGCCGAAACATACCGCCAATGCCGCGCGCAAACGCCACATCCAGTTCATCGGCAAGCTGATGCGTGAACAGGATGTCGAAGCGATCATCGCCATGCTCGACCAGGTGGACAGCTCCACCCGCGAGTACAACGAGCGCTTTCATGCCCTCGAGCGCTGGCGCGACCGTCTGATCGCCGAAGGCGACAGCGCGCTGGAGAGCTTCGTCGAACTCTACCCCGAAGCCGACGTCCAGCATCTGCGCGGGCTGGTTCGTCATGCTCAGCACGAGGCCGCACGCAACAAGCCACCAGCCGCGGCGCGCAAGGTGTTCAAGTACATCCGCGAGCTCGACGAGATCCAGCGCGGCCTGCGCTGACTCAGCAGTGCATCACGCACCGGTGCCGCCGACGGTGATCGCGTCGATCTTCAGCGTCGGCTGACCGACGCCCACAGGCACCGACTGACCATCCTTGCCGCACGTGCCGACACCACTGTCCAGCGCCAGGTCGTTGCCGACCATGGACACCCGGCTCATGGCCTCCGGCCCGTTGCCGATCAGGGTCGCCCCCTTGACCGGGGCGGTGATCTTGCCGTCCTCGATCAGGTACGCCTCGCTGGTGGAGAAGACGAACTTGCCGCTGGTGATATCCACCTGGCCGCCGCCGAGATTGGCGCAGTAGATGCCCTTCTTCACCGAACGAATGATTTCCTCCGGGTCGCTCTCACCGGCCAGCATGTAGGTGTTGGTCATGCGCGGCATCGGCAGGTGCGCATAGGACTCACGACGGCCGTTGCCGGTGGCGGCCACGCCCATCAGGCGCGCGTTGAGCTTGTCCTGCATGTAGCCCTTGAGCACGCCGTTTTCGATCAGCGTGGTGCACTGGGTCGGCGTGCCTTCGTCGTCGACACTGAGCGAACCCCGACGCCCGGCCAGGGTGCCGTCATCGACGATGGTGCAGAGACTGGACGCGACCTTCTCGCCGACCTTGCCGCTGTAGGCGGAACTGCCCTTGCGGTTGAAGTCGCCCTCCAGGCCATGGCCGACCGCTTCGTGCAGGAGTACGCCGGACCAGCCCGCGCCCATCACCACCGGCATGCTGCCAGCCGGGGCCGCGATGGCTTCCAGATTGACCAGCGCCTGGCGCAGCGCTTCACGGGCGTAGCCCATGGCGCGGTCTTCATCGAGGAAATAGCTGTAGTCGGTGCGCCCGCCACCGCCATGACCGCCGCGCTCGCGACGACCATTCTGTTCGACGATGACGCTGACGTTGAAGCGCACCAGCGGACGGATATCGGCGCTCAGACTGCCATCGTGCGCCGCCACCAGAATGCGGTCCCAGACACCGGCCAGACTCACGGTGACCTGCTTGATGCGCGGATCCAGTGCGCGCGTGGCGCGATCGACGCGCTGCAGCAGCTCGACCTTCTCGGCGCGGCTCATGACATCCAGCGGGTTGCCCTCGGCATACAGCTGAGTGACCTGCGGGCTGACGAACGCCTGCACACGCCCCTGCTGACCGGCCCGTGAGATCGAACGCGCGGCCTGAGCGGCTTGCGTCAGCGCATCGAGGCTGATCGCATTGCTGTAGGCGAAACCGGTTTTTTCACCGGACTGGGCACGCACGCCAACGCCCTGGTCGAGGTTGAAACTGCCTTCCTTGACGATGCCGTCCTCCAGCACCCAGGTTTCCGAGACCTGGCTCTGAAAGTACAGGTCGGCGGCGTCAATACCCGGCCCCGCCACTTCGCCCAGAACGGAGCTCAGGCTGTCGAGGGTCAGGTTGCCGGGCGCAAGCAGATGCTCGCTGACGGATTGCAACATCGTATTCATGGTCACTCCACAACGATCGGACGTGCTACGTCCGATAAAAAGAATCGGCGGTGCTGCTGCACCGGCATACGCTGGCGAATGGCTGCCTGCTCGGTGGCATCGCGAGACGCCAGCAGCGCAGCTTCGCCCTGATCCTGCTCGGTCAGGACGCTGCCCCAGGGGTCGATGATCGCCGAATGGCCGAAGGTCATGCGCTGCCCCGGGTGCTCACCACCCTGCCCGGCCGCCAGCACATAGCACTGGGTTTCGATGGCCCGAGCACGCGTCAGCACCTGCCAGTGAGCGGCGCCAGTCACCGCCGTGAACGCGGCCGGTACGCTGATCAGCTCGGCCCCTGCTTCACGCAGCGCACCGAATAACTCGGGGAAGCGCAGGTCGTAGCACACGCTCAGACCCAGACGCCCTACCGGCGTATCCGCCACCACGATGCGCTGGCCATGGGCAAAGTCGTCCGACTCACGATACCGGCCACGGTTGTCGGCCACGTCGACATCGAACAGGTGCAGCTTGTCGTAACGGGCGGCACGCTCTCCCTGATCGTCGATCAACAGCGAACAGGCGCGCGGCTTGCCCTCGACATCATCGTCCGGCGGCAGCGGCAAGGTACCGGCCACTACCCATAAACTGAGGTCACGCGCGACTCTTTTCAACCAGGGCAAGATCGGCCCTTCGCCCAGGGCTTCGGCACGGCCGATGGCGGCCAGATCCCGGCGGCCCATGGCCGCGAAGTTCTCCGGCAACACGGCGAGACGCGCGCCACCCTGCGCAGCGCGCTCCAGCAGACGCCGAGCCAGGCGCAGATTGGCTTGCACGTCATCCTGGCTGACCATCTGGATTACAGCGAGATTCATGGCGACACTCTTTGCGGCTTGGTGTAACAGCCTACGCCAAGACGTAACCTCATTGCGGTTTTTCGAAAGGCTTGTCGAAGCTGAGCTCAGGATCCTGCAGCGACCCCTTGACGTCGTACTGCACACTGGCGAAGCGTGCGACCTTGTCACCGAGCAGCTTGTCCACCACGAACAGCGCCCCGCCGATTGCCGGAGCCCCGACGATCAACGCTGCCAGCGGCAGGTTGTTGGTCACCGGCAGGGTCACCAGCAACTTGGCATCGATGCGCTCGTTGCGCATGTCCAGATTGCCGTTGAGCTCCAGATTGCTCGAAGGCCCGGTCAGGGTGATCGGCTCGCGAGTGACGAACAGACCATTGGTGGCCTGCAGGTTGCCCTTGACCCGGTCATAACTGAGCCCCTTGTCGAGCAGGTCGGAGAAGTCCAGACGCAAGCGGCGACCGATCGAGTTGAAGTTGAGCAGGCCGAATACGCGCAGCGCCTGGGCCGAGCCCTGCACCTCGACGAACTGGCCCTTGCGCAACGAGGGGTCGAGATTGCCGGAAAAGCGCTTGAGCGAAAACCAGGCAGGCGAGCCCGGCCAGTCGCCATCGGCGTCCACCCGGAAACTTTCACTGGTAACGCTGGGAGCGAAATCCCAGGCCTTGAGAATATCGCTGAGGTTCTTGCCCTGCAGACGCCCCTTGTACCAGCTGCGCATATGGCCTGGGGTACCACGCCAACCGGCACTGCCACCGATCTTCAGGCCCTGAAGATCGAGATCGAGCTCATCGAAGCGCACGCCCTGCTCCTCCGGGCGCACCTTGAGCGACCACCTGCCCAGTAGCTTTTCACCGCGCAGTACGCGCTCGATGCTGATATCCAGCGGAGGAATCTGCCTGGGGTCGAAATCGGCCAGCGGGTCTGGCGCCTCCTCGTCCTTCACGGCCCCAGGATCGGGCGCTGGCAATCGCACATGCTGCAGTTCGATGCGAATGGGCACAGAGTCAGCATCGGCCAGCAGCACTCGCCCGGCAGCCAGCTCGCTGTCGAGTTGCAGGGACCAGGCCTGCCCTTCACGCGCCAGGCCAAGCGTCAGTTGCTCGATCTCCTGACCGAAACCGCGAAAGCGTCCGATATCCAGGCGGGCGCTCTTGAACAGGCGCTGGCTGTCGGCATCCACCTTGACCGGATGCTTCGCAGCCAGTTTTTTCCAGGCGTCCAGGTCCAGTTCATCCAGGTGTCCGCGCACGCGCAGCCCCTGCCCTGGCGGCAAACCTGCCGCGCCACCACCCAGCAACAATTCGCCACGGCCATCTGCCAGCGCCCCCGGAGGCGCGGCCAGACTCAAGCTGGCCAGATCAGCATAATCGGCCCAATAGCGGCGCTCACGCCCGGAAAGGGTCATGCGCCAGCTGGTATCGCGCTCCTGCTCCGCCGTCTTGCCAAAGGGGGCCGGCAGGTTGACCGCCACGCCGCGCAAGGCGGAGTCGACGCGCAGCTTGCTGTCATCGCCATCGAGCGTCAGACGCAGACGATAGGGAAGCAACCCGCTGACCGGCAGTTTCTGCGGCCCACCCAGCCACTGGCTGAGGGTATCGACCGGAACCTGTCCACGCAGATCGAACAGTGTACGCGCCTGGCCGCGTGCACCCTCGGCGCTGATCTTGCCGCGCACCTGGCGGCCGAAGACCTCGCCGCGAACGTCCGGCGCGCTCAGCCCGGCGGCGCTGTCGAAGCGAAATGCCCCCTGCACCTTACGCAACTGCAGATCGGGGTTGGCCAGCTTGAGGCTGGCACCTTCGGTGGCGAAGTCCACCACGACACCGGGTTTGTCTCCCTTGTGCAACGGAATATCCAGTTGCAGGCGACCGGTCAGAGGCCCCTCGCCCTGCCAACCGGCAAATATCTCCGAAGTGCCCAGTGGCGCCTCCTGCAGCAGCTTGATGGCATCGCCCAGACTGCTCTGCACCTTGCCGTCGAGGTGTAGGCGTGGCGGTTTGCCGTCGTGCAGCAGAGGAATATTGGCCACGACGTCACTGACCTGGCTTTCCTGCAAGCGGCCGCTCTGCAAGCGCACGCGCACCGCGTCGTCCTCGATCAACACCTCACCCACGCCCTCGCGTAGCGCAGGCCAGCCTGGCTGGAAGGCCAGCTCGGCATCCTTGACCTTGAAGAACAGGCTGATGCTACGAGCGCCCAGTGCTGCCCCCTTGTGCAGTGAGCCCTGGTACTGGAAATAGCCTTCTTCGACGTGACCCGCGCGGATCGCCGTCTTCAGCCAGTGATCGAGTTCAGCGCTCATGCCGGGCGCGCGGCTCGGCAGATACTTCTCGGTGTAGGACGCATCGCCGTCGCGCATGCCGACGCGCAGGTCCATGTAATCTTCGGCTTCAGGGTCGCGCAGCAGGCGGATCAGCATGTCACCAGCGACTTGCCCCTCCTCACCCTCTACACGCATGTAGGGGCTGTACAACGTCAGACCGGTTTCGCTCCAGTCCCAGCTCAAGCGCGCCTGGGCATGGCGGTAGTGCCAGGGTTTGGGGAACAGTTGGTCCAGATGCAGGGCGAAATTCTCGCTGTTCAGCCGCAGCTCGCCCTGAAACAGGTTGCCCGACACACTGCCACTGACATTCTCGGCAGCCGGCGCACCGTGGTAGGCCTGGATGCCGACCTTGTCCAGGTTGGCAGCGAACTGCAGGCGTTCGGCGCCTTCACGCTGCGGGTAGTAATCGAGCAGCAGGTTGTTCACCGCCCCTTGCGGCGCCAGGGCGACAAGAACCTCCCGGGCATTCTCGGGCATCGGCACCAGCGCCTTGACCAGCGGTGCCCAGGCCGCGAGGTCGAGGCGGTCGGTACTCAGAGCCCAGCGCTCGTCAGCTTCGCCCACGTCATTCTGCTTCAGGTTCAGGTGCACTTCACCGATGCGCTGCTCACCGTGGGTCAGGGCCAGGGAGTCGATCTGCGCCCGCACGCCCTGCTTGTCCTGAGCGAAAAAGGCATTGAAGGCCAGGTCCTTGAACGTCACTACCTTTTGCTTGGCCTGCCCACCGACCAACTCGGGCGCGTGCAGACGCAGGGCGCCCTTGTCCAGGAACAGGCCGTGGCCTTGCAGCCAAAGCTCGCCACCGGCCTGCAGACGCTGTACCTGCCAGTCACCAAGCAGCGATTTCGGCAGCCAGGCCGCCCAGTCGCTTTGCGGCAGGCTCAGATAGAGCTCGGACTTCGCCTCGCGCCAGGTCTCGGGTTGCATGCGTGTGCGCAGGCGCAGGGCGACCGGTTGACCATCAGGCAGGAGCAGGCGACCATCGAGGCGCTGACTGTTATTGCCATAGCGCAGGCTGAAGTTGACGTAACTGAGCAGCAACGGCTCCTGATCGTAGGGCTGCACCACCACACGGCTATCGAGCAGGCTGATGCGATGCACCATCTGCAGCTGCTCGAGCAGACGCCCAACGTCCAGCTCCGGGCCACTGCGCTGCGGTAAACCCTGCAACTGCCAGGCACCCTCGGCGCTCTGCCGCACGTTCAGTTGCAAACCATCGAACTGCAGGCGGGCGATACGCGGCTGGCGTGCCAGCAGACTGGCAGCGACATCCGGCACCAGTTGCACACGCTCCAGGCTCAGGCCTTCACCCTCCTTGCCCAGGCGTACGTCATGGGCCACCAGCACCGGGGCAAATCCCTGCCAGCGCCCTTCGAGACGACCGATGCGCACCGGCATGCCCAGCTGCGCGCTGGCGCGGTCTTCCAGTTCGAGCCGATATTCCGCCACCAGCGGCACCAGCTCACGGCCGAGACTGACATACAGCGCGGCCAGCACCAGCATCGCGGCGCAAAGACCCAGCCCCCAGCGCAGCAGCACCGAGAACAGGCGCGCCAGGACGTTCACCTCATTGCTGACCGTGCTCAGAGCAGCACCACGTCGTACTGTTCCTGGGAATACATGGTTTCCACCTGGAATTTAATGGTACGTCCGATGAAGGCTTCCAGATCGGCGACGTTGCCCGACTCTTCGTCGAGCAGGCGATCGACCACCTTCTGGTTGGCCAACACACGATAGCTTTCCGCCTGATAGGCACGGGCTTCACGCAGAATTTCGCGGAAGATTTCGTAGCAGGTGGTTTCCGGCGTCTTCAGCTTGCCGCGCCCCTGACAAGCGCTGCAGGGCTCGCAGAGAATCTGTTCGAGGCTTTCGCGCGTGCGCTTGCGGGTCATCTGCACCAGGCCCAGTTCGGTGATGCCGATGATGTTGGTCTTGGCATGGTCACGTTCGAGCTGCTTCTCCAGGGTACGCAGCACCTGGCGCTGGTGCTCTTCGTCTTCCATGTCGATGAAGTCAATGATGATGATGCCGCCCAGGTTGCGCAGGCGCAGTTGCCGGGCAATGGCCGTGGCCGCTTCAAGATTGGTCTTGAAGATAGTTTCCTCGAGGGTGCGATGGCCGACGAAGGCACCGGTATTGACGTCGATGGTGCTCATCGCCTCGGCCGGGTCGACCACCAGGTAACCGCCGGACTTGAGCGGCACCTTGCGCTCCAGGGCGCGCTGGATTTCGTCCTCGACGCCATAAAGGTCGAAAATCGGCCGTTCGCCCGGGTAATGCTCCAGGCGGTCGGCAATCTCCGGCATCAATTCGGCGACGAACTGGGTGATCTTCTGGAAGGTTTCCCGCGAGTCCACGCGAATCTTCTCGGTGCGCGGGCTGACCAGGTCACGCAGGGTCCGCAGCGCCAGGGACAGATCCTCGTAGATCACCGTCGGCGCCTTGGCATTCTGGATCTGCGCGCCGATCTGGTCCCAGAGGCGACGCAGGTAGCGGATATCGATCAGGATCTCGTCGGCACCAGCGCCCTCGGCCGCCGTGCGCAGGATGAAGCCACCCGCCTCTTCGATGCCCTCGGTGGCGACGCAATCGGCCACCACCTGTTTGAGGCGCTCACGCTCGGCTTCATCTTCGATCTTCAGCGATATGCCGACGTGACTGGTGCGCGGCATGTACACCAGATACCGCGAGGGGATGGACAACTGCGTGGTCAGGCGCGCGCCCTTGCTGCCGATGGGGTCCTTGGTGACCTGCACCACCAGGCTCTGCCCTTCGTGGACCAGGGCGCTGATCGGCTCGACCGCCGCGCCCTCACGGCTGGAGATTTCCGAGGCATGGATGAACGCCGCACGCTCCAGACCAATGTCGACGAATGCCGCCTGCATGCCTGGCAGTACGCGTACCACCTTGCCTTTGTAGATGTTGCCGACGATACCGCGCTTCTGCGTGCGCTCCACATGCACTTCCTGCAGGACGCCGTTTTCCACCACTGCCACACGCGATTCCATCGGCGTGATATTGATCAGAATCTCTTCGCTCATGCATCCGTCCTGATGGATTCGCTGCCCGCCCTCGGCGGCCATTTCAATTTATGGCGCGGCGTTCGACTGCCAACAGGCAATGCCGAAGTCACCCAGCATCTGCGCCGTTTCGCACAAGGGCAGACCGACCACGGCCGAATAGCTGCCCTCGATACGGCTGACGAACACCGCCGCCAACCCCTGAATACCATAACCGCCCGCCTTGTCGCAGGGTTCTCCGCTGGCCCAGTACGTGCGAATTTCCGCCTCGCTCAGATGGCGAAACGTCACATCGCTGCATACCACCTGCGCAGCCTCGGCCTGGCGACTGACCAGCGCCACCGCCGTCATCACCTGATGGCTGCGACCGGAAAGGCCGGCCAGCATGCGGCGAAAATCCTCGAAATCGAGCGGTTTACCAAGAATCTGGCCGTCGAGCACCACGGCGGTATCGGCGCCCAACACCACGCCATCCGTACTATCCGACAGCGCCGCCAAGCCGGCGTGCGCCTTGCCGCGCGCCAGACGCTCTACATAAGCGTCCGGCCGCTCGCCTGGCAACGGGGTTTCGTCTATGGCGGCGATTTGCGTGACACAGGGCACAGCGATCTGGGCCAGAAGCTCACGGCGACGGGGCGAAGCGGAGGCCAGGAAAAGCGTGGCCATGAGTATTCTCCCTATCGGACGAATCCCGGCCAAGCGTCAAGCGTGGCCGTTCTCAGTTGACGTTGAGGCGACGGTGAAGCGCGCGCAGGAAGGTGCAGATCCACGGCCAGAGCAAGGCACTGACCAACGCCGGCAGGATGAATGCCAGGGTCGGCGGACGACTGCCGGTCAGCGCATTGAGCCACAGCTGCACCAGCTGAGCCAGGCCGAATACCACCATCAGCACCATGCTCTGCTGCCACATGGGGAACATGCGCAGGCGCTGATGCAGGCTTAGCACCAGAAAGGTGATCAGGGTAAGGATCAGGGCATTCTGCCCCAGCAACGTACCAAACAGCACGTCCTGCGCCAGGCCCAGAATCCAGGCGGTGGTCATGCCGACGCGGTGCGGCAGCGCGAGCACCCAATAGGTGAGGATCAAGGCAACCCATAGCGGACGGCCGACCTGCATGAACTCGGGCAGCGGCGAAACACTGAGCAACAGGCCGAGCGCCAGGCTCAGCCAGACCACCCAGCCGTTCCGGGGCTGTACGCCAACCATCAGTTCGTCTCCTGTGCGGGGGCGTCCGCAGTCGGCGCCTCATTCTGCGCCGGCACCTGCTCAGCATTCGCACGCGCCTGCTCGGCTTCGCGATCGGCAGCTTCCTGGGCCTCGGCGGAGTCATTGGCACGCTGCTCCGGGGTGCGCCGGTCGGAGAACACCAGCAACAGGTAACGGCTGCGATTGAGGGCGGCGGTGGGTACGGCACGAACGATGGCGAAGGGCTGGCCGGAGTCGTGAATCACTTCCTTGACCGTGGCAACCGGGTAGCCCGCCGGGAAGCGCTGGCCCATGCCGGAGCTGACCAGCAGGTCGCCTTCCTTGATATCGGCGGTATCGGCCACATGACGCAGCTCCAGGCGCTCCGGATTACCGGTACCCACGGCGATGGCACGCAGACCGTTGCGATTGACCTGCACCGGAATGCTGTGGGTGGTGTCGGTGAGCAGTAGCACGCGCGAGGTGTAGGGCATGATCTCGACCACCTGCCCCATCAGGCCACGGGCATCGAGCACCGGCTGACCGAGGAACACGCCGTCCTTCTCACCCTTGTCGATCAGAATACGGTGGGTATAGGGGTTCGGGTCGACGCCGATCAGCTCGCCGACCAGCACTTCGTCGTCCACCAGCGCGGCGGAGTTGAGCAGCTCACGCAAGCGCACGTTCTGCTCGGTCAGCGCTGCCAGCTTCTGCAGGCGACGCTGTAACAACAGGGCTTCGGCCTTGAGTTTCTCGTTCTCGGCCATCAGCTCGTTGCGCGACGAGATCTGCTGGGTCGCACCGTCCCACAAGCGCACAGGCACATCCGCCAGCCAATAGAAGGGCGTGAGCACCAGCCCCATCTGGCTGCGCATCGGCTTGAGCGTCTCGAAGCGGGCGTCGACCACCATCAGCACCACCGACAACACGGTGAATACCAGCAGACGAATGCCCAGCGAGGGACCTTTGGCGAAGAGCGGCTTAATGGTCTGCTCCTCGTGCGCCACAGGGGCGAAAAGCACGCGAATTCATGCGAAAGGCGAACCGGTAAGGCGAAGGTTGGGCCGAGTGTACTGCAATGCTCGAATATGCGCGTGCCGCCCGGAGGCGGCACGGCAGGCAAGCGAGGTCAACCTTACTCGGTGGAGAGCAGGTCCATGGCGTGGCGATCCATCATTTCCAGGGCCTTGCCGCCGCCACGGGCAACACAGGTCAGCGGGTCTTCGGCGACGATCACCGGCAGACCGGTTTCCTGGCTCAGCAGCTTGTCCAGGTCACGCAGCAGTGCACCACCACCGGTCAGCACCAGGCCGCGCTCGGCGATGTCCGAGGCCAGCTCGGGCGGCGACTGCTCCAGAGCGCTTTTGACCGCCTGGACGATGGTCGCCAGGGATTCCTGCAGCGCTTCGAGCACTTCGTTGGAGTTCAGGGTGAAGCTGCGCGGTACGCCCTCGGCCAGATTACGGCCACGCACGTCGACTTCGCGAATCTCGCCACCCGGGTAGGCGGTGCCGATTTCCTGCTTGATACGCTCGGCGGTGCCTTCACCGATCAGCGAACCGTAGTTGCGGCGCACGTAGGTGATGATGGCTTCATCGAAGCGGTCGCCGCCAACGCGGACGGATTCGGCATAGACCACGCCGTTCAGGGAGATCAGCGCGATTTCGGTGGTACCACCACCGATATCGACGACCATCGAACCGCGGGCTTCTTCGACCGGCAGGCCGGCACCGATGGCAGCGGCCATCGGCTCTTCGATCAGGAACACTTCACGGGCGCCGGCGCCCAGTGCGGATTCGCGAATGGCGCGACGTTCAACCTGGGTCGATTTGCACGGCACGCAGATCAGCACGCGCGGCGACGGCTGCAGGAAGCTGTTCTCGTGAACCTTGTTGATGAAGTACTGCAGCATCTTCTCGCAGACGCTGAAGTCGGCGATCACGCCGTCCTTCATCGGGCGAATGGCGGAGATGTTGCCAGGCGTACGACCGAGCATGCGTTTGGCTTCGGTACCTACGGCCACGACACTTTTCTGGTTACCGTGGGTACGGATGGCGACCACGGACGGCTCATTCAGGACGATACCGCGCTCGCGCACATAAATAAGGGTATTGGCAGTGCCCAGGTCGATCGACAGATCGCTGGAAAACATGCCACGCAGTTTCTTGAACATTCGGAAGGGACCCTAGGCAACGCGTGGGTGAAGGCCAGGCGCGGAAAACGCGCAGGTAAAAAGTGCGGCAAACTCTAACAACGGCAGGGATTTTGAGCAAGGCGGCAATATGGTAGATTGCCTGTTTTTCCGGGCCTTGTAGCTGCACATCGCGGCCTTTGACCGCTGGCTCGCGACATCCGTTCCCTGCAGCCGCTCACCCATGCCCTCTCTGTCACACTTCCACTGGAGAACCCCCGATGGCGCTTGAACGCTCCGAGGTGGAAAAAATCGCCCACCTGGCCCGCCTGGGTCTGAACGAAGGCGATATTCCGCAAACCACCGAGACCCTGAACAACATCCTCGGCCTGATCGACCAGATGCAGGCCGTCGACACCCAGGGCATCGAGCCCCTGGCTCACCCGCTGGAAGCGACCCAGCGCCTGCGCGCCGACGTGGTCAACGAGAGCAACCAGCGCGATGCCTATCAGGCCATCGCCCCGGCCGTCGAAAGTGGCCTGTACCTGGTTCCCAAAGTCATCGAGTAAGGAAAGCCTTCCGCCATGCATCACATGACCCTGGCCGAGATCGCCCGCGCACTCGCCGACAAGCAATTCTCATCTGCCGAGCTGACCCAGAGTCTGCTGAGCCGCATCGAACAGCTCGACCCGCAGCTCAACAGCTTCATCACCGTCACCGCCGAGCAGGCCCTGGAGCAGGCCAAGGCCGCCGACGCGCGCCGCGCCGCTGGCGAAAGCAGCCCGCTGCTCGGCGCACCGATCGCCCACAAGGACCTGTTCTGCACCCAGGGCGTGCTGACCAGCTGCGGCTCGAAGATCCTCACCGGCTTCAAGGCGCCCTACGACGCCACCGTGGTCGACAAGCTCAAGAGCGCCGGCACCGTCAGCCTCGGCAAGCTGAACATGGACGAGTTCGCCATGGGTTCGGCCAACGAGTCCAGCCACTACGGCCCGGTGAAGAACCCCTGGGACACCAGCCGGGTACCTGGCGGCTCCTCGGGCGGTTCCGCTGCAGCCGTGGCCGCGCGGCTGATTCCGGCCGCCACCGGCACCGACACCGGCGGCTCGATCCGCCAGCCGGCCGCGCTGACCAACCTCACCGGCATCAAGCCCACCTACGGCCGCGTCTCGCGTTGGGGCATGATCGCCTACGCTTCCAGTCTCGATCAGGGCGGCCCGCTGGCCCGTACCGCCGAGGACTGCGCCCTGCTGCTCGGCGCCATGGCCGGCTTCGACGCCAAGGATTCCACCAGCGTCGACCAGCCGGTCGATGATTACCTGGCAGCGCTGGCTCAGCCGCTGGCCGGCCTGCGCATCGGCCTGCCCAAGGAATACTTCGGCGCCGGCCTGGACGCGCGCATCGGCGAGAAAATCATGGCCGTGGTCGAGGAGCTGAAAAAGCTCGGCGCCACCGTCAAAGACATCTCGCTGCCGAACATGCAGCATGCGATCCCCGCCTACTACGTGATCGCGCCGGCCGAGGCCAGCTCCAACCTGTCGCGTTTCGACGGCGTGCGCTTCGGCTACCGCTGCGAAAACCCGAAAGACCTGCAGGACCTGTACAAGCGCTCGCGTGGCGAAGGCTTCGGTGCCGAGGTCAAGCGCCGCATCATGGTCGGCACCTACGCGCTGTCGGCTGGTTATTACGATGCCTACTACATCAAGGCCCAGCAGATCCGCCGGCTGATCAAGAACGACTTCGTCGCCGCCTTCAAGGACGTCGACGTGATCCTCGGCCCGACCACGCCGAACCTGGCCTGGAAACTCGGCGAGAAGAACGCCGACCCGGTATCCGCCTACCTGGAAGACATCTACACCATCACCGCCAACCTGGCCGGCATCCCCGGCCTGTCGATGCCGGCCGGCTTCGTCGATGGCCTGCCGGTGGGCGTGCAGTTGCTCGGCAACTACTTCCAGGAAGGTCGTCTGCTCAACATCGCGCACCAGTACCAGCAGTTCAGCGACTGGCACAAACAAGCACCGAGCAGCTTCTAGGCCATGGCGCAGCCATGCGGCCTTTTCCCCTCTCCCATTCATGGGAGAGGGTGGCGCGTAGCGCCGGGAGAGGGCTTGCCCATGCCATACAGGATCGAGGAACACTAAACATGCAATGGGAAACCGTCATCGGGCTCGAGATTCACGCTCAGCTCAGCACCCAATCGAAGATTTTCTCGGCCAGCGCCACCACCTTCGGCGCCGAGCCCAACACCCAGGCCAGCCTGGTCGACCTCGGCATGCCCGGCACCCTGCCGGTGCTCAACGCCGAAGCCGTGCGCATGGCCTGCCAGTTCGGCCTGGCCATCGACGCCGAGATCGCCGAGCGTAACGTTTTCGCGCGCAAGAACTACTTCTACCCGGACCTGCCCAAGGGCTACCAGACCAGCCAGATGGATCACCCCATCGTCGGCAAGGGCTTCCTCGACATCACCCTGGAAGACGGCACCGTCAAGCGCATCGGCATCACCCGTGCGCACCTGGAAGAAGACGCCGGCAAGAGCCTGCACGAAGACTTCCAGGGCATGAGCGGCATCGACCTCAACCGCGCCGGCACGCCGCTGCTGGAGATCGTCTCCGAACCGGACATTCGTTCGGCCAAGGAAGCCGTGGCCTATGTGAAGGCGATCCACGCGCTGGTGCGTTACCTGGGCATCTGCGACGGCAACATGGCCGAAGGCTCGCTGCGTTGCGACTGCAACGTCTCGGTACGCCCGAAGGGCCAGGCCGAGTTCGGCACGCGCGCCGAGATCAAGAACGTCAACTCGTTCCGTTTCATCGAAAAAGCCATCAACCATGAAGTGCAGCGCCAGATCGAGCTGATCGAGGACGGCGGCAAGGTGGTGCAGGAAACCCGCCTGTACGATCCGAACAAGGATCAGACCCGCTCCATGCGCAGCAAGGAAGAAGCCAACGACTACCGTTACTTCCCCTGCCCTGACCTGCTGCCGGTGGTCATCGAACGCAGCTTCCTCGACGAGCTGCGCGCCGGCCTGCCCGAGCTGCCGCCGCAGAAGCGCGAGCGTTTCGAGAGCCAGTTCGGCCTGTCCACCTACGATGCCAGCGTCCTGTCCGCGAGCCGCGAACTGGCCGACTACTTCGAGGCAGTCAATGCCGTGTGTGGCGACGCCAAACTGGCGGCCAACTGGGTGATGGGCGAGCTGTCCAGCCTGCTCAACAAGGACAACCTGGAGATCGAGCAGTCGCCAGTGTCTGCCGAGCAACTGGGCGGCATGATCCTGCGCATCAAGGACAACACCATCAGCGGCAAGATCGCCAAGATGGTCTTCGAAGCCCTGGCTGCCGGTGAAGGTGCGACGGCTGATGAAGTGATCGAGAAGAAGGGCCTCAAGCAGGTCACCGACTCCGGTGCCATCGAGAAGATGCTCGACGAAGTGCTGGCCGCCAACGCAGAGCAGGTCGAGCAATACCGCGCCAGCGATGAAGCCAAGCGCGGCAAGATGTTCGGTTTCTTCGTTGGTCAGGCCATGAAAGCCTCCAAGGGCAAGGCCAACCCGGGGCAAGTGAACGAACTGCTGAAGAAGAAGCTCGAAGGCTGAAACCTCGAGCCAACGAAACGACGCCGGGCTTGCCCGGCGTCTTTCTATCTGGAGAACCCGCGATGATTAGCCGTAGCCTGGATGCAATCCGCGAATCTGCAACGCCCCGAATTGCCTCCGGGCTGCCGGTGTTTGCTCTGTTCGGCGCGCTCGCCCTGCTCGGTGGTTGCTCCACCTTCGGCGGTGGCGGCGGCAGCGAGACCGGCAAGGCCTCCTATTACGGCCAGGCGCACCACGGCAAGCGCACCGCCAGCGGCGAGCGTTTCGATCAGAACGCACTGACCGCCGCGCATCGCACCCTGCCCTTCGGTACGCGGGTGCGGGTGACCAACCTGAACAATGACCGCAGCGTGGTGCTGCGCATCAACGATCGCGGCCCCTTCGTGCGCGGCCGCGTCATCGACGTCTCGCGCGCCGCCGCCGTGCGCCTGGACATGCTGCGCGCAGGTGTGGTGCCGGTTCGAGTCGAGGCGCTGGACTGAGGAACAATTGGCAACAAAATCTTTCCGACGCCCCTGGCAGGCAGGAATGCCATCGCTACACTAGCCGCACTTTTTCTGGAGCTACCTTGCAATGACCCTGATGACCTATGTCTACCTGATCGCCGGCCTGGTGCTGCTGGTCGCCGGCGCCGAAGTGCTGGTGCGCGGTGCCGCCAAACTGGCCGCACAGTTCGGCATTCCGCCTCTGGTAATCGGCCTGACTGTCGTAGCCTTCGGCACCAGCGCGCCGGAAACCGCAGTCAGCGTGCAATCGGCGTTCAACGGCAGCGGCGACCTGGCCATCGGTAACGTCATCGGCAGCAACATCGCCAACGTCCTGCTGATCCTCGGCGTGACCGCCCTGGTCGCGCCACTGATCGTCTCGCGCCAGCTGATCCGTCTCGACGTGCCGATCATGATCGGCGCCAGCCTGGTGGTTTATGCACTGGCCTCGGATGGCGCCTTGAGCCGCCTCGACGGTGCCCTGCTGTTCGCCGGCGTACTGAGCTACACCGGTTTCCTGATCTACAGCTCGCGCAAGGACAAGGGGGGTGGCGATGACGAGTTCGCCAAGGAATTCGGCCTCGACGAGCAACCCAAGCCCTACGCCTGGGCGATCAACCTGGGCCTGGTCATCGCCGGCCTGGTCCTGCTGGTGGCGGGCTCCAACTTTCTGGTCGAAGGCGCCGTACAACTGGCGCGTGCGCTGGGTCTGTCGGAGCTGGTTATCGGCCTGACCGTCATCGCCATCGGCACCTCGCTGCCGGAGCTGGCCACCTCGATCATCGCGGCCTTCAAGGGTGAGCGCGATATCGCCGTCGGCAATATCGTCGGCAGCAACATCTTCAACCTGCTCTGCGTGCTGGGCCTGGCTTCGCTGGTATCGCCAACCGTCATCCCGGTAGCGGCCAATGCGCTGGCCTTCGACTTCCCGGTGATGATCGCGGTGGCCGTGGCCTGCCTACCGATCTTCTTCAGCGGCTACCGCATCAATCGCTGGGAAGGCCTGCTGTTTCTCGCCTACTACGTGGCCTACACCCTCTATCTGGTGCTGTTCAGCACTGGTCGCCCGCTGGCGCAGAGCTTCGGTGACGCAATGATCGGCTACGCCCTGCCACTGACCGCCATCACCCTGGTGATCATCGGCGTGCGCGCCTGGCGCAAACAACACGGCCAGGAGGCCTGAACATGAGCGATAACCACGAGAGCGGCTTGCAGGTACGCCGTGAGGTGATGGGCGAGGCATTCGTCGACCGCGCCCTGAACGAAGCCCCCGAATTCAGCCAGCCAATGCAGGCCTTCATCAACGAGCATGCCTGGGGCGGCGTGTGGACGCGCGACGGCTTGCCGCGCGCGACCCGCAGCCTGATTACCCTGGCGGCGCTGACGGCCCTCAAGTGCCCGCATGAACTCAAAGGCCATGTGCGCGGGGCCCTGAACAATGGCTGCACCGTCGAGGAAATCCGCGAAACCCTGCTGCACTGCGCGGTGTACGCCGGTGCACCGGCGTGCATGCAGGCCTTCCGCGCAGCCCAGGAAGTGATCGACGAGTATCAGAGCCAGAGCGAATGAAGCCTGGGGCGGCGGTCCTAGATCCAGCCGCCCCATTGCAGCAACAGCAGGCCGATGTTGGTGGTGACCACGGCCGCCAGGGTGGTGATGACGATGATCGCCGCCGCCAGCTCATGGTTGGCCCCTACCGCGCGGGCCATGACGAAGCTGGCTGCCGCGGTCGGGCTGGCGAAGTACAGAAACAGGATCGCCAGATCCGCACCGCGAAAGCCCAATAGCCAGGCGCCAGAGGTGCTCAGCAGCGGCAACCAGATCATTTTCATCATGCCCGAGCCGATCGCCGTGCCGCTGCTGCGCCGCAGCGACGCCAGGCTCAGCGTGCCACCGATGCAGATCAGTGCCAGCGGCAGCGTCATCTGCGCGAAGTACTCAGCCGAGGTGAGAAACCACTGCGGCAGCGGGATTTTCCAGTAGGCAACCGGAACCGCCAGCAGCACGCCAATGATCATCGGGTTGGTCACGATGCTGCGCGCGATGGCTTTGGCACCAGGCTTCACCCCCGGGCTGTAGATGGCCAGCACCACAGCCGAGAGCGCGTTGTAGCAAAGGATCACCAAGGCGGCGAGCAACGAGCCGACCGACAGGCCGTAGTCGCCGTACAGGCTGGTGGCCAGAGCCAGACCGACGATACCGTTGTTGCCGCGAAAGGCGCCCTGGGTGTAGATGCCGCGATCTTCGAACGGCACGCGCCAGATCGCCCAGGCCCAGGCGACGAAGAACGAAGCCACGGTGGCCAGAAAGAAGTAGCTGAGCAGCTGCGGCTGCATGGCCGAATCCAGGTCGGCCTTGACCACGCCAAGAAACAGCAGGGTAGGCATGGTGCCGCGAAACACCAGGCTCGATGCGGTATCGATGAAGGGCGTATCGATCCAGCGCACACGCTTGAGTGCCACACCGAGAAACAGCATGGCGAATACGGGCGCGGTGATGGCGAGGGTTTGTGCAGCGACGGCGAACATGGCGACACCAGCAGGTTGTCTGACGACCTATGTTAGCTGGCTAAGCATTTCCCGGCTACGGGCAAAGCAGGCGGGTCAAGTGCGGGGCTTCTGTCGGCTGCGACAAAGCCCCGCGCAGAGATTCAGCGGCGAACCGGGCGCTTCTGCAGCTTGCGCTGCAGGGTTCGGCGGTGCATGCCCAGAGCGCGGGCCGTCGCAGAGATGTTGCCCTCATGTTCGGCCAGCACGCGCTGAATATGCTCCCACTGCAGGCGATCAACCGACATCGGGTTTTCCGGCACCAGGCTGTCGAGGTCAGCATGTTCGGAGAGCAATGCGGTCAGCACGTCATCGGCGTCAGCCGGCTTGCACAGGTAGTTGGCCGCGCCTCGCTTGATCGCCTCGACGGCGGTAGCGATGCTGGAGTATCCGGTCAGGATCACCACACGCATCTCGGCGTCCAGCTCCAACAGTTTGGGCAGCAGCACCAGGCCGGAATCGCCCTCCATCTTCAAATCGACCACGGCGTAATCCGGCAAGTCGTCCTTGGCCAAGGCGAGGCCTTCTTCCGCGCTGGACGCGGTGGACACACGCAGGCCGCGGCGACTCATGGCACGCGCCATGACCCGGGTGAAAGTGCTGTCATCGTCCACCAGCAGCAGGTGGGGCTGCTCTTCGCCTTCGAACAGGGGTTCTTCGCTCATGCTGGGTTTTCCTAATCAGGCCACGCCATAGGCACGCGGCAACTTCAATTCGGTGAGGGTGCCGCCCTCTTCATGGTTATACAACTTAACCGTGCCACCGGCACGCGTCACGCTGGCCTGGCTGAGGAACAGCCCCAGGCCGAAACCCTTGCCCTTGGTGGTGAAGAACGGGCGGCCCAGCTGCTCGGCGATGGCCAGCGGCACACCGGCACCATGATCGCGGATGCTCAAACGCAGCCACTGGTGATCCCAGTCCAGCCGGATGTCGAGTTTGTCCGGGCAGGCATCGGCGGCGTTGTTGAGCAGGTTCAGCAGCGCCTGGGTGAGATCGGCCGGCGGCATGATACGTGGCGGCGTGCCGCGCCCCAGGCACTGATAGCGATAGCTGGCCTCGGGGCGCATCAGGTGCCAGCGATTGAGGGTGGTTTCCAGCCATTCGACGCAGGACTGCTCGATCACCGCCTGACGTCGGTCGTTCTCGGCGGCGCGCACCAGTTGCTGCAGGGTGAACTTGCACAGCTTCACCTGCTCCTGCAGCAGGGCCAGATCGTCCTGCAGGGCCGGCTTTTCGCGGTACTCCTGGCGCAGCTCCTTGAGCAGCACGCTCATGGTGCCCAGCGGCGTGCCCAGCTCATGAGCTGCGCCGGCAGCCTGGGTGGCCACGGCCAACAGCTGCTGGTCGCGCAGACTCTCCTCACGACGCTCAGCCCGTAGCTCATCCTGACGACGCAACTCCTCGGCCATCTTGGCCACGAAGAAGGTAATCAGCGCAGCGGACAGGGCAAAGCTCAGCCACATGCCGTAGACCAGCAGGCTCTCGCGCGCCGCCGGCAACTCCAGCGGATGGGTCCACACCAGCAGCAGGGTGTAGCCTGCCAGCGCCAGGCCGGAGAGCACGATGGTGAACATCCAGGGCAGCGTCGCTGCGGCGATCGTCAGCGGCACCAGGTAATAGGACACGAAGGGGTTGGTCGAACCGCCCGAGTAGTACAGCAGCACGCTGTGGACGATCAGGTCGCAACCCAGCTGCACGGCATATTCGACCTCGGTGACCGGCCAGGGACCACGCAGGCGCAGCGCCGTGCCCAGGCACAGCAGAAGCGACACGCCGAGGGTCACCGACAGTTGCAACCAGGGCAGCGGCAGCACGCCCGACTTGTAGGCGAGCCCAACCGAGCCGGCCTGAGCAGCCAGCACCAGAATGCGGATAAGCGTCAGGCGCCACAGATTCTGGCGACTGGCGGAAAGTAACTGCACGGGTTCGAGCATGGCGACTCCAGTTGATGGCGGCGAGTATAACCAAGGCTGTCGCGGCCTTACGCCGCTGCGGCAACCGGACGCACACCTTTGATGGCCTGAACAACCGCCGGTGAAATTTTTGAACCGGGTTTAACCCGAATGGTCACCTGCCTTCGTCTAACCTCGGGAAACGGCCATCAAGGCCACTGAAAAAGGAACTGCACATGCTCACCATGCCTCGTATCGCCTCCGCCCTCGCCCTGACCATCGCTAGCCTGGCCAGCACCGGACTGCTGGCCGACGACGCGCGCTACAACCAGATTTCCCTGCGCGCGGAAGTAAACCAGGAGGTCGCTCATGACCTGATGCACGTCACCCTCTACACCGAGTCGCAAAATGGCGACCCGGCCAAACTGGCGGCGGAAATCACCAACACCCTGAACCAGACCCTGGAACAGGTGCGCAAGGTGCGCGGCGTCTCGGTGAAACTGGGCAGCCGCCACAGCTATCCGGTCTATGACGACAAGGGCCAGAAGATCACCGCCTGGCGCGAGCGTGCCGAGGTACGCCTGGAAAGCGCCGACTTTGCGCGCCTGTCCTCGCTGACCGGTGAGCTGCTGCAGAAGATGAAGATCGGCGGCATGGACTTCAGCATTGCCACCGACACCCGCAAGACGCGCGAAGACGCCATGCTCAAGGACGCCGTAAATGCCTTCAAGGCACGCGCCCAGCTGGCCACCGAAGCGCTCGGTGGCAAGGACTACAAGTTGGTCAGCCTGAGCCTCAACACCGGTGGTTTCCAACCGCCGATGGCCATGCGCAACTTCGAGGCCAAGGGCATGGCGATGATGGATTCGGCCCCCACGCCACAAATCGAAGCCGGCACCAGCCAGGTGACCGTCAGCGCCGATGGCGTCATCGAAGTGCAGATGCCCTGACGCCTGCCCCGCAACGAAGCAACGCCGTTATCAACAGATAACGGCGTTTCGCCATCTTTTCCCCGCAAATTTTCAGAAATGCGACAGCCGCTTATAGCACTGTAGCGCTAACCCTGTTTCCAGCGACAACGCACTTGCCTCAGGCACATGCCCTGCATAGCTTGGAAAGAGGCCCCCATAAGGGGCTCCTCGACAAAAAACACAACAACGATGAGGTCATGATGCGCAAGAACGCCATTATCCAGGCTTTGCTCACTGCTGGGCTGATCGCCAGCGCCCCCCTCGCCAGCGCCGCCAATCTGGTGTTCTGCTCCGAGGGCAGCCCCGCCGGTTTCGACCCGGGCCTGTACACCACCGGTACCGATTTCGACGCAGCAGCGGAAACCGTTTTCAATCGTCTGACCCAGTTCGAGCGCGGCGGCACCAAGGTCGAGCCTGGCCTGGCCGAAAGCTGGACGGTCTCCGATGACGGCCTGGTCTACACCTTCAAGCTGCGTCCCGGAGTGAAGTTCCACACCACCGAATACTTCAAGCCCAGCCGCGAATTCGACGCCGACGACGTGCTGTTCACCTTCGAGCGGATGCTCGACAAGGACCACCCGTTCCGCAAGGCCTACCCCACCGAGTTCCCCTACTTCACCGACATGGGCATGGACAGCAACATTGCCAAGCTGGAAAAGCTCGATGACATGACGGTGCGCTTCACCCTCAACCAGGTCGACGCCGCGTTCGTGCAGAACCTGGCGATGAGCTTCGCCTCGATCCAGTCCGCCGAGTACGCCGACCAGTTGCTCAAGGCCGGCAAGGCCGCCGACATCAACCAGAAGCCCATCGGCACCGGCCCCTTCGTGTTCAGCCGTTACCAGAAGGATGCGGTGATCCGCTACAAGGGCAACAAGGACTACTGGAAGCCCGATGACGTGAAGATCGACAACCTGATCTTCGCCATCAACACCGACTCCTCCGTGCGCATGCAGAAGCTCAAGGCCGGCGAATGCCACGTCACCCTGTTCCCGCGCCCGGCGGACATCGAGTCGCTGCAGAAGGATCCCAACCTGCAGATGCCCGAGCAGGCGGGCTTCAACGTCGGCTACATCGCCTACAACGTCACCCACCCGCCGTTCGACAAGCTGGAAGTGCGCCAGGCGCTGGACATGGCGGTGAACAAGCAGGCGATCCTCAACGCCGTGTACCAGAATGCCGGGCAGTTGGCCGTCAACGGCATGCCGCCGACCCAATGGTCGTACAACGAGGACATCAAGGACCCCGCCTTCGACCCCGAGAAAGCCAAGGCCCTGCTCAAGCAGGCCGGTGTCAAGGAAGGCACCGAGATCACCCTGTGGGCCATGCCGGTGCAGCGCCCGTACAACCCCAACGCCAAGCAGATCGCCGAGATGCTGCAGGCCGACTGGGCCAAGATCGGCATCAAGGCGCGCATCGTCAGCTACGAGTGGGGCGAGTACCTCAAGCGTGCCAAGGCCGGCGAACACGACGCCATGCTGATCGGCTGGAGCGGCGACAACGGTGACCCGGACAACTGGCTGGGCACCCTGTATGGCTGCGATGCGGTCGACGGCAACAACTTCTCCAAGTGGTGCTTCGAGGACTACGACAAGCTGGTCAAGGCCGCCAAGCGCACCACCGACGTGGCCGAGCGCACCGAGCTGTACAAGCAGGCGCAGGTGATCCTCAAGCGTGAGGTACCGATCACCCCGCTGGCACACTCCACCGTGTACCAGCCGATGCGCAAGGAAGTGCACGACTTCCGCATCAGCCCGTTCGCTCTGAACTCCTTCTATGGTGTGAGCATCGGCAAGTGATGCAGGCGGCGCCCGCAAGGGCGCCGTCTTGAGGAGTTCCCATGCAAACCCTGCATTATGTGCGTGCCAGCCTGGTGCTGGCCGCGCTATTTACCGGCCATGTGCTGGCGGCCAGCGACAGCCTGGTGGTGTGCACCGAAGCCAGCCCGGAAGGTTTCGATATCGTCCAGTACACGGCGGCGACCACGGCCGACGCCAGCGCCGAAACCCTGTTCGAGCGTCTGGTGGACTTCGCCCCCGGCAGCACGCAGGTCGTGCCTGCCCTGGCGCAGAGCTGGGACATCAGCGATGACGGCCTGACGTACACCTTCACCCTGCGCCAAGGGGTAAAATTCCACAGCAGCGGGAGTTTCACCCCCACTCGCGAGTTCAACGCCGACGACGTGCTGTGGAGTTTCCAGCGCCAGCTCGACCCGGCTCACCCCTGGCACAGGCTGTCGCTGCGCGGCTTCCCCTATGCCGAGGCGATGGGCCTGGCGCAACTGATCGAGCGCGTGGAAAAGCTCGACGATCAGCACGTGCGCTTCGTCCTCAAACACCCGGAGGCGCCCTTCCTGGCCAACCTGGCCATGGGTTTTGCCTCCATCTATTCGGCCGAATACGCCGCTCACCTGCTCGCTGCAGGCGCACCGGAGCGGCTCAACAACGAGCCCATCGGCACCGGCCCATTCATCTTCGAGCGTTATGCCAAGGACGCCCAGGTGCGTTTTCGCGGCAACCCCGATTACTGGAACGGCGCCCCGGCGATCAAGCGCCTGGTGCTGGCCATCACCCCCGAACCCAACGTGCGCCAGCAACGGCTCAAGGCTGGCGACTGCCAGATCACCCTGTTCCCACGCCCGGTGGATATCCCGGCGCTCAAGGCCGACGCCAGTCTGCAGGTGCTGGAACTGGATTCGCTGCTGACCGCCTATATCGGCATCAACACCCGCCATCCACCGCTGGACGACGTGCGCGTGCGCCAGGCATTGAACCTGGCGTTCGACAAGGCTGCCTACATTCGTGCGCAGTTCGGTGAAGGCAATGCCACGCCAGCCGTGGCGCCCTACCCGGCCACCCTGTGGGGCCACGACGCAACGCTGAAAGATTGGCCGCATGACCCCGAACGCGCACGCCAGTTGCTGGCCGAGGCTGGCCATGCCGACGGCTTCAAGCTGTCGATCTGGACCCGTCCTGGCGGTGGGCCGACCAATCCCAACCCGGGGATCGGCGCGCAGATGCTGCAGGCCGACCTCGCCGCCATCGGCATTCACAGCGACATCCGCGTGTTCGAATGGGGTGAGCTGATCAAGCGCGCCAAGAATGGCGAGCACGACCTGGTGTTCATGGGCTGGGCCGGCGACAACGGCGACCCGGACAACTTCCTCACCCCGAACCTGTCCTGCGCCGCCGCCGAAAGCGGCGAGAACCAGGCGGGCTGGTGCGACAAGGCCTTCGATGAGCTGATCACCCAGGCCCGCCGCGAGCCCGAGCAGAGCAAGCGGGCCGCCTTGTACCGCCAGGCCCTGGCGATCTTCCATGAGCAGGCGCCGTGGATCGCCCTGGCTCACCCGAAGCAGTTCGTTGCGCTGCGCAAAGGCGTCGAGGGCTTCGTGCTCAGCCCGCTGGGTTCGAACAACTTCACCCGGGTGAAGCTGCCATGAGCCGTCCGCGCCAAGCTTTTGTGGGAGGGGATTTAGCCGCGAACCTGTCGCCGCTGAAGCGCCTCCCACAACGCACCTGCCACTGCTCGAATGCCCCGGATTGCATCCGGGCTACGCACTATCCAAAACAACACCGGGCCATGCAGTCCGGTGACTACATACCGTCATGGAGTAAAACCGCCTGATGCTGTCATTCATCGCCAGACGCCTGGGGCTTTTGATCCCCACCTTCTTCGGCGTCACCTTGCTGACCTTCGCGCTGATCCGCCTGATCCCCGGCGACCCGGTGGAAGTGATGATGGGTGAGCGCCGCGTCGACCCGCAAATGCACGCCGAGGCCATGGAGCGCCTGGGCCTGAACAAGCCGCTGTATGCGCAATACTTCGACTACATCGGCCAACTCGCCCAGGGCAACCTGGGCGAATCGCTGCGCTCGCGCGAGAGCGTGTGGAAGGAGTTTCTTACCCTGTTTCCGGCCACCGTCGAGCTGGCCTTGGCCGCGCTGCTGTTCGCCGGCACCCTGGGGCTGATCGCCGGCGTGGTCGCGGCGCTCAAACGTGGCTCACTGCTCGACCATGGCGTGATGAGCATTGCCCTCACCGGCTATTCGATGCCGATCTTCTGGTGGGGCCTGCTGCTGATCATGTTCTTCTCGGTGGGGCTGGGCTGGACGCCGGTGTCCGGGCGTATCGACCTGCTCTACGACATCCCGCCGGTCACCGGTTTCATGCTGATCGACACCCTGCTCAGCGATGAGCAAGGCGCCTTCGTCGATGCCCTGCGTCACCTGATCCTGCCGGCCATCGTGCTTGGCACCATTCCGCTGGCGGTGATTGCGCGCATGACCCGCTCGGCCATGCTCGAAGTGCTGCGCGAGGACTACATCCGCACGGCGCGGGCCAAGGGCCTGTCGCCAGCACGGGTAGTCTTCGTGCATGGCCTGCGCAACGCGCTGATCCCGGTGCTGACGGTATTCGGCCTGCAGGTCGGCGCCCTGCTCGCCGGTGCGGTGCTGACCGAAACCATCTTCTCCTGGCCGGGCATCGGCAAATGGCTGATCGAAGCCATCGGCGCGCGCGACTACCCGGTGGTGCAGAACGGCATCCTGCTGATCGCCTGCCTGGTGATCCTGGTCAACTTCATCGTGGACATCCTCTATGGCCTGGCCAATCCACGCATTCGTCATCAGAAGTAAGGAAGGCGCCATGCATAGCCACAACGATCACGTAGGGTGGATGACGCTCTTTTCATCCACCGTGACAGCACCTCAGTCGATGGCTGCAGCGTCGCCCACCCTAACCGAGGTGCGCCCATGAACACTGCAACCTCACTCGACCAGAGCCTGCTCTACCCGTCGCCGCTCAAAGAGTTCTGGCAGGCCTTCGCGCAAAATACCGGCGCCCTCGGCGGCCTGGCGTTCATGATCCTGCTGGTGTTCTGCGCGCTGTTCGCGCCCTGGATCGCACCGCACAATCCCAGCGAGCAGTACCGCGACTTCCTCCTCACCCCGCCCGTCTGGCTCGAAGGTGGCCAGTGGCAGTTCCTGCTCGGCACCGATGAACTGGGCCGCGACCTGCTCTCGCGCCTGATCCACGGCGCGCGCCTGTCGCTGCTGATCGGCCTGGCCTCGGTGCTGATGTCGCTGATCCCCGGCATTCTTCTGGGCCTGGTCGCCGGTTTCTTCCCGCGCCTGCTCGGCCCCAGCGTCATGCGCCTGATGGACGTGATGCTGGCCCTGCCGTCGCTGCTGCTGGCGGTAGCCATCGTCGCCATCCTCGGCCCAGGGCTGATCAACACCATCTTCGCCATCGCCATCGTCTCGCTGCCGTCTTACGTGCGCCTGACCCGTGCGGCGGTGATGGGCGAGCTGAACCGCGACTACGTCACCGCTGCGAAACTGGCCGGCGCCAGCCTGCCCCGGCTGATGTTCGTCACCGTGCTGCCCAACTGCATGGCGCCGCTGATCGTGCAGGCCACCCTGAGCTTCTCCTCGGCGATTCTCGACGCCGCCGCGCTGGGCTTTCTCGGCCTCGGCGTGCAACCGCCGACGCCCGAGTGGGGCACCATGCTGGCCTCGGCGCGCGACTACATCGAGCGCGCCTGGTGGGTGGTGAGCCTGCCCGGCCTGGCCATCCTGCTCAGCGTGCTGGCGATCAACCTGATGGGCGACGGCCTGCGTGACGCCCTCGACCCGAAACTCAAGAATGCGCAGTGAGGAACCCGGAATGAGTAACCGCATAGTCCGGATGCAATCCGCAGCATTCTCGGCGCGCACCGCGCCCCTTGAGTCTGCTGCGATGCCAACACCCCGCCACTCCGTAGGGTGGATGACGCTCTTCTCATCCACCATGAACGTACGACAGGAGGCACGCCCATGAGCCTGCTGAATATCAGCAATCTATCGGTACGCTTCGGCTCGTCCATGCCGGTGGTCGATGGCCTCGACCTCAGCGTGGACAAGGGCGAAGTGCTGGCCATCGTCGGCGAATCGGGCTCGGGCAAGTCGGTGACCATGATGGCGCTGATGGGCCTGATCGACGCCCCCGGCATCGTCCATGCCGACTGCATGCAGTTCGACGGCACCGACATGCTGCGCCTGAAGGGCCGTCAGCGCCGACACATCGTCGGCAAGGATCTGGCGATGGTCTTCCAGGACCCGATGACCGCGCTCAACCCGAGCTACACCGTGGGTTTCCAGATCGAGGAAGTACTCCGTCAGCATCTCGGCCTGAAAGGCAAGGCGGCGCGCGCACGCGCGCTGGAGCTGCTGGAACGGGTGGAAATTCCCGGCGCCGCCAGCCGCCTGAACGCCTATCCGCACCAGCTTTCCGGTGGCATGAGCCAGCGTGTGGCGATCGCCATGGCGATTGCCGCCGAACCCAAGCTGTTGATCGCCGACGAACCGACCACCGCTCTGGACGTAACCATCCAGGCGCAGATCATGGAGCTGCTACTGGACCTGCAGCGCGATGAGGGCATGGCCCTGGTGCTGATCACCCATGACCTGGCCGTGGTCGCCGAAACCGCCCAGCGTGTGTGCGTGATGTATGCCGGGCAGGCGGTCGAACTCGGGAGCATCCCGACCCTGTTCGACGCCCCCAGCCACCCTTACACCGAAGCACTGCTCAAGGCCATTCCGGAACACAGCGCAGGCGCCAGCCGCCTTTCCACCCTGCCCGGCATCGTGCCCGGTCGTTACGACCGCCCGCTGGGCTGCCTGCTGTCGCCGCGCTGCCCTTACGTGCAGGAGCGTTGCCACCAGCAGCGCCCGACCCTGGAACCACATGACCGTGGCGCGGCGCGCTGCTTCTTCCCCCTGGAGGTGGCCTGATGAGTACCGTACTCGAAGCCCATGAGCTGACCCGTCACTACAGCGTTTCGCGCGGCCTGTTCAAACCGGCGGCCACGGTGCAGGCACTCAATGGCGTGTCCTTCAACCTGCAGGCTGGCCGGACCCTGGCGGTGGTCGGCGAGTCCGGCTGCGGCAAGTCCACCCTGGCCCGCGCCCTGACCCTGATCGAAGAGCCCAGCGCAGGTTCCCTGCAGATCGCCGGTCGCGAAGTGGCCGGCGCCAGCAATAGCGAACGCCGGCAACTGCGCCGCGACGTGCAGATGGTGTTTCAGAATCCCTACGCTTCGCTCAACCCGCGACAGAAGATCGGCGACCAGTTGGCCGAGCCACTGCTGATCAACACCGACCTGTCACGCAGCGAACGCCGCGAGAAAGTGCAGGCGATGATGCAGCAGGTGGGCCTGCGCCCCGAGCATTACCAGCGCTACCCGCACATGTTCTCCGGCGGCCAGCGCCAGCGCATCGCCCTGGCCCGCGCCATGATGCTGCAACCCAAGGTACTGGTAGCGGACGAGCCGACCTCGGCGCTGGACGTGTCGATCCAGGCGCAGGTGCTCAACCTGTTCATGGATCTGCAGGAGCAGTTCGACACCGGCTACGTGTTCATCTCGCACAATCTCTCGGTGGTGCGCCACGTCGCCGACGACGTGCTGGTGATGTACCTCGGCCGCCCGGCGGAGATCGGCCCGGCCGAAGCGCTCTACAGTCGTCCGCTGCATCCTTACACCCGCGCACTGCTATCGGCGACGCCGGCGATCCATCCCGATCCGGACAAGCCACGGGTGAAGATCAGCGGTGAGTTGCCCAACCCCCTGGATCCGCCGTCGGGCTGCGCCTTCCACAAGCGCTGCCCATATGCCGACGAGCGCTGCCGTGGCGAGCGCCCGCAGCTGAGATTGATCGATGCGCGGCAGGTGGCCTGCCACCATGTGGAGCGGATCAGTGCGTAGGTAGCGGCGTATCCGTCACCTCGCGCTGCGCAGGGCGCAGCGGCCACCGGCCGGCGCCCTGTCATGATGTCGGCGGCAGGGTCAGTTCTATGTTCTCGGCCAGCGAATCCTCCAGCCGCTGCAGCTCGACACCGACTGCGGCGGCGTCATCGGCCAGGGTTTCGGCGATACGCAGGAACTCGGGCGTCGCCTCGACGAACGCCAGCACCACCAGCGGATCGAACCGAGTGCCACTGGCAGCGCTGATCCTCGCCACCGCCTGAGCGGGGCTGATAAGCGGCAAGTAAGGATGCAGGCAAGTCAGTTCCTCGAAATGCCCGACCAGCGCCATCAGGCGCGCCGACAGGGGAATCTGCTCGCCGACCAATCCCTGCGGGTAGCCCTTGCCGTCCCAGCGCTCGTGCTGGCCATAGACGATGTCCTTGGCGTCGGACAGGAAGTCGGTGATGCTGCCCAGCTTGCGCTCTGCACGTTCGAGCGCATCGCGCCCGGCGATCACCCCCTCGCTCAGCAGACGCAGATCGTTTTCGTCCGGCTCGCCATGGCTGAGCAACACACGATCCGGCAGGGTCAGGCGGTCGATCACGTGCAGCATGGCCGACTTGCCCAACTGGGCGATGCGCTCTTCGCTCAGGTACTCAGATAACGCTGGCTGCTGCCGCCCCAGTGCGGCGGCGAGACAGGTCATGTAGCGTTCGATGCGCTGCAGACGCCGGCTGCTCGGGTTGTCACGCATGACGGCAACGCTGGCCATGGCCTCGATGGTGACGTCCTGCAACCGCTGGATATCGCGGGTGCGCCGCTTGACCTCGAGTTCGAGGTACTCGCTCTTGTCGCGCAGGTAATCGGTAGCGGCCTTGAGCTGCAATTGCGCGCGCACGCGGGCGAGCACAATGGGAGGGCTGATCGGTTTGGTGATGTAGTCGGCGGCGCCGAGATCGAAGCCCATCTGTTCGTCGATGGCATCGCGCTTGGCGGTCACCAGAATCAGCGGGATATGTCGGGTCTGCGCTTCATACTTGAACTGGCGACAGAGTGCATAGTCATCCTGCCAGCCGAGCAGTATCAGGTCAGGCTGCGGCACCTCGCGAGCAGCTGCCAGCGCCTCGTCGCCGGCTACCAGACGCACCTGGTAGTGGCCAACCAACAGCGCGCCGATGCGCTCGCGCACCTCCAGCACATCGTCCACCACCAGAATCAGCTCCTGCTCCGGCCTATCGAGCATCCCGCGCATGGCGACCTCCCTCGGCACCTGCCTAGTCATCATTAAAGGCGCTGGTCCGCATTCGCGCACAGGCCGACATACAAATGACCTCGGCAGGGGTTTGAAAGTGCAATGCGGATTGGCAGCGCAATGCTCACCGCCGACAATCGTCAGCACGATCGCTACCACAAGGGCTGTGCCATGCTCGACCAGGACCGCTGCTGGCAGGCTGTCTGCGAACGCGATGAGGCGTTCGACGGACGCTTCGTCTTCGCCGTGCGCAGCACCGGCATTTATTGTCGGCCAAGCTGCCCCGCGCGGCGGCCAAGGCGCGATAACGTCAGTTTTCATGCCGACGCCGCGAGTGCCGAGGCAGCCGGTTTTCGCCCATGCAAGCGCTGCTCGCCACAGGGGCAAAGCCCGGCACAGCAGCTCGACACGCTGGTTGCGGCCGCCTGTGAGCTGCTGCGCGGCGAACAGCGCCTGACGCTGCCGCAGTTGGCGGCACGCATCGGTTTGTCGCCGTCACACCTGGCCCGTGCGTTCAAGACGCGCACCGGGATGACGCCCAATGCCTGGGCCGCGGCGCAGCGCCGCCAGCGCCTGGATACCCAGCTGCCCCAGGCGGGCAACGTGCTCGATGCGGCCCTGGCCGCGGGCTACTCAGGTACCCGCGCACTCTATGAAAAGCCCCAGGCCATGAGCCCGGCGCAGCGCCGCCAGCGCGGTGCTGGCGAGCACCTGCGCTACAGCATCGCCGCCTGCCCGCTCGGGCAGATGCTGCTGGCCACCAGCGACAAGGGGGTTTGTGCCCTGCTCTTCGGCGATCACCCGCAAGCCCTGCGTGATGAGCTGCAACAGCGCTTCGGCGCCGCCCAACTAGAAGAGGATGAGTGCGGGCTGCGCAACTGGCTGCAGCAGGTACTGGCGCAATTGCAGGAACCGCAGCGCGCCGCCCATCTGCCCCTGGACATTCGCGGCACGGCCTTTCAACAACGCGTCTGGCAGGCGCTGCAGAACATTCCCAGCGGCGAGACACGCAGCTATGCCGATCTCGCCGGCCAGTTGCACAGTCACCCGCGGGCAATCGCTCGTGCCTGCGCCAGCAACGCCATCGCCCTGCTACTGCCGTGCCACCGCGTGGTGGCCAGCGATGGCAGCCTCAGCGGCTACCGCTGGGGGCTGCAGCGCAAGCGCAGGCTGCTGGAGCAAGAAAGCCAGGAGACGTAGCCCGGATGCAATCTGAGGGAACACCATGACCTGCGCCCCGGATTTCATCCGGGCTACAGCGTCAGGCCGCGCTCTTTACACCAGCATCGCCTTGGCCACCTCGGTACGCGTGCCGCGCCCAACCAGCTGCTCCACCAGGGTCAGGGCAAAGGCCAATGCCGTTCCTGGGCCCTGGCTGGTGATGCAGTTGCCATCGACCACCACGGCCTCATCGACGAAGGTGCAGCCGCTCAGCCGGTCGCTGAACGCCGGATAGCAGGTCATCCGTCGCTGTCTGAGCACGCCGTACTGCTGCAAGGCCAGCGCCGGTGCGGCGCAGATCGCGGCGAACAGCTCGCCAGCCTTGGCCTGCTTGCGTACCCGCTCGGCCAGCGGTTCGAAGTCAGCCAAATGCTGGGCACCCGGCATGCCACCGGGCAGCACGATCAGGTCGAAATCCTGCGCCAGTACGTCCACCAGCATGGCATCGGCGGTCAGCCGGGTGCCACGGGCACAGGTGATCATTCGCCGTTCTTCGATACTGGCCACCAGCACTTCGATATCGGCGCGGCGCAGCACGTCGATCAGGGTCACGCACTCCAGATCCTCTACGCCATCGGCGACGGTGATCAGTGCTCGCTTGCTCATTTCGGAACTCCTTGAGGCAGAAAATGAAACTGTCCACCCGGTCATAAAAAGACACGGCAGACGGTAAATTCACCAGGCAAAACCTTGCTGGTATGATGCGCGGCTTTTGCGAAACCGGGGCAATTTTCCGGCCTGTACGGACGAATGTGCTTTGCTTTCTGCAGACCAATTTCGGCGCGCTCGCGCCTCGGGGAGCCACCATGCTGGAAAGACTGTTCCAACTCAAAGCCCACCACACCACGGTGCGCACCGAGATACTGGCCGGGATCACCACCTTCCTGACCATGGCCTACATCCTCTTCGTCAACCCCAACATGCTGGCCGAGACCGGCATGGACCACGGCGCGGTGTTCGTCGCCACCTGCCTGGCCGCCGCCATCGGCTCGCTGGTGATGGGCCTGCTGGCCAACTACCCGATCGCTCTGGCGCCGGGCATGGGCCTCAATGCCTTCTTCACCTACACCGTGGTCATGACCATGGGCTACAGCTGGCAGACCGCGCTGGGTGCGGTGTTCCTCTCCGGTGCGATCTTCTTCCTGCTGTCGATCTTCAAGATCCGCGAATGGATCATCAACAGCATCCCGCTGGCCCTGCGCGCCGGTATCGCTGCCGGTATCGGCCTGTTCCTGGCGATCATCGCACTGAAGAACGCCGGCATCGTGGTCGATAACCCGGCCACCCTGGTCGGCCTCGGCGACCTGAGCAAAGGCGGCGCCCTGCTGGCCTGCCTGGGCTTCTTCGTCATCGCGGCACTGGCCTACCGCAAGATCACTGGCGCGGTGATGATCGGCATCCTGCTGGTCACCGGCCTGTCCATCGCCCTCGGTCTGTCCGAGCTGCCGGGCGTGATCTCCATGCCGCCATCGCTGATGCCGACCCTGCTGCAACTGGATATCACCGGGGCGCTGGATATCGGCCTGGTCAGCGTGATCTTCGCTTTCCTCTTCGTCGACCTGTTCGACACCTCCGGCACCCTGGTGGGCGTGGCGCAGAAGGCCGATCTGCTGGACAAGGACGGCAAGATGCCACGCCTGGGCCGCGCCCTGATGGCCGACAGCACCGCGACCATGGCAGGCGCCGCGCTGGGCACCAGCACCACCACCAGCTACATCGAATCGGCTGCCGGCATCAGTGCTGGCGGGCGTACCGGCCTGACCGCCTGCGTGGTCGCGGCGCTGTTTCTGCTCAGCCTGTTCTTCGCTCCGCTGGCTGGCTCGGTACCGGCCTACGCCACCGCACCGGCGCTGCTGTTCGTCGCGGTACTGATGATGAGCAGCCTGGCGCAGATCGACTGGGACGACCTGACCGTCGCCGCCCCAGTGGTGGTCGCGGCGCTGGCCATGCCGCTGACCTTCTCCATCGCCAACGGCATCGCCTTCGGCTTCATCGCCTGGACTGCAGTCAAGGTACTGGCTGGCCGTTGGCGCGAACTGAACCCGGCGATGTGGGTGCTCTCCGCCCTGTTCATCGTCAAGCTGGCTTACTTCACCTGACTACCGGGTATCTCGAGGCGTAGGGTGGACATCGTTTTTCATGTCCACCTATACCTTCTCTGCGGCCACAAAAACGGTGGATGAAAAAACGTCATCCCCACCTACATGATCACCATCCGCCCATACCGACGAGCGACCCAAGGCACGCGCCCATCGCCTCCGCTACAATGGCGCCCCCGTTTTCCTGCCCCATGAGTGACCGATGAGCCGCCCCGCATTCGACCCCGCCACCTACGACGCCCAACTCGCCGAGAAGAGGGCCCGCCTGGTCGAACTGCTGGCGCCCTTCGCCGCCCCAGAGCCTGAGGTGTTCGACTCGCCGCGCGAGCACTACCGCATGCGCGCCGAGTTCCGCCTGTGGCGTGAAGACGGCCAGCGCCACTACGCGATGTTCGCCCCAGGCGACAAGCACACGCCGATCCTGCTCGACGACTTCCCCATCGCCAGCCTGCGTATCAACGAGCTGATGCCACGCCTGCGCGCCGCCTGGCAGGCCAGCGAAGCGCTGTCATTCAAGCTGTTCCAGGTGGAGTTTCTCACTACCCTGGCCGGCGATGCGCTGATCACCCTGGCCTACCACCGCCCGCTGGACGACGCTTGGCAGGCCGAGGCGGAGAAACTGGCAGCCGAGCTCAACGTCAGCCTGGTCGGCCGCTCCCGTGGCCAGCGCCTGGTGATCGGTCGCGACTACGTGGAAGAGAAACTGACCGTAGCCGGTCGCAGCTTCCGCTATCGCCAGCCCGAAGGCGCCTTCACCCAGCCCAATGGCCGGGTGTGCGAGAAGATGCTCGGCTGGGCCTATGACGTGCTCGGCGAACGTGACGACGACCTGCTGGAGCTGTACTGCGGCAACGGCAACTTCACCCTGCCGCTGGCCACCCGCGTGCGCAAGGCGCTGGCGACCGAGATCAGCAAGACCTCGGTAAACGCCGCCCTGGCCAACCTGGCTGACAACGGCGTGGACAACGTCGAGCTGGTGCGCCTGTCCGCCGAAGAGCTGACCCAGGCGCTCAACGATGTGCGGCCGTTCCGCCGCCTGGCCGGCGTCGATCTGAAGAGCTACGAATTCGGCAGCGTCTTCGTCGACCCACCGCGCGCCGGCATGGACCCGGACACCTGCGAGCTGACCCGGCGTTTCCAGCGCATCCTGTACATTTCCTGCAACCCGGAGACTCTGGCCGCCAACATCGCCCAGCTCAACGACACCCACAAGGTGACGCGCAGCGCGCTGTTCGACCAGTTTCCCTACACCCATCACATGGAAGCGGGTGTATTGCTGGAACGGCGCTGACTCACATCCCCGTAGCCCGGATGCAATCCGGGGCAATGCGCAAGACCGTCCCCGGATTGCATCCGGGCTACACAGCCGGTGGGGAATGCGCTGCTAGCGTGCAAGCCCGCGCAACGCCCACCAGGCCAGAGCGGCCGACACCACTTCGAGCAGCAGCGCATAAAGGTTGAAGGTCTGCTGCGCGCCGCCGTCGAGCCACAACCCGGCAACGCGCGCCAGGGCCAGCACGCTGTACAGCAGCACCAGCAGAAGCAGCGCCGGTCGCAGCAGATCCATGCGTAACAGCGCCATCGCCAGGTAAGCCGCCAGACCCAGTTGCAAACCACCGTAATAGGCGCGCACCTCGGTTACCGCCGCGTTGCCCATCAGCAGCGCACCACTGAAGCTGGCCATTTCCTCGGGCCGAATGAAGTAGGCCAGCCCCAGCACGAGCAGGACAGCGATCTGGATCAGCAGGACGATTCGGGCAAACAGCATTGGCGACTACCAGGCAATGATCGACTGCCTGCCAGCATAGGCGCCGTCTGTCGCGACGCATAGTCGCAATCACTTGGGCAGCGCATGCGCCGGCGCTATGCTGGGCGTTCGTTCACCTGGAGTCCTGCCATGCATCGTTCCCTGCTCGCCCTCTGCCTCCTTACCGGCCTGGCTCACGCCAGCGAGCCGCTGACCATCGACGTGCATCGCGATGCCAACTGCGGCTGCTGCAAGGCCTGGATCAGCCACCTGCAGGATAACGGTTTCACCGTCAACGACCATGTCGAGGCCAACATGAGTGCGCTCAAACAGCGCCTCGGCGTGCCGCCACGCCTGGCCTCCTGTCATACCGGCGTGATCGACGGCAAGTTCGTCGAAGGCCATGTACCGGCCGCCGACATTCTCAAACTGCGTCAACGTGCGGACCTGATCGGCGCCGCCGTACCCGGCATGCCCATGGGCTCGCCGGGCATGGAATATGGCGATCGTGTCGACGCCTATCAGGTCATCGGCCTGGATCGTGAACGCCAGGATCAGCTGCTGAGCGACTATCCGGCCAACTGAGTCGACACCAACGCGGCTACACTGCGGCGACAACCAACCTGGGAGTACGACCATGCGCTGGCAACGCGGTAGACGCAGTGACAACGTGGTGGATGCGCGCGGCCGCTCCGGCAGGCGACTCGGCGGTGGCCTGAGCCTCGGCGGCGTGGCGATTATCGTCATCGTCGGCCTGCTGATGGGCCAGGATCCGTTGCAGATTCTTGGTCAGATCGCCGGCCAGGCCACCCAGCCGCAGGTCGCCCAGACACAAAGCGCTCCGCCGGCCAATGATCAACAGAGCGAGTTCGTCCGCGCCATCCTCGGCGACACCGAAGACACCTGGCGCGAACTGTTCCAGCAGGCTGGCCAGCAGTATCGCGATCCGCAACTGGTGCTGTTCTCCGGCGGCGTCAATTCCGCCTGTGGTTTCGCCAGTTCGGCGGTCGGCCCCTTCTACTGCCCAGGTGACCAGCGGGTGTATCTGGACATGGCGTTTTTCCGCGAGATGGAGCAGCGCTTTTCCGCAGCTGGCGACTTCGCCCAGGCCTACGTGATCGCCCATGAGGTTGGCCATCACGTGCAGACCCTGCTCGGCGTCTCCGCCAAGGTCAACGCGGCGCGCCAGCGCGGCGAGCGGGTCGAGGGCGATGGCGGCCTGTTGGTGCGTCAGGAACTGCAGGCCGATTGCCTGGCCGGGGTCTGGGCGCATCACGCACAGCGCCGACACGACTGGCTGGAAGCAGGCGACCTGGAAGAGGCGCTGAATGCGGCCAGCGCCATTGGCGATGACCGCCTGCAGAAACAGGCGCGAGGCCAGGTGGTGCCGGACGCCTTCACCCATGGCACCTCACAGCAGCGCGTACGCTGGTTCAGCACCGGTTTCGAGAGCGGCCAGCCGGCGCGCTGCGACACCTTCAAGGCAGCGCGCCTGTAACGCCTGATCAGACCACGAAACGCTTGCTCCACCAGGCGAAGCCGCAGGCTCCAGCGCCGCACAGGGCGATCACCAACGCCATGGGCACGGCCGAACCGTCATGCAGGAAGGCCACCAGCGCCGACGCGCCAGCGGCCACGCTGAACTGCATGCTGCCCAGCAACCCGGACGCGCTGCCAGCGTGCCGCCCTTGCCCGGCCATGGCACAGGCGGTGGCATTGGGCAGCACGCACCCGAGACTGGCCACGCAGATGAACAGTGGAATCAATAGCGGCCACAACTGCGCCGGCTGCCACAGAGCCAACAGCAGCAGGCACAGCCCACTGACCACGTACACCAGCGCCACACGCCGCAGCCACAGCGCCGGCCCGCCGCTGCGCACCAGGCGCGCGTTGACCTGCGCCATGATCACGAAACCCGCCGCATTGCTGCCGAACAACCAGCCGTAGTGCTCGGCCGGCACGCCGTACAACTCGATGAAGACGAACGGCGAGCCGGCGATGTAGGCGAACATGCCGGCCATTGCCACGCCGCCGGCCAGGCTGTAGCCCATGAACGGGGCGTTGCACAGCAGCGCACGGTATTGGCCGAAGGCACCGCTCAGCGGCGCCGGTGGCAGATGCTGTGGGCGCGTTTCCGGCAGCCACGCCAGCACGGCCAGCAGACACAGCCCGGCGAAGAGCGCCAGGCTATGGAAGATCCACGGCCAGCCCAGGGTATTGAGCAGCAACCCGCCCCCCAGCGGCGCGAGGATCGGCGCCAGGCCCATCACCAGCACCAGTTGCGAGAACACCTTGGCCGAGGCCAGGGGATCGCACAGGTCACGCACCACCGCGCGGGTAATCACCATCCCGGCGCAGCCACCCAAGGCCTGGACGAAACGCGCCGTCACCAGCCACTCCAGGCTAGGTGCCAGGGCACAGGCCAGCGACGCCAGGGTGAACAACGTCACCCCGACCAGCAGCGGCAGTCGCCGGCCGAAACGGTCCGCCAACGGCCCATAGAACAGCTGGCCGATGGCGATACCAACGAAGTAGGCGGCCAGCGATAGCTGGATATGTTCGACATCGGTGCCGAACTGCTGGGCCAGGGTAGGGAAACTCGGTAGATAGAAATCGATGGCCAGGGGGCCAAAGGCGCACAGCGCGCCCAGAATCAGCAGCGTTCGCAGGTTCATGAATAGTCCGGACTATTGTTAGCCGGCTAATCATCTCACCGACCGGGTCGCATACGAAAGCGCGGGGTGTCGAACCACGCCCCAGGTGGCCCAATGCGGTCGCTGCTCATCCTCGACTTGCCACTGCAGCGAGCCTGCTACGCCGCCGACTTCACCAGCAAAGGGAGCATCGGCATGACGCAGCACGCCACCAGCAGGCAGGGCAAAATCGGTACACTCGGCACCCTCTGAGCCTAGTTCCAAAAAACCGGATCGCCATGCGTAGAACCAAAGAAGATGCGGAGAAAACCCGCAGCGCCATCCTCGCCGCCGCCGAGCACCTGTTTCTCGAGCGCGGAGTCGCCCATACCAGCCTCGAGCATATCGCCCGGCATGCCGGGGTCACGCGCGGTGCGGTCTATTGGCACTTCCAGAACAAGGCCCATCTGTTCCATGAAATGCTCAATCAGGTACGCCTGCCGCTCGAGCCACTGGCCGAACAGCTGGCGGCGGTCGATGGCCTGTCATCGCTGCAATTGCTGCGCGACCTGTGCATAGAGGCCATGGCCAACCTGGTGCTGGACGAACAGCGCCGGCGCATCCTCACCGTGCTGCTGCGCCGCTGCGAGTTCACCGAAGACCTGCGTGAAGCCGAGGAGCGTCACGAGACCTTCGTCAATCAGTTCATCGCCCTGTGCGAACAACAGTTCGCCCTGCCAGCGGTACAACCGCACCTGCAGCCCGACATCACTCCACGCCTGGCCTCGCGCACGCTGCACGCGCTGATCGTCGGCCTGTTCAGCGACTGGCTGCGCGATCCCAATCTGTTCGACGCCCAGACCGACACTCCGGCGATGATCGACAGCTGCTTCCGCGGCCTACTGCGGCAGTGGCCGTAGCAGGCGTAGACGACTGCATGGATGCCGAGGTGGTTCTCAACAGTTTCCCTGACTGATGCAGCGCTGCCCGCGACGCTACGCAGGCACCACCTCGTAACCCTCTTCGCGAATCGCCGCCTGAATCTGCGCGGCATCCAGCTGGGCATCGACACGCACCAGGCCGGCGGCGAGGTCGACCTCGACCCTGGCGGCCTGCTCCAGCGCCTGGATTGCCTGAGTGATGGCCCGCGAGCAATGACCGCACGACATTCCGCTAACCTTGAATTGCTGCATTGCTGACTCCTTGAATCAGTGGTCGATGGGTGTAGTCTCGACCTTGCCACGATGGCAAGGTCAAGCCTTTGCCCCATGTCATTCACCGCGTTTGTGTACGAGGCCCTTCGCCATGCGCCTGCTCTGCTCCACCCTTGTCCTGCTGATGGCGCCTCTGGCCCAGGCCGAACCGCTGGCACCATTACCCGCGACGAGCCAGGGCGAAGGCTACGCGGTGCTGATCGTCTCGCGCGAACGCCTCGAAGTGGCCACCACCTGCGAAGTCGCGCTGTATTTGCATGATCAGATGGCCGCCCGCCTGCACCAGGGCCAGTCGGTGTCCTTCAACCTGCCGCCTGGCAGGGTTTCGCTGCGCCTTGGCCTGACCGGTACCGGCTCCTGCCAGGACGGCATCAACCAGCTCGCCGGCCAGGCGCTGGAACTGCGGGCTGGTGAGGTGCGCCGCTACCGCATCGCCATGGGCAGCGATGGCCTGCGACTGCATGTCGCGCCGACGCTGAACTGAAGGCTTGACCTTGCCATGGGGGCAAGGTTGATCCTGTAGCCACAACGTTACCAGTCCGTTGAAGAACTACCTGCGTTGGCATTGCTGCGTTAAAGACGGCCTTGCGTGCGAGCTCTGTCAGAGTGCCTCGCCTGGTTTTTTCAACGGCCTGTCACAGGGAGCGCAACCATGACGACCTTCGACCTGCCGATCCAGGGCATGACCTGCGCCAGTTGCGCTGGCCGTGTCGAGCGCGCGCTGCGCAAGTTGCCGCAGGTAAGCAACGCCAGCGTCAACCTGGCCAACGAGCAGGCGCGTATCGAAGCGCCCGGCGGCAGCCTGCCGCAACTGATCACCGCCATCGAATCTGCGGGGTACAGCGTACCCAGCCAGCCCCTGGAGCTCGCCATCGAAGGCATGACCTGCGCCAGCTGCGTCGGCCGCATCGAGCGTGCGCTGGGGAAACTGCCGGGCGTCAGCCAAATCGCCGTCAACCTCGCCGACGAAAAGGCGCGCCTGCAGGTGCTCGCCGGCTTCGACCCGCAACAGGCGCTGAAGGCCGTGGACGCAGCCGGCTACAAGGCCAGCCTGCTGGACGAACGCCCAACCACAGACCTGGCGCAGCGCCGCTTGCAACGTGAACGCCTGCCCCTGCTGGCCGCCATCGCCCTGACCCTGCCGCTGGTGCTGCCGATGCTGGTCGCGCCCTTCGGCCTGCACTGGATGCTGCCCGCCTGGGCGCAGTTCCTGCTCGCCACACCGGTGCAGTTCATCTTCGGCGCACGCTTCTATCGCGCGGCCTGGCAAGCGCTGAAGGCTCGTGCCGGCAACATGGATCAACTGGTGGCCATCGGCACCAGCGCCGGCTACGGCCTGAGCCTGTACCAGTGGGCCGTGACACCGGCCGGACAGATGCCGCACCTGTACTTCGAGGCCTCGGCGGTGATCATCAGCCTGATCCTGCTCGGCAAGTACCTGGAGAGCCGCGCCAAGCGCCAGACCGCCAGCGCCATTCGCGCCTTGCAGGCGCTGCGCCCGGATCATGCGGTGCGCCTGGTGGAGGGGCGCGAGGAGCGCGTCGAGATCGACTCACTGGCGCTGGGCGATCGCGTTCTGGTCAAGCCGGGAGAGCGCTTCCCGGTCGACGGTCAGGTGGTGGAAGGCAGCAGCCATGCCGACGAAGCGCTGATCAGCGGCGAGAGCCTGCCAGTGGCCAAGCAAGCGGGCGACAAGGTCACGGCCGGAGCCATCAACGGCGAAGGCCGCCTGCTGGTGGAGGCCACCGCCCTCGGTGCGGAAACCGTGCTGTCACGGATCATCCGCCTGGTGGAGGACGCCCAGGCAGCCAAGGCGCCGATCCAGAAACTGGTGGACAAGGTCAGCCAGGTGTTCGTCCCCGCCGTGCTGCTGATCGCCCTGGCTACGCTACTCGGCTGGCTGGCTCTGGGCGCGCCAGTGGAAAGTGCTCTGCTCAATGCCGTGGCGGTACTGGTGATCGCCTGCCCCTGCGCCTTGGGCCTGGCCACGCCGACCGCAATCATGGCCGGCACCGGTGTCGCCGCGCGCCACGGCATCCTGATCAAGGACGCCGAAGCGCTGGAAGTGGCGCATGCCGTGCAGCACGTTGCCTTCGACAAGACCGGCACCCTCACCGAAGGCAAGCCGCGCATCGTCCATATCGGCCTGGGCGATGCCAGCGAGGCGGAACTGTTGCGCCTGGCCGGCAGCCTGCAACAGGGCAGCGAACACCCGCTGGCCAAGGCCGTGCTGGAGCGCTGTGGCGAGCAGCACATCAGCCTGCCAGCGCTGAGCGACAGCCGTGCGCTGACAGGGCGCGGCATCGCCGGCGAGGTCGAAGGCCGCAGCCTGCAACTGGGCAGCAGCCGCCTTTTGGAAGAAAGCCAACTGCTGGCCGGGGCACTGGCCGAGTCGGCACAAGCCTGGGAAGCAGAAGGCCGCACCCTGTCCTGGCTGATCGAGACCACCAGCGCGCCGCGCCTGCTTGGCCTGCTGGCCTTCGGTGACCAGCTCAAGGACGGCGCCGCCCAAGCCATCGCCGAACTGCGCGAACAGGGCATCACCAGCCACCTGATCAGTGGCGACAACCAGGGCAGCGTCGCGGCGGTCGCCAGCGTACTCGGCATCGACGAGCCACACGCCCAGGTGCTGCCAGCGGACAAGGCACGCCTGATCGGCGAGCTGCGTCAACAGGGCAGCGTGGCCATGGTCGGCGATGGCATCAACGATGCGCCGGCCCTGGCGGCTGCGGATGTCGGCATCGCCATGGGCGGCGGTACCGATGCAGCCATGCATGCCGCCGGCATCACCCTGATGCGCGGTGATCCGCGCCTGGTACCAGCGGCGCTGGACATCAGCCGGCGTACCTACGCCAAGATCCGCCAGAACCTGTTCTGGGCCTTCATCTACAACCTGATCGGCATCCCGCTGGCCGCCGCCGGCCTGCTCAACCCGATGTTCGCCGGCGCCGCCATGGCCCTGTCCAGCGTCAGCGTGGTGAGCAACGCGCTGCTGCTCAGTCGCTGGAAGCCGAAGGGAGATCAAATGCGATGAACATCGGCCAAGCCGCCAAGCACACCGGCCTCAGCGCCAAGATGATTCGCTACTACGAGGCCATCGATCTGCTGCCCCATGCCGGGCGCTCGGAGAGTGGCTACCGACAGTACAGCGCGAGCGACCTACACCGCCTGGCGTTCATCAAGCGCGCGCGGGACCTGGGTTTCTCGCTGGAGGAAGTCGGCAAGCTGCTGGCCCTGTGGCAGGACAAGCAGCGCGCGAGTGCCGATGTGAAGGCGCTGGCCGAAGGGCATATCGCGCAGCTGGAACGCAAGATCGCCGAGATGAGTGCGCTACGCGACACGCTGGTCGAGCTGGCGACCAGCTGCCAAGGCAACGACCGGCCAGATTGCCCGATCCTCAAAGGCATCGAGCAGGGCGTAGGCTGTGGCGCTACGAGGTGCTCGCATCACAACGAAGGCACTGCGTAGCCTGGATGCAATCCGGGGCATTTGAGCGCCACCCCTGAGCCCCACAAAGCCAGGTACACGCGGCGCACCCTACGCAGTGGAGCCCTTTCAGCGCATCCAGGGCGGAATCGGTTCGGCGTCCTTGGGTTCGTCTTCGGCGTTGAGCAGGGCCTGCTTCTTCGCTTCCTCGGCCAGGGCTGCCTTGATCTCGCGCATTACCGCGTCAATATCGGCAGCGTCCTCGACGTCGGCGAACTCGCCGGTCAACGCCGTGTCGGGCTGTAGCTTGCCGGCCTCAAACAGTGCCCACATTTCCTTGGCGTATTTGGTGTATCTCAACTCGGGGGCGAACTGGCCGAAATATTCGGCCATGTTGCGTACATCGCGCTCGAGCATGCTGAAAGCGTGGTTGTTGGCCGCCGCATCCACGGCTTGCGGCAGATCGATGATCACCGGGCCTTCAGGGCCGAGCAGCACGTTGAATTCCGACAGGTCGCCGTGCACCAGGCCGGCGCAGAGCATCTTGACGATTTCCTGGATCATGAAGGCATGGAACTCACGCGCGTCGTCCGGGTGCAGGTCAACGTCATTGAGCCTGGGCGCAACGTCGCCCTCGCCGTCGCCGACCAGTTCCATGAGCAGCACGCCATCGAGAAAGTCGTAGGGTTTGGGGACCCGCACGCCGGCATTGGCCAGACGAAACAACGCGGCGACTTCGGCGTTCTGCCAGGCTTGCTCCTGCTCCTTGCGCCCGTACTTGCTGCCCTTGGCCATGGCCCGAGCCTGACGGCTGCCACGGACCTTGCGACCTTCCTGATATTCCGATGCCTGGCGGAAGCTGCGCTTATTCGCTTCCTTGTAGACCTTGGCGCAGCGCAGCTCGTCGCCACACCGCACCACATAGACCGCTGCTTCCTTGCCGCTCATCAGCGGCCGCAGCACCTCATCCACCAGGCCGTCCTCGACCAGGGGCTCAATACGTTTGGGCGTCTTCATCGGTGTGGATCACGGGTCCTTTCTGGCGGAGAAATTGATTACGGCCCCATCCTCGCATAGCCAGAGGCGGATGCCGACTGTTGATGTTCATGCACTGACCAGATGACGCCTGAGCGCCTCCATGGCGTAGCGCACCTTGGCCGGTTGCGCATCGCGACGGGGCGTAACGATATACAGGCCGATGGATTCGAGTTGCCAATCCGCTAGCAGCGGCAGCAGTTCGCCACGGGCCAGCAGGTCACGGATTTCCGGTTCGGGCTGCAACGACACGCCCATGCCGGCGAGGGTGAACTGGCGCGCAGCCAGAATGTTGTTGCAGCTGATGCGCGTCTCCAGCCGCAGACGCTGCTGCACTGCGCCGGGGCCAGTCAATGTCAGGTGCTGGTTGCGCTCCAGATGCAGGCCGATCCAGTCGAGCCTGAGCAACTGCTGCGGTTCGACCGGCACACCGACACGAGCCAGATAGGTCGGCGCCGCGCACAGGATCATGCGCCAGTCGGTCACGTAACGGGCCACCAGGCTGGAATCCTCCTGGCGGCCGACACGCACGGCCAGGTCGATGCGTGACTCGACCAGGTCGATCGGCTCATCGTGAAAGAACAGGCTCAGGCTCAGCCCCGGATGCGCACTGAGCAAGGGCGACAGCGCTTCGCACAGCAGTGGCCCGGAAAAGCCGACCGGCGCGGCGACACGCAGCTCTCCTACCGGGGCATCGCGCTGCTCGGCCAGGCGCTGTTCGGCCCGCTGCGCCAGTTCGACGATCTGCCGGCAGCTGTCGTAGAAGCTTGCACCGGCCTCGGTCAGCGTCAGCTTGCGCGTGGTGCGATGCAGCAGCGTGACGCCAGTGGCCTCCTCCAGTCGGCGGATCTGCTGGCTGACCGCAGAGGCGCTCATCCCCAGGGCTTCGGCAGCGGCCACCATGCTGCCCTTTTCCACCACGGTGGCGAACAGCGCCATGTGTTTGAGCTGCTCCATTATGAAGCCCTGCTTAATTATCCAAGTGCATCAGGCCACTTTTTCCCGCGTTTATCCAGCAGCGATCATGTGTTCACCATCACTATTCGAGATTTCCCCAATGAAGATCGCACTGATCGGCGCTACTGGTTACGTCGGCGCCCCACTACTGCAAGAGGCCCTGAACCGTGGTCATCAGGTCACCGCCCTGGTGCGCCACCCACACAAGCTGAGCGCGCATGCGCAGCTCACTGCCGTTGCGGTCGACGTTCACGACAGCGCAGCGCTGGCCAGGCACTTGCACGACCACGACGCTGTGATCAGCGCCTTCAACCCCGGCTGGGGTGTGGCGGACATTCGTGAGCAGTTCATCGCTGGCAGCCGCTCGATCATCGCGGCCAGCAAGCAGGCAGGCGTCAAGCGCCTGCTGGTAGTGGGCGGTGCCGGCAGTCTATACGTCGCACCCGGCGTGCAACTGATCGATACCCCGGACTTTCCCGCCGAGTACAAGGAAGGCGCCGAGGGCGCGCGTCAGGCGCTGAACATGCTGCGTGAAGAGCCCGGGCTGGAGTGGACCTTTCTCTCGCCAGCCGCCCTGCTCGTTCCGGGGCCACGCACAGGCAAGTTCCGCCTGGGTCAGGACGAGCTGCTGATGAATGGCGACGAACCGGGCAGCATCTCGGTCGCCGACCTGGCCGTGGCGCTGATCGACGAAGCCGAGCGGCCGCAACATATCCGCCAACGCTTCACCGTGGCGTACTGAACATCGCGGCCGCTGCCCACGCCAATAACCCAGAGGATCTTTCATGAGCCCATTCAGCAGCTGTGCTTTCGTCACAACCGACACTCCGGCGCGCTACATCAGCCGCCTGTGCAAGCACTTCGCCCACAAGATTCCGGTCAGCTTCGATGAACATCAGGGCCGTATCGAGTTCGGCACCGGCCAGGCCACCCTGACAGCAGAAAATCAGGGTTTGCGCCTGCTGGTCGAGAGCGCCAACAGCGAGAACCTGCAACGCCTGGAGGGCGTAGTCGGCAGTCACTTCGAGCGCTTTGCCTGGCAGCAGCAACTGACGCTGAACTGGCAACCCAGCTGATCGCTCAGAGCGCATCCAACCTGGCGCGCAAACGGCGCAGCACCGCCAGCGACTCGGGGTTGTCGCCATGCACGCACAGGCTGTCAGCCCGCAGCTGCAGCGGCTTGCCATCGATGTCGGCAAAAGACTCGCCCTGGGCAATGGCCAGCGCCTGATCGAGGATGCGCTCGGCATCCTGGTGCACCGCGCCGCTGAGCCGGCGTGGTGCCAATTGACCATCTGACAGATAGGCGCGATCGGCGAACGCCTCGAACATCAGCGGCACATCGGCTTCGTCAGCCAGGCGCAGCTCGCGGCCATTGTCGGCCAGCGCCAAGACCATCAGCGGCAGGCCCTTGCGGTAACTGGCACAGGCGTCGAGCACCGCCATCAGCAGCGCATCGTCACGCACCAGATCGTTGTACAGAGCGCCATGCGGCTTGACGTATGCCAGCTGACTGCCGGCGGCTCGGCAGAAGGCATCCAGCGCACCGAGCTGGTAGAGCACCAGTGCCCGGACCTCCTCGGGCGAACACTGCAGATGACGCCGACCGAAGCCTTGCAGATCCGGGTAGGACGGATGCGCGCCAACACTCACCCCGTGCATCACCGCCAGCTCGACGCCACGCGCCATGATCAGCGGATCCCCGGCATGGAAGCCGCACGCCAGGTTGGCCTGATCGATCAGCGGCATGGCCAGTCGGTCGTCACCCATGCGCCAGGCGCCGAAGCCTTCACCCATGTCGCAGTTGAGAAGAATACGGTTCATATCTGCAGATTAGAGCGCCTGGAAAGGCTGCGTAAAGCCCTGGAGCCACTCGAGAATTGCTCGTATTTACAAAATTTACACCTACCTGCAGCCCAGCCACCACGGGCTCTGCAGCCGAAGCGCATGGGCATACATATCATTCGCAATTGAACCTTATATGCAAATCACTATCATCCCGGCCGTTTGCACTCGTTACGACTGCACCCTTTTACCGCCAGGAGTAGATCGATGTCCCCCCTCAATTCCCGTACTGCCTTGGCCAGCGCCATTGCCTTGGCCGCCAGTTTTGGCGTTCAGGCCAACGAGCCCATCACTTTGGGTGACGTGGTCGTCAGTGCGTCCGGCTTCGAGCAGAAGATCACTGAAGCCCCAGCCAGCATCAGCGTGATCAGCCGCGAAGAACTGCAGCAGAAGCGCTACAACAATCTGGCGCAGGCCCTGGAAGACGTGGAAGGCATCGACGTGCGTCAGGGCACCGGCAAGACCGGCGGCCTGAATATCAGCATTCGCGGCATGCCCAGCGACTACACCCTGATTCTGATCGACGGCCGTCGCCAGAACACGGCAGGCAACGTCACCCCCAACGGCTTCAACGAAACGTCCACCAGCTTCATGCCACCGATGTCGGCCATCGAGCGTATCGAAGTGATTCGTGGGCCGATGTCCACGCTCTACGGCTCCGACGCCATGGGCGGCGTGGTCAATATCATCACCCGCAAGGTGGCCAAGGAATGGGGCGCCAGCCTGAGCCTGGATCACACCTTCCAGGAAAACCGCGACTACGGTGAAGCCAGCAACACCAGCCTGTATGCCAGCGGCCCGCTGATCGACGGCCTGCTCGGCCTGGCCGTACGTGGCAGCCTGTATGACCGCGGCGAGTCGGACCTGCAGTTCGACAACGACAGCACCGTCAGCAAGCGCGGAGCCTCACCCGTCGAGGGACGTAACACCACTTTCGGCACCCGCCTGACCCTGACCCCGAACGAAGCCCACGACTTCTCCCTCGACTTCGAACGGGGCCGCCAGGTCTATAACAACGACGACTGCCAGCTGGGCAATCTCGATGGCAAGAATGGTGGCAGCGCCGTCGATGGCTGCACCAGCAACGCCCCACTACGTGCCAATGGCTACAAGGATGAATTGCGCTTCGAGCGCGATCAGTTCGCCCTCAGCCATACAGGGCGCCTCAGCTTCGGCACGCTGGAAAGCAGCATCACCCACAACACCACGCAAACCTTCGGCCGCACCATTCCCGGGAATCCGATTGGCAACGCGTACACCGGCTTCCCGTCGATCATCATCGGCGATGACCGTAAGCTGAAGTCGACCGATCTGGTCGTCGACAGCAAGTTGGTCGCCCCGGTGGGCGACTCTCATATCGCCACCGTCGGTGCGCAGTGGTGGGATGCCAAGGTTACCGACGGCATCGCCGATGAGGATTTCCAGCAAACCTCCTGGGCGCTGTTCGCCGAGGACGAGTGGCGCCTGCATGAAGATCTGGCGCTGACCCTGGGCGCCCGCTACGAGGATCATGAAGCCTTTGGCGGCCACGTCAGCCCGCGTGCCTACCTGGTTTGGAACACCACCGACACCTGGACCCTGAAGGGCGGCGTAAGCCGTGGCTACAAGACTCCGACACTCAACCAGCTGCACAGTGGCATCAACGGCGTAACCGGGCAGGGCTCGACCATCACCATCGGCAGCCCCGACCTCGATCCGGAAATCACCACCAATACCGAGATCGGTGCCTACTACGACAACCTCTCCGGCTTCAACGCCAACGTCACCCTGTTCCATAACAAGTTCAAGGACAAGATCGACGACGGCACGCCATTGGCCAACTGCTTCTACGCTGCGAATCCGAACCAGCCTGGCTGCGTCAGCTACGGCTCGGGCTTCACTCAGGAGAACTTCGCCCAGAGCGTGAACATCGGCGAAGCCGTTACCAAGGGGCTCGAGGTGGCCGGTCGCTGGGAATTCGCCCCGGCCTGGGCACTGGCCGTCAACTACACCTACACCGACAGCAAGCAGAAGAGCGGCATCAACAAGGGCGCGCCCCTGACCAATACACCGGAACATATGGCTCACGCGCGCCTGAGCTGGACGGCCAATGATCGCCTGACCCTGTGGTTCAAGGGTGAATACCGTGGCGAACGCGCCCGCTTTACCGACCGCTACGAAAACCTGAGTGCGGCGAACAAGGCCCTGTATGACGCCGCCGGCGACCTGAAAGCCTATGAGGTCTTCCACCTCGGCGGCTCATTCAAGGCATCGGAAAACGTGACCTTCAGCGCCACGATCTACAACCTGTTCGACAAGGACTTCACCAGCGGCAGCTACTACACCACCAACACCGGCACCACCGGCTGGGCGTCTGACTACACGCAGATCGCGCAGTCCACCAGCGGCACGCTCGAAGAAGGTCGCCGCCTGTGGCTGTCGACAGTCATCGAGTTCTGAGCACAGCTGAACAAAGCAAAACGCCAGCCCAAGGGCTGGCGTTTTGCTTTAGGGGCGCTGCGCTGGACGCCTGGACGCGTACTGCAGCCTGGCCTCCCTAAGCTGCCTTACAGGTAGTAGGACTTCAGCGGCGGGAAACCATTGAACTCCACCGCGCTGTAGCTGGTGGTGTAGGCACCGGTGGACAGCCAGTACAGGCGGTCACCGCTGGCCAGGTTCAGCGGCAGGCCGTACTTGTAGTTCTCGTACATGATGTCGGCGCTGTCACAGGTCGGGCCGGCGATCACCACTTCTTCCATCTCGCCCTTTTTCTCGGTCCAGATGGGGAACTTGATGGCCTCGTCCATGGTTTCGATCAGGCCGCTGAACTTGCCCACGTCTGCGTAGACCCAGCGCTCCACGGCGGTACGCGACTTGCGCGCCACCAGCACCACTTCCGAGACCAGAACGCCGGCGTTGGCGATCAGCGAACGACCCGGCTCGAGGATGATTTCCGGCAAGTCGTCACCGAAGTCTTCCTTGAGGAAGCGGGTGATTTCCTCGGCATAGGTTTCCAGGTCGTTGGTGCGCTGGATGTAGTTGGCCGGGAAGCCACCACCCATGTTGATCATCTGCAGGGTGATACCGTCTTCTTCCTTGAGGCGCTCGAAGATCACCTTGACCTTGGCGATGGCGGCGTCCCAGACGTCGATGTCACGCTGCTGCGAACCGACGTGGAAGGAGATGCCGTACGGCACCAGGCCCAGTTGCTTGGCCAGGATCAGCAGGTCCAGGGCCATGTCCGGCTGGCAACCGAACTTGCGGCTCAGTGGCCAGTCGGCGCTGGTGGAGCCTTCGGTGAGGATGCGCACGTAGATCTTCGAACCCGGTGCGGCCTTGGCGATGTTGCGCAGGTCGGCTTCGGAGTCGGTGGCGAACAGACGCACGCCCTTGTCGAAGAAATAACGGATATCGCGGGATTTCTTGATGGTGTTGCCGTAGCTGATGCGCTCCGGGCCAACGCCGGTGGCCATGACCTTGTCCAGCTCATAGATCGAGGCGATGTCGAAGCTCGAGCCCTTGTCGCGCAGCAGCTCGATGATCTCGGTGGCGGGGTTGGCCTTGACCGCGTAATAGATCTTGGCGAACGGGAAGCAGTTGCCCAGTTGATCGTAGGCGTCAGCGATGATCTGCCGGTCGATCACCACGAAGGGTGTCTCGTGCTGATCGGCGAATGCCTTCATGCGCTGGAAAGTGGCGGGTGCGTAGTAGTCTTCGACCTTGATCGACATGCTGGGGACTCCAATGGCAAAACCAGGAACACATGAATTCGGGCAGCGAAACGCCTGACAGGTTCCGCTACGTGTCGGGGGTGGCCGCGCAAAGCACAAGCCTGAACGTCTGACAGTTTCCCCACTTTGGTTCGCCTACTTCCCAAGGCATGTCGCCGAGCATCACTGATCGCGGTGGGCCACCAGCGATCTCTCGTCGTCAGTACTTGAGCCGGATGGATCGTTTCCAGCATGGACGTTCGGGCGCGGACTTTAAGACCATGCGCCCCTCAGATCAACCGGAAATTGACCCTAATTTCATCTCGTTCCGGATATCACACAAAACGTCCTGAAATGCTGAACAGGCGGGGCTTTCAGACAGTTTGACGCAGCCGTGTTTCAGGGCCATTTCAAGCGCGAGAACGCCCCGCTTTTCAGTACACGTCACGGCGATAACGCCCCTCTTCGACCAGCGCCTGCAGCGCCTCGTCGCCGAGCAGCTCGCGCAACGCCGCATCGACGCCGCCAGCCATGCCCTGCAAGCTGCCGCAGACGTAAATCGCCGCACCGTCGTTCAGCCAGGCGCGCAGGCGCTCGGCTTGCTCGCGCAGCAGCCCCTGCACATAGCGCTTATCGGCCTGGTCGCGGGAGAACGCCAGATCCAGATGCTGCAGCTCGCCCCTGCTCAGCGCCGCCTCCAACTCCTCGCCACAGAAGAAGTCCTGCGCGCGGTTGCGCTCGCCGAACAGCAGCCAGTTGCGCCCCTGCCCCGCCAGCGCGCGTGCCCGCCACAGCGAGCGCAGCCCGGCCAGACCGGTGCCATTGCCAATCAGGATCAGCGGGCGGTCATCGTCCGGCAGGTGGAAGCCGCTGTTGCGCCGCACCCGCGCCATAAGTTGCCCGCCAAGAGGCAGGTACTCGGTCAACCAGCCGGAGCCCAGGCCGAGGCTGCCGTCGGCCTGCTCGGCCTGGCGCACGATCAGCTCCAGCACGCCATCAGCCGCGACCGAGGCGATGGAGTATTCCCGCGTGCCCAGCGGCACCAGCGCATCGACCAACGCCTGAGCGTGCAAGCCCACCAGGTGCGCGAAACTGTCCGGCAGTTGCCGTTCGGCCAGCGCCTCCTCGAGGCTGATCGACCGGCCATCCAGCATCACCGACTCGCGGCCATCCAAGCCGCAGTGCTGCAGCCAGCCCAGTACCCGCTCTGGCGCGTGACGCGGACGCATCTCGAGGATGTCACCGGCTTGCCAGGAACTCTGCGCTGGAGGTGTCAGACCGATGAAAAATACCGCTGCGCCCTGGCTGCCAGGGTTGAGCAGACGGCGCTCGACCAGCGTCCAGTTCTGCCACGGCGCGTGCTCGAAGCGCATCGGTGCGGCGCCGGTGAGGTCGCTCAAATGCTGTTGCCAGCGCTGCAGCGCGGCCTCGTCGGCACCGTCGACCTCGACGCTGTCGAACAGCCGCTGGGCGCCCTGCAGCCCCAGCCAATCGTTGATGCGCCGGGCGAAACCGCAAAAATGCTGGTACTGCCGGTCACCCAGGGCCAGCACCGCATAACTCAGTTGCCCCAGCGGCAACGAGCTGCCAAGCACCTTGCGCTCGAAGCCCTGCGCGGCATCCGGCGCCTCGCCATCACCAAAGGTGCTGACCACGAACAGAGCCTTCTGCGTCTGGCGCAGGCTGTCGCTATCGAGGCGCGAGAGTGGCTCGACCCGCACCGGGATGCCGGCCGCCTGCAACTGCCCGGCGCTCTGCCAGGCCAGTTGCTCGGCGAAGCCGCTCTGGCTGGCGAAGCCCACCAACCAGCCGTCGCCTGAATCGTCAGCCGTCAGCGTGCCACGTGCCGCCTGCGCTGCACGCTTCTTGCGCCGGCGATCCAGGTACAGCAGCCAACCCGTGATGAAAAACAGCGGCATGGCGCCGCTGGCAATCATCATCAGGATGCGCCCCGGCATGCCGAAGTACTCCCCCGTATGCAGCGAATACACGCTGATCAGCAACTGCGCCTTGAGGCTTTGCTCGGCATAGCGCTCGTGGCCGCTGACTGCGCCACTCTGCGGATCGATCTGGAACTGACTGAGGGCGCGCGGATGCTCGGCGTCATCAAGCATATAGAAGACCGTCGCCGGCTCTCCGGCTGCAGCCGGCAGGCGCAGGTTCCAGGCCACCAGATGCGCCCCGGTCGCCTGGCGAATGCCCTGCCACATGGCCTCGTAGTCGACTTCGGGCACCGAGCCACTGGACACCTTGTGAGCACCACGGCCTGCCGAGCGCTGCTGCGGCGGCTTGTCGGCGAGCAGGTGTGTCAGCCCTTCACGGTACCAGTCATAGGACCAATAGAGGCCGGTGAGCCCGGCGCAGAGGTAGAACAGCAGCGCCCAGGTGCCGGCGACGGCATGCAGGTCCCAGTTGAAGCTGCGGCCTTTCTTCTTCCAGTCCAGGGTCAGCCAGGTACGCCAGTTCAACGCCTGGCGTGGCCAACGCAGATACAGCCCGGACAGGCAGAAGAAGATCAGCGCCAGGGTACTGAAGGCTGTGATCTGCTTACCCACCTCACCCATGGTGAGAAAGCGGTGCAGATTCAGGATCAGGCGGAAGAAATCCTGGCCAACGGGATTGGCCAAGACCTCACCGGTGTAGGGGTCGAAGATGATACGCGGGCCGCGTCGCTCACCCGGCAGCGGCGACAGGAAGGCCGTGCCGGGGCCGTCATGCCGGACATCGACCCACAGGCTGGTGACGCGGTCGGCGGTGGCCGCTTCGATCCGCGCAGCCAGTTCGGCCGGAGGCAAGTGCCCCTGCTCGCTTGGCTGAATCTGCCAGCGCTCAGCGTTGAGCGCCCGGGTGATCTCGCCCTCGAAACTGTACAGGGCGCCGGTGATGCCCATGATGGCCAGCACCAGGCCGGCAGTGATGCCGAAGAACCAGTGCAGCTGGAAGATGATTTTCTTGAACACGACGATCACTCTTGCATCACGATTGAGAATGCCACCCTGGCAAACGAGATGCGATTCTATTTGAGATAGGTTTTCAATGAATAGGCTTTACATCGAATTTACCCACCCCCAGACGCAGAAAGTCCCCGGCACGGAAAAACCGCACCGGGGACCGGCTTCACAGCATCAGAAGCTGTAGTTGGCAGTCAGAATCGCCGCGCGACCATCGCCCGGCGTAGCCCAGCCATTGTTACGGATGCGGGTCAGGTACTGCTTGTCGAACAGGTTGTTGACGTTCAGGCGCAGGTCCAGATTGCGGTTGACCTTGTAGCCCAGCATTGCCCGGTGCACGGTGTAGCCTGAAGCGGTCGGAGCGCCATCGGCACTAGCCAGGTACTGTTTACTCTGGGTAGTAAGGCCGTAACCGACCTGCAGGTTGTAGGGCAGGTCATAAGTGGTCCAGATGCTTGCCGCATGCTTGGGCGTGAAGGTCAACGGCTTGCCCTTCTGCGCATCGACGCCGGTGGTCTGGCGGGTGTAGTCGCTCACGCCCTGCAGCACTTCAGTATGCAGATAGGTGTAGTTGGCGAATACCTTCCAGCGGTCGGTGATCGCCCCCATCACTCCCAGCGCTAAGCCATCGACACGGGCCTGACCATCGAGCGCCTGCTCGCCGGAGAGGTTGCTCGGGTCGTTACTGGCCACCTTGTAGTTGGTGCGATCATTGCGAAACACTGCCGCGGTCAGCGACAGGCGCTCATCGAGCAGATCCCACTTAGTGCCGATCTCGTAGCTGACGGATTTTTCCGGGTCGGCATCGCAGTTGTTACTGCTCGCGCCACCGCGGCGCCCGGTGCTGAAGCAACTGCCGTTGACCGTAGCCTGTGAGGCGGTCTGGCTGTTGCCGTAGGCCACGTAGATGCTGCCGTTCTCAGCAAGTTTGTATACCAGGCCAAGACGATACGACACCAGGTCGTCATTGTTGTGATATCGACCTCCGCGAGTCACAGCGCCGGTAGCAGCATCGATGGTGTCGGTCGCCGAGCTGCCCTCGTTGCGCTCATAGCGCACACCGCCGTTGAGTTCCCATTGCTCGTTGAACTTGAGGGTGTCGAAGGCGTACACGGCACGGTTGTTCAGTTCGCCATCGATCTGTGCGGTCTTGCGGAAGTTGACCGGGCCATTCCAATGCGAATCCGGATTGCTGATGCTCACCGGCGGCGGCGTGACCAGCGTGCCGCTGGCGTCATAGCGCCAGTTACCGGTATCGGCCTCGTATTCTTCGCGACTGAAGGCCAAACCGGTGACCAGCGTGTGATCGATGAAGCCTGTGGCAAAGCGGCTGGTCAGGTCGGTCTGGTTGGTGAAGATTCGGTTCTCGGTATCGCGAGCATTACCCAGCGAACCGCCGCTGGGCTGAAAGAAGCCAGGGGTCAGCCCCCCCGTACAGGCGCTGCCGTCCGGGCGTGTGCCACTGGCCAGACAGGCAGTCGACGCCCCTTCCGGACCGGACACCCAGGTTTCCTGACGCACGCGCGCCACGCGGCTGAAGTTGCGCAGTGACAGCGCGTCGTTGAAGTCATGCTCCAGCTTGAGGCTGAAGGCATCGGTGGTGATTTCCTGCTTGTTGACGTTGCGATAGCCGTAGTAGTTGTCCCAATCCGCGCCCTGCATGATCTTGCCATCGTAGATCGGCACGCCGAACTGCGGCAGGTTGTCGTCTTCCTGGTGCTCGAACGCAGCGGTCACACGGGTCGCCGTGCCCAGACCGAAGGCGATCGAAGGGGCGATACCCCAGCGTTCGTAGTCTTCATGATCGCGGCCCGGCGCATCGTTACCGTGGGCCATCAGGTTGAGACGAAACGCCGTGGTGTCGTTGAGCGTGTGATTGCTGTCGAGGGTGATGCGCTTGTAGCTATCGGTGCCAACACCGGCACTGACGGTGTTGAAGTCACGCAATTGCGGGCTCTTGGTCACCAGGTTGATGGTGCCGCCCACCGAACCGCCGCCGGAATACACCGAGCTGGCGCCATTGACCACTTCCACCTGCTCCAGGTTGAACGGGTCGGTACGGCTGTACTGAGCACTGTCACGCACACCATCGACCTGGATGTCGTTGCTGGCCGAGAAGCCGCGCAGGTTGATGCTGTCACCATAACCGCCACCGCCCTCACCCGCGCCGAAGGTGATGCCCGGTACGGTGCTGAGGATGTCGCGCATGGTCAGCAGGTTCTGATCCTCCATGACCTGCTTCGGCACCACCGTGATGGTCTGCGGGATGTCGCGCAGCGGCTCGGTGTACTTCGGCGACGCCGGGGCATCGGGCTGGTAGTCGTCGGCTTCGACAGTCCCCGTGACCGACACACTCTCCAATTCGATTTGCGAGGTCTTCTTCGTGTCCGCTTCGGCAGCGACCACGGCACTGCCGTGAGAGACGATGGCGAGTCCGATAGCGGAAACCAGTAGCGATTTTTGTGGCTGTGCAGCGGGCAGTGTTGACTCGTTTTTATGCATTGACGTGTGCTCACGTGAAAAGGCGGACGAATCTTATTTGCAACAAATTGTATTTTTCAATACAAATGAGAATAATTAGTAAACAATTTCGCAAATACATCAGAAGCCTTCGTTTCAGCGCCGAGAAAAACGACTCATAAAGCGAAAATGCCCCCTGATACCGCCTGGATCACCCCATGATTTTGCATATTCCCCAGATTTTCACCCGCGACGAAGTCCTCAACATCCGCCAGGCCCTTGAAGGCACCGAATGGATAGACGGCAAGGCCACCGCCGGCTACCAATCGGCCAAGGCCAAACACAACCTGCAACTGGCCGATGACAATCCGCTGGCGGTAGAACTGCGCGAAGCCATCGTGCAGCGCCTGCAGCACAACGCCCTGTTCATGTCAGCGGCCCTGCCGCGCAAGATCTTCCCGCCACTGTTCAACTGCTACCGCACCGGCGATACCTTCGGTTATCACATCGACAATGCCGTGCGCGCCGTGCGTGAAACCGGCGAGCGGGTACGCACTGACCTGTCCTCCACCCTGTTCTTCAACGAACCGGAGGACTACGACGGCGGCGAGCTGGTGATCCAGGACACCTACGGCACCCGCGAAATCAAGCTGCCGGCTGGCGATCTCCTGCTCTACCCGGCCACCAGCCTGCACCGCGTGCAGGCAGTAACGCGCGGCATGCGCCTGGCGTCGTTCTTCTGGACGCAGAGCCTGGTGCGCGAAGACAGCCAGCGCGCACTGCTGTTCGAGATGGACGTGGCGATCCAGACCCTGACACGCGACGTGCCAGACCACCCCTCGCTGATCCAGCTCACCGGCACCTACCACAACCTGCTGCGCCGCTGGGTGGACGTGTGAGCGCGGACAACCCGCGTGCCACCGCCGGCCTGCTGCTCGCCGCTGCCGGCCGTGGCGAGGCGGAAGCGCAAACGATGCTCGGGCAGATCCTGCTGGAAGGTCACGGCATCGCCCGCGATGCCAAACTGGCCTTCACCTGGTTCGGTATAGCCGCGCGGCAGGGCCACGCCATGGCGCTGAACATGCTCGGCCGCTGCCTGGAACACGGCTGGGGCTGCAACGCCGATCTGTCCGCCGCCCTCGGCTACTACCAACGTGCCGCCGGGCTGGGGCTGGACTGGGGCATGTATAACCTGGCCAACCTGCTCGCCACCGGGCGTGGCATCACGCAGAACCACAGCGCCGCCTTCACCCTGTACCAGCGCGCAGCACAACAGGGACACGCCAAATCGATGAACCTGCTCGGCCGCTACCTCGACGAAGGCGTGCTCACCGCGCCGGATCGCGAGGCGGCACTGACTTGGTTCCAGCGCTCGGCGCTGGCCGGGGACTTTCGCGGCCAGTTCAGCTACGCCTTACGCCTGCTTGAACTGGGTAAAGCAGAGGAAGCGCGGCACTGGCTGCAACAGGCGCTGGCCGGCGGCAACCTGAACTTCCTGCGCGCCGCGCGCGCCCGCGTACTGGCACTGCCAGGCTTTGACGCTCTGGGCTTCGCCTATCACCAGCGTGCGGCCGAACTTGGTGATGACGATGACCGAACGGCACTGGCTGCCGCAATGCCCTGAGGCGAGTGCCAGGCGGCCACCGCTGCGCAGTGTTTTGCCGGTATAATCGCGGCTTTTTTCGACAGCTCGACTCATCGTCGACAGGACCTCTCCACCATGACCACCCAGGCCGCCGAAGTCGCCAAGCGCCGCACGTTCGCCATCATTTCTCACCCGGACGCCGGTAAGACCACCATCACCGAGAAGCTGCTGCTGATGGGCAAGGCCATCGAAGTGGCCGGAACCGTGAAGTCGCGCAAGTCCGACCGCCATGCCACCTCCGACTGGATGGAGATGGAAAAGCAGCGCGGCATCTCCATCACCACCTCGGTGATGCAGTTCCCCTACCGCGAGCACATCGTCAACCTGCTCGATACCCCCGGCCACGAAGACTTCTCCGAAGATACCTACCGCACCCTCACCGCCGTGGACAGCGCGCTGATGGTGCTCGACGGCGGTAAGGGCGTCGAGCCGCGCACCATCGCCCTGATGGACGTGTGCCGCCTGCGCGACACGCCCATCGTCAGCTTCATCAACAAGCTCGACCGCGACATCCGCGACCCCATCGAGCTGCTCGACGAGATCGAGGCGGTGCTGAAGATCAAGGCCGCGCCGATCACCTGGCCGATCGGCTGCTACAAGGACTTCAAGGGTGTCTACCACCTGACCGGCGACTACATCATCGTCTACACCCCGGGCCACGGCCACGAGCGCACCGAGGCCAAGATCATCCGGAATCTGGACTCCGACGAGGCGCGCAACCACCTGGGCGACATGTACGAGCGCTTCGTCGAGGAGCTGGAGCTGGTGCAGGGCGCCTGCCACGAGTTCGAGCCCGACGCCTTCCTCAAGGGCGAGATGACCCCGGTGTTCTTCGGCACCGCGCTGGGCAACTTCGGCGTCGACCATGTGCTCGACGCCGTGGTCGACTGGGCACCGCGCCCGCTGCCGCGCGCGGCCAACGAGCGCAGCGTGGAGCCGACCGAGGAAAAGTTCTCCGGCTTCGTGTTCAAGATCCAGGCGAACATGGACCCGAAACACCGCGACCGCATCGCCTTCATGCGCATCTGCTCGGGCAAGTACACCCAGGGCATGAAAATGCGCCACGCGCGCCTAGGCAAGGACGTGCGCGTCGGCGATGCGCTGACCTTCTTCTCCAGCGAGCGTGAGCATCTGGAAGAAGCCTACGCCGGCGACATCATCGGCCTGCACAACCACGGCACCATCCAGATCGGCGATACCTTCACCGAAGGCGAGAACCTCGGCTTCACCGGTATTCCGCACTTCGCCCCGGAACTGTTCCGCCGCGTGCGCCTGAAAGACCCGCTGAAATCCAAACAGCTGCGCCAGGGCCTGCAGGAACTGGCCGAGGAAGGCGCCACCCAGGTGTTCTTCCCCGAGCGTAATAACGACATCATCCTCGGCGCGGTCGGTGTGCTGCAGTTCGACGTGGTCGCCAGCCGCCTGAAAGAGGAATACAAGGTCGAGTGCGCCTACGAGGCGATCAACGTCTGGTCGGCGCGCTGGATCGAGTGCAGCGACGAGAAGAAGCTCAAGGAGTTCAAGGACAAGGCCTATGAGAACCTCGCCGTGGACGGCGGCGGTCACCTCACCTACCTGGCCCCGACCCGCGTCAACCTGAGTCTGATGGAAGAGCGCTGGCCGGACGTGAAATTCCGCGCCACCCGCGAACACCACTGATCAAGAAAACGGCCCGCTTCGCGGGCCGTTGTTCATTTCGCCGCAAGCTCGCCTGCGCGACTAGTAACGGAAGCGCCCGACGATACCGTGCAGACGTTGCGAGTTCTCACCGGCATGGCGCCCACGCTGCAGGGTGTTTTCCGCCAGGCTCACGCTGCGCGCGGCCTCCTCACCCAGGTTGGCCACGCGCTGATTGATCTCGTCGCTGACCTGCGACTGCTCACGCGCGGCTTCGGCAATCTGCTGGCTGCTACGGGAAACGGCCTCGACCAGCCCGCCGATGCTGCCCAGTGTCTTGCCGGCCGTTTCGGCCTGCGCCACACCCTTCTCGGCATGCTGCTGACTGGCATGCATGACATCCACAGCCTGGCGCGAGGCGCCCTGCAAGCGCTGGATCATGCTGTCGATCTCGGCGGTGGATGCCTGCGTGCGACTGGCCAGGGTCCGTACCTCGTCAGCTACCACGGCGAATCCACGCCCCTGCTCGCCCGCCCGTGCGGCCTCGATGGCGGCATTGAGCGCCAGCAGGTTGGTCTGTTCGGCGATGGTGCGAATCACCTCCAGCACGCCGCCGATTTCCTGGGTATGGGTCTCCAGTTCGCTGATCACCCGCGCCGCACTGCCCACCTCACCGGCCAGTTGGCGGATGTCATTGATGGTGCTGTCGATCACCTTGAGCGCCGAACGCACTTCGCGGTCGGCCTCGGCGGTCTGCTCCGAGCTGCCACGCGCGTGCTCGGCCACGCCCTGCACGGTCACTGACATCTGGTGCACAGCGGTGACCACCTGATCGATCTCTTCACGCAGTACGCCAGCACTGCGCTCGGAGGCCTGAGCGTCGCTGATCAACTGCCCGGAAGAATGCTCCAGGGTACCGGCCACCTCACCGACGCTGGCGATCTGCTGACGCAGGTTGCGACTAAACAGATTGAAGGCGTCGACCACCGCGCCAATCTCGTCCTGGGCCTCGCGATTGATCTCACGCGTCAGATCGCCGGAGCCGGACGCCAGATCCTGCATCGAATGATTGAGCCGGCGGATCGGCGGCAGCACGCGACGATTGATCAGCAGCAGAGCGGCGAAGACCACCAGCCCAATGGCCACCAGCGCGACCAGGGTCACCAGGTGCAGTTCTTCCAGCAGAGAGGCATTGCTGGCACGAACCTCGGCGAACTCCTTGCTAAGTGGTTGCTGCAGTTCGTTGAAGCGAGCAATCACCGCAGCCGATTGTGCGTCGAAGGCCTCCATCACCACGTCCCCTGCCTGCTTGCCCTGCTGGCTGTAGGCCTGAAACATCCGGCGGCCGGTTTCGTCGAGGCGATCCACCGGTTCGTTGAGTGCGACAAGCTGGTCAGCATAGGCCGGCAACAGTGCACGCAAATCTTCGACCAGCGCCTTCGCCTCACGGTAATGCTGCGCCGCCTCGGCGGCAGGCTCGTTCTCCTGGGTGAGGCTGGCATCGGTGTAGAACTGCTGCACCTGGGCCAGGTGGTAGCGCAGCTCCTGGGTTGCTTCACGCGCCTCGCTCAGTTGCGCAGCACGCCCCTCCCCCAATTCCACCTGATCGATTTCCAGCGATATCCAGGTCGCCAGACCCAGCATCGTCACCAGAATGAAAAGCGCACTACCCCACATCAAACGCGTAATACTGACGTTCACGTTCACTCTCCGGAGATTCGAACTGCACAGATTATCGGCAGGCGTTGCACCCACCTGAGCATGCGCGCGCAGTATTACTCAGCGCCGGGTCGAGGAGCCATATCCAGTACTAAAGAAGTAGGCCCGCCACAGGCGAGGCGGGCCAGGGGAAACTCGCTCGATGCCCGCGAGACTACTCGGGCGCATCGTCCTCCAGCGTCCAGGCCACCAGCGAGTCGCCCATGCGCGTGCCGAACGAGCCGTGGCCGCCGGCCATCACCACCACGTACTGCTTGCCGGTCTTGCCCGACACGTAGCTGATCGGCGTGGCCTGGCCACCGGCTGGCAGGCGGTCTTTCCACAGCTCTTCGCCGGTGCGCAGATCGTAGGCGCGCAGGTAGTAATCCAGCGTGCCGCTGAGAAAGCCCAGACCGCTGGCGGTGACCAATGGGCCGCCAAGGTTCGGCACGCCGACGCTCAGGGGGATGCCCAGCGGCGCGCTGTCACGGCTGGTGCCGTTCTTGTGCTGCCAGACCTTCTCCATGCTGCGCAGATCCACCGCGGTCACGTAGCCCCATGGCGGCGCCTGGCATGGCAGGCCGAGGAGTGACAGGAACGGCTTCAGGCTGACCATGTAAGGCGCGCCGCGATTGGGTTGCAGACCGGTTTCGCCGCCGCCATGGCGAACGTCCTGCCCGTCTTCACGTTTGACCAGGCGCGAGACGAACGCCAGGTAGTTGGGTGCGCCAAAGAGGATCTGCCGCTGCGGATCGACCGCCACCGACGGCCAGTTGAACACCCCGACGTTGCCCGGATAGATCAGCGAGCCCTGCTCCGATGGTGGCGTGAAGTCGCCCTCGTAACGCAGGCGGTGGAACTGGATGCGGCAGGCCAGTTGATCGAATGGCGTGCCGCCCCACATGTCGCGCTCGCGCAGCGGTTCCTGCGGCGCATAGCTGAGTGCTGATGCCGGCTGGGTCGGCGCGGTGAAATCGCCCTCCACCGTGCCCTGCGGCACGGGATGTTCGGTGACTGGCACGATGGGTTTGCCGGTACGCCGGTCGAGCACGTAGAGATCGCCACGCTTGGTCGGCTGGATAAGCGCCGGCACCGGCCCGTCGGGGCCGTCGATCTCCACCAGCGTCGGCTGCGACGGCAGGTCGCGATCCCAGAGATCATGATTGACCGTGCGCAACTCCCAGCGCACCTTGCCGGTGGCCAGGTCGAGCGCCACCAATGCTGCGGTGAAGCGTTCGGCTTCGGGGCTGCGCTGCACCGCCCACTGGTCGGGCGTCTGGTTGCCCATGGGGATGTAGACCAGGCCAAGCGCTTCGTCCGCGGTGGCGATGGTCCAGGAGTTCGGCGTACTGCGCACGTAGGTTTCACCGGCCGGCAGCGGCTCGGTGGCATCCGGGCGGCCGGGGTCGAAGTTCCACACCAGCTTGCCGCTGTTCACGTCATAGGCGCGGATCACCCCGCCAGGTGAATCCACCGAGCCGTTGTCAGTCACCGCACCGCCGATGATCAGCAGATGCTCGGTGACCACCGGCGGCGAAGTGGGCAGGTACACGCCCAGCGCGCCGTCGCCCAGGCCGACCTTGAGGTCGACCTTGCCGCCCGCGCCGAAATCCTCGCAGGGCTTGCCGTCGTACAGATCCAGCGCATACAGGGTGGCGTCGGCGGTTGGCAGGAACAGGCGCCGGGTACAGCGTGGCTCGCCCTCGGCAGCCAGCGCCGCCACATCGCCCGGCGACGGCTGGGTGTAGGCCGTGGCGTCGTGATAGGCCAGGCCCCGGCAGGTCATGTGCTGGTAATACTCGGCGTCGCGATTGATCTTCGGATCGAAGCGCCAGCGTTCCTGGCCGGTGTCGGCATCCACGGCGATGGCGATGCTGTGCGGGGTGCAGATGAACAGGTTGTCGCCGATCTTCAGTGGCGTTACCTGATTGGTCAGCTCGCCGGGGTCACCTGCACCCGGCAAGTCGCCGGTATGAAATTCCCAGGCCTTTTTCAAACGCCCCACGTTCTGCGCGTCGATCTGCTGCGCGGCGGCGTAACGCTCGCCGCGTCGTGCACCGCCATAGGCTGGCCACTCAGCGGCCGCTTTCGCCTCGCTTGCCGCCATGCGCTCGGCATCGAAACTACCGGGTAGGCGATGATAGTCCTGAGTCAGCGAATAACCGGCCATCGCCGCGCCGAGCAGCAAACCCAGCGCCAACAGCCCGCTGGGGCCATCGCGCCACTGACCACGCGTGCCGATATGCCGGTTGACGAAAGGCAGCAACAGCCACAGGCCGAACACGCACCACAGGTCGATGCGCGGTGCGATCTGCCACCAGTCGAAGCGCACCTCATAGATCGTCCAGGCCAGACTGGCCAGCAATATCAGGGCATATAGCCACAATGCCGCACGCAGGCGACGATGAATCAGTACGCCCACCAGCAGCAAACCCAACCCAGCCAGCAGGTAGTACCAGGACCCGCCCAGCCACAGCAGGTATGCCCCGCCAACGGCCAGCAGCGCGCCCAGAGCGGCAGCCACCCAGGCCGTCAGTGTGATACGCAGGGGCTGCGCCTTGTTGTTCTCGCTCATTGCTCGCTCCCCGATCCAATGCCCCGTCCAGAACAGGGCCATGATCTGTGGATGCAAAGTTAAGCAGAGAGTTCAGCGACGCTGCGCACAAGGCGGAAATTGCAGGCTCGCATACTGGCGGTCGCTAGCGGACTCTTCTGAAGCACGCAGGCTGACCGGTGGCTAATTGATCAACAGGCGAGCCTCTTTCACCGTGCAGGACAACCGAACCACAGCCGGTTGCGCCAACAGCCGTTCGGCAATGGCCGGCTCCAGCTCGGTGCGGATGCGACGTGTCAGGGCGCGCGCACCGAAGCGGACATCGTGCTCGCGACACAGCCAGGTGCGGGCACTCTGCTCCACATGTAGCGAGCGGCCCTGGCGCCCCAGGCGCTGGTTGAGCTTGTCCAGTTCGATGTCCAGCAGCGCTTCGAGCCATTGTTCGTCGACACGCTCGAACACCAGGATGCGGTCGAGACGGTTGAGCCATTCCGGCTCGAAACGCTCGTGCAGCACCTGCTCCAACAATGCACCCTCGCCCTTCGGTGCCAGTCCTAACCAGCGTCGCCAGCCGCGAGCGAAGCGCTCGCGGTAGCGCTGCGCCTGCTGCGCACCGACGTTGCTGGTCATGAAGATCAGGCTGTTGCGGAAATCCAGGGTACGGCTGCCGGCAGTCAACGTCAGGCGGCCATGTTCGAGAATGCCGAGCAGGCTGCGCAGCACTTCCGGGCTGGCTTTCTCCAGCTCGTCGAACAGCACGATACCGGGCCGGCCGAAGCTACCGGCGATGGCCTCGGCATCGAACAGCGTGGTGCCCTCCTTGCTGCCAACGTAACCAGGCGGCGCACCGGTCAGGGCCGCGGCGTAGTGCTCCTGGGCCAGGGTGTGCATGTCGATGCGGCACAGGGCGTCGGCGCGGCCATGAATGGCCTGCGCCAGCAGGCGCACGATCTCGGTCTTGCCGACACCGGTCGGGCCCATGAACAGGTTGACCGCCAATGGCCGCTCGCGCTCGCCGATATCGGCCTTGACCACCTTGAGCATGGCCTCGACCTGCGCCAGCACCACGTCCTGGCCGACGATGCGCGAACGCAGCAAGGCCATCACGGTAACGGGCTCGAAGAGGAAGCGTGATTGCAGCCGGGCAACGCCCTGCTGCTCAAGGCGCTCGCGGTTGCTGTCGATCAGGTCGTTGGCGAAGGGCATAGACCGCCTCGATTTGATGACGGGGTTGCTGAAATTACGTGGGAGGGGCTTTAGCCGCGAAAGAGACAGTCGCGGCTAAAGCCCCTCCCACCGTATTCATCCGGCGGTGCGTTCCTTGCCAGGATGCGGCAACTCACCGACTGGACAGTCAGCCACGCCGATGGTCGAGCGGGTGAGTTTCTCCACGTCTTCCTGGGCCTTCTGCGCATCCAGCACCCAGGTGCGGTAGAACTCGAACGGGCAATCAGCCACGCCCTTGTCGCCATCACCGGAGTTGTAGACGCCGGTGTAGCCGCGATGGAGCAGCTTGAACAGGTGGTTCTGCGACTGGTCGTTGGCCCGTGCATCACGAATCTGCGACACCGACAGCTGGGCGTACTGGATGCCCATTTCTTCCTCGCCACATTCGCCCAGGGTGCGGCCGTCGAAGCCGATCAGCGCCGAGTGCCCGAAGTAGCTGTACACGCCGTCGAAGCCGGTGGCGTTGGCCACCGCCACGTAGCAGTTGTTGGCCCAGGCCATGGTCTTGGCCATCAGCACCTGCTGATCCTTGGCCGGGTACATGTAGCCCTGGCAGCGCACGATCAGCTCGGCGCCTTTCATGGCGCAGTCGCGCCAGATTTCCGGGTAGTTGCCGTCGTCGCAGATGATCAGGCTGATCTTCATGCCCTTGGGGCCTTCGGAGACGTAGGTACGGTCGCCCGGATACCAGCCCTCGATGGGACACCAGGGAATGCACTTGCGGTAGCGCTGGACGATCTCGCCCTGGTCGTTGATCAGGATGAGGGTGTTGTACGGTGCCTTGTGCGGGTGTTCCTCGTGACGCTCGCCGGTGAGCGAGAAGATGCCCCAGGTCTTGGCCTCGCGGCAGGCGGCGGAGAAGATCGCGGTTTCCTCACCAGGGATGGTGGCGGCGGTGGCCATCATCTCGTCCTTGTCGTACATGATGCCCATGGTGCTGTACTCGGGGAACACCACCAGGTCCATGCCGGGCAGGCCGAGCTTCATGCCCTTGATCATCTCGGCGATCTTGCGCGCGTTGTCGAGCACTTCGGTCTTGCTGTGCAGGCGCGGCATCTTGTAGTTGACGACAGCAACGCCAACGGTATCAGGGCTGCTGGAAATATCGCCGTGGCGCATGGCTGTATGTCCTCCGGTTGACTGCTTGTTTGTGGGAGCGGCTTCAGCCGCGAAATGCTCTATGTGTCGCTGGTTATCGCGGCTGAAGCGGAATGCCGCCCAGCCGCTCCTACGGAACGTTCTGCGAACTGGGTTCCCGCCTGCGCGGGAATGACGGTGACAACCCGCGTCCCCCCGCGCAGGCGGGGCCCCAAGAAACAGCCTCAGTGGCTGATCATCCACGGCCGTGTCGATGGGCTGGCCTTGAGGCCGTGGGGGTTGGCCTTGGTGCGCTCCACCGGTTTGCTCGGGCCGCAGCAACTGCAACCGGCCGGGTGCTTGCGGTTGGCCTTGTACTCTTCGAGGCTCTGCGGCGCGTGGGCGCTGCGTTCGTTGGTTTCATGGGCGCGGCGCTGGCTGCCGGCCATACTGGTCAGCCCCGGCGCGCTGAGGATCACTCGTTCACTGAGGCTGTCGCAGTGCGGGCAGGCGCAGGCCACATCGCGCTCGGCCATTGGCCGCAGCACGCTGAAGTCGCCGCAACTCGGGCAGTCGTATTCGTAGATGGGCATGACTGGTTCCTCGCAAAAGATAGGACGACGGCGCATTGTGGGAGGCGCTTTAGCGGCGATTGTCGCGGCTGAAGCCCCTCCCACAGGCGGGTAGCTCACTTGTCGTAGGCGATGGGCAGGTCGATGCTGCCGTCGAGGAACTTGGTCGGGCCGCTGGCGCTGGGGTTGATGTCGAACTCGAAGATGTCGGTCGGCAGCCACAGCGTGGCGCAGGCATTGGGAATATCGACCACGCCGCTGATATGCCCCTGCACCGGCGCCGAGCCGAGCAGCGAGTAGCCCTGGGCCGGCGAGTAGCCGAACTTGGTCAGGTAGTTGATGGCGTTGAGGCAGGCCTGCTTGTAGGCCAGGTTGACGTCCAGGTAGTGCTGCTTGCCGTCGTCGTCGACCGAGATGCCTTCGAAGATCAGGTAGTTGTTGTAGGTGGGCACGATCGGGCTGGGCTTGAAGATCGGGTTCTTGATGCCGTACTTGGCCATGCCGCCCTTGATCAGCTCGACCTTCATGTGCACCCAGCCGGCCATCTCGATGGCGCCGCAGAAGGTGATCTCGCCGTCGCCCTGGCTGAAGTGCAGGTCGCCGACCGACAGGCCAGCGCCATCGACGTAGACCGGGAAGAAGATCTTCGAACCGCGCGACAGATCCTTGATGTCGCAGTTGCCGCCATGCTCACGCGGCGGCACGGTACGCGCGCCGGTGGCAGCCGCCAGGTCGCGAGCCTCGCCCTGCATCTTGCCCATGTGCGCGGTGCTGGCGAACGGCGGGTTGGCCAGCGGCGGTACGCGGGTCGGGTTGGTGTCGATCAGCGCCTGCTCGCGCTTGTTCCACTCGGCGAGCATCTTGTGATCCGGCAGGCAGCCGATCAGGCCGGGGTGGATCAGGCCGGCGAAGCGCACGCCGGGAATGTGCCGGCTCTTGGTGAACATGCCCTCGAAGTCCCAGATCGACTTCTGCGCCGAAGGGAAGTGGTCGGTAAGAAAACCGCCGCCGTTGTTTTTCGAGAAGAAACCGTTGAAGCCCCAGAGCATGTCCTGCTTGGCGCCGATATCGAGCAGCTCGACGATCAGCAGGTCGCCTGGCTGAGCGCCTTTCACACCCACCGGGCCGGACAGGTAATGCACGGTGGACAGGTCGACGTCGCGCACGTCGCTGGCGTCGTCGTCGTTCTTGATCGCACCGCCGGTCCAGTCGTAGGTCTCGAGAATGAAGTCATCGCCCGGGTTGACCCAGCAGGCCATGGGAATGTCCGGGTGCCAGCGGTTGTGCACCTGTTCGTTATCGGTAGCAGCCTGGTTGAGGTCGACCTTGATCAGGGTATCGGTCATGACTGAGCTCCATAAGACCTGTGAGGAATGCCGGCCTGTGCCGGGGTACGGAGCCAGTCTCGAATGCGCAGAGAAATCGGCCAATACGTTGGATGACGTATGCCCGGAACGCCGACCTTACGGGGCCTGCAGGCATTTTTCGCGGACGCGAAAAAGCGGCCGGTGCATGGAGAACACACCGACCGTAAAGCGTAAAAACCAAGCGCTTGCATCTTCGTAGGAGCGGCTGGGCGGCATTCCGCTTCAGCCGCGAATGGCGAGGGATTCGCGGCTGAAGCCGCTCCTACGTCGACTACGCAGAAACCTACACCGACAGATACCGGCTGATGCTCGCCTCGTCGACCTTGTCGCGGGTTTCCTCGACCACGAACTTGCCCTTCTCGATGACCAGAAAGCGGTCGGCGATTTCCATGGTGAACGACAGCACCTGCTCGGACACCACGATGGTCAGGTCACGCATGTTGCGGATCTCCTTCAGGCTGCGGGCGATGTCCTTGATGATCGACGGCTGGATACCCTCGGTCGGTTCGTCGAGCAGCAGCACCTTGGGGTTGGTGGCCAGCGCGCGGGCGATGGCCAACTGTTGCTGCTGGCCACCGGAAAGATTGCCGCCCTTGCGGTGGCGCATCTCGTGCAGCACCGGGAACAGCGCATAGAGGTCATCCGGCACCTTGCCACCAGCGGAGGCCGGCAGGCCGGTCTGGATATTTTCCAGCACGGTCATGTGCGAAAAGATCATCCGCCCCTGGGGCACATAGGCGATGCCGCTCTCCACCCGCTGGTGGGTTTCCAGCTGCGACACGTCCTTGCCATCGATGCGGATCTGCCCGCCCCATTGCGGCAGGACGCCCATCAGACTCTTGAACAGGGTGGTCTTGCCCATGCCATTTCGGCCCATCACCGCGACGATTTCCTTCTTCGCCACGTCGAGGTTGAGCTCGTGAAGTATCTGGCTCTGGCCGTAGCCGGAGGCGAGGTTGCTGATCTGGAACATAGATGGCTCCTTGCTGAGCGAGTCCCGGATTTCATCCGGGCTACAGAAACGACCGACCCGGATCAATGCCCCAGGTACACCTCGATGACCTTGGGATTGCTCTGCACCGCCTCCATGCTGCCCTCGGCCAGCACCTTGCCCTGGTGCAGCACGGTGACGCGGTGGGCGATGCTCTTGACGAACTCCATGTCGTGCTCGATGACCAGCACCGAACGGCCCTGGCTGATGCGATTGAGCAGTTCGGCGGTGGCCACCCGCTCGCTGACGCTCATGCCGGCCACCGGCTCATCGAGCATCAGCAACTGCGGGTCCTGCATCAGCAGCATGCCGATCTCCAGCCACTGCTTCTGCCCGTGCGAAAGCAGATCGGCCTGCCGGTGCAGGTGATCGCCGAGCATGATCTCCTGCGCCACCTGCTCGACCCGCTCGATCACCTCTTGCGTGCGCTTGAAGAACAGCGCGCCGAACACCTTGCGCCCGGCCGGGTAGGACATCTCCAGGTTCTCGAACACCGTCAGGTTTTCGTAGATCGACGGGTTCTGGAACTTGCGCCCAACACCGGCGCGGACGATGTCGTACTCACGCATCTTGGTCAGCTCACGGCCGTCGAAATCGATGCTGCCGGCGGTGGCGCGGGTCTTGCCGCAGATCAGGTCGAGCACCGTGGTCTTGCCGGCCCCATTGGGGCCGATCACCACATGCACTTCGTTGCGGTCGACGTAGAGGTTGAGATCGTTGACCGCCTTGAAGCCGTCGAAGGACACGGTAAGCCCCTCGATGGCCAGTACCGGCTTGGCGGCCTGAAAGCCTGCTGGGCTGTTCATCGCGTAGTCTCCAGTTCAGGGGCAGGACGTTTGCTTGGCGTGCTCGCAGGGGGCACAGGCGGCGCAGCGGCAATCGACGCCTGTGGCTTGCGCTGCACGCGCGCCAGCCAGCGCTTGCCGTGGCTGTCCCACAGGCCGGCAAGCCCATTGGGGAAGTACATCACCACGACGATGAACAACCCGCCCATCAGGTACAGCCACAGTTCGGGGAAACTCTCGGAGAAGTAGGTCTTGCCGAAATTGACCAGCAGCGCGCCGTACACCGCACCGAGCAGTGACAGACGCCCACCGACGGCGGCGAAGATGACCATTTCGATCGATGGCACGATGCCGACGAAGCTTGGCGACATGAAGCCCACCTGCAGGGTGAACATCGCTCCGCCGATACCGGCGAACGCCGCGCCCACGCAGAACACGAAGATCTTGAAGCTGGCCACGTCGTAGCCGGAGAAACGCACCCGCTCTTCCTTGTCGCGCATCGCCAGCAGCAGGCGGCCAAGTTTGGAGGCGATGATAAAACGGGCGATGAGAATGCAGCCGATGAGCAATGCCGCGCTGACGAAATAGAGGATCAACCGGGCCTCGTCGCTGCGGATGTCCCAGCCCTTGAGCGTACGCAGGTCGGTGATGCCGTTGACCCCACCGGTCAAGCCCTGCTGGCCGATGATCAGTACGGTGAGAATCAGCGCGATGGCCTGGGTGACGATGGAAAAGTACACGTCGCCCACGCGCCGCTTGAACATCGCCAGGCCGATCACCAGCGCCAGCAGCACCGGCACCGCCACCACGGCGATCAGGGTGAAGCTCAGGCTGTGGAAGGGCTCCCAGAGCAGCGGCAGTTCGGTGATCTGGTTCCAGTCCATGAAGTCCGGAATACCAGGGGTGGACTGGATCTTGGTGCTTTCCGGGTCGGATGCCTCGAGCTTGAGAAACATCGCCATGCAGTAGCCGCCGAGGCCGAAGAAGATGCCCTGGCCAAGGCTGAGGATGCCGCCGTACCCCCAGCACAGCACCAGACCAACGGCGACGAAGGCGTACGTCAGGTACTTGCCCACCATATTCAGGCGAAAGGCATCCAGCGCCAGCGGAAACACCACCAGGATCAGCGTGGCGAGCAAGGCCAGGCCGATGGCGCCCTGCTTGCCGCCGAGCAGTTTGTCGAGTGTCGGATTCATCAGAAGCCCTCCGTGCAGACAAAAAGTCGCTTCGAACCGTAGTGAGCAGCTCCAGCTGCAAGAAGCCCGGAGCGCAGCGACGAAGGCGTACACACAGTACGTCGAGCAAATGAGCACCGCGCGCCGCCGCAGATGGAGCGCGCAGTAGGTTGAAAGTGACTGTTCATTTGCGCACCTTGATGGAGAACAACCCCTGCGGGCGCAGCATCAGGATCAGCACCACGGCGGACAGGGTCAGCACCTTGGCCATCGAACCGCTGGTGAAGAACTCCAGCAGCGATTGCGCCTGGGCGATGCTGAACGCCGAAGCGATGGTGCCGAGCAGGCTGGACGCACCGCCGAAGACCACCACCAGGAAGGTGTCGACGATGTACAGCGAACCTGCGGTCGGCCCGGTCGAGCCGATGGTGGTGAAAGCCGCGCCAGCGACGCCGGCGACACCGCAGCCGAGGGCGAAGGTCATACGGTCGACGCGCTTGGTGTTGATGCCCACGGAACGCGCCATCACCCGGTTCTGCATGGTGGCGCGCACCTGCAGGCCCCAGCGCGAGCGGTAGAGCATGATGAACAGCAGCACGGTGAGCAGCAGGGTCAGGCCCATGACGAACAGGCCGTTACGCGGAATGTCGATGGCCTCGGTCGGGTTCCAGGAGCCCATCAGCCACTCCGGCAGCGTGGCGCTGACTTCGCGCGCACCGAAGATCGAGCGAAAGCCCTGCTGCATCACCAGAGACAGGCCCCATGTCGCCAGCAGGGTGTCCAGCGGACGCTGGTAGAGCTTGCTGATCATCGCCCACTCCACCAGCCAGCCGATGGCGCCGGCGATGAAGAACGAGAGGATGATCGCGAGGAAGAAGTAGTAAGGCCCGAAGGCCGGTGCATAGCTGGAGGTCAGCGAGGACACCACGAAGGTGGTGTAGGCACCGATGGTGAGAAACTCGCCATGGGCCATGTTGATCACGCCCATCTGCCCGAAGATGATCGCCAGCCCCAGCGCCATCAGCAGGAGAACACAGAACACGGACAAGCCGTTGAACCCCTGCATGGCCGCGATGGCGCCGAATTCCGATAGCCATTCCATGTTGATGGTCTCCAATAGAGAAGAGAAGGCCTTGTAGGAGCCGGCTTGCCGACGATCCAGCGATCGCCGGCAAGCCATGCACAGGTGTTACTGGTAGCCTTCCGGGAAGGGATTCGGCTCGATCAGGTCGGACTCGTAGACCACCTTGAACTGGCCGTCCTTCTGCACTTCACCGATGCGGGTCTTGCTCCACAGGTGATGGTTGTCGTGCACCTTGACGTAGCCTTCCGGCGCGGTGTCCAGCTCGATGCCCGGGGAAGCGGCAACCACCTTGTCGATGTCGAAGCTGCCGGCTTTCTCCACGGCGGCCTTCCACAGCCACGGGCCGAGGTAGGCGGCCTGGGTCACGTCACCGATCACCGCGTCCTTGCCGTACTTGGCCTTGAAGGCTTCGACGAAGGCGGCGTTGTTCGGGTTGTCCAGGCTCTGGAAGTACTTCATCGAGGCGTAGAAGCCGGCCATGTTCTCGCCACCGATACCCAGCAGCTCGTCTTCGGTGACCGACAGGGTCAGCAGGGTCTGCTTGTCGGCAGTGACACCGGCGGCCTTCATCTGCTTGTAGAAGGCGACGTTGGAGCCACCGACCACGGCAGCGAACACCACGTCAGGCTTGCGCAACTTGATCTTGTTGATCAGCGAGCCGAACTGGGTGTTGCCCAGCGGGTAGTACTCTTCGCCGACCACCTTGCCGCCGAGCACGTTCTCGATGTGCTTGCGCGCGATCTTCATCGAGGTACGCGGCCAGATGTAGTCCGAGCCCAGCAGGTAGAAGGTCTTGGCGCCCTTCTCCTTGGCCACCCAGTCCAGACCGGCAAGGATCTGCTGAGTGGCCTCCTGGCCGGTGTAGATGACGTTCTTCGACTGCTCCAGGCCTTCGTAGAAGGTCGGGTAGTAGAGCAGGCCGTTTTCCTTCTCGAACACCGGCAGCACCGCCTTGCGCGAGGCCGAAGTCCAGCAGCCGAACACGGTCGCGACCTTGTCACCAACCAGCAGTTTGCGCGCCTTCTCGGCGAAGGTCGGCCAGTCGGAAGCCCCATCTTCCTGAATGACCTTGATCTGCCGGCCGAGCACGCCGCCACTGGCGTTGATCTGCTCGATGGCCAGGCGCTCGGCCTGGATCGACCCGGTTTCGGAAATCGCCATGGTGCCGGTGGCCGAATGCAGGATACCGACCGTCACCTCAGTGTCGGTCACCGCCAGGCCGGTGCTGTTGACCTCGGCGCTGGCCACATGGCTGAACAGGCTGGCGGCCAGCAGCGAGAGCGCTGCCGCCCCTACCGCCAGCCGGCGAGGAAGAAGTCGAATCGGTTGAGAGTCCATGGTCGTGCTCCTGTGCTGGTTATTCGTGCCGAACCACGCCGGCTTCGCAGCAAGGATGCGTTCGCCCCGGCAAGCGGGGTATACGCAGCATGACGTAACGGCATACGTCATCTGACGTACAGCAGCCTGCGCCAGCCTGGTGCAAGCTGAGCGCAGAAAAACCAGGCAGACAGAAGCTCACGCGCGCGCCAGAGGCCTCGCTGAGTCAGGGCATGGAAGTTGCTGAGATCTGCCGTAGGAGCGGCCGAAGCCGCCCCGACAACTCGCCCCCGACCAGGATCCGCCCGTGCAGCCAACCGGCCCCCAGCGCATCATCAAGATCCGCCGCGACTACAACGCCTGGGTCGCCGACGAGACCATGGAGGATTACGCCCTGCGCTTCACGCCCAGGTCGTTCCGCAAATGGTCGGAGCTGCGTATCGCCAACACCGCGCTCGGCGCTGTGTCGTTCCTCGCCCTGGAAGCCATCGGCGGCGCTCTGGCGCTGTCCTACGGTTTTACCAACACCCTGTGGGCGATCCTCGCGGTCAGCCTGGTGATCTTCCTCACCGGGCTGCCGATCAGCTACTACGCGGCCCGCTCCGGCCTGGACATGGACCTGCTGACCCGCGGCGCCGGCTTCGGCTACATCGGCTCGACCATCACCTCGCTGATCTACGCCAGTTTCACCTTCCTGTTCTTCGCCCTCGAAGCGGCGATCATGGCGCTGGCCCTGGAGCTCTACTTCAACATCCCGCTGGCCCTGGCCTATGTGATCTGCTCGATCATCATCATTCCGCTGGTGGCCTACGGCATCACCCTGATCAACCGTCTGCAGATGTGGACACAACCCGTGTGGCTGTTCCTGCTGGTGCTGCCCTACGTCTTTGTCATCGCCAAGAACCCCGAGGCGCTGTCGGACTGGACCAGCTTCGCCGGCCGCGAGGGCGAACCCGGCAGTTTCAACCTGCTGCACTTCGGCGCCGCCTGCACCGTGGCCCTGGCCCTGATCACGCAGATCGGCGAGCAGGTCGACTACCTGCGCTTCCTGCCGGAAAAGAACCGCGCCAACCGCGTGCGTTGGTGGACGGCGCTGCTGCTCGCCGGGCCCGGCTGGATCATTCCCGGCGCGCTGAAGATGCTTGCCGGCGCCTTCCTCGCGTTCCTTGCCCTGCAACATGAAATTCCCATTGAGCGCGCCGCCGAACCAACGCAGATGTACCTGGTGGCCTTCAACTACGTGTTCGCCTCACCACAGTGGGCGCTGGCAGCCATGGTGCTGTTCGTCATCGTCAGTCAGGTGAAGATCAACGTCACCAACGCCTACGCCGGCTCGCTGGCCTGGTCGAATTTCTTCGCCCGCATCACCCACAGCCATCCGGGGCGCGTGGTGTGGCTGGTGTTCAACGTGGCCATCGCCCTGATGCTGATGGAACTGGGGGTGTTCGAGGCGATCGAGGAAGTGCTCGGTCTTTACGCCAATATCGCCATCGCCTGGATCGGCGCACTGGTGGCCGACCTGGTCATCAACAAGCCGCTGGGCCTGTCGCCGAAGTACATCGAGTTCAAGCGCGCGCACCTCTACGACATCAACCCGGTGGGCGTCGGCGCCATGCTGATCGCCTCGCTGCTTTCGGTGCTCGCCCATGGCGGCCTGTTCGGCGACCTGGCACAAGCGGCCTCCCCGGCCGTGGCGCTGATCTCGGCCTTCCTGCTGGCACCGCTGCTGGCCTGGCTGACCGGCGGGCGCTACTACATCGCTCGCGAACGCCAGCCACACCTGCTCTACCCGCACACCGAGGCCGGGCAAGTGCAGTGCTGCCTGTGCAACAACCGTTTCGAGGAGCCGGACACCGCGCACTGCCCGGCCTACGGCGCACCGATCTGCTCGCTGTGTTGCTCGCTCGACGCGCGCTGTGAGGATCGTTGCAAGCCGCGTGCACGCCTGAGCGATCAGCTCGACGACTTCATCGGCTGGCTGTTCCCGCGGGTCTCCATCCCGCGCCTGCACAGCCGTCTGGCGCAGTACCTGGGCCTGCTGAGCCTGCTGGTGCTGATGCTGTTCGGCGCCCTGGCGCTGATCTACAGCCAGGTATCGCTAAGCCTGCTGACGCAGGAGCCGGAAGTCCGCCAGACGCTCTATCAGGCTTTTCTCAAGGCCTTCCTGACCCTCTCGCTGTTCGCCGCCATGCTCGCCTGGTGGCTGGTACTGACCCGCGAAAGCCGGCGCGTTGCGCAAGAAGAATCGGATCGACAGACCCTGCTGCTGATGCAGGAGATCGAAGCCCACCGCAAGACCGACGAAGCGTTGCAGCAAGCCAAGGAGGCCGCCGAAGCGGCCAATGCAGCGAAGAGCCGCTACGTCACCGGCCTGTCCCACGAGCTGCGCACACCGCTCAACAGCATCCTCGGCTACACCCAGATCCTGCAGCGTGACGCCGCCATGCCGAGTCAGCACAAAGATGCCCTGGCCACCATCCTGCGTAGCGGTTCGCACCTGCTGTCGCTGATCGATGGCCTGCTCGACGTGGCCAAGATCGAAGCCGGCAAGCTGCATCTGGAACTGGCGGAAATTCCCTTCCCGGAGTTCATCGACCAGCTCGAACGCATGTTCACCCCGCAGGCGGCCGAGAAAGGCCTGCGCTTTCGTCTCGAATGCATCGGCCGCATGCCAGCAGTGGTGCGTGGCGACGAGAAGCGCGTCAGGCAGATCCTGATCAACCTGCTCGGCAACGCGGTGCGCTTCACCGAGCGTGGCGAGGTGCGCCTGCGCGTCGGCTACATGCGCGAGACGGCCACCTTCGAGATCATCGATACCGGCATCGGCATCGCCCCGGAGCAGATCGAGCGCATCTTCCAGCCCTTCGAGCGCGGCGACCTGATGCGTCAGGACAACGGTGTTGGCCTCGGCCTGACCATCACCCGCATGCTCACTGCACTGATGGGCGGCGAGCTCTCGGTGCACAGCGACCCCGGCCAGGGCACCTGTTTCCAGGTGCGTCTGTTTCTCTCCGAAGTGCGTGTGCCGCAGGCGGTGGTGCACGTCGAACACGACATCATCGGCTACCAGGGTGAGCGTCGCCTGATCCTGGTGGTGGACGATCACCTCGAACATCGCCGCGTGCTCGCCGGCATGCTCGAGCCGCTGGGTTTCGAGGTGATCCAGGCGGCCAGCGGCCAGGAGGCGATTCGCCAGGGAGCGCTGCACAACCCGGCATTGATCCTGATGGACCTGTCCATGCCGCAGATGGACGGCTGGGAAACCAGCCGCCTGATTCGCCGCAACACGCAGTGCCAGGCGCCGATCATCGTGATCTCCGCCAACGCCTTTACCGACGACCGCGAACGCAGCGTCGCCGCCGACTGCGACGACTACCTGGCCAAACCGGTGTACACCCCGCAGCTACTCGAACGCATCCAGCACCAGCTCGACCTGACCTGGCTGCGCCGTACTCAGGAGCAGTCGCCACCGCCGATGGCCATAACCTTGCCGGGCAACGACGACCTGCAGGCGCTGCGCGAGTTGGGCGCGCTCGGCTACGTGCGCGGTCTTCAGCAACGCCTGGATGACATCGACCAGCGCGATCCAGCCTGCGCCGGCTTCACCGCCGCCCTGCGCCTGTTGGTAAAGAACTTCCAGCTCGACGAACTCAACCGCCAACTGAAGGAGGCCGAACATGAATGCGCCGCTCCACCAGACTGAGTCGGGCAGGCCAAGCGGCCTGCCGAGCGAACGCGGCATCATCCTCATCGTCGACGACACGCCGGACAACCTCGCCTTGCTCTCCGACGCCCTCGACGATGCCGGCTACATGGTGCTGGTGGCGCTGGACGGCAGCAGCGCGCTGGGACGTATCCAGCGGCGTAGGCCCGACCTGATCCTGCTCGACGCGATGATGCCCGGGCTGGATGGTTTCGAGACCTGCCGGCGGATCAAGGCCGAGCCGAGCAGCACCGACATCCCGGTGCTGTTCATGACCGCCCTGACCGACAGCGAGCACGTGGTGCAGGGCTTCGCGGCCGGTGGTATCGACTACGTGACCAAACCGATCAATCCCGACGAAGTGCTCGCCAGGGTCGCCTCGCACCTGCGTACCGCGCGCACGCTCCAGTCTGCACGCGCGGCCTCGAAGCCGATCAGCCTGAGCCTCGACGATGCTCCGGCACATGCCAGGCTGTCAGCACGCTTCCAGCTCACCGAGCGCGAAGTGCAGGTACTGCGCTGGGTGGCCTGCGGCAAGACCAACCGCGATATCGGCGACATTCTCGGCCTCAGTCCACGCACGGTGAACAAGCACCTGGAGCATGTGTACGTGAAGCTCGGCGTGGAAACCCGAACCGCGGCCGCCTCGGTGGCCCTGGCGGCAATGAGCGAACGGGCATAGCGCACTACACCGGACAGATGCAGCCAGCAATTATCGAGTCGACAGGTACTCTCGCCTCAGGTAGCAGAGAAAACCGAACTTCGGAGTCAGTGCCCGATAGCCGAAATACCCGCCAACGGCTAATCTCGCACTCTCGACTACAGGAGTTCTCGATATGCGTACCGCTCTTTTCTGCCTGCTTTTCAGCGCAGGCATCGCTCAGGCTGGAGTACTGGTCAACTCGACGGTATGGGTCGTTGCACTGCAATGCGAAGGCTACCAGCATTGCTACGCGTCCAGTAACGGCTCTTATACGGGCAGCCTCAATGGGGCGCGTCGTTTTGACGATGCTGCTTCAGCCGAACGTTTCATCGGCAGTTTCACCAGCAGCATTCGTGACAAGAGTCCTCAGCTGCAGTCTATTGTCGAGCAGGTGTGCGTGCAGCCGACCGACACCCGTACCAACGGCAAACCCTGCTGAACCTCTGCACTAAATGGCGACCTGCCTCGGAACCATGATGCCCCATCCCAATATCGTCATTCTTACCGGCGCCGGTATCTCCGCCGAAAGCGGCATCCGTACCTTTCGTGCCGCTGATGGGCTCTGGGAAGACCACCGCATCGAGGAAGTCGCCACGCCCGAAGGCTTCGCCCGCGACCCGGCGCTGGTGCAGCGTTTCTACGATATGCGCCGCGCTCAGTTGCGCGATCCGGCCATCGCGCCGAATGCCGGGCACCGAGCCCTGGCCGAGCTGGAGGCTGGCTGGCAGGGCGAGTTCCTGCTGGTCACGCAGAACGTCGACAATCTGCACGAGCGCGCCGGTTCCAGGCGCCTGCTGCATATGCACGGCGAGTTGCAATCGATGCTGTGCAGCACCAGCCAGCAGCGTTTTTCGCTGCTTGAGGACATGCCGGTCAGCCAGGCGTGCGCCTGCTGCGGGCTGGTCGGTACCCTGCGTCCGGATATCGTCTGGTTCGGCGAGATGCCCTATCACATGGAGCGCATTTATGACGCGCTGGAGCAGTGCGAGCTGTTCGTCAGCATCGGCACCTCGGGCCATGTCTACCCGGCAGCGGGGTTCGTCGAGCAGGCGCGCAGGGCCGGGGCGCATACGCTGGAGATCAATCTGGAGCCGAGCCAGGGCCACTCGCTGTTCGCCGAGAAACGCTATGGCCTGGCCACCGAACAGTTGCCCCGCTGGGTCGCGGAGCTATTGGCTGGCTGAGAGAGACCGTAGGGCGGGTGAAACCCGCCAATACGCAAATGGCTTCCAACCCGTAGGAGCGGCTTCAGCCGCGAAAGCTGCTCGTGGCTGAAGCGCAATGCCGCCCAACCACTCCTACAAGGGCCCAACGCCCGGCCATACCCCCTAACCGGCAGCGTCCTGAACAGGCGCCGCCGCCTCGGCCGGCACTTCTGGCTGCGGGTTGAACACACCATTGCTCCAGGCGTAGTAGCCCAGCCCCAGGGCCAGCAGCAACGCCAGCAGCCAAGGCCACAGCACCGGCTTGTTGGCATAGGGATCACGCAGCGCGCGGTCGCTGCCCTCGGGCAATTCCGCCATCTGCGTGAGCGCGGTGCCGAAGGGAATGCTGATGCGCGCCTGGGCATTCACCGCCCAGCCGTTACCGTCGAGGATCGGCCCCAGGCTGCGGCGCCGCAGCTTGAACCAGGCCAGCAGCATGGCCGGCCCGGAGATGGCCAGCAGCACGCCGAGCAGCAGCAGCGGAACCTGCCACCAGGCCAGCGAGAGAATCCCGGTAATCACCGCCGCCAACGCCGTACCCAGGGCACCGACCGCCAGACCGATGGCCGCGAAGATACCGGCGAACTTGGCGATGTCGAATGCAGGTGTCGGGGTAGTCGCAGGCGCCGCGCCAGTTTCACCGACCTTGGCCGCGGTCTTGCTGACCATGTCGGCGTCACGGCTGGCCGCAAGCTTCTGCACCTGGTCGGACACCAGCTTGGAAATGCGCCGATACGGCGACCAGAACGCCTCGCGGATGCTGACCGCGTTCTGTACCACCTTGACCACGGTGGCATCCCAGTCGTTGCCGTCGCGGTCATAGAACAGGCCATGGCGACCGGCCTGCAGGTCGCCCTCGTTGCCAGCGGTCACGGCCACCACGATGTTCAGGGTTTCCTTGCCGCGTACCGGCTCGCCACGGCGGGTACAGGCGCAGTAGAGCAGGAAGCAATCGCTGGCCGCCGCCACCTTGGCGTGGGCCTCGACGTTGTCGACCTCAACCACCAGCTCGCAGCTCTTGCCATCGATATACAGCACGCCAGCCTGGAACACGGCCTTCTCGTGACGCGAATAGAAGGACTGAAAGGACACGAAGTTGCGCAGCAGCGTGACCAGGCCGTGACGCAGACGAATCAGCTTGTCCAGCTCGACCAGCCCGTCCGCCGCTTCGGCGACGGTCTTGTCCTCTTCGACCAGCGCCAGCAGGCGCGCCTCGGCGCCCTGCTCCACCAGTTCGAGGATACGCCCGCGCGGCAGCACGTCGGCAATCGCCACGTTGGGCGTCTCGGCGCGCCAGGCCAGGTAGTTACTGCACAGCGCCACCAGGTGCTGCCACTGCTCACGCGACAGGCAGTCCAGCTCCCCGTAGACCGGCACCACCACACGCTGACGGAACTCGCCGATGGCGTGTTGCCAGGCCGGGTTGAGGCCCTTGTGCAACGGCAACTCATCGCCATGCTGCACCACCGCCAGCGGCAGGTCGGCCACCTCGCTGGCATCGGCCAGCGAGAGCGCTGCCAGGCGCACCAGTTCCTCTTCCTTGGCGTTCATCAGGGCTGCGGCGCGCGAGTCGAATTCAGCCATGGCCACGCGCGTGAAGTAATCGTCGATCTTGGCGCGCACCGCGCTCAGCGCCTCGACCGCCGCCACGGTCCCCTCACCGAAGACATCGAGCCCCTGCTCGGCAGCCCGTGCATGCCAGGCATGCAGCTGGCGCGCCTGATCGAAGAAGGCGCCGATCTGCTCGACGCCGACGGCCGGCTCGCCGCTTCGGTCGGTCTGCGCGCCCAGGCAGGCAATGATGTCGGCGATAGCGGACTTGAGCTCGGCATCCTCGGTCAGGGTCGCCGGCACCAGGCCGTCACCATTGGCCTGGTTTGGTGGGAACAGCTTGGCCAGTTCGGCGGTGTCACTGGGTGTCAGGCTGTCGCCATCGGGCCGCCCGATCACGCCCAGCAGGCGCTGTGCAGCCAGACGCAGGTGCGCGCCGACAGCATCGTCGGTGAGCGACGACAATTGCAGCGACCCGGCCTGGAACAGCACAGCGGGATCGCGCAGGCGCGCCAGCGTCCAGTCCACCACGTCGAGAATTTCCGGGGCGCGGATACGACCATCCTTGTTCAGGTCGATGTATTGCAGCATGCGCCGATCCAGTTCCAGGTTGTTCACCGGGCAGGCCAGGCTGGCCCAGAGCTTCTGGTCCAGACCACGCAGGGCGGCGAGATCGGCAGGCGTTTCCAGTTGCACCTGATCGAAGCCGCCGGCACGGAAGAAGCGCCAGCGATGGGCAAGAGCTTGAGTCATCTACAAAAGATCCTTTCTTTGTGAGGGCGACTGCGCCACGAAGCCGGCGATGATCCCGCCCTGCACATCGGCGCGTGGATCAGCCAACAGACTCCTACTACCCAGGCGCTGTTCGCCTCAGTGTAACCGAGGCGCAGCGCCGTGCGCCTATCGCGCCTCGACCGTCATCGGCTGCGCCTCGGGCTGCTTGATCAGCGCATAGAGCACGCCAGTAAGCAGGCTGCCGGCAACGATGGCCAGCAGGTACAGGAGCGCGTGGTTGATGGCGTTGGGGATCAGCAACACGAACAGACCGCCATGCGGCGCCATCAGCTTGCAGCCGAAGTACATCGATAGCGCACCGGTCAGCGCGCCACCGGCGATGCTCGCCGGGATCACCCGCAGCGGGTCTTTCGCGGCGAAGGGAATCGCACCTTCGGAAATGAAGCACAACCCCAGCACCCCGGCGGCCTTGCCGGCCTGGCGCTCGCTCTGGGCGAACTTGCGCCGCGCCAGCACGGTGGCGATGGCCATGGCGATCGGCGGCACCATGCCGCCGGCCATGGTCGCGGCCATCGGCGCGTAACTGCTCGAGGCCAGCAGGCCGACCGAAAAGGCATAGGCCGCCTTGTTGATCGGCCCGCCGAGATCCACGCACATCATGCCGCCGAGCAACGCACCGAGCAGAATGGCGTTGGTGCTGCCCATGCTGTCGAGAAACTGGGTGAGCGACTGCAACACATCAGCCACGGGACTGCCGACGATATAGATCATCGCCAGGCCGGTGATCAGGCTGGCCAGCAGCGGGATGATCAGAATCGGCTTGAGCGCCTCCAGGCTCTCCGGCAAGCGCACCCAGCGGGCAATGGCCTTGGCCGAATAGCCGGCGATGAAACCGGCGACGATGCCACCGATGAAACCGGCCCCCAGCGAGCTGGCGAGCATCCCGCCGATCATCCCCGGCGCCAGGCCCGGGCGATCCGCGATGGAATAGGCGATATAACCGGCCAGCACCGGCACCATCAGCTTGAACGCGGCGTCACCACCGATCTGCATCAGCGCGGCGGCGAAGGTGCCCTCCTGCTTGAACGCCTCGATACCGAACACGAAGGACAACGCGATCAGCAGACCGCCCGCCACCACCATCGGCAGCATGTAGGAAACGCCAGTGAGCAGGTGCTTGTAGGGGCCGGTCTTCTCGCCGCTGCTGGCGGCGGACTTGCCTTCGGCGGGCGCTGCTTCGCTCATAGGACGTGCCTCGCTCAACGCCCGTTCGAGCGTCTGCTGCGGCTGTTTGAGCGCCACACCGGTACCGCAGCGGTAGATCTTCTTGCCGACGAAGCGGCTGGTATCCACTTCGATATCGGTGGCCAGCAGCACCGCATCGGCAGCGGCGATGGCGGCATCGTCGAGCAGATTGCGCGCACCGACCGAACCGCGGGTTTCCACCTGCAGCTCGATGCCCACCCGCTGCGCCGCCTGCTGCAACGCCTCGGCGGCCATGAAGGTATGCGCTACACCAGTCGGGCAAGCGGTGACCGCGACCAGCCGGCGGCGGCCGCCAGGCGCAGCCTCACTGCCTTCGCCATAAGGCTGAGCACGCTCGGCGGCGTCGCGCAAGAAACGCTGCGGGTCAGCCAACGCCTCGGCAGGCGAGGCCTGCAGCAGGCGCTTGCCGGCAAAGCGGCCTAGCGGCAGCTCACCGGTCTTGACCACCAGCACCCAATCGGCAGCGGCGATTTCGGCTTCGCTCAGCGGCGAGCCAATGGCGCGCGCGTCATGCACTTCGACGCGGGTTTGCCAGCCCAGACGCTCGGCGGCGGCCTGCAGCAGGCGCGAACACAGCACGCTGGTGACCTGGCCATTGGGGCAGGCAGTGACGATCAGCAACTTCATGGTGGGTGCCTCTTATTGTTCTAGACGCTGCAGTTGCACGGCCGCTTCAAGACGGGCCAACTGCTCGCGATCATGGATACCGAAACCGATCTGGGTGACTGCCTGCGCCGCCACTGCCGTGGCCAGGCGCAGCGTGCGCTCGGCCGGCCAGCCTTCGAGCAGGCCATGCAGGCTGGCCGCCAGCAGCGAGTCACCGGCACCGACCGTGCTGGCGACCTCGACACGCGGCGGTACAGCGTGCAGGGCGATGTCCGGGCCATGCCAGTCGACGCCCTCCGCACCGCGCGACAGCAGCACGTGCTCGATCCCCTGGGTGCGCAACGTCTGTACGGCAGCGGCCAAGTCACTGCCGCACACCTCGGCCAGCTCTTGCTCGTTGGGTTTGATCAGCCAGGGCGCGACGCCTAGCGCCGCCTGCAGGGCCGCCCCACTGCTGTCGACCGCCAGCGGCACGCCACTGGCCTTGATGAGGCGCAACAGAGCGGCGAACCACTGCGGGGTGACGCCGCGCGGCAGGCTGCCAGCGACCACCACCAGATCATGCCCGGCGAGCAGCGGCTGCAACGTCTCCTCCAGACGCTGCAGGTGCTCGACTTCGACCTGCGGGCCGGGGCCGTTGAGATCGGTGATGCAGCCATCGGCCTCGGCCAGCTTGACGTTGCTGCGCGTCTCGCCCGGTACGCGAACGAACAGGTCGTGAAAACCGCGCCTGTGCATCAGGCTCTCGAACGGCGCGGCATTGGCGCGCCCGAGAAAGCCACCGACGCTCAGGCTGTGGCCAAGGTCGGCCAGCACCTGGGCGACGTTCAGGCCCTTGCCGGCGGCGTGGCTGCGCAGCTCATGACAGCGGTTGATCGCGCCGGGCTGCAGGCGGTCGAGACGCAGGGTCAGGTCCAGCGCCGGATTCAGGGTCAGGGTCAGGATTCGGGCCATCAGTGCATCTCCGCCACCAGCGCGCGCACGGCGCTGGCACTGTCCAGGGTCAGGGCGCGGTCGGCCAGGGTTCGCGCCTGGCGGCTGTCCAGCTCGCGCACGCAGGCCTTGACCAGGGCAATCGAACGCGGCGTCACGCTCAACTCGTCCACGCCCAGGCCAACCAGCAGCGGCACGGCCAGGCGATCGCTGGCCAGCTCGCCGCAGACACCGACCCACTTGCCCTGCGCATGGGCAGCGGTCACGGTCATCTCGATCAGGCGCAGCACCGCCGGGTGCAGGCCATCGGCCTGCGCCGACAGCTGCGGATGGCCACGGTCGATGGCCAGGCAGTACTGAGTCAGGTCATTGGTGCCGATGCTGAAGAAGTCCACCTCGCGCGCCAGCACCGGCGCCAGCAGCGCGGCCGAGGGCACTTCGATCATGATGCCGATCTGCAGGTCGCGCACCTCGATCTCTTCACGCAGGCGTTGCACCATGTCACGCGCCGCGCGCCATTCCTCCACCGAGCCGACCATGGGGAACATGATCCGCAGCGGACGACCATCGGCCGAGGCAAGCAAGGCGCGCAGCTGGGTTTCCAGAATCTCCGGGCGTTGCAGGCTCAGACGAATGCCACGCACGCCGAGGAAGGGATTCTCCTCGGCCGGCATCGGCCAGTACGGCAGGGGTTTGTCCCCCCCGACATCCAGCGTGCGCACCACCAGCGGCCGCCCGGCCAGCGCATCGAGTACGCGTCGGTACTCGCGTTCCTGCGCAGCGTGATCCGGCGCCTGGGCATGCTCCATGAACACCAGCTCGGTGCGCAGCAGGCCCACCGCCTCCGCACCCAGTTCGACCGCATCCGCGGTTTCGCCGCTGGCGCCGATATTGGCAGCGACTTCGACGCGCACACCGTCCCGGGTCTGCGCGCTGTCAAAACGTGCTACATGAGCCAGCTCCCGGCGTTGCTGCGCGGCCTCGCGCTCTTGCAACGCCCGATCACGTTCCTCTGCATCCGGGGCGATGCGCAACAGGCCGCAGTCGCCATCGAGCAGCAGCGGCGTGCCCTGAGCCAGCGCCAGCACAGCATCGCCGGCACCGACCACGGCGGGAATGCCCAGGGCCCGGGCGATGATCGCACTGTGCGCGGTAGCGCCACCGCGGGCGGTCAGAATACCGGCGACGCGCTGACGGTCGAGGCTGGCGACGTCCGACGGCACGACCTCGGCCATGACCAGGATGTAAGGTTCGTTCGGCTCGCTGGGTAGCTCTACGCCACAGAGGTGCGCCAGCACACGGTTGCCGATATCACGCAGGTCGGCCGCGCGCTCTGCCAGCAGCGGGTCATGCAAGGCTTCCTGGCGCTTGGCCGCCGCCTCGACTTCGACCTGCCAGGCCGCTTCGGCGCTCGCGCCCTTGTGCAGGCGAGCGTCGACGTCTTCGCGCAGCGCCGGATCATCGAGCATGGCCAGGTGGGCGCTGAAGATTTCGCGAATGCTCGCCACACCGGCGCCATCGACCAGGCGCTGGATCTGTGCAGCGACGACCGCCAGGGCTGAATCCAGGCGCGCGCACTCCTGCTCGACGCCCTGCCCCTGTTCGGTGAATTCAAAGGTCGGCGGCGTACGCACCAGTACCGGACCGATGGCAATGCCGGGCGAGGCGCCGACCGCCAGCAAGCGACTGCCGGCGACCGGGGCAACCGCTTCTAAAGGTTCAAGCTGCGCAGCGACTTCGGGCAGGGCACCGCTCAGCGGCTCGACCGCCTCACCCAGGCCACTTTCCATAGCCGCGCGAATGGCCGGCAGGGCGCTGCCTGCAATCGCCGCTTCGGCACTGAACTCAAGCATCTGGCCACGTCGTGCACCCAGCGCCAGCAGGCGGCTGAGGCTCTTGGCCGACACCCCTGCGCCCGTATCGCCCAGCAAGCGCACGCGAATGTCACCCGCGAAACCCTGCGCCAGCTCGCTCAGCGCCTTGGCCGGACGCGCATGCAGACCATGGGCATTGAGCAGCGGCACGCTGAGGCTGGGCCAGTCCGGCGCTACCTCGCCGCCCAGCGCCTCGATCACCTGGCGGCTATCGCTGGCTTCGCTGAACGCCGCCGCACGACCGCCGATCAGCACGTCGCACAGCCGCTCCAGGGCCTGGCGATGCGCCTCGCCCTGGCTGGCCAGACAGAACAGACCACGCAGCGCCTCACCACGAAAAGTCAGCGGCTGCGCCGGCGTGACGAAAGCCAGGCCAGGCCGCTCGACGCTGGCCTCGCTGTGCAGCCACCACAGGCCATCGCCCAACGGCAGCGGCTCGCCACGCGCCAGCCCGAGGGCGAAACCGCTACGCGCGCAACCGGCCTGACGCAGCAGCCGTGCGCCCTGCCAGAGCAATTCGTCGAAGTCTTCGGCAGGCTGCGCCAGCGCCACCAATTGGCCGTCCAGCGCCAGCGCCTGCGGAGCGCCCTGCAGCAACTCGAGTATCTGCGCCGGCTCGCGGGCCTCACGCAGCGCCTGGCTCAGATCCCCCTCGCCCAGGGCGCGGGTCAGCAGTTGCAGCAGGTGCAGGTGTTCATCGGATTGGGCGGCGATAGCGATGGCCAGATAGACCTGCTGACCGTTGCCCCAGTCCACGCCTGCGGGGAACTGGATCAGGCTGACACCGGTGCGCAGCACCTGGTCGCGGGTCTGCGGCGTGCCATGGGGAATGGCGATGCCCTGGCCGAGAAAAGTCGAGCCTTGCGCCTCGCGTGCCTGCAGACCTTCGAGGTAAGCCGGAGTAGCCAGACCGCTACGCGCCAGTGCATCGCCGAGCATGGCCAGGGCTTCGCCCTTGGTCGCCGCCGCCTGGCCCATCTGAATTTGGCTGGCATCAAGTTCGAGCATATGAATATCTCCGACTTATTGTTTTTGGCTCAGAGCATGATCAATGCCCCGCTGCGCTTCGCTGATGCTGCGTTGACAGGCGGCTCGAAGGGCGAACAACGCGAGTCAAGCAGCAGGCATTTACCACGGGTAGACGGCGCGTTTTCGCCTTGCCCGGCTCTGCCTCGCGGGGCTTGATACAGGTTCTAGACTAGCTGATGAAATGGAATGCTGAAACGTTTCACCAAGTGTTGGCACCTTATCCGATAATGGGTAATCCTTGAAGCCCGGTCGTCGTCGAGTCGGTGTAGACTCGCCGCGTTCGCCCGCTCGAACCCTTTTCCCTGCATGGTGCTGCGCCCGTGAAACTCAGTGACATCGCCCGCCTGGCTCAGGTCTCGGTGACCACCGCCAGCTACGTGATCAACGGTCAGGCCGAACGGCGGCGTATCAGCCCTGCGACCGTGGCCAGAGTGCTGGCAGTGGTCGAGGAGCATGGCTATCTCCCTGACCAGCAGGCCGCCAGCCTGCGCCGCGGGCAAAGTCGCTGCCTGGGTTTCATCCTGCCAGACTTGGAAAACCCGAGTTATGCGCGCCTGGCCAAACTGCTCGAACAGAAGGCCCGCGCCGCCGGCTACCAGTTGCTGATCGCCAGCTCCGATGATGATCCGGGCACCGAGCGACAGTTGCTCGAACTGTTCCGCTCACGCCGCTGCGAGGCGCTGATCGTCGCCAGTTGCCTGCCGGCCGATGACCCGCTGTACCCCGCCATCGTCGCTGCCGGTCTGCCGGTGATAGCCGTGGACCGGGCGCTTTCACCCGTACACATCCGCTCGGTGGTCAGCGACGACGAACAGGCCGGGCGCACCCTGACCGAAAGCCTGCTGACGCCCAAGCCTCGGCATATCGCCCTGCTCGGCGCGCGTGCGGAGCTGGTCATCAGCCAGGCGCGCGAGCGAGGCTTCCATGCCGCGCTGGCCGGCTTCGACGGGCGCATCAGCGTCTACCACGGCGAGCTGTTCAGCCGCGCCTGCGGCTATCGGCAGATGCAAGCGCTGCTGGAGCAAGCCGGCCCGCCCGATGCCTTGTTGACCACCGCCTACGTGCTGCTCGAAGGGGTGCTCGACGCCCTGCGTGAACAGGATCGTGAGCAATGGCCGGCAGTGCGCCTGGCCACCTTCGGCGATACCCAGCTGCTGGATTATCTGCCGCTGCGGGTCAATGCCATGAGCCAGCAGCACAAACGCATCGCTGAGCGTGTATTGGCCTGGGCACTGCGCGCGGTCGAACTCAACGACTATCAGCCCGGCATCGAGGCCATCGACCGCAGCTTCAAGGCTCGAACCTGAACCTCCCTAGCCGCCCTGGATTTTCTGCAGCAATGGCGCGCACTGGCTCGGCTCGTCGCCAGCACTGGGCGCCACCAGCGCCAGCAAGCCGGCTGCCGGAGCCACCGCGACGCCCAGCGCCACCAGGCCGACACCACGCAGCACCAGCGGCGTGGCCTGTACCCCCGGCGACGGCTGCTTGAACGTGCCACGCACATACAGCGGCGAGCGCAGGGAAAAGATACGAAAGCCCTTGGTCGACGGCGTGACGGTGAAGTCCAGCTGCTCGCTGGCGAAGTTGGCGCTGCCGTCGACCTTGATCACCGCATTGTCGGTGTCGATGACGAACAGTCGCGTGCTCATCAGCCCCTGCTTGATACCGAGGTCCGCTGCCGCGCAGTGAATCTTCACATCCTCATCGCCGAACAGCTTGCCCACCAGATAGTTGCCGACGTTCAGCCCGGCGATTTCCATCAGCCCGCGACTGACCGCACCATCGTTGATCAACATCTTCAGCTCGCCATCGGCGCTGCCGAGTAACGCGGCCACCGAGTTGCCGCGCCCACTGATACGCGCATCGCCGTTGAGCTCACCGAAACTGGTCTGCATCGGGGCGAAGGTGGGAAACAGTTGCTTGAGCTTGAGTTCACGCGCGCGCACATGCATCTGCCCCTGCAACGGCGTGGTCGCGCCATTGAGGCGGATCTGCGCATCGAGCACACCACCGGCCATGCCGAAGCGCAGCGGCTCCAGGCTCAACGCGCCGTCGTTGAGCAGCACATGGGTGTCGAGGTCGGTGATCGGTAACTGTTCGCCATGCACGATGCGCTTGCCGACAAAGCGCACATCGGCGTCCATCGCACGCCAGCGGTCGGTACGAAACTGCGCAACGGGCAACGCCTTGTTCGCGGGCTGCACGTCCCGCTCACCACGCTCACGCTTGTCCTCGCCGGAGTCGGCGCCGATCAGCGGCGCCAGGTCACTGAACAGCAGCTGATTGGAAGTCAGTTGGCCGGACAGTTTCGGTCGCGGCTGACGCGCCACGAATGTCAGGTCGCCATGGATATCGCTGGCGCCGATCTGGCCGTTGAAGCCGAGGTAGCGAAAGATCGCCCCGTCGGCATTGTGCAAGTCGGCCTGCAAACGGCCATCGGTGCTGTAGGGCGGAGTCTCCGGCAGCGTTACACCGGTCAGCGGATACAAATGCCCAAGGCTGGCACCGGACAGGCGCAAGCGCAGATCCAGAGCGCCCAGGTTCTGTGGATCGGTCAGACTGCCGGCCAGCACGATGCGGGTCGCGCCAATGCGCAGATCGGCCTGCAAGGGGAAGGGTTGCGCGGCATCGTGCAACGCGAGCAGGCCACCCACCTTGCCGCTGCCGGTCAGTGCTTGACCACGCAAGCGGCCCTTGGCTTGCCAGGCGAACGCATAATCCTGGGCGCTGGCATTGCTCTGTGCCAGGCGCTCGGCCGTGCTCTTGCCGACGATATCGGCAAAAGCAATCGGCTTGCCCAGTGGCTCGATAAGCGCCTGCAGGCGGGTGTCGCTAAGCGCGTCATCGAGCTTCACCTGCCCCTTGTCGAAAGCGATGGTGCCGATATCCAGCGTCCAGGGGCTGGGCTGAGCCGTATCGGCGGACTGTTCCTCGCCCAGATCGAACACCCAGTTGGCGCGACCATCGGCCAGCCGCTGCAGATCGGCGACCGGTGCGCCGAGTTCGATAGCGGGGATGCTCACCGTCTTCCACAGCAGTGGCAGCGGAGACAGGTGAAAGCGCACGCTTTCCAGGCTGACGAAGGTCTCGCCCTGCGCCCAATCGGGATTACCCAGGCGCAAGTGCTAGGCGGCGAAATGCGGCCAGGGCAGCCAGGCGCTCAAGCCCTCCTCGCCGGCCTCTCGCTGCCAGAACACACGCAGATCGCCCTCGATGGCGAACGGCCGATTCAGGGCGGCAGAAACCTGCTCGTTGATCAACGGCCGCGCGCGGTTCCAGTCGAACAGCTGCAGAAACAGCAGCGACGCGGCCACCATCAGCAGAAACACGGCGAACAACAGGCTCAACAGCTTGCGTACATGGCGCACCCAGCGACCTCCTTATTTCACTACCCGAGTGAAACGCCTCCATAGCCATACGACTGAAAAGATCGGCCAACGCTCCCTCATGCTGGCGGGAAAGACGAAAATAGCCGAACCTGAACACCCATCCGCGAGCCGACCGATGCGCCTGATCGACACCCACACCCACCTCGATTTCCCCGAATTCGATGCTGATCGCGACACAGTGCTCGCGCGCAGCCGCGCGCTCGGCGTAAGCCGCATAGTGGTACTCGGGGTCTACCAGGGCAACTGGCAGCGACTGTGGCAACTGGTCGAGGAACATCAAGAGCTGCATGCCGCATTCGGCCTGCATCCGGTCTACCTGGACGAGCACAGCCCAGAGCATCTCGATGAACTGCGCGACTGGCTGGGCAGATTGGCCGGGCATCGCAAGCTCTGCGCCGTTGGCGAGTTCGGCCTGGACTATTACCTGGAGCACCTGGATCGGCAGCGCCAGCAGAAGCTGTTCGAAGCGCAGCTTGAGCTGGCGGTGGAGTTCGAACTGCCGGCACTGCTGCACGTGCGTCGTGCCCATGCCGCGACCATCGCCACGCTCAAGCGCTTTCGCCTGGCGCGCGGCGGCATCATCCACGCCTTCGCCGGCAGCCAGGAAGAAGCCCGCGAGTACATCAAGCTGGGCTTTCGTCTCGGCCTGGGCGGCGCCGCCACCTGGCCGCAAGCCAATCGACTGCGCAAGGTGGTGGCGCAGCTGCCACTGGACGCCATCGTGCTGGAAACCGACGCCCCGGACATGGCGCCCGCCATGCACCCGAACCAGCGCAACAGCCCGGAGCATCTGCAGGACATCTGCAGCGAGCTGGCAACACTACGTGGTGTGACAGCCGAAGAACTGGCAGCAGCCAGCAGCCGTAATGCGGATGAGTTGTTCGGCTGGAACTGAGGCGAGATCGGTCGCCTCCGTGGGAGGGGCTTCAGCCGCGATCACTGCATAAGCATCGCCGCCGAAGCGCCTGCCACGCAGCAACTAGACCCGGAATGCGCTGATCAACTGCTTGAGACGCGACACCAGTTCGCTCAGCTCGCGGCTGGCTTGCTCGGTCTGGCTGGCACCGGCTGCGGTGCGCTCACCCGCGTGGTTGATCTCGACGATGTTCTGATCGATATCGTGCGCCACGGCGGTCTGCTGCTCGGCCGCCGCCGCGATCTGCTGATTCTGATCGACGATCATGCCCACCGCACCGAGGATGTTCTCCAGGGCCGACTGCACCTTGGCGGACTCGCTCACCGTACCGTCAGCCATCTGATGACTGGCGTTCATCGCCTTGACCGCCGCACCGACGCCGCCCTGCAGCTTGACGATCATCGCCTCGATTTCCTCGGTGGACTGCTGCGTGCGCTTGGCCAGGTTACGCACCTCGTCGGCCACCACGGCGAAACCACGACCCTGCTCACCCGCGCGCGCCGCTTCGATGGCGGCATTGAGCGCCAGCAGGTTGGTCTGCTCGGCGATGCCCTTGATCACGTCCAGCACCTGGCTGATGGCCGCACTGTCATTGGCCAGTTGATTGACCACCGTCACCGACTGATCGATCTCGCCGGCCAGACGCTGAATCGCCCCGACCTGCGTCTCGACCAGGGCACGCCCGGTGACCGTCTCCTGATTCACGCTCTGCGCACTGCCCACCGCAGCGGCGGCACTGCGCGCCACCTCTTGCGCCGTGGCAGCCATCTGGTTCATCGCCGTCGCTACCTGCTCGATCTGCGCACGCTGGCTGGCCACGGCCTGGTTGCTCTCGCCCGAGACCAGCTCGACGCGATCCGCCTGGCCGCCGACTTCGCCGACGGTGTGCCCGACGCGCTCGATCAGGTCATGGATACGCACCACGGTCTGGTTGAATACCTGGCCCAGCTCGCCCAGCTCATCGCGACTCTGCGCCCGGAAGTTGACCGTCATATCGCCAGCCGCCACCTTGTCCATCACCTGACCGAGGTTCTTCAGCGTCGCACGGGTGGAAACGTAGAAGCCGCCGTAGAGATAGACGATCAGCAGGAACACCACCACCAGCGCCACAACCAGCAGCAGCATCTGCGCGCGGTTCTCGCTCAGGCGCTCGCTCAATTGGCTGTCGAGAAAGGCCAGCAGGCCGTCGTTGAACGCATAGGTCTTGGCCATTTCCTGGCTGACCTGATCGTAGAACTGCGTCCAGGGCGTATCCAGGCTGTCGGCGATGATCACCTGATCCTCGAACAGCACGGCACTGTCCTTGAGCGTCTGCCGGCTGGCCTCGGCAAGACTGCCCAGGCCATTCTGCGCGGCGACGTTGCCGGCCAGCGCGTCCTGCAGGTTCAGGCCATACTCGGCGTGGAGCTTCTCCAGCAGCAACAGCAGCTCATCGAACTTGGTGCTGGCCGAGGAGTTGAGGAAGCCCTGCCCCAGGGAATAGGCGCCAATGGCGCGCCCCTGGCTCAGCGCAGCGGTGACCTGCGGGGTGACATTGGTGATCAGCTCGCTGATCTGCCGCACCTGACGCTGAGGGTCCTGGCTAAGGCCGGCCTGGCTGGCCACCAGCTTGATGAATACCTGGGAAGAACCGAGCAGTCTCTCGACGATCACCGCCTTGCTCTGCAACGACGTCTCGGTGGCGGCGCTCTGCAAATCGGCCAGCAGCTCATCGCGCTTGGCAGTGAACTCGGCACTCTGCTCGGCATCCTGGGTAACCGGCTCAAGGCCTTGCAAACCGGTATTGAGCGAGCTCTCCAACTGATCGATGCGCCCCTCCAGGTCGCCCGCCTGACCGGACTGACCGATCATCGAGTTGATCTGTACCAGATCGTTGAGGCTTTCCAGGTCGCGGCGCAGTTGCAGGCTGTTGCCCAGCAGTTCGAGGCTCTCCAGGGCAGTCTGGGTGCCGACGAACTGTCGATAGGAGTCGCGCACCAGGTAGAAGTTGGTGACGAGCATGGGCAGGAAGAACAGAACACTGATCAGGCTGAACTTCATGCCGAAGCTGAGGCGATTCATCAGCGCGATGGCCGGATACAACACGGTCTTCACTAGACGTCTCCAGTTGCCATTATTGTTATTGGTGTCGCTGAACGGCCGCCGCGCCTCTTGCGGGCTGACAGCGGCGTCCTGGGCAGCCCGACCTGTTACGCGTCGATCAACGCGGTCAATACAGCCATATAAATGTGGCGAAAATCACCAAACAGGCCCGGCTAGCGCCTACTTATACCCCTTATCGACACGCCTCTCTGTAACTTAAGGTTAAACGCGCGCAGCGCGCCTCGCTCGCCCCGAGCCGGGTAAGCGTAGTTCGCCAACGCATGACAGAAGGAAACAGGGCGGGTGCAACCTGCCACTTATGGTGTGGCAGCAGGTCGCCCCGCCCGGCAGGGTGTCGCCTGGATCAGGCGCTAGATGAACAGCACCCAGACCGCATAACCGGCGTACCAGACCACCGCAGCGCGTATCAGCAGTTGCCACAGTTGATCCAGGGTATCGACGCCTTCTTCGCCCATCACTGGCGGAGGCATCTCGCCGGCGGCACGCCCGGCCTTGATCACCAGTTGCGCGGCGGAGATGTCCCAGCTCAGCAGCTCGTGCAGCAAGGCGCGACTGACCGCGACGAAGTTGCCGACCAGGGCGAAACTCGACGCCAGCACCCGCGCCGGCAGCCAATCGAAGGCATGCCGCAGTTGCACGGCTCGTTCACGCAGGGCCGGCTGCTCGGCATGCTCCGCACACAACGCCAACAGGCGGTATGCCAGCGCAGCCATGGGCCCCAGCAGCAGGTACCAGAAGATCACCGCGAAGAAACTCTGGTAGGCCTGCCACAGCAGGTGCCCTTGCACCTGCTGGAGCAGCTCGGCGCCCTCCTCCGGTGCCAGCGCAAGGTCACGCTCGGCTACGTGGTAGGCCGCCTGACCATCACCGCGCCGCCAGGCATCACGGAACGGCCCCAGCGCGGCAAGGAGGTCACCACGACCCAGGCTGTAGATCAGTACCAACAGGTGCACGGGCAGGGCCAGCCAGCCGTACGCCAGGGGCTTGAGGATCAACAGGAGCAGCCCCAGCAGCGACACCGGCAGCAGCACCAGAAGCAGCAGACACAGCCAGGGGGCTTGTTGCAGGCCGCCGCTCTGCAAGCGCTGCAATTGCGCCAGCCAGGGGCCGTCCTGCTGGATGCGCAGGCGCCAGGCGGAAAACTTCTCGACCCACAGCACCAGCAGAATCACCAGAAAACTCATTGCTACCTCTCCTTCAAGTCGGCATGCAGGCGCGACCAGTCGAATGCCGGCCCCGGGTCGGTCTTGCGCCCTGGTGCGATGTCGCAGTGGCCACGAATACGCTGCGTCGACAGCGCCGGGTAAGCGTCCAGCAACTGCCGCGTCAGCTCGGTCAACCTGGCGTACTGAGCGTCGGTGTAGGGCAGATCATCCGTCCCTTCCAGCTCCACTCCTAGCGAAAAATCATTGCAGTTGTCGCGCCCGTCGAACCATGAAACGCCGGCGTGCCAGGCACGATCCAGACAGGAGACGAACTGCGTCAGCCTGCCATCACGCTCGACGAAGAAATGCGCGGAAACCTGCAGGGATGCAATCTCGGTAAAGAAGGGATGCTCACCCGTGGGCAACCGATTCTGAAAGAACGCCTGCACCTTGCCGGTACCGAACTGCCCAGGCGGCAGGCTGATGTTGTGGACTACCAGCAGAGAAATTTCGCCACAGGGGCGAGCATTGAAATTCGGCGAAGGACAGTGATCAATGCCCTGAAACCAGCCGGTTGAGGGGTCGAGCTGCATGGAATGCTCCTGAACGAGCCCCCACTCTAGAGCAGGAGGCTACGGCGGCCAAGAGCGAGGCCGCAACAGGATGTGCAAAGGCGGGAAATTCGCGAGCATCCGCGCCTCGCGGCGCGGTTACTGCTGAAATAGGGAGCGGTGCGCTCCCCGGCCAAACGGGTCAGGCGTTCTTCAGTTTGCGCAGGTTACCGATTACCGACTCCAGCGCACGGTCGAACAACAGTGCATCGTCGAGCAGGCGGATGGCATTGCGGCGGAACTCCACGGCCAGCGCGTTGCGACTCTTCTCCAGCACTTTCATGCCGGTGCGATTGACGAACACGTACTTGCCGGTCGGTTTGATGATCGCCGCCAGTTTGCAACGCAGCTTGTGCTCTTCATCTTCCTGGAACTCGACCCAGCTGCCGACGCGCAGACTGTCTACGTACTGCAGCGCCTCGTCATCGTCCGGGGCCATCACGTCAGGCTCCTGAGGCCGGGTCTGCCCAGGCGCCAGGAGAATGATCTCTTCGACCACTTCGATCATTGCCGGAGCGCCTTGCACCTCTTCGGCAGCAGGCAACTCAAGCAGCGGCAGCTCGATACCGGTCTGCTCGGCGTCGCTCGTCTCCCCGGACGGCTCCGGCACCACCTCGGGCTCCGCTGCGGCACGCTTGAAACGCTGGAAGGCCTGCACATGCAGCACCTCCAGCTGACTGAAGAACTCGCTGGTGGAGAAAGGATCGAAGGCCGCGCTGGCCATGCCCTCACGCAACGCCTTGAGCAAACCGGGCACCAGCTCGAGCAAACGCAGACGTGCTTCCGGATCTTCATGCGGAGCGACGCTCCACACCAGATCGTCCATGGTCTGCAGGGCGGCATGCCATTCGTCCGAGTCCACCCCATGCTTGAGACAGGTGAGCATCAGCACCTTGCTCCAGGCCTCCTGCAGCAGACGCACCACCACTTCCGGCAGGGTCTTGCCCAGCAGACGCTCGTTCAGCGCGTGCTCGACCTGGCGGCGAGCCAGTTCGGCCTTGGCGCTGCCCTCCTCGGCGTCACGCGTGCGCTGCTCGAGCAGCTCGCTGCGGCGACGCTCGTCGCCGGTGAAGGCCATGAACTCGGCCAGCAGTTCGGAGAAGATCGCCGGATCATCGACGAAATCATTGAGCAGGCGCTGAACCACCTGCTCGATCTTCTGATAGAGGCTGTCGCGCTGCGCATCGTCTTGGTCGACCCAACCCAGCGCCGCAGAGGCGATCTCGTTGAGCAGTCGGCGCGCCGGATGGCTACCACGGCTGAAGAAAGTCTTGTCCAGCACGGCGACCTTGAGCATCGGGATCTGCAGGCGGCCGATAAGTGCCTTGAGCGAATCAGGCAGGGTGCGATCGTCGAGAATGAATTCGAACAGCATCGACACCAGGTTGATCACGTCCTCATCGACTTCACCGACGACCCGCGCCTTGCCGCTCTTGGCACTGGCACGCTCGAGCAGCTGTTCGAGCTGGTCGCGCAGGTCGAAATCCTCGACGTTGGCCTGCGCCGGCGCACGTTGCTGCATATGCGACAACAGGCGCATCAGGTCATTACTGGTGATCGGCAGCGCGTCGCGCGTCTGGGCACGGCGCGGCATGGCAGTGCCACGCACCTGAGAAAGGAGGTCCTGCAACGCGCCGAACACTTCCTGCACGCTCTGATCGGCGCCTTCGAGCAGAGGAATACCTTCCTCACCGGCGCCTTGAGCGTAAGTGGGCGTTGTCGGGCGCTGCTGACGACGCGGCTGTGCGGATTTCAGTTCAGGCAGAATACCGGCACTGATCAGCGCCTGATTGGCCTCGGCATAGAGCGTGTCACAGCCGCCCAGCACGTACTTCTCGAACAGCTTGAGAATGATCAGTTTGACCTTGATCTCCACACCCAGGCCGCTGCAGGAGTCGAGAAAGTATTCACTGAGCAGGGTGGGACCGAGCGGATTGCTCTTGTCATCGAGCTTCTTGCTGATCAGCGCATTGAGACGGGTGGTGAGATGGCCCAGCGCGACGGCGTCGCGGCTCATCACCCTGGCGACCATGGCATCCAGCGCCACGGTCTCTTCCAGTTCGTCATTCTGCACCAGGCTCAGGCTATCGAACGACACCGCATCCAGCGCAGGCTGTGGTTTGCCAATCTCGTACTGATTGAGGTTGGCGAAGGACTCGAACACCTTCTGCAGGAAACCGCGCTCGATGCTCTTGCGCTTCAGGCGCAGGTCGCGCATGGCCTCGAAGAAGGCATTCTGCTCGGCATTACTGGTCGCCCGATCCGCCATCTCGAAGAGGGTATCGTCGGCATTGTCGAACAGGCTCTGCAGATTCTGCTTGAGCTGTTGCGCGGCTTTGTCACGCACCTGAATCAGCGCCACGGGCAGTCTTCCTACCGGCGAAGTTGGCGATTGCTCTGCGGTGGCCTTGTTAAGGTGCACCACATTCGCGTCGGTCTTCATTCTAGTCTCCCGCAGACTGCCCGAACCCGAGCTTCCTGGTCTGCACAGCGTCAACCGAGCGTCGTCCGTAACGTCAAAGGCCTGGCGTCAATAATGAAAAAAGTAAAGGCATTATAGGGAGGCTGCGCGCCATACCAAGCCAATTTTTCCTACAGACATGATGCAGATCACAGATAGCCACACGCCACCTCCGGACGGTAGCCAATACACGACAGCGGCACCCTTACAGCCTAACGCTGACAGCCCGGTAACGCTGCACCGGCGGTCAGATCACTGGACCTGCTCGCTTCATTGAGAACCACGACAACGTGTAAAAGTGCCTGCTCATTTTGCAGAACGACATAAGGGCGCGGCATCGTGATGGAGCATTGCCCTGCCACCACCTGCCTCTATAATCGCCGCTCGCCTACACCGGAGCCGATCATGCCCAACCTGACCCTCGCCGAACTCAGCAGCGAAATCGAAGCCAATGTCCGCCGTGCCCTGGCCGAAGACATCGGCAGCGGCGACATCACCGCCCAGCTGATTCCGGCCGAGCGCCTGGCCAGCGCCCGGGTGATAACCCGTGAAGATGCTGTGATTTGCGGCACTGCCTGGGTCGATGCGGTATTTCGTCAGCTCGACCCGCGCGTCGCGGTGCACTGGCAGGTGCAGGATGGCGACCGTGTTCACGCCGACCAGACCCTGTTCCGCCTCGAAGGCCCGGCCCGCGCCCTGCTCAGCGGCGAGCGCAGCGCGCTGAACTTCCTGCAGACCCTGTCTGCCGTCGCCACCCGCTGCCGTTATTACGCCGACCTGGTCGAAGGCACCCAGGTGAAACTGCTGGACACCCGCAAGACCCTGCCCGGTCTGCGCCTGGCGCAGAAATACGCCGTGACCTGCGGCGGCTGCCACAATCACCGCATCGGTTTGTACGACGCCTTCCTTATAAAGGAAAACCACATCGCCGCCTGCGGCGGCATCGCCCAGGCCATCAGCGCCGCCCACCAGATCGCCCCGGGCAAGCCGGTGGAAGTGGAAGTGGAAAGCCTGGAAGAACTGCGCGAAGCCCTGGAAGCGGGCGCCGATATCGTCATGCTCGACGAACTGTCACTCGAGGATATGCGCGAAGCCGTAAGACTCACCGCCGGCCGCGCCAAGCTCGAAGCCTCGGGCGGGATCAATGACAGCACATTGCGCGTGATTGCAGAAACCGGCGTGGATTACATTTCGCTGGGGACGCTGACCAAGGATGTGAAGGCGGTGGATTTGTCGATGAGGTTGGCGCTGTAACACAACGCCAACCCTAAGAGCCGCGCCTCGCGGCGAATAGCGGCCTCCCACAATCGCACTGCCCCTCCCAAAGAGCGGCTGCTGCAGGATCGAGAAAAATCGCAACGAGTAGTCGGTGCGCGCAGCGCACCCTACGTCAGGCACTCGTCTTTCGAGCGGCGCCATCAAGAATATTGAAGAACACGGTCTCCAGCGAAACGGCCGGCTTGATCGTCAGCAAATGGCCGCCAAGCTGATTCAACTGCGCAATGAACGCCGGCAAGTCCGCCTGCAAAACCTCGCATTCAAACTCACCTTCACGCAGTACACGCAACGGCTCACCAATCGGCTGCGCCGCGTGGTAACGCACCAGCATATCGTCAGCCCGCTCAGCCGCCAGCTCACGCGGGGAGCGCACGGTCAGCAGCTCGCCTTTATTGATAAAACCAAAGCGGTCGGCGATACGCTCGACATCGTGCAAAACGTGAGAGGTGAAAAAAATCGCCCCACCCTGTTGTTTGAACTCGGTCAGGATGTCCACCACATCCTTGCGCCCAACCGGATCGAGGCCCGAAAGCGGCTCATCCAGCACCAGCAACTTCGGCTGTACAACCATCGCATGGGCCAACGCCACCCGCTGAACGTTGCCCTTGGACAACTCGCGAATACGCCGCTTGGCGTTCATATCGACGGAGAAACGCTCCAGCCAGTGCATGCACCAGGCATCGGCGTCCGCCCGCTTGATGCCGTACATGGACAGGCCCATGCGCAGGATTTCCAGCGGGGTAAATTGCTCGTAAAGTGCTGGCGACTCAGGCACGAAAGCCAAAGGCTGACGCGCCTCGGCTCGATGCGCATCGACACCGTAGATGCTCACCTCGCCCTGATAGTCGTTGATGATATCCAGCATCACCTTGATAGTGGTGGACTTGCCGGCACCGTTAGGGCCAACGAAACCAAAAACCTCACCTTCGGTGAGGGCAAAATTCACGCAATTTAACGCACGAACTTCTTTGCCCTTAGTGCGAAAGGTATGACTTACGCCTTTGAACTCCAGTACAGCGCTCAAGGCTGCTCCTCCAAACCCACAATTTTCAACTTACGCAACTCTATACGCCCTTCACGCAACTCGTACCCCAGACGCAGGGGATCCTCAGGAATAGTTACAATTTCTCCAGAATCAACGAGTTGTGTCAGCACACTTAGGGGACCATGCTTGGATTCGTAACGTGCCTGAGCAGCGCGAAGATCCGCCAAGCCTTGCAAACGAATAACTCGGCGATCAAGCATCTCTCGCAATTGAGCATCAGCAGTGGAATCCCGCTGCTGAGTTAGATAACTAATAGCTAAACGCTCATCGGAGAATTCTTCCACTTTCAGCATTATGGCTAATTTACGTAGTGCAGCAGCATTCTCTGGCCAGCGCTCCGCTGACTGTTCCAAAGCCAAAGCTGCCGCCTCAGCGTTTCGATCAAAGAAAGAAAGGTTGATGCCATAGAAAAAACCAGGCAGTCCATCCCAGAATCGGCAACTTATAGCCCTACGCAGAATTTCGTTACCTTCTGCGACAGCGCCCCCCCAAGCCAGAAGGCCATTGGCTATATAGTAGTTATCTTCATGACACGGATTTAACTCTGAAACCACACGCTGAGCACGAACAAGATAGTCCGCATCAGTAAATCCATCATCCATCCCTGTCGCAGCTAATCGCATAACCTCCATATCAGCCGCTAGAAAACGGTCCCCACCATAGAGCATTAACAGCACTGGCGCAGACACAACAACTCTATCCGAAACTTCTGGAGCAAATTTTACAAGAGGACGCTGCCCCTCAAAAAAATAACCCCCCCAAAAAAAAGAAATTGAAAAAAAACCAACCAACAGTGAAAAATTTTGTTTTTTGATATTCATGCTAACCGCTTACGATGCAGGCCCCACACCGAAAAAGCCAAAATCGCGACCAAATAAAATAGGCAAGAAATAATCAACCAAGGCCAATCCGAAGGAAAGAACTCAGCTTTCCCATACAAGGCAGCCGACCGTACATCAAGCGCCCCTAAATTAGGAAGAACATAAAAAAGAGCACCAAGACCATTCCTGTAACTTTCCACTCCACTCACCAGAGCCCCATCATGAAGCAACAAGCCAATTACAGCTGCATAGGAGCGAGCCAAAACCATAAAACCAACAGCACCAATCAACACAAAACTAGCAGTAGAAGCCACTACTGATAACATAAGTGCAAACGCAGATATAAGCATCAAATCCACTAACAAAAAAGCAACGACAAAAACATAAATCACCCCCAAGTCAACCGACGTCGCCTGCTGATAACCAGACACCACCCTGACCATAATCGCCAACACCAACGCCATGACCAACAGGAGGCCAACAGTCAATATAGCGACCGCCGCAAAGCGCTCAAATAGGAATTTAAACCGAGGACGTGGATAAGGCAGAAAGCTCAGAAAATAGCGACGCTCAAATTCCTGAGACATTATTGCCTGAACTACCAGAATGGATACCACAGGCAGCGCAAACCTCATTACTGAAAGGCCAACATCCAAGGCCACAGTTGCAGGCTGCCTCCCACTAAACTGGGCAGCCAAGAAGACAGCAACGATCAGAAATGATAAAGAAATAAAACTAAGCCACAAATAACGAGCACGAAAAGCCAGAACCAGCCCGACCAAAACACCAGAAAAATTCATCATGAGTAAAATTTAGCACCAAATTAACGCTCATTGAAAACCATTCAATTCATTAACGACAGCTATGAGAGTCACCCCAGAACAAAAACAGAGCCCTTATACAAAAATCAAGTATGTGTGGAGAATCCCTTCCCACACATAAAAGATCACTTACTGCGCAAGACGGGCAGTGGCCTGAGCTTCAGCGATCTCAGCAGTACAGGCATCACCCTGAGGGTAAAGAGGTACAACGGTACCCTGACGAGTGGACGCAGTAGCTACTACCGGGCCGGTGCGAGTCTGAAATACCGGTGGGTTCTGAGACACCAGAGTACCCGCAGGCGCATTTGGATCAGTAGAAGCAACAAGAACTTCAACCTCACGAGCGGCTGTACGACCACCGATATGGCAGGTCCCAATAGCAACGCCTGTTGCTGCGTTACATACCACGCCCGCCCTTACCCCGGCGGAAAGGTTGATTTGCACGTTCTCATTCAAGAGGGTGCAATCGGTCATGCGAAATGCGCCACTATTTTCAAACTGCACTGCATGTGCAGCTGTAGACGCCAAAATACCAAAGGCTACTAGTGCAATCTTTTTCATCATATACCCCTTAAATTAGCGCAGAGAAGAAATAATGGCAGTGATACCATTCTTGGCGTCAGCAGTAGAGGTAGTATCGTTCGCTTTAGCGCGATACTCGTTGAACTGAGGAATAGCAATAGCGGCCAAAATACCGATGATTGCAATCACAATCATCAACTCGATCAGAGTAAAACCTTTTTGCTTCTTAAGAGACTTCATGGACGAACTCCTATTGTGGTTGAGGTCATGGACCTTATCCCAACCAAGCAGGTATCGTGCCAAATACAAACCCAACTGAAGCACGCCCATCAAACCGCGACATTTGACTACAAATCGACCTCTAATGACCTAGATTCCAACTGATGACTGGCAAGGCGCTCCTTACAAAACAGTCACCAACTGACACTTTATGTCACCCACACAAAACGCGCTTGGGCGACAGCATGGCTTTAGGCTATAAGGATGTTCTAGCCATCAGTTCGATACCTATTGCAATGAATGACACCGTGATCGCCACCGGCCTTGCCCGACAACTCGTTAATGCAGAGATTCTCGACGAACGCGCAGCCAGTAATGCTCAGGCGCAGGCAGCCCGCAACAAGATCCCCCTGGTGTCTTATCTGGTACAGAACAAGCTGGTAAGCAGCCGCGCACTGGCCGAGGTGGCGGCCGAACAGTTTGGCGTGCCGTATTTCGACCTGACCGCCATCGACAAGGACAGTCAGCCGCGAGAGGTGCTCAGCGAAAAGCTCTGCCGCCAGCATCGTGTTTTGCCGCTATACCGTCGGGGCAACAAGCTGTTTATCGCGCTTTCCGACCCCACCAACCATCAGGCACTCACCGACGTTCAATTTAGCGCCGGGCTTAGCACCGAGGCGCTGCTGGTCGAGGATGACAAGCTGGGCGATGCCTTGGAGCGTTTTTTCGATACCGGTAATACCGGCATGGAGGACTTGGCTGATGTTGACCTGGACGGCCTGGATGTAGAAGCCGTCAACGACGACAGGGATGATGCCGGCAATGGTGGCGATGCCGATGATGCACCTGTGGTGCGCTTTATCAACAAGATGCTACTGGACGCGATCAAAGGGGGCTCCTCCGACCTGCATTTCGAGCCCTACGAGAAGTCCTACCGCGTGCGCTTTCGTACCGACGGCATGCTGCATGAGGTTGCACGCCCGCCTATTCAGCTTGCAAGCCGTTTATCCGCTCGCCTGAAAGTCATGGCGCAACTGGATATATCCGAGCGGCGCAAGCCGCAAGATGGCCGGATCAAGATGAAGATTTCGAAAAGCAAAGCCATCGACTTTCGAGTCAACACCTTGCCCACTCTGTGGGGCGAGAAGATCGTGATGCGGATTCTCGACCCTACCAGCGCGCAGATGGGTATCGATGCCCTGGGGTACGAGGAGGAGCAGAAAAATCTCTACATGACCGCCCTAAAGCAGCCTCAGGGCATGATCCTGGTCACCGGCCCCACCGGCTCCGGCAAAACGGTATCGCTCTATACCGGCCTGAATATCCTCAATACCACAGACATCAATATCTCCACCGCAGAAGACCCGGTGGAAATAAACCTCGAAGGCATCAACCAGGTCAACGTCAACCCGAAGCACGGCATGGATTTCGCCCAGGCCCTGCGCGCCTTTCTGCGCCAGGACCCTGACGTGATCATGGTGGGGGAGATCCGCGACCTGGAAACAGCGGAGATTGCAGTCAAGGCCGCGCAAACAGGCCATATGGTGATGTCGACCCTGCACACCAACAGCGCCGCAGAAACCCTGACCCGCTTGCGCAACATGGGTGTGCCGGCGTTCAACATCGCGACCTCTGTCAACCTGATCATCGCCCAGCGCCTGGCTCGCAAACTTTGCAGCTGCAAGAAGGAATTGGAGCTACCGCGCGAGGCACTACTCAAGGAAGGCTTCCCGGAAAACAAGATCGGCACCTTCAAGCTCTATGCACCCAACGGCTGCGACAATTGCAAAGGCGGCTATAAAGGAAGGGTTGGGATTTATGAAGTAGTTAAAATCACGCCCTCACTGCAACGCATTATCATGGAGGAAGGCAACTCCATCGAAATCGCCAAGCAGGCACGAGCCGATGGTTTCAACGACCTCCGTACTTCGGGGCTATTCAAGGCGATGCAAGGCATCACCAGCCTGGAAGAAGTCAACCGCGTGACCAAGGATTAATCCATGGCGGAAAAAGCACTGAAAACCAGCGTATTCGCTTGGGAAGGCACCGATAGAAAGGGAGGCAAGGTAAAAGGTGAGCTTAGCGGGCAGTCGCCTGCCTTGGTCAAGGCACAACTGCGCAAGCAGGGTATCAACCCGATCAAGGTGCGCAAGAAGGCGGTTTCGTTGTTCGGCGCAGGCAAGAAAATCAAGCCGATGGACATCGCCCTGTTCACTCGGCAGATGGCGACCATGATGAAGGCCGGCGTGCCGCTGCTGCAGTCTTTCGACATCATCGCGGAGGGTTTTGACAACCCCAATATGCGCAAACTGATCGATGAGGTTAAACAGGAGGTTGCCGCCGGCAATAGCTTTGCGTCAGCGCTGCGCAAGAAACCAATGTACTTCGATGACCTGTACTGCAACCTGGTTGACTCCGGCGAGCAGTCAGGTGCCCTGGAAACACTGCTGGACCGTATCGCCACTTATAAGGAAAAGACCGAGTCTCTCAAAGCCAAGATCAAGAAGGCGATGACCTACCCGATCGCGGTCGTTGTAGTTGCAGTGATCGTGACAGCCATTCTACTGATCAAGGTCGTGCCGCAATTCGAGTCGGTGTTCCAAGGTTTTGGTGCCGAGCTACCGGCCTTTACCCAAGTCGTCGTCGATCTGTCACGAGGCCTGCAGCGCTGGTGGTTTGTGGTCCTGGCCGTAATTTTTGCCGCTGCCTTCGCTTTTTCCCAGTCTTACAAGCGTTCGGAAAAATTTCGTGATGCACTGGACCGAGTACTGCTCAAGGCCCCAATCATCGGCGACATCCTGTACAAAGCAGTGGTCGCGCGCTTCGCCCGCACCCTGGCAACGACCTTTGCAGCCGGCGTTCCACTAGTCGACGCACTCGAATCGGTAGCCGGCGCCACCGGCAATGTCGTGTTCCGCAACGCCGTGCACAAGATCAAAGTCGACGTCTCCTCAGGCACTCAGCTGAACTTCTCCATGCGCAGTACCGGCATCTTCCCCACCATGGCCGTACAGATGACAGCCATCGGCGAAGAAGCCGGTTCGCTGGACGAAATGCTGGACAAGACTGCCAGTTACTACGAAGAAGAAGTCGACAACGCAGTAGACAACCTCACCACGTTGATGGAACCAATGATCATGGCTGTGCTCGGCGTACTGGTCGGCGGCCTGATCGTTGCAATGTACCTACCTATCTTCCAACTGGGTGCGGTGGTCGGCTAAAACATGGCGCTTGAGATTCTGGCCGACAATGCGTCGGCCTTCGCTTTGGTCTGCGTTATTTTCGGTCTTTTGATCGGCAGCTTCCTCAACGTAGTGATCTACCGTCTACCGCTGATGCTCCAGCGCGACTGGCAAAGCCAGGCGCGTGAGGTGCTTGAGTTACCAGAAGCACCTCAATCAGAAACCTTCAACCTGATCCTGCCCAACTCCGCATGCCCTAGCTGCGGCCATGAGATTCGCCCCTGGGAGAACATCCCGGTCATCAGCTACCTGTTCCTGCTCGGCAAGTGTTCGAACTGCAAGACGCCGATCAGCAAACGCTACCCCATCGTCGAACTGGCCTGCGGTGTGCTTTCCGGCTACATAGCCTGGCATTTCGGCTTTACCTGGGAGGCAGGGGCGATGCTGGTGCTGGCCTGGGGCCTGCTGGCGATGAGTCTGATCGATGCCGATCACCAGATTCTGCCTGATGTTCTGGTGCTGCCACTGCTGTGGCTGGGGTTGATCGTCAATTACTTCGGGCTGTTCACCAGCCTGGAGGACGCGCTTTGGGGGGCCATTGCCGGCTACCTGAGCCTGTGGTCGGTGTACTGGCTGTTCAAGCTGATCACCGGCAAGGAAGGCATGGGTTATGGCGACTTCAAGTTGCTGGCCATGCTCGGCGCCTGGGGTGGCTGGCAGATTCTGCCGCTGACCATTCTGCTGTCGTCGCTGGTCGGCGCCGTGCTGGGGGTGATTCTGCTGCGCATGCGCGGTAGCGATTCCAGCACACCAATTCCCTTCGGGCCTTATCTGGCGATTGCCGGCTGGATCGCATTGCTCTGGGGCGACGTGATTACCGGCAGTTATTTGAAGTTTGCCGGGTTCTAACGCGCTCAGCTCTGCCACCAGCAAGCACGGACTCGCAGCACGGCGTCGCTCCTGCAGTCTGTAGCCCGGATGCAATCCGGGGAAACCTATCGGCCAATCCCGGATTTCATCCGGGCTACCGCCGGCATGGCGCCAACCCAGTTCTTGCCTTCGCGGGATGGCGATTCTCGGCATACGCGATTCGCATCGCATCCCAATCCCCCCTACAATCGCGGCCTTGAGCAATAACGAGGCTGCATTGGCGTCATGAAACCCTGGATACTCGGCCTGACTGGCGGCATTGGGAGCGGCAAGAGCGCGGTAGCGCAGGGCTTCATCGAGCGCGGTGTACATGTGGTCGATGCTGACCATGCGGCGCGCTGGGTGGTCGAGCCAGGCCGCCCCGCGCTGGCAAAGATCGTCGAACACTTCGGCGAGGGCATGCTGCAAACCAATGGCGAGCTGGACCGCTCCGCGCTGCGCAAGCTGGTTTTTGCCGACGCCGAACAGCGCCGCTGGCTGGAAAGCCTGCTGCACCCGCTGATCGGCGACGAAATCGTTCAGGTTCTGGCACGCGCCGAGTCCCCTTACGCCATCCTGGTATCACCGCTGCTGGTCGAATCCGGCCAGCGACATATGACCCAGCGCGTGCTGGTAGTCGACACACCTGCAGAGCTGCAGATCCAACGCACCATCGCGCGCGACCAGAGCTCGGAAGAGCAGGTTCGCGCCATCATGCAGGCCCAGGCCAGCCGCGAAGAGCGCCTGCGCCACGCCCACGACGTACTGGTCAATGATCGAGACAGGGCTTGGCTGGACGCGGAGGTCGAGCGCCTGCACAACTTCTATCTGACCCTGCGCGGAGGCCAACCATGACCACGACCGTTCAATGCCCCACCTGCGGTGCGCCCGTCGAGTGGAAAGTCGAGAACACCTACCGCCCGTTTTGCTGCGAGCGCTGCAAGCTGATCGATCTGGGCGCCTGGGCCGCCGAGGAACATGCGATTCCGGGCAATGACCTGGAGGACGAGATGTTCAGCGGCGACCTGCCGACACGGCCGCATTAATAAGCAATCGCGGCTGAAGCCGCTCCTACAACGAGTGTTTGGATGAACTGCGGGAAACCACAGCGCCCTGCGCTTCTCAGGGGCGCATGAAGGCGTAATCGCGGTCATCGTCGAGGTTGTCGGCGAGAAACTGCAGTTCGTGCGCCAGCTCCTGAGCGTCACGCAGCGCCCTGCTCTGCTGCACGACCTCCGACAGCAACGCACGCAGTGCCATGACAGGCTCATGGCCTTGCACTTGGGCGTCATGCAGATTGCGTTGAACAGTGCTTCTCGCCCAGCTGTGAACACTCATGTTCGGCTTCCTCGGCAGTGTTTTGCACAGCATGTCGCCAGACAGGTTTCAGATATTGACGGGGATCAATCCGCCAGCGGCATTCAATCGGCCAATACGGCGTCATTCAATCGCCGCGATCACTTTCCTTCCAGGGCGCCTGCAGGTAGCGGCTGCGGTTGAAGGTTTCCAGCCAGTCCGGGCAGAACACCACCAGCGCGGTGACGATGGTGCCGTTGATGAACGCCTCGGGAAATGCCACCAGCCATAAATAGCCGGCGAAGTCGTCCAACCAGGGTGGCATGGGGAACAGCCCATCCAGCCACAACAGCGCAAGACCACCGAGCAGAGTCGCCAGCGTCGCCAATGCTGCAGGGAAGAAGCCGCAGAAGAAGATGTAGACGAACAGGTTGCGCGGCTGCGCGCGCTCCACGCGAAGCGCGCATAACTCGGTGATCAGCACGGGGGTCAGCACCAGCAGCACGCCGTTGACGCCAAGCGAGGCCAGATCCATACGGCCGATGGCCAGCAGGCCAAGCTGCGCCGCCAGGCCTGCAAGCACGGCCAGCGGCCAATCGAGCAGCAGCGTCACAGCCGTCATGCCGATGAAATGGTAGGAAAGCCCGGAGTCGAAATCGCGGCGCACCAGCCAGAGCAGGAACAGGCCGAGCATGGTGCCAAACAGCAGATGCTGGCGGCGCAGGTCGCTGAACAGCTCGACCCAGGGCGCTCGCGCAATCGCCCAGAGCAGCGCCAGCCCATAAATCAACCAGCCACACAGCAAGGTGGAGAACGCCAGCAGGTTGGAAGCGATCATGTGTGCGCCCTTCTCCTTCATTCATCGCCATGAGTGCAGGCAGTCTACACCGGCAGTCCTGGCCAGGCGGACACCTGCGCAGTGGAACAGACTGGATTGGCCACTGAAACGGCCCCACGACTGCAGCCAGATCAACGCCCGCGTGGCAATGACGGCTGCTCTATCGGCTAACCGCTACACGACCGGCACTGGCATGCAGGTCGGCGCTGCGGCTAAGCTCTGGGCATGGACGACTCCGACTACCTGCGCTTACTTACCCACCAGGCCGAGCAGGCCAATGCCTTCCTTTCCAACGCGAAGAAATGGGAGCGCGAGCGTTGGGTCTGCCAGCGCCTGCTACAAGCGCTGAACGTGCGCCATCACAACGATGACTTTACCCCCAGTGGCCAGGAGCCACCGGACGTGCTGTTTCGCGATGCCAATTTCGAGGTGTTCTTCGTCCTCGACGAAGGCCGCCGACTGAATGACGAGTGGCGCGCCGAGCTGGAACGGCGCCGCAGTGCCTTCTCCCTGAGCCAACTGGTGCGCCGCGAAATACGCCCCAAACGCATTCCCGCCAGCGAGATGCAGGCGCGCCTGGCGCCAACCTTGCGCAAGAAGGCGCATAACTATCGCGAACGCGGCCTCGATCCGGGCGACCTAGACCTGGTTGCCTTCGTCAGCCTCAAGCGTGCCGTACTCGACTGCAACAGCCACTTCCCACCCCCAACCGAATACCTGCGCCAGGGCTGGCGCTCGCTGTCGCTGGTCGGCCCGCGCTTCGCCCGGGTACTGTTCGCCCACCCCGACGCGCCGGATTTTCTACGCCAGAACCTCGGGCGCAGCCTGCTGTTCGACATCGGGATTGGCCTATGAGCCCGCTGCAGGAGTTGCTGGCAGAGGTACCACAGGTCGGCCAGGTGCGCTGGATAGGTGTGCGCCCGAGGGCGCGCGAGGCCATGCTCGAAGTCGAAGCCGTGGAGGCTCGGCGTGAGGCCGGCCTGACGGGCGATCACAGCCGCCCAGGGCCGCGCAATGCGCGGCAGGTCACCCTGATTCAATGGGAGCATCTGGCCGTCGTCGCCGGGCTGCTCGGCCGCGATGCGCCCATGCAGCCGAGCGAGCTGCGCCGCAATATCGCGGTCGCCGGCATCAACCTGTTCAGCCTCAAGGGCCGACGCTTTCGCATCGGACAGGCACTGCTGGAAACCACTGGCTGGTGCCAACCCTGCGCCCGCCTGGAGGAGCGCCTCGGGCGCGGCACCTTCCAGGCCATGCGCGGCCACGGCGGCATCACCGCCCGGGTGATCGAAGGCGGCATCATCCGCTTGGATGACGCGGTAACCGTGCAAACCCTCGAAACGCTACCTGACCCGCAGGACAACGACGCTCGCCAAGGCTGGCGGGCACGCCTAGAATAGCTGCATTCAAGCAGAGGCCCGCCCATGACCAGCCGCCTGAGCCCCGAAGACCAGCAAAAAGTCGACCACTACCTGAGCGCACCGCAGCACCAGGTGGAACGTCAGCCGTTTCGCGTCTGGCGACTGCTCGCCGTGGTGCTGGCCGTCGTCATCGGCCTGGGCCTGCTGAGCCGCTTTCTGAGTCGACTGGTGCTATGAGCTGCTTCGCGCTCGCCCTCTCGTACTCACACCGTCTTTTTCAAAGCCTTGTGAGCAATATCCATGTCCCATCGCATCGTGATTGTCGGCGGCGGCGCCGGCGGTTTGGAGCTGGCCACCCGTCTGGGTAGAAAACTGGGCAAGAGTGGCGCTGCCCGGATCATTCTGGTCGACGCCAACCTCACCCACATCTGGAAGCCCCTGCTGCACGAAGTGGCCGCTGGCTCGCTGAACTCCTCGGAAGACGAACTGAACTACGTGGCGCAGGCCAAGTGGAATCATTTCGAGTTTCAGCTGGGGCGCATGTCCGGCCTGGACCGTGCCAACAAGCACATCACCCTGGCGCCTACGCTGGATGATGATGGCCAGGTATTGATGCCCGAGCGCCGCATCAGCTACGACAGCCTGGTGATCGCCGTCGGCAGCACCACCAACGACTTCGGCACGGTCGGCGCTGCCGAACACTGCATCTTCCTCGACACGCGGGCGCAGGCCGAGCGCTTTCACCGACGCATGCTCAGCCACTACCTGCGCGCCCATGCCAGCGAACACGAACAGGGCGCTCAGATCAACATCGCCATCGTCGGCGCGGGCGCTACGGGCGTCGAACTGGCCGCCGAACTGCACCATGCCGCCAAGCAGCTGGCCGCTTACGGCCTCAATCGCATTCGCCCGGAAGACATGCGCATCACCCTGATCGAAGCAGGCCCACGCGTACTGCCGGCGCTGCCGGAACGCATCGCTCGCCCGGTGCACCAGACGCTGGAGAAACTTGGCGTCACCGTACTGACCGGCGCCGCCGTCAGCGAAGTGACCGCCGACGGCCTAAAAACCGCTGACGGCAATTTCATTCCGGCCAGCCTGAAAGTCTGGGCGGCCGGCATCCGTGCACCGGGTTTTCTCAAGGATATAGACGGACTCGAGAGCAATCGCATCAACCAGCTGCAGGTGCGTCCGACGCTGCAAACGACGCTGGATGATGACGTGTTCGCCTTCGGTGACTGCGCCGCCTGCCCTCAGCCAGGCAACGATGGGCGCAACGTACCGCCTCGCGCCCAGGCCGCGCATCAGCAAGCGTCACTGCTGGCCAAGTCGCTACGCCTGAAGATCAGCGGCCAGCCCCTGCCGGAATACCGTTATCGCGACTACGGCTCGCTGATCTCACTGTCGAGCTTTTCTGCGGTGGGTAACCTGATGGGTAACCTGACCGGCAGCGTAATGCTCGAAGGCTGGCTGGCGCGCGTGTTCTACGTATCGCTCTATCGCATGCACCAGATGGCTCTGTATGGCGTACCGCGCACACTGCTGCTGATGCTCAGCGACCGGATCGGGCGCAGCACCGAACCACGTCTGAAGCTGCACTAAAAGCGGCCGCAGGGCGGGAGAGGGTTCGGCAGGTGACTCTGCAGCCAATTAGCCCTCTCCCCCCGGCCCCTCTCCCGCAAGTGGGAAAGGGGAAGCAAGCACATTGCCCGAATGCGGGAATGCAGAAACGAAAAAACCCGCACTAGGCGGGCTTGTTCGTTGTGGTGGTGGGTCGTGTAGGATTCGAACCTACGACCAATTGGTTAAAAGCCAACTGCTCTACCAACTGAGCTAACGACCCAAATATGGTCGGGGTAGGGGGATTCGAACTCCCGACATCTTGCTCCCAAAGCAAGCGCGCTACCGGACTGCGCTATACCCCGATAGGAAGTTGGCTCCGCGACCTGGACTCGAACCAGGGACCCAATGATTAACAGTCATTTGCTCTACCGACTGAGCTATCGCGGAACTTCGGTCTTCCAGCTCTGCTGCGCTTCGGCTTTCGCTTTACCGCTTCAGAGGCGCGCCATTTTACGTAGCAAATTTTCCCTGTCAACCCCTGCAAACTGCTTTTACGACAATGCTTTGCAGCGCGAGCATGGACTACTATATGTTTCATCGAACTACGGCACGACGCAGGACGCGCCAGCCGACGACGCCAGCCAGGACAGTCCATGAGTAACCAGGACAAGCCCCCTATTCATCCCAAGGTGGTCAGCCTCGCGAGCCGCGGTATCCAGCCGCGCTTCAGCGATCTGGTGCAGGCCTGCCGCAAATTGGTGATGAACCGTTTGGCTGAACACCTCAACGGCGTTTTCGGCCAGGTCGACGACACGCTCTTCGAGTGCGCCGAGAAGGCCGAGAACAACAAGGTGCAGACGCTGTTCTTCGACAGCATGCGCGAGATTCGCCGCCAGCGTCCGCAGATAGAACGCAGCTATCACCAGGCGATCGCCAACAATTTCTCCGACTTCCTCGACGGCAAATTGCAGAATCAGACCGCTGCTCCACTGGACGCGGAGCAATTGGCACTGGTGCAGAACGAGGATTACGAAGAGACCCTGCAGGTCACCAACATGGTCAGCCGGGTCAAGGCTCGCTGCACCCAGCCTCTGTTCGCACTGGAGCAGCGCCTGGCACTGCTCAACAATGGCCAGAAGCTCGGCGAGGACAGCAACCCCTTCGGCCCGCAGGCCATCGCCCAGGCGTTTCGTGATGCACTGGCCCCCTGCCCGTTCCCGCTGCAGATCAAGACCATTTTGTACATGCTCTTCGATCGCCATGTGATGCAGAGCCTGGACTCGCTCTACGCTGCGCTCAACCAGCGTCTGATCGATGCCGGCGTACTGCCCAATCTCAAGTACAGCGCGCAGATCAATCCGAGCGTCAGTCGCCCAGAGCCACCCAAGGCAGAGGCTCCGTCGAGCCAACCACAGGTGCCCGGCCAGCCAGGCACCGCACCCGCCAGCCCAGCGCCGGTACTGCTCGATCTCGACCTCAACGCACCGCCACCAAGCGACCCGAGCGCCTTGTTCAGCGGCCTCTCCAGCCTGCTCGACGAGCACCGCCACAGCCATCCGGATGCGCCGTTGCTGGGCGGCACGCGCAGCATCGTCAGCTTCTCGCCACGCGAGGCCAGCCGTACCTACAGCGCCAGCGAACTGCTCGATGCGCTCAACCGCATGCAGCAGCAGTCTGCCAGCGAGCTAGCCCAGCGCCTGCACAAGCCACAGGCCGTGGAAGGCCTCAAAGCAGACCTGCAACAGCAGCTTGAATCGCACAGCAGCTTGCCAGGCGACAGCAAGGTATCCGATCAGGAGGCCGACGTGATCGACCTTGTCGGCATGCTGTTCGACTTCATCCTCGACGACGAGAACCTGCCGGACGCCTGCAAGACCGCACTCTCACACTTGCATACGCCCTATCTGAAAATCGCGTTGCTGGACAAGGCACTGTTCACCCAGCACCACCATCCAGCTCGTCGCCTGCTCAATGCGATGGCCCAGGCTGGCGTGCTGTATGGCAGCGAAGGTGACGAGCGTGGTCTGCTGGCCAAGATGCAGTGGGTGGTCGAGCGAGTGATTCACGGCTTCAGTGGTGACCTGGGGCTGTTCGACAGCCTGATCGAAGAATTCAACGAGTACGTCGAGACCCTGCGTCACAAGGTCGAGTTGCGTGAGCGCCGTGCGGTCGAGGCAGCCAAGGGCCGCGACCGCCTGCTCGGTGCTCGTGAGCAGGCGCTGGAGGTGGTTCAGCAATGCGTTGCGCAGCGCGACCTGCCGGCGATCATCCGCAACTTCCTCGAACTGACCTGGGCCGACGTGCTGGTGTTCGTCCTGCTGCGCCACGGCGAGCACAACGCAGAGTGGCGACGCGCCTGCGAAGTGGCCGAACAATTGGCCTGGAGCGGCACGCCACTGGGCGATGCTGACAAACAGCACCTGCAGGAGATACGCGTGCCCATGCTCAGCGACCTGCGCAAGGGCCTGGAACTGCTGGGTGGCTATCACGAAGACGGCATCCGCCGCCTGCTGCAGGACCTGGTGGCCTGCCAGCACGCGGTACAGGCCAAGCAGCCGCAGCTGGCGGCGCAGCTCAAGCCCAACCTGCCGGAAAGCCCGCTGGGCGCGATGCTCGGCGAAGATGCCGACCTGGCTCGCCAGGCGCCCCCGCGCAGCAAACTCTCGGCCCGCGCACAGATGCTGGCCAAGGAACTGGCCAACGTCGAGTTCGGCACCTGGTTCGAGTTCGTCGAGGACAGCAAGAGCCGCGTACTCAAGCTTTCCTGGTTCAGCCCGACCACCCACAACTACATGTTCGTCGACAACAGCGGCCAGCGCGTGGCGATCAAGCCGCTGACCCTGCTGGCCAGCGAAATGGAAAAGGGCCTGGCCCGCATCGTCACTCCCGAACGCGCGACGCCTCTGGTGGATCGTGCATTGACCGCCATCTACCGTGTGCTGCAGCGCTTCACTGGGCGCACAGCCGAACCCCGCTGAGGAATTTCCATGGAAGAGCGTCGCCAACACAGCCGCCATGGCACCGAGATGCAGTTGGAGGTCTTCGACCTCAACAGCGGCCAGCGCCTGGGCCGCATCGTCGACCTGTCCGCCGACGGTTTCATGCTGTTCAGCGATACGCCACAGACCGCGGACGCGGTGCTGCAATGCCGACTGGTGTGCACCGCGGGCAGCGACAAGGTTCAGGAGGTGCGCCTGGGTGCCGACTGCCTGTGGAGTCGCCCCGGCGCCGATGGCCAGCATTGCTGGGCGGGCTTTCATATCATCGACCTGGCCGAGGATCAGGCCAAGGCACTGGACAGCCTGCTGGCAAAACTCTGAGCCGCTGGCGGGGCAGCAGGCGCACGCAGCCGGCCCGCGCAAATACCGCAACGAAAAACGGAGCCCGAAGGCTCCGTTTTTTCATCTGGCGAACACTTACTGCGCCAGCTTCTTGTAACGCACGCGGTGTGGCTGCGCGGCTGCATCGCCCAGGCGCTTCTTGCGGTCGGCTTCGAACTCGGTGTAGTTGCCTTCGAAGAAGTTGACCTTGCCATCGTCCTCGTAGGAGAGGATGTGCGTGGCGATACGGTCGAGGAACCAGCGATCGTGGGAAATCACGATGGCGGCGCCAGGGAAGTCCAGCAGCGCGTCTTCCAGCGCACGCAGGGTTTCCACGTCGAGGTCGTTGGACGGTTCGTCGAGCAGCAGCACGTTGCCGCCCTGCTTCAGGGTCAGCGCCATGTGCAGACGACCGCGCTCACCACCGGAGAGGTCCTTGACGAACTTCTGCTGGTCGGCGCCCTTGAAGTTGAAGCGACCGACGTAGCCGCGCGACGGCACCTCGTAGTTGCCCACCTTGATCATGTCGAAGCCGTCGGAGACCTGCTCCCACACGGTCTTGTTGCCTTCGAGCGCCTCGCGGCTCTGCTCGACGCTGGCAATCTGCACGGTTTCACCGATTTCGATCTGGCCGGCGTCCGGCTGCTCCTTGCCGGTGATCATGCGCAGCAGGGTCGATTTACCCGCGCCGTTGCCGCCGATCACGCCGACGATGGCGCCTTTGGGGATGCTGAAGGACAGGTCGTCGATCAGCACGCGGTCGCCGAAGGACTTCGACACGTTGTGGAAATCGATGACCTTGTCACCCAGGCGCGGACCGGCGGGGATGTAGATCTCGTTGGTCTCGCTGCGCTTCTGGAATTCCTGCGACTGCATCTCCTCGAAGCGTTGCAGACGCGCCTTGGACTTGGACTGACGCGCCTTGGCACCCTGGCGTACCCACTCCAGTTCGGCCTTCATGGCCTTGGCATGCGAGGCCTCGGCCTTGGCTTCCTGGGCCAGACGGTTGGACTTCGATTCCAGCCAGCCGGAGTAGTTGCCCTCGTAGGGGATGCCGTGGCCACGGTCGAGTTCGAGAATCCAGCCGGCAACGTTGTCGAGGAAGTAACGGTCGTGGGTGATGGCCACCACGGTACCGGGGAAGTCGTGCAGGAAGCGCTCCAGCCAGGCCACCGAGTCGGCATCCAGGTGGTTGGTCGGCTCGTCGAGCAGCAGCATGTCGGGGGCCGACAGCAGCAGGCGGCACAGCGCCACGCGGCGCTTCTCACCACCAGAGAGGTGCTCGATCTTCGCATCCCAGGCCGGCAGACGCAGGGCATCGGCGGCGACTTCCAGTTGGCGCTCCAGGTTATGACCGTCAGAGGCCTGGAGGATGGCCTCCAGCTTGGCCTGCTCGGCCGCCAGCGCATCGAAGTCGGCGTCGGGTTCGGCGTAGGCAGCGTAGACCTCGTCGAGACGGGCCTGGGCCTGCTTGATCTCGCCTACCGCCTCTTCGACGATGTCACGCACGGTCTTGCTCGGGTCGAGCTGCGGCTCCTGCGGCAGATAGCCGACCTTGATACCGGGCATCGGGCGGGCTTCGCCATCGATCTCGGTATCGACGCCAGCCATGATGCGCAACAGCGTGGACTTACCGGCGCCGTTGAGACCCAGCACGCCGATCTTGGCGCCCGGGAAGAAAGAGAGGGAGATGTCCTTGAGAATTTCACGCTTCGGCGGGACGACCTTGCTGACCCGATGCATGCTGTAGACGTACTGAGCCATGGAGAACCTGACTGGTGAGAATGAGAGCTGGAAGTGGCGGGCCTGGCAGACACTGCAAAAGATTGCGAGTGACGACACCGGCAAGACGCGTAGTCTAACAGGCGATCACCCCTGACATGTGCCGGCCTGGCCGCCGTATCACCGGCTGCCGCCAGTTTTCACGGAGGCCGCAGCGGGGGCGTCGTGCAGAGACCTTAGCCCCTGTCGGAGCGAACGCCAAGTACCGCGCGGACAGTTCACGCGCGCGGCGCAAAGCTACCGGAATGTGGGGGTCAGGGCAAACCCACGCTCGTCGGCACAGCTGGCACTTGGCCACGTTTACAGGCATGCTAGCCGGCTCGCGCGAGCGCAGGCCTAACCGCGCGCCGTAACGCTACAATAGCCCAGCACTAGCTGCAGGTTCACAGAACGTGTCGACCCCCTCCTCCCTGCCGTCTCCTCCTCCCGGCGAGTCGCGCGCACCAAAGCGCCGCGAAGCGTTGCGGCGTGCTCTGGTGGTGCTGGTGTTGGCGATCCTGACGCTGCTGGCCTGGCAGCTGACGCAGGAATACCGCCAGTTGCTCGACAGCCAGAAGCAACTGAGCCAGGGCTACAGCGCCCAGCTGGCCAGGCATGTGAGCCTGAACATGCGCCTGAAGGCCAAGGCTGGCCAGGCGATGCTGCAGAGCGTTACGGCGCGAGACAGCAATGGCGACGAGCTGGTCACGATACTGCGCAGCATCTTCCCAACGTTGAACAGCGTGGCCTGGCTCGACGCCCACGGACGCTTGCTGGCCGACAGTGCCAGCGAATCGCGTGACCTCAGCTTCATCCGCAATCAGCAGCAGCGCAGCGGGTCCGCGCCGTACCACTTCGCCTTCAGCGCGCAGGACGACGGCGTGCTGTACCTGTTGTTGCGCCAGGCCGATGACAGCCACCGTGTACTGCGCATGCGCACCAGCGCGTTACGCAGTTGGCTGCGCGAACAGCATCAGAGTGAACACCTATGGCTGCTCGAAGACCTCCTCAGCCAGCGTGTCATCGCGCGTGCCGATGATCTGGGGCAAGCGCGCAACATCGTTGCACCGGTGACCGCTGCGGAGCAGGCGCAGAGCCTGCAGCTGATCCCTCTGCCCGGCAGCGACTGGCAACTGCGTGCGCTGTTCGACGCCGGCCGCGCCGGAAACGAGCTGATGCCGAGCCTGGCCGGCAAGTTCCTGCTGTTTACCCTGTGCAGCCTGCTCACCCTGCTGGCGCTCTATGGCCTGCAGCGTGAGCAACGCCGCCTGCAACGCCTGAATACCGAATCACGCCGCTCGCTGCGCCAGGCGGCCAGCGCACTCGGCGCCGTCGAAGAGCGCATTCTGGTGACCCAGGCCGATGGCAAGCTGCGTTACCTCAACCCGCAGGCCGAAGCCCTGTTCGGGCTGAGCAGTGAAGCGGCCTGGGATGTCCACCTGCTCGACCTGCTACCCGACCTCGACCCCCTGTTGCTCAACAGCCCGCAACTGACTCATGACCTGGGGCCGGAACTGGTCAGGGTGGAAGACGACGGCCGCGCCCGCCTGTTCGCCGTGACCCGCAGCGATATCGGCGTAGCCGGCCAACAGGCCGGCTACGTGTGGGTACTGCGTGACGTCACCGACGAACAGCAGGCGATGCGCGTGCTGCAAGAGACCCGCAGGCGCTATCAGGACATTTTCGAAGGCACCGGCGTAGCCCTCTGCGTGCTCGATCTTTCCGGCTTGCGCAGCCTCTTGCTACAACACAAGCTGCGTGATGCCGGGGGACTGCAGCGCTGGTTGCAGGCCGATGCTGGGCATCAGGAGCAACTGCTCGATCAATTGCGCATCACCGAGGCCAACCAGGTGGCGCTCAACCTGCTCGGGGTGAAGTCCACCGAGCAAGCCTGGCAGCAATTGATGGACAACGGCCCGGTGCAGCAGGACGATCTGCGCTATCGCCTGGCGGTGGCAGTGGTCGAAGGCCCCAACCTGGTGGAACTGGAAACCCAGCTGGTCACCGCGCAAGGTTTGCAGCGCCATGTCTGGCTGGTGCTGCGCCTGCCGGAAATGATCCAGGACTACCAGGCGGTGACCCTGAGCATCAGCGACATCACCAGCCGCAAGCGTATCGAGCTGTCATTGATCGAACGCGAGCGTTTCTGGTCGGAAGTGGTGCGCTCGGTCCCGGACCTGCTCTACGTACACGACATGCAGAACCGCCAGGTGCTGTTCAGCAACCACAGCCTGGGCCTGCAGTTGGGTTACAGCAAGGCCGAGCTGCGCGCCATGCGCGAGGATTTCTGGGTCCAGGTGCTGCACCCCGACGACAGCGACTATTACTGGCGCATACGTAACCTGCAGAAAGTGGTCGGCGACGGCCTGCTGCTTGAGTCGGTATTGCGCTGGCGCCACCGCGACGGTCAATGGCGCTGGTTCAGCATCCGCGAGCAGGCTCTGGCGCGTGATGAACAGGGCCGGGTCAGCCGACTGATCGGCGTGGCCAAGGACATCACCGAACAGATCGAGCGCAACCAGTCGCTGCGTGACAGCGAGCAGCGCTATCGCCTGCTGGCAGAAAGCATCAGCGACGTGATTTTCTCTACCGACAGCAACCTGGCATTGAACTATGTCAGCCCCTCTGTCGAGCCGGTGATGGGCTACTCGGTCAACTGGGTAATGACCAATGGCTTTGCCAGCATGGCGGCCAATCCGCAGCAACTGATCGGGCTCAACCAATTGCTCGAGCGCATCCAGGACGCGCTCGGTGAGCGTGACCGCCTCAACCGCCTGCGCGACGAGCTGCCGGACCAGCTGTTCGTCTTCGACTGCCTGCGTGCCGACGGCCACAAGATCCCGGTCGAGCTGCGCCTGGTGCTGATGTGGGACGAGAACGGTCGCTTCGAAGGCATCCTCGGCGTCGGCCGTGACATCAGCCAGCAGCGCCGCGCGGAAAAGGATCTGCGCATGGCCGCCACGGTATTCGAGCACTCTACCGCGGCGATTCTGGTAACCGACCCGGCTGGCTACATCGTTCAGGTCAACAAGGCGTTCAGCCGCGTCAGTGGCTACTCCGCCGGCCAGGTGCTCGACCAGTTGCCCGGCATGCTCACCGCCGACCGCCAGCAGGCAACGCACATGCAGTACATCCTCGGCCAGCTCAACCAGCGCGGTAGCTGGGAGGGCGAGGTCTGGCTCAAGCGCCGGGGCGGCGAGAACTTCCCGGCCTGGGTCGGCATCACTGCGGTGCATGACGAGGAAGGCGACCTGGTCAGCTACGTGTGCTTCTTCAGCGACATCAGCGAGCGCAAGGCCAGCGAACAGCGCATCCACCGCCTGGCTTACTACGACGCTCTGACCCACCTGCCCAATCGCACCCTGTTCCAGGATCGCCTGCACAGCGCCCTGCAGCATGCCGAACGCCACGACGAATGGGTCGTGCTGATGTTCCTCGACCTCGACCGCTTCAAGCCGATCAACGACTCGCTCGGCCATGCGGCCGGCGACCGCATGCTCAAGGACGTGGCCGTGCGTCTGTCCGCCTGCGTCGACGGCGACGACACCGTAGCGCGCATGGGCGGCGACGAGTTCACCCTGCTGCTGCAACCGCGCGCCACCCGTGAAGGTGCCCTGAATCGCGCCATCCATGTCGCCGAGCAGATTCTTTCCAGCCTGGCCCGCCCCTTCGTGCTCGAAGGCCGCGAGTTCTTCGTCACTGCCAGCATCGGCATCGCCCTTGCCCCGCAAGACGGTGACGAGCTGAGCCAGTTGATGAAGAACGCCGACACCGCGATGTACCACGCCAAGGAACGCGGCAAAAACAACTTCCAGTTCTACCAGGCCGACATGAACGCCAGCGCCCTGGAACGCCTGGAACTGGAAAGCGACCTGCGCCACGCCCAGGAACAGGGCCAGTTCGTGCTCCACTATCAGCCGCAGTTCTCCGGCGATGGCCGTCGCCTGACTGGCGTGGAAGCGCTGCTGCGCTGGAATCACCCGACCCGTGGCCTGGTTCCGCCCAACGACTTCATTCCGGTACTGGAAGAGCTCGGCCTGGTGGTCCAGGTCGGCGAATGGGTGCTCGAGGAAGCCTGCAGCCAGCTCAAGGCCTGGCATGAGCAGAAGATTCGCATCCCCAAAGTGTCGGTCAACCTCTCCGCGCGTCAGTTCGCCGAAGGCGACCTGACTTCGCGCATCTCGGCCATCATTGCTAAAGCAGCCATTGCCCCTTCCTCCCTGGAAGTGGAGCTGACCGAGAGCATCCTGATGCGCGATGTCGCCAGCGCCATGCAGACTCTGGCCGACCTGAAGCAACTGGGCCTGTGCATCGCGGTGGATGACTTCGGCACCGGCTACTCGTCGCTGAACTATCTCAAGCAGTTCCCCATCGACGTGTTGAAGATCGACCGAAGCTTCGTCGACGGCCTGCCGGAGGGCGAGCAGGATGCACAGATCGCTCGCGCCATCATCGCCATGGCCCACAGCCTGAACCTGGCCGTGATCGCCGAGGGCGTCGAGTCGCAGAAACAGCTGGATTTCCTCCGCGAACACGACTGCGACGAGGTACAGGGCTACCTGCTGGGCAAGCCGATGTCCGCGCAACAGTTCAGCGCGCAGTTCAGCGGCGCCGCGTTGTTCATGCTCGACTGAGCGGCGCGAAAGGCGCATGAGGGGCATTTGTCTGCCTCATGACCGACCCTCATATGCCTGAATGCGACCTTTGCGGTAGAATCCGCCCCCTTCTTCTACCGCCCAGCTGATTTCAGGGGACCGCCATGTTCAGCCGTGATTTGACCCTCGCTCGTTATGACGCCGAACTCTTTACCGCCATGGAGCAGGAAGCACTGCGCCAGGAAGAGCACATCGAGCTGATCGCCTCGGAAAACTACACCAGCCCGGCGGTGATGGAAGCCCAGGGTAGCGTGCTGACCAACAAGTACGCCGAAGGGTATCCGGGCAAGCGCTACTACGGTGGCTGCGAATACGTCGACGTGGTCGAGCAGCTCGCCATCGACCGCGCCAAGCAGCTGTTCGGCGCCGACTATGCCAACGTCCAGCCGCACTCCGGCAGCCAGGCCAACAGCGCCGTGTACATGGCCCTGCTCGAAGCCGGCGACACCGTGCTGGGCATGAGCCTGGCCCACGGTGGTCACCTGACCCACGGCGCCAGCGTCAGCTTCTCCGGCAAGATCTACAACGCCGTGCAGTACGGCATCAACGACCAGGGCCTGATCGACTACGACGAAGTCGAGCGCCTGGCCGTCGAGCACAAGCCGAAGATGATCATCGCCGGTTTCAGCGCCTACTCGCAGGTGCTGGATTTTCCGCGTTTCCGCGCCATCGCCGACCAGGTCGGTGCCTACCTGTTCGTCGACATGGCCCACGTTGCCGGCCTGGTCGCTGCTGGCCTGTACCCGAACCCGGTGCCGTTCGCTGACGTGGTCACCACCACCACCCACAAGACCCTGCGCGGCCCGCGCGGCGGCCTGATCCTGGCGCGCAAGAACGAAGAGCTGGAGAAGAAATTCAACTCCGCCGTCTTCCCGGGCGGCCAGGGTGGCCCGCTGGAGCACGTCATCGCCGCCAAGGCGGTGTGCTTCAAGGAAGCCCTGCAGCCCGAGTTCAAGGCCTACCAGGCGCAGGTGATCAAGAACGCCCAGAGCATGGCTCAGGTATTCATCGACAACGGCTACGACGTGGTCTCCGGTGGCACCGAGAACCATCTGTTCCTGCTGTCGCTGATCAAGCAGGACATCACCGGCAAGGACGCAGACGCCGCCCTGGGCCGCGCTTTCATCACCGTGAACAAGAACAGCGTACCGAACGACCCGCGCTCGCCGTTCGTCACCTCAGGCCTGCGTATCGGCACCCCGGCCGTGACCACTCGCGGCTTCAAGGAAGACGAGTGCCGTCAGCTGGCGGGCTGGATCTGCGAAGTGCTGGCCAACCTCGGCAACGACGAAGTCGAAGGCCGCGTGCGCGATCAGGTCAAAGCCCTCTGCGCCAAGTTCCCGGTATACGGCAACTGAAGCAGCAACTGAAATGAAGAAGCCCGCCTATTGGCGGGCTTCTTTTTGCCTGGATTCCACCTCAGGCCGGCTGTTTAACGTAGCGCGCCAGTTGCGCGTCACGGCTCATCACATCGAGAGTAGCGGCGAGCACCTGCTCGCTGGTGGCGTCGGCCTTGCTGAAGATGCTGCCGAAATTGTCGTGGGTGACCTTGGCGAAGTGCGCACGGTCCTGGGCTTCGACGCCCAGCAAGGTGGCATAGGCGTCCAGCGCTTCGCCCTGGCCCATGGCCATGCCTTCGGCGATGGAATCGAGCATGCCGTTCATCGCCAGCATGGAGCGACCGTTGTAGCCCAACGCGCCGCTGGTATCGCAACCGTTGGTACCGGAGGTCATGCCGAAGGTCGCGTTGCCGAAGGTGCCATTGGTGGTGGTGGCGAGGAAGTGAGGAGCCATGCCACGCTGTCCTTCGAAGAGCATGTTGCCCCAGCCGCAGCCATTGCCCCCAGCCGCGTCGGCGAACGCGCCAACACTGGCCATGCTCAGGACACCAAAGATCAAACCTTTGCCCAACATTCGCTTGCCCATATCTATCGCCCCGCAATATCGATTGATTGAAACTGCATAAGGAGCTTTGGTCAGGTCACCCCTGCTGTCAAACAACCCGCGCTACCGTTCGTGCAACTCGATACAATTCGCCACCGACCACAGCCGCCTTGGCTATAGTGTTGGGAAACCTGCAGATCGGAGTTCAGGAATGAGTGATACAGCCAACGAGCGTCGGCGCTTTCAGCGCATCGCCTTCGACGCCCCTACCGAGCTCGTGCAAGGCGAACGGCGCTGGTCGGCGGTGCTGCATGACCTGTCGCTCAAGGGCCTGATGGTCGAGACCCCGACAAACTGGAACGCTGACCCGGACCAGCCGCTCGAAGCGCATATCCAGCTCGGCGACGAGGCGCGGGTGAAAATGGAAGTGCTGCTGACCCGAACCCAGGCGGGCTATCTCGGCTTCGTCTGCCGCCATATCGACCTGGATTCGATCAGCCACCTGCGTCGCCTGGTCGAGCTCAACCTGGGCGACGAGAGCCTGCTGGAACGGGAACTTGCCGCCCTCGGCGAGCAGCCCTGATCTGACTACCCGAGCAATTCGGCGAAACCCTGGCGGATTTCGTCCTCGGGTAGATCGTCGCCGATGAACACCAGTACGCTCTCGCGCGCCTCATCCGCCGCCCATTCCCCGTCCCAGTCGAAGCTATAGAGTCGCAGCACGCCCTGAAACACCAGGCGACGCGGCTCGTTGGCCACCGCGAGTACCCCCTTGTAGCGCAGCAGCGCATCGCCGAAACGCGCCAGCAAAGCCTCCATGAATGCACTGAGGCGTTCCAGATCGACTGCCTCTCCGCTCTCCAGCACCAGCGTGCGGATGCGGTCCGCTGTCTTGCCCGCTGGCAGCAGAGGACGCAAGGTCAGGCCGCGCGCCGGCGTCGGATCGAGTTCGAAGCCGCGTAGATCGAGCAACGCTGCCAGGTCGATATGACCATACTCGACCACCTCGATCGGCGCACGACGGTTGATCCGCTGCAGCCGTCCCCGCAGCGCCTCGACACTTGCCGAGCCGGCAAGGTCGGTCTTGCTCAGCAAGATCAGGTCAGCGAAACCGACCTGGGCCTGGGCGATGGTTTCGCTCAGATGACGCTCGGCGTTGACCGCATCGACCAAGGTGACGATGCCATCGAGCCGGTAACGCTCCGCCAGCTCCTCGCTGGCGAAGAAGGTCTGCGCCACGGGCGCCGGGTCGGCCAACCCCGTGCACTCGATCACCAGGCGGTCGAAGGCCAGTTCGCCACTGTCGAGTTTCTCCAGGAACAGGTACAGCGCCTTTTCCAGCTCGACATGGATCGAGCAGCACACGCAGCCATTGGCCAGGGTGACCAGTTTCACCGGTTCATCGCCGAGCAACTGGCCGTCGATGGGGGTGGCGCTGAACTCGTTCTCGATCACCGCCAGGCGCAGGCCATGCTCGGCCTTGAGCATGTGACGCAACAAGGTGGTCTTGCCTGCGCCGAGAAAACCGGTGAGTACGGTGACGGGAATAGCGGATGGCGGCATGCAGTCAGTCCTCGCAGAGCATCAGGTGCACGCCACGATCAGAGGTGGCGTAAAGGGCCGACACCTTAGCGCGCTCACCGACCGCCGTGAAGCAAGCCTCGGCTGCGCGCTGCAAGGACTAACAAGTGACCGGTTCAGACTACCCCTCGGCGCTGCTGGCCGAGAGCCGTACGCCGCAGGCGCTGCTACCCTGCTGAGCGCAGAGCGAGCCGCAACACTCAGTGGAGGCGGCAGGCAGCCTCGGACTCCTGGCGGCGCTGACGACGGGCTTCGATACGTTGCCGCTCGCGTTGCGCTGAATCACGCGTTTGCACGGCCCGGGCGTCGAAGTTGAAGGCACGGGAAAAGAAATCGAAGAACAGGAACATGATGCTGTCTCCCTCAGTGAGTACGGTTTCATGCTGCGCTCCGTTAGCCTGCTACCCATTGACCTCGATCAATTTCCGCCGGTGCCTGGTCGCGGCAGAACGCCGCATGCCGGAGCGCGGCCAAAGCCGCTTGCGCGCCCGCCACAAATCGGCAGAGCCCGGATGCAACCGAGGACAGGACCGCACCAACCCTGGATTGCCCCGGCTATCAATGGCGCTACTCGAACAAGGCGTCCAGTGCCTGCTCCAGACGCGTCACGGCGATGACCTGAAGGCCAGGCGGGGCATCCTTGGGGGCGTTGCCCTTGGGCACGATGGCGCGCTTGAAGCCGTGCTTGGCCGCCTCCTTGAGGCGCTCCTGGCCACTCGGCACCGGGCGGATCTCACCGGACAGGCCGATTTCGCCGAATACCAGCAGGTCGTGCTGCAAGGGACGGTTGCGCAGGCTGGAGATCACCGCCGCCATCAGCGCCAGGTCGGAGGCCGTTTCCAGCACTTTCACGCCACCGACCACGTTGAGGAACACGTCCTGGTCATAGGTGGGGATGCCGCCGTGGCGATGCAGCACGGCCAAGAGCATGGCCAGACGGTTCTGATCCAGGCCCAGGGTGACGCGGCGCGGATTGCCCAGGTGGCTGGTATCGACCAGCGCCTGCACCTCCACCAGCATCGGCCGCGACCCTTCCCAGGTGGCCATCACCACACTGCCGGGCACTGCCTCCTGAGCGCGGGTGAGGAAGATCGCCGATGGGTTGGAAACCTCCTTGAGGCCCTTGTCGGTCATGCCGAACACACCCAGCTCGTTGACCGCACCGAAGCGGTTCTTCACCGCCCGCAGCAGGCGCAGGCGGCCATCGGACTCGCCCTCGAAATACAGCACGGTGTCGACCATGTGCTCCAGCACGCGCGGGCCGGCCAGTGCGCCCTCCTTGGTGACGTGACCGACGAGGAAGATCGCCGTGCCGCTCTGCTTGGCGAAGCGCACCAGCAGCGCCGCACTCTCGCGCACCTGGGCAACGCCGCCTGGCGCCGACTGCAGCTGTTCGGTGAAGATGGTCTGGATCGAGTCGATCACCATGACCTTGGGCTTTTCCTGGCGCGCGGTGGCGATGATCGACTCGATGCAGGTCTCGGTCATCACCTTGAGCTTGTCCTGCGGCAGGTCCAGGCGCCGCGCGCGCATGGCCACCTGCTGCTGCGATTCCTCGCCGGTGACGTACAGCGCCGGCAGACGCTGGGCGACGTTGCACAGGGTCTGCAGGAGGATGGTCGACTTGCCGATACCGGGATCACCGCCGATCAGCACCACAGAGCCGTCCACCAGGCCACCGCCGAGCACGCGATCGAGTTCACCGGAGGCAGTGGAAAAACGCGGAATTTCTTCGACACTGACTTCAGCCAGGGTCTTGATATTGGCCTTGTCGCCGGCCCAGCCGGTACGGCCGCTGGGCGTGGCGCCCTCGACCACGGTTTCCACCAGGGTATTCCAGGCGCCACACTCGCCACACTGCCCTGCCCACTTGGGAAAGGTGGCGCCGCACTCGGTGCAGCCGTACATGCGTTTTGCCTTGGCCATGGGAAATCGTCCTGCCTGTTGAGCGAAGGCTGGAACGATACCGAACTACTGGATAGATTTACAGACCGCCGACACTGACCCTCACCAGGAAACGCCATGCAGATCGAACTGCTGCCCACCACTGCCGAGCAGTTGCCACTGATCCGCAACCTCTACCAGTTCTACTCCTACGACAGTTCGGACTGGGAGCAGGAAGACGTCGAAACGGACGGCCGCTTCTATATCCACGAGGAGCATCTGCTGCGCTATTGGCAGGAGCCAGGCTGGAGCGCCAGCCTGATCCTCGCCGATGGTTTCATCGCCGGTTTCCTGCTGGTCGAACGCAGCGAGCTGCCCGGTATCGATGCGCCGGAGTTCGCCGACCTGTTCATTCTCAAACGCTACCGCCGCCTGGGTATCGGCCGCGCACTGGTGCATCAGGCGATGGGCGACGGCACCCCCTGGCTGCTGCGCTTCTACCGCCAGGACGAAGTGGCCCTGGCCTTCTGGCAGCAGTTGTTGAGCGAGTTGCCGAGACCGCCAAGGGCAGTCTGGACGGAAGACGAGGCGGACGGGTTGCTGACCTATCTGATCAACCCGCCCGTGCATTGAAGGCTGTCAGTTTTGCTGGCATCGCCCGGATGAATTCCGAGAGGGCCGCTGCGCGCACCGTAGTTGCTAGGCGATCACCCCTTGCAACCGTTGCCACACCCACAGCACTGCCCGGAGGCACGCTTGAGCTGGCGCGCCAGATCGTCCTTGAGCGCGACGCGGTTGAGTTTCAGGGCGCTGAGAGTGACGTCATCGAGCAACTCGATACCGTCTTCGATACGACAGATGCGCTTGTCCAGCGCTTCGTATTCTTCGGCCTGGCGAGAGAACTGTTCGTCGCTCTGCCTAAGGCGCTGCAGTTCGCTGCGCAGTTCGGGAAAGTCATGAACCAGCGGATGATGGTCGACGTGCATGATGAAGCCTCCGACAGGAAAGAGGGCTCCAGCCTAGCGCCACACGTCGACCTTTCATTTGATCAGGATCAAGCACCGCCTGCCTTGCGCAGCAGTTCGGCGATTTCATCCTTGAGCCCCACCCTCTGCAGCTTGAGCCCCTGCAGGATCAGGTCGTCAGCAGCCTCGCGACCGTCCTCGATTTCGTAGATGCGCTTGTCCAGCGCCTCGTATTCCTCTGCCAGGCGAGGAAAGTGCGGGTCACTTTGCATCAGCTGGCGCAGCGCATCGTGATGCTGCGGAAACTCGCGATTCAGCGGGTGATGTTCAAGCGGCATGGAGGAGCCTCCCCAGAGATTGTTCCTTTAGCCTAGTCGAAGCTTGGCCAGGTGCAGTCGGTGATATCCGGGCAAGCAAGAGGTCGGGCCAGCGAACGCTGCCTGCGCCGGCATCACGAAATGAAATGTTGCAGCTTTTCTGCTTTTTCCACGGAGCTTGCGTTAGATTGGCAGGCCCTTGGTCACTTATCCCCCTACATGACACTCCTGATAGCGTTCGCTGTCCTCTCCATTCTGGTTTCGTTCATCTGTTCCATCCTCGAAGCCGCCCTGCTCTCCCTCACGCCCAGTTACATCGCTCAGCAGAAGGTCGAAAGACCGCAGCTGTACGAAAGGCTGAAAGAACTCAAAGACAAGATCGACCAGCCGCTGGCGGCCATCCTGACCCTCAACACCGTCGCACATACCGTCGGTGCGACCGGCGTCGGTGCACAGGTCACCATCGTCTTTGGTGACGGTTACCTGGGCGTCGCCTCGGCGATCATGACCCTGCTGATTCTGGTGCTCTCGGAAATTCTGCCGAAGACCATCGGTGCCCGCTACTGGCGTACCCTGGCGCCCATCCTGCCGGGCCTGCTGCGGGCGATGATCCTGCTGCTCAAGCCGTTTATCGTGATGTCAGACCTGATCATGCGCCTGTTCGGCGGCAAGGAGCCGGAGCACGACATTCGCCAGGAAATCAAGGCGCTGACCCTGCTAGGCCGCGAAGTGGGCAAGCTCGACGAAGACGAGCACCGGGTGATCAGCAACATTCTCGACCTGCACGAAATTCGTCTGCGCGACATCATGACCCCGCGTATCGTCTGCGAATCGGCGGCGCCGGACGAGTCCATCGCTGCGTTCAAGGCGCGCGCCCGCGAGAGCCAGTTCTCCCGTTACCCGGTAATCGGCGAAGACGAGTCGCCGCTGGGCGTGGTGTTCCGTTATGACGCCCTAGCAGCCGAGAACGATGGCGAGCCGATCACCCAGATCATGAAGCCGCTCAAGGTCGTGCCGGAAAGCATGAACGTGGAAAACCTGATGACCCTGCTGATGCAGGAGCGTCAGCACATGTGCCTGGTGTACGACGAGTTCGGCAGCTGGCGCGGCCTGGTGACGCTGGAAGACATCATGGAAACCATCATCGGTAAACCGATCCTCGACGAAACCGACGATATCCCCAACATGCGCCGGTTCGCCAAGCGCCGCTGGGAGCATCGGATCAAGGCAATCCGCGCCGATTGATCACCAGTAGTTTTCGACTGCCACCTGCCCGGGCCGCCGCGTAAGGCTCAGGTTCAGCCCGCGCGCCTTCAGACGCTGACGAATGTCGTCGATCATCTGCGGGTTGCCGCAGATCATCACCCGCGAGTGCTCCGGTGTCAGTTGCAGAGCAGCGGCACGCTCCAGTTCGCCGTTGTCGAGCAAGTCGGTGATGCGCGCCGCCAGGCAACCCGGCACCTGTTCGCGGGTGACAACCGGCAAGTAGGTGAGCTTGTGGGCGAACTCGGCCAGGTGCTCGAGCTCGGCGAAACCACGGATCATCGGCTGATAAGCCAGCTCGGAGGCAGTTCGCGCGCTGTAGACCAATACGATGCGCTCGAAGCGCTGCCACACCTCGAAGTCCTGCAGGATCGACAGGAATGGGGCGATACCGGTGCCGCTACCCAGCAGCCACAGATCGCGGCCATCGACGAAGCGATCCAGGGTCAGAAAGCCGGTGGCCTGTTTCTCCACCAGCAGGCTGTCACCAACGCGCAAGCGACTCAGTTCGCTGGTGAACTCACCGCCCGGCACCACGATGGAGAAGAACTCGAGGAACTCGTCATGCGGCGCAGACACCAGCGAGTAGGCGCGCCACACCAACGAACCGTCGGTCTTTTCCACCCCCAGGCGCACGAACTGCCCGGCACGAAAACGAAACCCGGCATCGCGCGTGGTGCGCAGGGTGAACAGACTCGGCGTCAGCGTCTGCACATCGAGCAGGGTCTGACGGGTGAACTTGTCATCGCTGACGGTCATAATCGCCCCCTTCAGGCGCCTCTAAACACTACCTGCGTTGTCATCACTGCGTTAAAAACAAGCTGGAACGCCAGCTCGGTCAAATGCTCATTTACAACTCGTAAAGTCGAGCGCGACTCCGACCGTTTTTCGCTTGTTTTTGCGGGGCCGCCATCGGCCTTGTGCTGACTGCCTCGCCTACGTGTTGAGAGGCACCTCTTAATTGAATACCCGCCCAGTCTGGCGCAATCGGCCGACGACAAACACCGAAGGTTTGCATGCCTATTCTCGACACCCCATTCGCCAACCTCGATCTGATTCGCCAGCCCGAGCAGCAGAACGAACCTCTGCAGGCATTCGACGCGGCCGACGAATACTTGCTCAACCACCTGCATGAACAAGGTCTCGAAGCAGGCAGCCGCGTGCTGCTGCTCAACGACAGCTTCGGCGCCCTGGCCTGCTCGCTGGCCGGGCATTGCCAGGTGACCAGCAGTGGCGACTCGCACCTGGGCTATCTGGCCCTGCAGAAGAACCTCGCCAACAACGGCTTGAGCCATGACCGGGTGAGTTTTCTGCCGAGCAGCGAAACGCCACAGGGGCCGTTCGACTGGGTGCTGATCCGCGTACCCAAGACCCTGGCGCTACTGGAGGAGCAACTGCTTCGCCTGCACGGCCAGTTGGCGCCGGGCGCCCAGGTGATTGCCGGCGCGATGATCAAGCACCTGCCCCGCGCCGCTGGCGATCTGCTGGAGCAATACATCGGCCCGGTGCAGGCCTCGCTGGCGGTGAAGAAAGCCCGCCTGCTCAGTGCGACACCAGAAACCAAGGCAGCACCCCGCTCGCCCTACCCGACTCGCTATCGCCTGGACAAACCGGCACTGGAGTTGCTCAACCATGCCAACGTGTTCTGCCGCGACGGCCTGGACATCGGCACCCGCGCCTTCCTGCCGCATCTGCCGCACCATCTGGACGCGCGTCGGGTTGCCGATCTCGGCTGCGGCAACGGCGTGCTCGGCATCGCCTATGCCCTCGGCAGCCCGCAAGCCGAGCTGACCCTGGTGGACGAGTCCTATATGGCCGTGCAGTCCGCTGCAGAGAACTGGCAGGCGGCCCTGGGCCAGCGCCCGGTGACCATCCGCGCCGGCGATGGCCTGGCCGAGCAGCCGGCCGACTCGCTGGATCTGGTGCTGTGCAACCCGCCCTTCCACCAGCAGCAGGTGGTCGGCGACTTCCTCGCCTGGCGCATGTTCCAGCAGGCCCGCGCGGCGCTGGTCACGGGCGGCGAACTGTGGATCGTCGGCAACCGCCACCTGGGCTATCACGCCAAGCTCAAGCGTCTGTTCCGTGGTGTCGAACAGGTCGCGGCCAACCCGAAGTTCGTGGTGCTCAAGGCGACCAAGTAAGCCGCGAGTACCGGGGAGCCACCGTTCAGTCGATCAGGCCATGGGCGTCATAGAACGGATAAGGCCCCGGATATTCACCGAACACGCCACTGTGCGTGACCAGCCCATGTTCCGCGTGCCAGTGGTGCAGCAGATAGCCAGGTGGCTCCAGATTGAAATGCGCCGGGGCGCTGGGCTGCAGGTCCAGCACGATCTGATGGGAAACCCCGGGGCACACGCAACACAGGCTGCCACCGAAGCGCCGCAGGATTGGCCGGTGCAGGTGCCCGCAGAGCAAGCGCTCGACCTGCGCATGGCCGGCAATCACGCGCTCGAGCGCCACCGCCTGGCCAAACGGCTCGCGGTCCATATGGCCGATGCCGCTGATGAAGGGCGGGTGATGCAGAACCAGCACCGTCGGCACCTGCGGGCGCAACGCCAGCTGGGCATCCAGCCAGCGCAGTTGGCTGTCCTGTAGCTGCCCGCCGTGGCTGCCGGGAATCGTGGTGTCGAGACCGATCAGGCGCACGGGATGGGTATCGACGACCCAGTCCAGCGGCGCCTCGGGCGATGGTGGAAGATAGGTGTGATCGGCGAAGGCTGCCAGCAGATGGGCGCGATCATCATGGTTGCCGGGCACCAGGTAATAGGGCATGGCCAGACGCTCGAGCTCGGGGCGCAGCACGGCGTATTCGTCCGGCTGGCCGAAGTCCACCAGGTCACCGCTGATAAGCACGATATCCGGGCGTGGCTGGCTGGCGTTGAGGTGATCGACCGCACGGCGCAGCGCCGCCAGGGTATCGACCACCCCGTAACTCAGCTTGCCGCCGGCCTTGAGGTGCAGGTCGCTGATCTGCGCGATCAGGAAGGTCGAAGCGTTGGGGATGACATCAGGCATTGAGGCTGAACACTCGCTGTGGCTCGACGGCCAGGTTGATCAAATCGCCGGGGGTGAGCAGGCGGTCGTCGCTGCTGTCCACCGACAACGGCTGCGCACCGCCCACGTCCACCAGCAGGCGGCTCTGCGCGCCCTGGAAGAACTGCCCGAGCAAGCGTCCGCGCACGTGGCCCGGAGCACTGGTCACCCGCAGGTGCTCGGGGCGGCAATACAAGGTGCCCGGCAACTCGCTGGCGCTCCACGGCAGCTCGCCGCCGTTGACCTGCACGCCATTGGCCGTGCGGCCGAGCACCGCGAAAGCATTCAGGGTGCCGATGAAATTCGCCACGAAAGCGTTGGCGGGCTGCTGATAGAGCGCCCGTGGCGTGGCCAGTTGGGCGATACGGCCACGTTCCATCACCAGAATGCGGTCGCCCAGCGCCATGGCCTCGCCCTGGTCATGGGTGACGAACACGGCGGTAATGGCCAGCTCGCGCAGCAACTGGCCCAGTTCGCTGCGCAGGCGCTCACGCAACTGCGCATCCAGCGCCGCCAGCGGTTCATCGAGCAGCAGCACGCGCGGGCGCGGCGCCACGGCACGAGCCAGGGCCACGCGCTGGCGTTGGCCACCGGAGAGTTCATGGATGGCGCGGTGGCCATAGCCTTGCAGGCCGACCAGTTCGAGCAGCTCGGCGCAGCGATGTTCGCGCTCGGCACGCGGTACCTTGCGCACCTTGAGGCCGTAAACGATGTTCTCGGCCACGTTGAGGTTGGGGAACAACGCGTAGTTCTGGAACACCATGCCCACGTCGCGGCGCTCGATGGGCAGTGGCGTGACGTCGTTCCCGGCGAACAGCACTTGCCCGGCATCCGGCCGTTCGAGGCCGGCGATCAGGCGCAATGTGGTGGTCTTGCCACAGCCGGACGGGCCGAGGATGGCCAGGGTTTCGCCGGCCTGGATCTCCAGGCTGAGGTCGTCCACGGCGACGGTGCCGTCGGCGAACGCCTTGCGGCAGTTGTGCAGGCGAATGGAGGTAGCGCTCATCGTTGGTCTCCACGGGACAGGCGGGCGCTGATGGCCTGCAGGGCGATCAGCAGCGGCACGATCATCAGCAGGAACAGCAGGGTGTAGGCGCTGGCGACTTCCAGCCGCGCCGAGGCGTAGCTGTCGGCCAGGCCCACCGGCAGGGTCTTGGTCATCGGCGTATGGAGCATCCAGGTCAGGTTGAATTCGCCCAGCGACAGGGTGACCACCATCAGCACGCCAGCGAGAATGCCGGCCCGGCAGTTGGGCACCACCACGGTGAAGAAGCGCCGCAGCGGGCCGGCGCCGAGACTGGCGGCGGCGTCTTCCAGGGTCGACAGGTTCTGCCGCTGCATCACCGCCATCACCGGGCGCACCAGAAACGGCAGGGTGAACAGCACATGGCCGACCAGAATGAACAGCCAGCTGCCACGAAAGCCGCCGAAGTGGCCATAGGTGAGCAGCAGCGCCAGGGCACTGGCCAGGCCGGGCATCGCCACCGGCAGCACCATCAGCTCCTCGAAGGCGCGACTGAAGCGGTTGTTCATGCGCACCAGCGCATAGGCCGCCGGCACGCCGATCAGGCAGACGCACAGGGCGCAGGCCAACGCCAGTTGCAGCGACAGCCACACGGTCGGCGAATAGGCCTGCCACACCTGCAGCAGCCAGTCGAAGGTCAGGCCGCTGGACAGGCCCTGGAAATAATTGCGGGTCAGCCCGGCAAGCAGCGACAGCAGCACCGGCACCAGCATGAAGGCGCAGACCAGGCAGGTGAAGATCAGCTGCGCGGCAAACAGCGTCGAGCGTTTCATAGCAGCCCTCCGGACTGGCGCACCCATTTGCGCACCACCAACAGCACCGCCCAGGTCAGCGCGCCGAGGATCACCGACAGCGCCGCTGCCACACTGAAGTTGGCGTAGTTGGTGAACACGTTGTAGATCGCCACTGGCGTGACGTTGAGCTGGGTGCCCAGGGTGAAGGCGGTACCGAACGCGCCCATCGAGGTGGCGAAGCAGATCGCCCCGCAGGACACCAGCGCTGGCATCAGCCCCGGCACGATCACGTCCCAGGTCACCCGCCAGTGGCTGGCGCCCAGCGAGCGGGCGGCCTCCTCCAGGCTGGCATCGAGGCTTTCGCTGGCGGCCATCACGGTGAGGATCACCCGCGGTATGGAGAAATACAGGTAGCCGAGAAACAACCCGGCCAGCGAGTAGGCGAACACCCAGCGCTCGCCCACCAGCCCCATGCCCAGCGCCGCGAACACGCCCTGGCGGCCGGCCAGGAGAATCACCAGAAAGCCCACCACCACACCGGGGAACGCCAGGGGAAAGGTCAGCAAGGCGACCAGCGCCGAACGGCCAAAAAAGCGCTGGCGGGCCAGGAACACCCCGCTGATGCTGCCTACCAGCAACGCCGCCAGGGTCACCGTGGCAGCCAGTACGCTGGTCTGCGCCAGGCTGCTCAGATATTGGCCGCTGCTCAGCACCTGCCAATAGCCACTGCCCGCCTCGCCGCGGCTTTCGCCGCCGAGCAGCACCAGGTGGGCCAGTGGCAACAGCCAGAAGGCCAGCAGCACCGCGGCTGCCGGCACCAGTGCCACGGCAGCGCCGGGTCGCCAGCGCCACAGCGGCCGGCTGTCGGCCGTCACGGCAGAGCGGTTGCTCAGCGCGCGGCTCACCTCAGCGCACCTCTTTCAGGTAGCGCGCGGCGAAGGCTTCCTGCACCGCAGCCATCTTCTGGTAATCCACCACGCCAGCGCGGGCGTAATCGCTTGCCGGCAGGAAGCGCGCCGCCACCTCGGCGGGCATCTGCACCGGGCGTACCGGACGCAGGTAGGCATTGGCCCACAGCGCCTGGCCTTTGTCGGAGAGCACGAAGTCCAGCACCTTCTCGGCATTGGCGCGGTGCGGGGCGTTTTCCGCCACGCTCATCACGTAGGGCACGCTGATGCTGCCCTCGCTGGGAATCACGAAGGCGACGTTGGCCTGGTCCTTGTAGCGCGCGCGGTAGGCGTTGAAGTCGTAGTCGACCAGGATCGGCAGCTCGCCGGACAGCACCCGCGCATAGGCGGTCTGCTTGGGCACGATCGGCGCGTTACCGGCCAGCTTCTTGAAGTAGTCGATGGCCGGCGCAAAGTTGTCGAGGTCGCCGCCCATGGCGCGGTTGATTGCCACCGCCGACACGTAGCCGACGAAGGCGCTGGACGGGTCCAGATAACCGACCATGCCCTTGTACTCGGGCTTGAGCAGGTCGGCCCAGCTTTGCGGCACCGGCAGCCCGCCTAGGGCGTCGACATTGACCATAATCCCCAGCGTGCCGGAATGGATGGCGAACCAGTGACCCTCAGGGTCTTTCAGCCCGGCGGGAATCTCGTCCCAGCCTTTGGGCTTGTAGCTGCCGGCAACGCCTGTGTTCTGCGCCTGCAGGCCGAAGGTCACGCCGTAATAGACCACGTCGGCCATCGGCGCGGCACGCTCGGCCACCAGCTGCGCCAGGGCCTGGCCGGAGTTCTTGTTGTCCAGCGGTACCTTGACGCCGGTGTTCTCGGCAATCGCCTGGAGCTGGGTGCCCCAGTCAGCCCATTCCGGTGGGCAGTTGTAGCAGATCGCCGTTTCGGCGGCGTGACTGAGGCTGGCGGCGCCACAAAACAGCAGGGCTGCAAGGGTTTTACTGAAGCGGATCATGGGATGTGTCCTCGTAGGGGCGGATACTTTCGCCGGGGCGGATATGGCACGGCAGGCAGTGGAAAACGGGGTGAGCGCCGGCGATCTGTGCCAGCAACTGGTCGATTACGGTGTGCGCCAGCTCGGCGATGGGCTGCACCACGCTGCACAGCGTCGGGTGCATCTGCGTGCCCAGGGCGATGCCGTCGAAGCCCATCACCGACAGCTGGTGGGGCACGCTCCAGCCATTGCGGCGCAGCACGTTGATCAGGCTGATAGCCAGCAGGTCGTTGGAGCAGAGCAGCGCGCTGGGCGCCTGCGGGCCGCGCAGCAAGGGTTCGATGGCGGCAAAGTCGGCCTGGGTGTGGGCGGGCATTTCGATCAGCGGCAGCGCCGGCAGCCCGGCCGCGCGCATGGCGTCCTGATAGCCGGCGTAGCGCAGACGCGCACGGTCCGACTGCAATGCAGAGCCGGCGACCATGCCGATGCGCCGGTGGCCGGCCTCCAGCAGATGCCGCGTGGCCAGCGCCATGCCGGCGCGGTTATCCACAGACACGGCGCTGTACTCGGCATCCTCGGGCTGGTGATAGGCCAGCACGAAGGGCGTGTCCTCCTGGGCCAGGCTCTGCAGCACGCGATTGCTGCGCGCCTCGGTCACCGTCAGCACCAGGCCGTCGACACGCTGGCGTAGCAGCTCCTCGACCACGTCGCTCTCGCGCTCGGCCTGGTAATCGGTGGTAGCCAGCAACAGGTTGTAGCCGCGCGCACGCGCCGCCTGTTCCATGGCCTGGAACTGCTCGGCGAACACCGGGTTGAGCAGGTTGGGCACCACCACGCCGATCAGCTGGGTGGTTTGCAGGCGCATCTGCCGCCCCAGCCGATTGGGCCGAAAACCCAGCTCGCGCGCCGCCAGCAACACCTGTTCACGGGTGTTCGGGCGCACCAGCTCGGGGGACGCGAAGGCACGCGCCGCCGTTGCCCGAGACACGCCTGCCAACTGCGCCACTGCTTTCAGATCTGCCATCTTCACTCGCCTGAGATCGATCTCATTTGAGCGAATGGTGCGCTGCCAAGGTGACAATATCGCGACAGCCGGACGCCAGAATGGTTACGCCCGACGCCGCGTGGCCAGCCGCTTGCCGGGATCGGGCCCAGCGATGCCCGAGGGTGAGCCCGGCCTTACAAGGTCAGGGCAAACCGTGACAGCAAGGCCCCCGGCAGTGCCATGGAGCCGGTCTGCCTGGCGCCATAGGTGCCAGTGGGCAGCAGCAGTTCCGGCTCGCGGGTCAGCGCCTCCAGATGCGCGCCGAAGAAGTCGAACAGCGAATCGTCGAAACGCATGGTGTTGACCGGTGCCTGGATCTGCCCGTCCTCGACCCAGAAGGTGGCGAAGCGAGTCATGCCGGTCAGGCGCCCGGCTGGCAGGTCGGAGAAATTGCCGTACCACAGGTTGCCGATATACAGCCCGGTACCGAGCCGCTGCAGCACCTGGGCCTCATCCAGATCGCCACCCTGCATGCGCAGCGACAAGGGGTATTCGCCCCGGCCCGCACCATTGGCAATCAGGCCATACTCAGCTGCACTGCGCGAGCTGACCATGCGCTCGCCGGGGCGGCCCTGCTCGATCAGGCGCAACGGCTGACGCGGCCCTTCGGCGGTGAAGGCCGGGGCCAAGCCGCCTTCGATACGCTCATCCAGCGTCAGCAACGGATTGAGCTGCGCCTTGCCGCTGAACAGACGCTGCCAGGGGCTGCCACCGGAAGCCAACGCCTGGGCGCCAAAGCCCCAGCAGCACAGGCTGACCAGCTCCTCCAGCGCGGCCGGCGCCAGGTAGGCGCGATAGGCACCCGGCTGCAGCGCCTTGGCCGGGCGGCCGAGAAACGCCAGTTGCTGGCGCGCGCCATCGAGCTTGCGGGCGAATGCCTGGGCATCCCACTGCTCACCGGCATAACCGCTCTTCACTGCCTGGCCGTTGCCATGGAACAGGCTGAACTCGAGGTTGAAGCTGCTCGCCGCGTACCAGCCGAACGCCCCCCAGGAGCTGGCAAAACCCTGGTACTGCGGCCCCACGGCCAGGAAGCCGACCAGATCCAGCCCCGTCGCCGCCCTGACGATCTGCTGCGCCATGGTTGCGCTGTCCAGGCGCACCGCATCACCGGCCAGTTCGCTGCGCCAGGCCTCCCGGTTCAGGCGCAAATAAGGGTCATCACTCAGGGAAGGCAGTACATCTCGCAGTTGTCGCAACGCCTGCTGCAGCAGGGGCACATCCTCATCGAGCACACCGCTGAGTGCCAGCTTGCTCTCGGCATGGCGCTGACCCTGGTACAGCGCCAGGGTGACGTACACCTGCTGTACTTGCCCGGCCTGGCGCACCTGGCCCTGATTGAAACGGATGAAGCTGGAGCGCTCGGCGCCGTAGCCCAAGGTGAAGCCCTCCTCGCCCACGACCTGCTCCTGCAGGTGCTCCAGCAATGCGCAAAAATGCTGACGTGCGTCCATCAGGCCGCCCCTCCGAAAACGTCGATATCGGCGAACACACAGGCCGGCGAGGCATGCCCGACGCGGATCACCTGATTGGGTTCGCCCTTGCCGCAGTAGGGCGTGCCCATCACCTCGAAGGTGCTGGCGTCCCCCACCGCTCGCAGGTTGCGCCAGAAGCGCGAACTGATACCGCGATAGTTGGGGGTCTTCACCACCCCCTTGAGCTCGCCGTTTTCGATCAACTGACCCCACTCGCAGCCGAACTGGAATTTGTTGCGCGCATCGTCGATCGACCAGGAGCGGTTGTTGCTCATCAGGATGCCGCGCTCGATGCCGCCGATCAGCTCGGCCAAGGTCTTGTCACCCGGCTCCAGGTTGAGATTGGCCATGCGGTCGATGGGCGGCCGGTTCCAGCTGCAGGCGCGGCTGTTGGCCACGCCTGGCAAACCGCTGCGCCACTGCGACAGTGCGCCACCCAGCGGACGCTGGAGGATGCCCCGTTCGATCAACAGCTGGCGCTCGGCCGGCGTGCCGTCGTCGTCATGCCTGTAGCTGGCCAGCTCGCCCGGCACACCCGGGTCGAAGCTGACGTTGAGCAGCGGCGAGCCATATTGGTAATGCCCGAAATCGTCCTGACGAATAAAGCTGGTGCCGGCGAAATTGCGTTCGTCGCCGAGGATGCGATCGAGCTCCAGCGGATGGCCGATGGACTCGTGGATCTGCAGGATCATCTGGTCCGGCAGCAACAAAAGGTCACGTTCACCGTTAGGGGTATTGGGCGCCAGCAGCAGCTGCAGCACCTCATCGGCGATACGCGCGGTACTGCCGATCACGCCCAGTTGCTGCAACACCTCGGCCCCGCCCTGGCGCGCCAGGTGGGTACCGCCGAAGCTGCGGCTCTGGCTGTCGTGCTCATCACTGGCGGTGACACCCACCTGCGGGAAGACGTAACGCTGGGCGCGACGCAGACAGGCTCCGGCGCTATTCAGGTAGATCTGCTCATGCTCGGTGAAGGTCAGGCCAACATGGCTGTCGACCAGCCGCGCATCCTGGGGAATCAGCGCCGACTCGGCCATCAGCAGCTCGAACCAGTGTGCGGCGCTGGCCAGGGGCTGCTGGTAACCCGGCATCACGTCGTCGGCCTGCTCGGCGGGATACGGCAGCTCAGCGAGCGCCAGCAGGTTGTGTCCGATCAGAGCACGGGCAATCTGCTCGGCCCGCTCCAACGCTGCCTGCAGGCCAGCCTGGCTGAGATCGCTGGTGGCCGCATAGGCTTCGACACCGGCGATACGTACGCTGAGCATGGCGCCGCCATCGTCAAGGAAGGAAGGCGCCTGCGCCACGCGCCGGCGCACCCAATAGGACGCCCTGCTCTCACGTACATGGCGCAGCGACCAGAAATCGGCAGAGCACTGCAGGGCGGCGAAACGGCGTTCTAGGACTTCGCTGAAGGCGAACATTGAGCCCCCTTGGATCGTGGCAAAGGGGCACAGTCTAGCAACACTGCTGGGGCTGCACGTGTCAGAGCGGGATCAATGCACTAAGCCCATCTTGCCTGGTTCGCGGCACCACGGCCTTTTACTCAGGCTGGCAGCAGCCCAGCCTTCCGATAGCCTTCCAGAAGCGAATCAAACAAGGCGATATCGGCGCGGCTGCGGGCCATCAGCTGGGCACCGGCAATAGCCGCGAAAATAGCCCGTGCCCGCTCCTCGCACGCAACCGGATCGCCGAACCCGGCCGCAAGCAGAACCTTGGACAGCCATGCCACGTTTACGGTGGCGAACGTCTGCACCTCACTCCTCACTTGCGTGGGAAGGTCTTCATGCTCCGCGGCCATGAAGCTGCCAAGGCACAACCTGTTTCCGCTTTCGAGCGACCGGCGAAAAATGGAGGGATACCGCTGTAGGCATTCAAGCGGGTTGTCAGCCCCTGCCTGCATCGCCTCCAGTACGGCGGCCGTATCTTCCCAGTAACGCCTGGCGACCGCCGCGCCGAGATCGGCCTTGCTGGGAAAGTGGTAGTAGATACTCGCGCTCTTGATACCGACTACAGCCGCCAGGTCACGAAAATTCAGCCCGCTATAACCATGCGACTGCGCCGCCTGCTTTGCAGCCGTCAGGATGGCCTCTCGTGCGTTTGAACTCACGCCATTACCCCACCGGTTGGAAGATGGCGAGAATGCTAACTGCAAGCCCACAACCTGCCAACTGGTAGATAGGTATTGACACAAACCGGATAGCGCCTACAACTATGCCTACCAACTGATAGATAGGCACACAAATGAATACTGCAAATCACCCTACCGACGCTGCCCCACTGCCGATGAAAATCTATGACTGGTACAACGGCCCCTACCCGGCGCGAGTGCGCATCGCGCTCGCGGAAAAAGGCCTGCTAGCAAAGGTCGACTTCGTTTCGATCAATCTATGGAAAGGCGAGCACAAGGCACCCGAATTTCTCGAAATCAATTACTCCGGCACTCTTCCAGTCTTGGAGCTGAAAGACGGTACCCGCATCGCGGAATGTACGGCCATCACGCAGTATCTGGACGACCTGGACGGTTCACCCACCCTGACCGGCAGCACCGCCGTTGAAAAGGGACTGATTCACATGATGACCAAGCGGGCCGAGATCGAGTTTCTGGATGCCGTAAGCATGTACTTTCACCATGCCACCCCGGGTCTAGGCTCACACGTCGAGATCTATCAGAACAGGGAGTGGGGCCTGCACATGCGTGACAAGGCCGTACGAGGCATGCGCTATTTCAATGAGGTATTGAAGAGCCAGCCATTCGTTGCCAGCCCCTCCTTCTCCATGGCGGATATTACCGTGATTGGCGGCATGATCTTCTCCGCGCTCCTAGGGTTGGCGGTTCCTGATGATTGCCAGGCTCTTCGAGAATGGTATGCCCGGATGCAACAGCGCCCCAGCCTGGTTGCCTGGGCCGCAATGGTAGAAAAAGGCGCACCGACAAGTTGAAGGTTGCACGCGACACGCTGCGTTGCTGTACAGCCTAGGGTGGACAACGCGGAGCTTGTCCGCCTTTCGCAATGCGACCATAAATCGGCGGTGCTCTTAAGCGCGGCGAAACCACGCATGATCGTATCGCTGAGGGCGAATATCGGGCCTCCTGGGAAATGACCGCAGAAGCGGCCCTTACTAGCCGAGGGGCAAACCAGACACGGGCGCCAAAGCGCCTGCGTCTGGCTGGAGCAGTCAGCCCTGCAAATAGACCACCTGGGTGTGGGTGTACTCGTACAGGCCGTGCTTGCCATCGGCACCGCCGATACCCGACTTGCGCACCCCAGCATGGAACCCCTGCATGGCCTCGAAGTTCTCTCGATTGATGTAGGTTTCGCCGAAGTCGATTTCGCGCATGGCATGCATTGCCTTGCCCAGGTCGCGGGTGTAGAGCGATGAGGTCAGGCCGTACTCGCAATCGTTGGCCAAGGCGATGGCCTCGTCGAGGTCATCGACGATCTGGATCGGCAGCACCGGGCCGAAGATTTCTTCGCGCATGATCGGCATGTCGGCGCGACAGCCCGCCAGCACCGTGGGCTGATAGTGGTAACCCCGACCAAGATCGGCCACCTGGCCACCGGTCACCGCCGTCGCGCCCTGGGCCAGAGCTTCACGCACCTTGGCCGCTACCTTGTCCAGACCTTCGCGGTTGATCAGCGGGCCCATCTCCACATCCGGCTGGGCGACCGGGTCGCCATAGCGGGTGGCTGCCATGGCCGAGGCCAGGCGCGCGATAAATGGCTCGGCCACACTGCGCTCGACATACACGCGCTCGGCGCAGTTGCACACCTGCCCGGTGTTGATGATGCGCGAGTCGCGGATGGCACGCACCGCCAGATCGAGATCGGCATCGGCGAGGACGATGGCCGGCGCCTTGCCACCCAGTTCCAGATTGAGCTTAGTCAGGTGCGGTGCGGCCGCGGCCATGATGCGCTGGCCGGTTTCCACGCTGCCGGTGAAGCTGATCATGTCGGCCTGGCCACTGCCAGTCATGCCAGCACCGACCCGGCCGTCACCGCTGACCACATTGAACACGCCCGGCGGCAGGTCGGTCTGAGCCACCAGCCTGGCGAACTCGAAGCAGTTGTTCGGCGTCTCCTCGCTGGGTTTGATCACGATGGTATTACCGGTGATCAGTGCAGGCGCCATCTTGCGAGCGATGAGAAAGAACGGGAAGTTCCACGGCAGGATACCGGCGACCACCCCCAGCGGCTTGCGCAGCAGGAAGATCTGCTCGTTGGCGCGGTCGCTGCTGATCACCTCGCCTTCGATACGACGTGCCCACTCGGCCATGTAGTCGAGGTAGTCGGCGGTGAAATTCGCTTCCACCTCGGCCAGAGCGTTGATCTTGCCCTGCTCCAGGGTGATGGTGCGCGCCAGTGCCGGGGCGTTGGCACGGATCAGTTGGGCGATCTTGCATAGATAGCCGGCACGTTCGATGGCCGGTTTGCGTGCCCAGTCCTTCTGCGCGGCCCGGGCCGCAGCGAAGGCCTGGTCAAGATCCTCGTCGGTGGAGGCCGGCACCTTGGCCAGCAGCTCTCCGTTGGCAGGGTTGAAGACGTCGAGGTGCTCCTGGCTGGCAGTGAAGGCACCGTTGATGTAGTTCTGATAGACGGTAACGGACATGGCGTTTTCCTGTTGTCAGTGCCGACTTGCGCCGGTTCAGTAGGTGCGTGAAGCCACGGGCTGGTCATCCAGCGCCTTGTACTTGCTCAGGTTGGCGAGTGCGGCCTGGCGCATCAGGCTGATGTCGATGCCGACCGCGATGAACTGGCAGCCCCAGTCGAGGTAGCGGCGGGCATCGGCCTCCTGCGGCGCGAGGATGCCGGCTACCTTGCCGGCCGCCAGCGTGGCCTCGATGGCACGGCGAATCGCCTGCTGCACCTCGGGCTGGCTGGCATCGCCGTAGTAACCAAGGTTGGTGGACAGGTCCGCCGGGCCGACGAACACCGCATCTACACCCTCGACGGCGGCAATCGCCTCGACGTTCTCGACCCCGGCGCGCGATTCCACCTGCACGATCAGGCACAGCTGCTCATGGGCGCTTTTCAGGTAATCCGGCACGCTGTCCCAGCGCGTGGCGCGGGTCAGGCCGCCACCCACACCACGAATGCCGTGCGGCGGGTAGCGTGTGGCCTGCACCAAGGCACGCGCCTGCTCGGCGCTTTCGACCATGGGGATCATCAACGTCTGTGCGCCAATATCGAGCAACTGCTTGATCAGTGCCGGGTCACTGTTGACCGCCCGTACCACCGGCGCGCTGCGGTATGGCGCCACGGCCTGCAACTGCGCTTGCAGTGTCAGCAGGGTATTGGGCGCGTGCTCACCATCGATCAGCATCCAGTCGTAATCGAAACTGGCGACCATTTCGGCGGCGTAGCCGCTGGCAAATCCGGCCCAGATGCCGAACTGCGACTGACCGCTGGCCAGGGCGGCTTTGAAGGGGTTCAGGGGCAACTTCATGGGGCGCTCCAATCAGTGCGTGTAGGGACGATGCAGGGCACATTCGGGGTTCAGCTCGACACCGAAGCCCGGTTTATCCAGGCGCGACAGACGCATGCGGCCACGCTCCGGCACCGGTTCGCCGAGCAGTTGCGGATGGAACATCGGCACCACCTCGTCGGCCTTGGGCGCCATCATCAGGAACTCGGCGAACGGGCTGTTGGTGCGGGTGGCGACGAAGTGGTAGCTGTATACCGACGAGCCATGCGGCACGACCATGACGTTGTGCGCATCGGCCAGCGCCGAGATCTTCTGCAGTTCGGTGATGCCACCACACCAGCCGACATCGGGCTGGATGATGTCGCAGCAGCCCATCTCCAGCAGCATGCGAAAGCCCCAGCGCGTCGCCTCGTGCTCACCGGTGGTCACCAGCATGCCCGCCGGCACGTTCTTGCGTAGATCGCGGTAGCCCCAATAGTCGTCCGGCGGCAGCGCCTCCTCGATCCACTTCAGGCCGAACTCGGCGGCGCCGTGGGCCAGGCGCGTGGCGTAGTTGAGATCCAGGCTCATCCAGCAGTCGAGCATCAGCCAGAAGTCCTTGCCGACCCGCTCACGCATGGTCGCCAGTTCCTCGAGATTCTTGCGCAGACCTTCCTCGCCCTCGGCCGGGCCATGATGCAGCGGCAGCTTGCCGCCGATGAAGCCCATTTCCTTGGCCAGATCAGGGCGCGCGCCGGTGGCGTAGAACTGCAGCTCATCGCGCACGGCGCCACCGAGCAACTGGTGCACGGGCTCCTGACGCACCTTGCCAAGCAGATCCCAGAGCGCCAGGTCGACACCGGAAATGGTGTTGATCACCAGGCCCTTGCGCCCGTAGTACAGGGTCGAGTTGAACATCTGATCCCAGATCTTCTCGATGTCGGTGACCTTTGCCCCCTCGATGAAGCGCGCCAGGTGCTTCTCGACGATATAGGCGGCCGGCTCCCCCCCCGTGGTCACGGCAAAGCCGACGTTGCCGGCGCTGTCCTCGATTTCCACCACCAGCGTGCCAAGCACATTGATGCCAAAGCTGCGGCGGCTCTGACGGTACTCGGGATACTTGCTCATGGGCGTGCAGATATGGTCGTCGATCCAGTGGCCGTCGCCCTGGTCGTGGTAATCGGCGCCACCACCGCGCAGGGTGAAAGCACGTACCTGCTTGATCGTCGGGACACTCATGACATTGCTCCTTGATTCGATTCAGTGAGAGGTGGCGGGCCGGTTCAGTTGCTCTCGTCCGCCGGGAAGGCGAAAGACGAGCACCATCAACGCCGCTATCACAGTGGTGACAGACAGCAGGTAGAGGCCGGCGGCGGACGAAGCGGCGGCGGTTTCCGCCCAGTTCTTGAGGATTGGCGCAATGAAACCACCGAGAGCACCGCAGGAATTGATCAGGGCGATGCCGCCCGCAGCGGCGCTACCGGCCAGGTAGCTCGAAGGCAGGGTCCAGAAGATCGGCTGCACCGCGATGAAACCGGCCGCGGCGAAGCACAGCGCCAGCACGCCCACCAGTGGGCTGGTCACACTCACAGACAGGGCGATGCCGGCCGCCGACATCAGCAGTGTCAGGCAGGCGGTGCGCTGACGCTGACCTGTACGATCCGACCAGGCGGGAATCAGCCAGGCGGCGAGCAGCGCGCAAACCCAGGGGATGGCACTGACCAGGCCAACCATGAAGCCGACCTTGCTGCCCATCAGCCCGGCCACCTGGCTGGGCAGGTAGAACACTACGCCGTACACACTGGCCTGGATCAACAGATAGATGGCGCACAGATAGAGCACGGTCGGTTGCAACAGCACCGCGAGCAGGTTGTGGCCATGGGACTGTTTTTCACGATCCTCGGCACTGATAGCGGCCTGCAGGCTCTGACGCTCCTCAATGCTCAGCCACTTGGCATCGGCCGGTTTGTTGTCCAGATACCAGTAGGCCCAGACACCGACCACCGAAGCCATCAAGCCTTCGATCAGGAACATCCACTGCCAGCCGTGCAGCCCGGCGAAGCCATCGAACTCCAGCAACAGGCCCGACAGCGGCGCGCCGAAAATGAACGCCAGCGGTGCGCCGAAGTAGAAGAAGCCCATGGCCTTGCCACGCGACGCCGAAGGGAACCACTGCGTGAGGTAGTAGATGACCCCGGGGAAGAAACCGGCCTCGGCCACGCCGAGCAGAAAGCGCAGCAAGTAAAAGGTCGTTTCGTTGTGGGCGAACATCATGGCCGCCGAGAGCAGGCCCCAGGTGACCATGATCCGGCACATCCAGATGCGCGCTCCGACCCTGTGCATGATCAGGTTGCTGGGGACTTCGAGCAGGGCATAGCCGACGAAGAAGATGCCGGCCCCAAAAGCGAAGGCGGCATCGCTGATCCCGGTGTCGGCCTGGAATGCCAGCTTGGCGAAGCCGACGTTGGCGCGATCAAGAAACGCGAGAATGTACATCAACAGCAAGAAGGGAAGCAGCCGCCAGGAAATCTTGGCGATCAGAGCAGCAGGTACGTTATTCACGACAGTATTCCTCTTGGAATTATTGTGCACTGCGTGGGCTGGCGACTGGCGCCAGGGAAAACCTCAGACCACAGCCGGATGACGGCTTGAGCGCTGAGCGAATGGGGATGCTGGAAGTGACGGTGCGTGTCTAGACGCGGTAGGGATGGTAAGCATGCGAGCCTCGGGGCTGTTGTTTTTGTAGCCCCGACTCTAACGGCGACCATCGATGCACGACCAATCGAATCTCGCTTAATATCGATAACTAAAAGGTATCGTTGGAATCTGCCATGCAATCGCCCAATAGCCCGCGCAATCTGTTCAACCGCTTGCGTTACAAACACCTGCACATGCTGATTGCCCTGGGCTCGAGCCAGAACCTGCACCGGGCCTCGCAGATGCTGAACATGTCGCAACCGGCGGCCACGCGCATGCTGCATGAGATCGAGGAGATGTTCGGCTGCGAGCTGTTCGAGCGCCTGCCACGCGGCATGCGCCCGACTGCACTGGGCCGGCAGTTGCTGCTGTTCGCCGAGACCGCGCTCAATGGCCTGAACCGCTGCGCCGAGGATCTCGCCGCTCGCCAGCAGGGCGGCTATGGCTACCTGACCATTGGCACCATCATGGGTGCGGCGCCACGCCTGGTGATGAATACCATCGCCGAAATCAAGGCGCTGCAGCCTCAGCTGCGCATTCGCATCACCGGCGATACCAGTGACCAGATCATCCGTTCACTGGAGCAGGGCAAGATCGATCTGGCCGTGGCGCGCCGCAACGCGGCGATGGACAGCCAGCACTATGCCTTCGAGCCCCTTGGCAACGAACGCCTGATGCTGGTGGTGCGCAAGGGCCATCCCTTGCTCAGGCGGCGGCGCCTGACCCTGCAGGAGCTGGTCGGCGCCTGGCCGTGGATCCTGCAGCCGGAATCGAGCCCGGCACGCATCGCCTTCGACGGCGCCCTGGAGCGCCTGGCGCTGCCGCAGCCGGCAGACATCATCGAATGCGGGTCGGTATACGCCATGCAGCAACTGGTGCAATTGACCAACGCGCTGATGGTGCTCTCGGAAACCGCGCTCGGTGACTACCTGAAGATGGGCCTGGTCAAGGCGCTGCCACTGGACATCGAAGAGCGCATGGCGCCTTTTGGCCTGCTCTGGCGCCAAGGTGAAAAACCGACCCAGGCGCAGAGCACCTTCATCGAACTGTTGCGCCGCCGCGCTGCCGAATTGCGCGGAGAAAACCTGCCGCTGGACTGAAGGAAGAGGCTGCTGCGAATCATATCGCCAGTTCCAGGCAGAACACCTATTCAGCAGTCCAAGGAGACGGCATTCAGCTCGGCGTCCCCAACCCCGCCGCGCTCATGAACAGTCGCAGCAACCACGCCACGATCCCCAGCGCGGTGACGCTGCAGGCCCAGATCAGTACCAGCCAACCCAGGCGCTGCCACAGCGGCTTCTTCTCTTCGGTTTCGGTCATGACCGCGTCCTCAGTGATAGCCATCATCCACCGTCACTTTGCCGCGAAATACGTAGTAGCTCCATGCGGTGTACATGAGGATGAAGGGAATGATGAACAACGCGCCCACCAGCATGAAGCCCTGGCTCTGCGGCGGTGCGGCGGCTTCCCAGATGCTGATCGACGGCGGAATGACGTTCGGCCACAGGCTGATGCCCAGACCGCTGTAGCCAAGGAAAATCAGCACCAGGGTGAGCAGGAACGGCGAGTAGTTGGCGTTGCTGGCCACGGCCCGCAACAGCGCCCAGGTGCACAGCAGTACCAGCACCGGCACCGGCATGAACCAGAACAGGTTGGGCAGGCTGAACCAGCGCTCGGCGATATCCGGGTGGGCGAACGGCGTCCACAGGCTGACGATGCCCGTCACCGCCAGCAGGACGAACACCAGCGGGCGCGCCAGATCATGCATCTGCTGTTGCAGGCGACCTTCGGTCTTCATGATCAGCCAGGTGCAGCCAAGCAGCGCATAGGCGGCGATCAGTGCCACGCCGCAGAACACCGAGAACGGCGTCAGCCAGTCGAAAGCGCCGCCCGCGAAGGTCCGGTCGACCACCTCGAAACCGTCGATGTACGCCCCCAGCGCCACACCCTGGAAGAAGGTCGCAGTCAGCGAGCCGCCGATGAAGGCCTTGTCCCACAGGTGGCGCTTGGCGGCCTTGGCCTTGAAGCGAAATTCGAAGGCCACACCGCGGAAGATCAGCCCCAGCAACATCAGGATCAGCGGCAGGTAAAGCGCGTTCAGCACCACCGAATAGGCCAGCGGGAAGGCGCCGAACAGCGCCGCACCGCCGAGTACCAGCCAGGTCTCGTTACCGTCCCAGACCGGCGCGACGGTGTTCATCATCACGTCGCGCTCGCCATCGTCACGAACGAAGGGAAAGAGGATGCCGATGCCCAGATCGAAGCCATCCATCACCACGTACATCATCACACCGAAGGCGATGATCACCGCCCAGATCAGCGGAAGGTCGATACCCATGTTCAGTTCCTCTCCGGCAAGGTGTCGGTTTCACCATCTTCCAGGCCTTCCTCGGCAGCAGACAGCGGACGCGCTGGCGTACGCGGCTGGCCCGGCCCACCCTCGGAGGTACCCTTGCCCTCGTCGATCTTCGGCCCCTTGCGCACCAGGCGCAGCATGTAGCCGATCCCGGCGCCGAACAGCACGAAGTACACCACCACGAACAGCGCCAGGGTAACGCCCATCTGCGTCGCGCTGTGCCCAGAGGACGCATCGGCGGTGCGCATCAGGCCATGGATGATCCAAGGCTGGCGACCGATCTCGGTGGTGTACCAGCCGGCCAGGATCGCCAGGATGCCCGACGGCCCCATCCACACCGCCAGGTGCAGGAACGGCCGCGACTGGAACAGCCGGCCACCGCGGCGCAGCCAGGTGCCCCAGAGGCCGAGCAGAATCATCATCAGGCCCATGGCGACCATGATGCGGAAGGTCCAGAACACGATGGTGGAGTTGGCCCGGTCCTCCGGCGGGAATTCCTTCAACGCCGGCACCTGTTTGTCCAGGCTGTGGGTCAGGATCAGACTGCCGAGCGCGGGAATTTCCACCTTGAAGCGGGTTTCCTCACGCTGCATGTCCGGCCAGCCGAACAGGATCAGCGGGGTCGGCTCATCACCGACATTCTCCCAGTGCCCTTCGATGGCGGCGATCTTCGCCGGCTGATATTTCAGGGTATTGAGGCCGTGCAGGTCACCGATGAAGGCCTGTACCGGCGCCACCAGCAGCGCCATCCATACCGCCATCGACAGCATCTTGCGGATCGCCGGGTTATCGCGCCCGCGCAGCAGGTGCCAGGCCGCCGAAGCACCGACGAAGAACGCCGTGGCGAGGAAGGCCGCCGTGGCCATGTGCGCCAGGCGATAGGGGAACGAGGGGTTGAACACCACGGCGAACCAGTCGACCGGAATCACCCGGCCATCGATGATCTCGTAGCCCTGCGGCGTGTGCATCCAGCTGTTGGACGCGAGAATCCAGAAGGTCGAGATCAGCGTGCCAATGGCCACCATCACCGTGGAGAAGAAGTGCAGCCCCGGCCCGACGCGGTTCCAGCCGAACAGCATGACGCCGAGGAAACCCGCTTCGAGGAAGAACGCGGTCAGCACCTCGTAGGTCAGCAGCGGCCCGGTGACCGCGCCGGCGAAGTCGGAGAACGCACTCCAGTTGGTGCCGAACTGATAGGCCATGACCAGGCCGGAGACCACACCCATACCGAAGTTGACCGCGAAGATCTTCGACCAGAAATGGTAGAGATCGCGGTACACCGTGTTGCCGGTCTTCAGCCACAACCCTTCGAGCACGGCCAGATAGCTGGCCAGACCGATGGTGATGGCGGGAAAGATGATGTGGAACGAAATGGTGAAGGCAAACTGGATTCGGGCGAGATCAAGCGCCTCTAGGCCGAACATGTCACATCCTCATTCAGGGTTATTTCGGCCCCAGCACGCAAAGCCGATCCATAGACTCCAGGTGTTGGAGTCAAACGAGCTGAAATTGTTCTTATGGAAGCGCAGTACAGCCGAAAAGCTGCAGAGCAAAACGCGAATTGCCGCATTGATCTGGATCAATGCGCACTAAAAGACTAGCCGCTAAATACATAACTGGCGCTGTGGTGATTTGCCGCGCGGCAGGCCACCGCAGCGTTCAGCGACAACAGCACGGCAAGCGCTTGTCGCGGCTCAAGCCCCTCCCACGGCAGGTAGCGGGCAAAAAAAGGGCGGCCTCGCATCACACGGGCCGCCCGAATCACGGAGTTGCTTACATCGAGTGGCCGCGATGACTTGCAACCACCGCTATTGGATTACCGTTCGAGGATTGCAGTCACACCCTGACCACCGGCCGCGCAGATGGAAATCAGCCCGCGCCCTTCGCCGGCCACCGATAGCAGCTTGGCCAGGTTGGCGACGATACGTCCGCCGGTAGCGGCGAACGGGTGGCCGGCGGCCAGCGAACTGCCCTTGACGTTCATCTTGCTGCGGTCGATGGAGCCCAGCGCGGCGTCGAGGCCCAGGCGTTCCTTGCAGTACTCGGCATCCTCCCAGGCCTTGAGCGTGCACAGCACCTGGGCGGCGAAGGCCTCGTGGATCTCATAGTAGTCAAAGTCCTGCAACGTCAGGCCGTTGCGCGCCAGCAGGCGCGGCACCGCATAGACCGGCGCCATCAGCAGGCCTTCCTTGCCCTGGACGAAATCCACCGCCGCTGCTTCGCCGTCGCGCAGGTAGGCCAGCACTGGCAGGCCACGGGCCTTGGCCCATTCCTCGCTGGCCAGCAGCACCAGCGAGGCGCCATCGGTCAGCGGCGTGGAGTTGGCCGGCGTCAGCGTGCCGCGCGGGCCGCGTTCGAAGCAGGGCTTGAGAGTCGCGAGTTTCTCGGCGCTGATGTCCGGGCGCAGATTCTGGTCGCGGGTCAGGCCCAGGAACGGCGTCATCAGGTCGTCCTGCCAGCCCTCGGCGTAGGCCGCCGCCAGCTTCTGGTGACTGGTCAGCGCCAGCGAATCCTGCTCGTCCCGAGGAATAGCCCAGCGCTGCGCCATCAGCTCGCAATGCTCGCCCATCGACAGCCCGGTACGTGGTTCGCCATTGCGCGGGATATGCGGCGCAAGGTGGCGCGGACGAATCTTCAGCAGGCTCTTGATCTTGTCACCCGTGCTCTTGCCGCGATTGGCCTCCAGCAGAATCTGGCGCAGCCCCTCGTTGACGCCGATCGGTGCATCGGAGGTGGTGTCGACACCGCCCGCGATGCCGCAGTCGATCTGGCCAAGAGCGATCTTGTTGGCCACCAGAATCGCCGCTTCCAGGCCAGTGCCGCAGGCCTGCTGCAGGTCGTAGGCCGGGGTTTCCGGTGCCAGGCGCGAGCCCAGCACGCATTCACGGGTCAGGTTGAAGTCCCGCGAGTGCTTGAGCACGGCACCGGCCACCACCTCGCCGAGGCGTTCGCCATGCAGATTGAAGCGTTCCACCAGCCCTTCGAGGGCGCTGGTCAGCATCTCCTGATTACTCGCCCTGGCGTAGACGGTGTTGGATCGGGCGAACGGAATACGGTTGCCGCCGACGATGGCGACCCTGCGCAACTGGGTCATGGGGACTCCTTGCTGGTCGAGAAATCGAAGAAACCTGCGGCGAACTATTGCCCGTCAGCCGGCTCCCAGAAACATGAGACTTACACTGTAGCGTTATGGCCGAACAGGCTAAACCTCGGCTGGGTACGAACATTGGCCGCCTTGCCGGCACGTGAGGCAACAGAGTCAATTGCGCTTTGCCAAGTGCCGCGTACAGTGACACAACTTTCGATTCGCCCGCAGGAGAGCTTCATGTCCGATCGTTATCTCGCTTTCGCCAACTCGCCCACCGGCCGGCGCCTGGTCGGTGCCCTCGGCCTGCCGGCGCCGGTGCGCCTGGAACGCTGGATGGCCGGCCGCGTCAGGCCGGTGGACGGCGCACTGCTGCTGGGCGGTGACGGCGATCTGCTCAAGGCCGTGCAGCCCTTCGCCAACAAGCTCACCGACCAGTTGTTCGCCGCGCGCGACGGCCAGCTGGACCTGCCGCGCTGGACCGCCGAACACGGCCCCAAGCTCAAGGCGCTGGTGTTCGACGCCAGTCAGCTGACCCGTTTCGAGCAGCTGATCGAGCTGCGCGATTTCTTCCAGCCCACCTTCAAGGGGTTGGCCAACAGCCCGCGCGTAGTGGTGCTGGGCCGTGCGCCCGAGTCACTCAAGGATCCGATAGCCGCCAGCGTGCAGCGCTCGCTGGAGGGTTTCACCCGCTCGCTGGGCAAGGAAATCCGTCGCGGCGGCAGCGTGCAGCTGCTCTATGTCGGCAAGGGCGGCGAACAGCAGTTGGAAGGCGCGCTGCGCTTCTTCCTCTCACCGAAAAGCGCCTACGTTTCCGGCCAGGTGCTGCGCCTCGCCGCCTGCGGCGAACAGGTCAGGGACTGGACGCGCCCGCTGGCCGGCAAGAAGGCACTGGTCACCGGTGCCTCGCGCGGTATCGGCGCGTCCATCGCCGAAGTGCTCGCCCGGGATGGCGCCGAGGTGGTGCTGCTCGACGTGCCCCAGGCGGCCGATGCACTGCAGGCCCTGGCCGCACGCTTGGGCGGGCATCCAGTGACCCTGGACATCTGCGCCGAGGACGCGCCGCAGCGCCTGGTCGAAGCCCTGCCCGATGGCCTCGATATCGTCGTACACAACGCCGGCATCACCCGCGACAAGACCCTGGCGAAGATGAGCGATGCGTTCTGGAACTCGGTGATCGACGTCAACCTCAAGGCGTCGCAGGTGCTGACCCAGGCGCTGCTGGACGCCGACAAGCTGCACGACAACGGCCGCGTGGTGCTGATCGCCTCGATCAGCGGCATCGCCGGCAACATGGGCCAGACCAACTACGCGGTGAGCAAGGCCGGCGTGATCGGCCTGGCTCAGGCCTGGGCACCGGCCCTGGCTAAAAAAGGTATCAGCATCAACGCGGTGGCCCCCGGCTTCATCGAAACCCAGATGACCGCCGCCATTCCGCTGGGCATCCGTGAAGCCGGACGCCGGATGAACTCGATGAGCCAGGGCGGCCTGCCGCAGGACGTCGCCGAGGCCGTGGCCTGGTTCGCCCAGCCGGGCTCTGGCGCGGTGACCGCGCAGGTGCTGCGGGTGTGCGGGCAGAGTCTGCTGGGGGCCTGAGACAAGGGCGCTGGTGGGCTAAAGCGGATTGCCGCCTGGCCCACCCTAGGGTACAGGCGAGTGACTAGGTGTGGGAGGGGCTTTAGCCGCGACCGTCGCCGCTGAAGCGCCTACCACAGAGAGGCATCAACCTTTGCCGCGCTTGCGAAACTCCACGGGCGTTTCGCCAACCCAGCGTTTGAACGCACGGTAGAAAGTGCTCGGCTCGGAGAAGCCGGTACGCTCGACGATCACCTCGATACGCTCGTCGGTATTGAGCAGCAGCTCCTTGGCCAGGCGGCAGCGGTAATCGGTGATCAGGTCGTTGAAGCGCACGCCGGCCATGGCCAGGCGCTCGCGCAGACGTCGCGGCGGCATGTTCAAACGCCCCGCCACCTGCTCCAGCGTGGCGCCACCATCGACCAGCAGCTCGGCAATCAGCTCTCGCACCTGGCGCACCAGGTCCAGCCTCTCCACTTCCGCCAGCTGCCGCCGCGCCAGCGACTCATGCATGCGCAGCAATTCGGGGGCGGCGTGGCGCGAGGGCTTGTCCAGCACTGCGGCGTCGAACAGCAGCGCGCAATCCTCGGCGCCGAAGCGTACCGGGCAACCGTAAACCGCCAGGTAGCGCTCTGCCGGTGCGCCCTCGGCATGCATGAAGCACACTTCACGCGGGCGGAAATCGTTTTCGGTCAGGGCCGCAAACAGACGGATCACCGCCCCTGCCAGCATCTCCGGGAAATGACGCGGCGTGTCGGCCTCCACGCCCAGCGTCAGTACGGCGGTATCGCCGTCCACGTCCAGGCGCGCGTTGAGGGTGTCGGAGAGCAGGCGGACGTAGCGCAGTGCATGGCGCAGGCCGACGCCAAAGGTTTCGCTGGAGAGAAACAGGTATTCCAGCAACAGGCCATGGAAGGCTGGTAGGTGCTGGGCCAGGTACAGCCCGACATGTTGTTCGCCGCATTCTTCGCTGGCGGCCTTCCAGAATGCCGCCTGGGCCGCATGGGGAAAGCGACCAGCCGGTAGCCCGCCAGGAGGCAGGCCAACGCGCACCAGCACGCGGTCAGGGTCGGTTCCGCTGGCACGCAGGGCATCGATTACCGGGCGCATCAGCGCCACATCGTCGGTCAGATCACGCATGATTCCTGCTGTTCTTCTTATTAGTGAGCGTTATTCGTGAACGGCGCCATCTTAGGGTCAGCGAGCCATCGCGCGCAAACCGCGTCGCAGACGGATTGGCTAGGCTGCGCACACGTTGGGCAGAACAGCCAATGCCAGCGTGGGTCTGAGGGTTAAGCTGCTGTCATTCATTCGCCAAGGAGTTCGCCAATGGCCATCGACTGGCTCGATCTCGATACACCACCGGCTCTGCCCGGCCTGTTCCTGCGCGCAGCCCTGCGCCGCAAGGTGACTGGCCGCCAGCTGCCCAATATCGGCTTGCGCTGCCGTGTCGACGTGGACCCGAAGCACCTGGCGCGCTATCGCCAGGTCTGCGCCATTGCAGACAGTCCCTACCTGCCGCCGGTCTATCCACATGTGCTCGCCTTCGGCCTGCAGATGAAGCTGCTCACCGACCGCCGCTTTCCGTTCCCGCTGCTGGGCCTGGTGCACCTGGAGAATCGTATCCGCGTGTTGCGCCCACTGGGTGGGCTGGGGCCGTTTCAGATCAGCGTGCAGGTCACCGATCTGCAACCCCACGACAAGGGCGCCACGTTCAGCCTGATCACTCGCCTGGAGGATCAACTCGGCCTGCTCTGGGAAGGTGACAGTCGCATTCTCTGCCGCGCCCTGCATCTCGAAGGCCAGGCGCCGCTGCGGGCCGAAGAGCAGCCCCTTGAGCTGGCGCCACTGACCGACTGGGCTGCCCCTGCCGATACAGGCCGGCGCTACGCGCGCGTGGCCGGCGACTACAACCCGATCCACCTCCATGCCATGACGGCACGTCTGTTTGGCTTCCCACGTGCAATCGCCCATGGTCTGTGGAACAAGGCGCGCAGCCTGGCGGCTCTGCACGCTCACCTGCCGCAAGCCGGCTACGAAGTGCAGGTGCGCTTCCAGAAGCCCGTGCTGCTGCCCACCCACCTTGCCCTGCAAGCCAGCGAGCCTGGCGCCAGCGGTCAGTTCCGCCTGATCGGCGAAGGCGACACGCCGCATATGGCCGGTAGCTGGCAGCCGCTGGATAGCTGACCACCACCTGTTGTAGGAGCGACTGGGCGGCATTTCGCTTCAGCTGCGAAACGGATCGCGGCTGAAGCCGCTCCTACGTGTGAATAAGCGCGCCGGGCAGCTTGCAGCGCGCGCCGTTCGAGTCGAAGCTATGCGGCTCGAACGGAGCCGCACCATGAACCTCGCTGAACTCACCGCCCGCATGCACGCCATTCGCGATCACAACGATTGGCGCCGTTACCAGAGCCCGAAGAACCTGGCCATGGCCGCCAGCGTGGAAATGGCCGAGCTGGTGGAAATCTTCCAGTGGCTGAGCGAAGAGCAGTCGCGCCAGCTGCCTGCCGACCAGCTCGCCCATGCCGGCCAGGAAGTGGCCGACGTGGTGCTCTATCTGCTGCAACTGTGCAGCGAGCTGGGCCTCGACATGAACCAGGTCGTGCTCGACAAGCTCGCCGACAACGAACGGCGTTTCCTCAAATGAGTGACCGCCACTTCGACGAACTCGCCACCCGCTTCGCCGAGAAGATCTACGGCGGCGCCAAGGGTGCCATCCGCCTCGCCGTGCTGCAGGCCGACCTGGCTGAAACGCTGCCGGATCGTCCGCTGCGCGTGCTGGATGTCGGTGCCGGCCTTGGCCACATGAGCCTGTGGCTGGCCCAGCGCGGTCATCAGGTCACCCTCGCCGAGCCCGCCGAACCCATGCTCGCCGGAGCACGCCAGCGCTTCGCCGAGGCAGGCCAGCACGCCACCTTCATCCAGGCGCCCTGGCAGGACCTGCTCGGCCAACTGCCGAAGCCCTTCGACCTGGTGCTGTGCCACGCTGTGCTGGAGTGGCTGGCCGAACCGGCGGCAATCCTGCCAGCGCTGCATCAGTTGACGGCCAGGGACGGCTGGCTGTCGCTGGCCTTCTACAACAAGGACGCGCTGATCTACCGCAACCTGCTCAAGGGGCATTTCCGCAAGCTGCGCAAGGAGCGTTTCGCCGGCGAAGGCCAGAGCCTGACCCCGCAACAGCCGCTCGACCCAAACGAGCTGGACACGCAACTCGCCGCCAACTGGCAGGTCGAAAGCCGTAGCGGCGTGCGCGTATTCCACGACTACATGCCGCCGGAATTCCAGGCCAAGGCCGAGCTGATCGACCTGCTGGAAATGGAGTTGGCGTACCGTCGCCACCCAAGCTTCGCCGGCCTGGGCCGCTACCTGCACTGGATCTGCCGGCCGACCTGAGTGCATTGGACGAAGCCGGTGGGCCAGCGTAGCCTGAAGCCATCGGGGATGCCGCGCACGACCAAGGAGACGACCATGCGCACCGCCATAGCCATACTCATCCTGCCGCTGCTAGCCGCCTGCCAGAGCCAGAATCCGTACCAGGCCGAGTCGCTACCCATGCCACCGGCGCCGCCCGAAGCGGCCACCACCTTCGATCGCAGCGCCTACCCGGCAGCACCGCGTGACTACGGCCGTTACCGCAGCTGGAGCTGGCTCGATGGCCGCGCACCAGGCGCTGATCAGCTGGCCGACAGTGTCAGCGCCGGCCTCGACCAATACGGCCTGCGCCCTGCACTCAATGGCCCTGGCGACGTGCTGGTCAGCGCCCGCATCAGCCAGGAAACCCGTTTGCGCCAATACCAGGACAACGTCGGCGGCTACTACGGCACCGGCAGCCACTGGGATCGCAGCTACGGCGCCTACGGCAGCGTCCCCATCGTGCGCACCTACGAACAGAAAGTGGCCGTGGTACGCATCGAACTGATCGACCCACGCGACCGCCAGGTGGTCTGGTCAGGTAGCGGCGAAGCCGTGGCCGGCAAGGACCAGGCGGCACAGGCCGACGCCATGCGTGCGGCCATCCGCAGCGCACTGGACGGCTACCCACCCTATTGATCGCAAGCCTTGGAGAGCACCATGCGTAACCTGTCCTACCTGATCGTGGCGCTACTCCTGAGTGGCTGCGCCAGCGTCAGCCTGGAGCGCGACTTCGACCCCAGCCGCGACTTCGGCGCCTACCGCAGCTGGAGCTGGATGGACGCCAAGCTGCTCTACCAGCCAGACGACATACGCCTGAAGAGCGACCTCACCGAAGCGCGCATCAGCCAGGCCGTCGCCGAACAACTCGAACAGCGCGGCCTGCGTCAGGCAGCCGACGGCCAGGGCGACCTGAAAGTGCAGAGCGTGCTGATCGTCGACGAGCGCCAGGATCAGATCACCACTCAATACGGCGGTGGCTGGGGTGGCTATTGGGGTGGTTACTGGGGAGGCCCGGCCTTCACCGAAACACGCCGCGTGGACTACAAGGTCGCCACCTTGCAGATCGATCTGTACGACGCCAAGGACGGCAAGCTGGTGTGGCGCGGCAGTGGTGAACAGATCATGCGCGCTCAGCCGCCCACACCGGCCGAGCGTGAACGAGCGATCCGCGAAACCGTCACCCAGGTGCTCTCGCAATATCCACCGCGCTGAACAAGGACCTCTCGGCTTGAACGCAAACCTGCAACACCGCCCGGCCACCGCTGCCGACCTCGGCGACGTGGTCGGCTTCCCGCAGAACCTCGATGAGCTGTTCTTCTGCTACCCCAAGGCCATCTGGCCGCTCGACGTCGGCCAGCTCGCTGCAGCCATCGCCGAGCGACGCGAGAGCACCGTGGTGGAGCTGGATGGGCAAGTCGCCGGCTTCGCCAATTTCTACCAATGGCAGCACGGCGAGTTCTGCGCCCTGGGCAACCTCATGGTGGCGCCCTGGGCACGTAGCCAGGGCGTGGCGCGATACCTGGTGGAAGTGATGGAGCGAATCGCTCGCGAGCGCTACAAGGCACCGCTGATGAAGGTGTCCTGCTTCAACGCCAACGCCGGCGGCCTGCTGCTCTACACGCGCATGGGCTACCACACCGTTGGCATCGCCGAACGCCGCGCCCCGGATGGCAGGCGCGTTGCACTGGTGCAGTTGGAAAAGCCGCTGCACACAGACACATAGGTCGGTCGCCGAGGCGACCCGACTGACAGTCGTTAGTGCGCCTCGACAGCCACCGGCATGGATTTGAGCCAGCCTCGCAGGCTGAAAAACACCGAGCGAGAACCTCCCAGTGCGAGCAGGCGGCCGCGCTCGACATGCCGCGTCGCGCCAAGCTGATAGCGCAGGGTCTGCTCCTGGCTGGCAACCCCGGAGAATCTGTTCGTGCGCCAGTCGCTGGCCAGCAGCGCGGCGCAGTCACCCACGCCAGCGTTGGCAGCCGCATGCAAGCGGGTCGCGTCCTGCTCCAGCCAGCGGCTCGCACAATCCTCGCATTGCTCGGGTTCGGCAAACGATTCGATGCGCCCGGCATACAGGACTTTCGGACCTTGCGTCACACGTGCCTCGCAGACCAAACGCAGCACCTGCATACCCTCACTGAAGCGCAAGCGCGGAGTGATTCGCAGGTTGAGGTCGGCAGTCGTGGCCGGCGCATAGCCTTGTTCGGCTAGAACCCGGCTGTAGGCCGCTCGGTAATAGTCTGCCCAGTCGTGATCGCCAAGGGCCTGATTGACCGGTTCGATCTGACGCCTGGCAGAAAGACGAGCGTCTCGCTCGACACCCGATTGCGACAGGTTAGCCAGCAACATCGAACCGATCACCGTTCCCATGACGGCAGCGCCACCCCCTCCGGTACCGGAGTTGGCCACTCCCTGCATGGTACTGCTGAGGTGCCTGGAGGTTTGCTGGCCAGCTTCGAACAAGCGTGCGCCATCGACAGCGACATCCGCATTCAACCAACCATCGTCAGGGGCCTCGATGATCAGCTGAAAGCCCTGCGCCAGCTGCGCCTCCAGCGTCTCGCTGCGCACAGGAGCCAGGTTCGGATCAGTCGCACACCCTGACAGTGCAAGCCCCAGCAGAGCGGCACCGACCAGCCCAGGGCGCACGATCAGTTACTGGATAGCTGCTGCGCATCGAAAGGCAGCAGGATCTTTTGCTCAACTTCGTCCAGCGCCTTGTAGAACGCGTTGGTCAGATTGGGGTATTCAGGCGATTCATCCCATTCGCCTTCCGCGGCACGGCTCACAGCCGAGGGCTGGAAGTAGACCAGGCGATTGTCATCCAGGTCGACAATGGTGGTGACCATCGTTACCAGGGAAACCGGGTCACTGGTAGGAATCATGCCGTAATAGCTGCGCGTCGTACCGTTAACGCCAACCATGAGCAACACCACTTTATCGATCCCCTCCTGAGCCTTGAGCGGCGTCATGTCGAGGTCGGCGTACCCCAGCTTGCGTTGGGCCTTCTTGAAGTCCTTGAAGTCATAGGGCTTGTCCAGCAGCTTGACGCTGTAGCCCTGAGCCTGCAGGCGCTCGGCGACCTTCTGCTGCAAGCCCCGCAGGCTAGTGGAGTCCCAGCTCTCGACCTTCTTGGTCAGCCCCGAAGCCATGCCTTTGTTGACTGCGATGTCCAGCAGGCCCTGCTGCCCGGTCATCTGAACCGAAGGGGCGGGAATCTCGGTAATGGCGATGCCGATGCGATCCTGCTTCTCAGCCCAGAAAGCTTGGTCCATGGCAACCGGCGGCTGAGGCGTTGCACAACCAGTCAACGCTGCCAGAGCAATGAATACAAGCGCCAGACCGGCACGAATTCCTTTCATGGTGTTCTTCCTTGTTTATGTAGATGAGCCTGGCGCGACGAGCCAGAGACAGGCGCGCAAGAGTAATACCACTTAGCCACTATGCAAAGTGGGTACAGCCTGTCCGAGCGGGTCGGATTCCAGATACGTGAGGTAGTCGCCAATTATGCGCAATGGAAATGCACAGCGACCGGGCACCCAGCCTCGTGCAAATGCGCATGAGCTGCATCCCGAAGGCGCGCGCCGCATAATTGCGCCTTTGTGTAACTCTAGGAGCGTCCCATGAATCAAGTCAGCGGCTGGCTACTGGCCCTGCCCTTCCTCGCCGGCGCGGTGCTGCCTCTGCAGGCTGGTATCAATGGCCAGCTTGCCCGTCACCTTTCCAGTGTCTTCGCCGCTGCGCTGATCTCCTTCATCGTCGGCAGCCTGGCGTTGCTGCTGATGACCCTGAGCCAACGCGAGATGCCGGGGCTCGGCGCGCTCCGGGAGCTGACCTGGTGGCACTGGAGCGGAGGCCTGCTCGGCGCCTTCTTCATCGCCACGGCAGCTTTCGCCGGGCCACGCGTGGGCGCGCTGCTGTTCATGGTGCTGGTGATCGCCGGACAGCTGGCCATGGCCATCACCCTCGATCATTTCGGCTGGGCCGGCTTTCGCGAATCCCCCATCACCTTCGGCAAGGTGGCAGGTCTGCTGCTGATCGTGGCCGGTATCTGGATGATTCGCCGCGGCTGACGGGCGGCCGTAAATACTGGCAGAAGGACACTCTTGCGCTCCCGAAAGACGCTATGCTCGCAACATGCTATTTCTGTGATCACAAAAAAGCCTCCTGGAGAAGGCTCTGACGTCACCCGCGAGGGCCCGGAGGTGGCTGCCTGCGGTGGCAGGCCGAAAAACGATGACCGACGCCGAAGTACCGCGCCAACCCAACACCTTCGCCCTGTGGCGTGAAGTGGATGACACCCGTATCCGCACCCGCCTGGGTGGCATCTTCTACCTGCTGGCCTGGCTGCTGACCTGGGCCTTCAGCACAGAGCCTGGCAGCCTGATGTTCATCGGGCTGCTGGGCAGTATCCTGTTCGCCGGCCTGATGGCGGCGCGTTTGCTGCACCGCCCCGATGGCATCGACAGTCCCGAGCAGTTGCAGCGTTGGCTCGACCGCCACTGGGGCCTGATCCTGCTGACCTCATTGTGCTGGGGCCAGGCCCACGCACTGGCGCTATACAGCGACGCCTACACCGGCTCGCAGATGATCGCCACCCTGGCCACGGTGGCCTTCGCCACGGCGATGACCTTCAACTTCGCCATGCGCCGGGGCCGTGCCCTGCTGGCGCTGGCCCTGCTCTATCTGCCAGGCCTGGCAGTGATGGCACTGCACTGGCAACAGATGCACGCAATGCTGATCACCCTGACCTTCTACCTCGGCTATCTGGTTCTGGTACTGGGTCGCAATCATCGCGAATACCGCGCCACGCTGAATCTGGAGCTGAAGCTGCTGGAGCAGCAAAGCCAGCTGGATCTGCTCAGCCGCACCGATAGCCTGACCCAACTGGGCAATCGCTATCAGTTCAACAACCTGTTCCCCAGCCTGGTAGCCAGTGCTGTACGCCAGGGTGAGCCGCTGGCCCTGGTACTGATGGATATCGACTTCTTCAAGCAGGTCAACGATGAACACGGCCATACCGCTGGTGACCTGTGCCTGAGCGCCTTCGCCGAGCAGATGCGCAAGGTGTTTCGCCGTGATGGCGATGCCCTGCTCCGCCTGGGAGGCGAGGAGTTCGGCGTACTGCTACCAGGCACCACACTGGCCCAGGCCTGGGATCTGGCCGAACATTTCCGCCAGGTGCTGGAAACCGAAGGACTGCTGCTGGCCGGTCAGCGCCTGGAGCTGACCACCAGCCTGGGCGTCGGCTGCTTCAGCAGTCGCCACGATGACGACGCCGACGCCTTCTTCAAGCGCGTGGATGGTGCGCTCTACCGCGCCAAACGCGAGGGCCGCAACCGCCTGGTTGCGGCCGATCACTGAAGCGCGACGGCTTCAGGGGCGATGGCCAGGGTTCACCTGCAAGTCGGCGGCGATAAACGCTGCGCGTAACCCAGGCGGCCCCGCGGACAAGAGCCATCACGACTAGAGACGGAACTTGCCCATCTGCCCAGTCAGGTCATCGGCCAGGCGGCTGAGCGTCTGGCAATCCTCACGGCAGGCGCGCACCTCGCCGGCGGTGGCGTGGGCCAGATCGGCGATGCCCTGTACGTTGCGGTTGATCTCCTCGGTGACCGAACTCTGCTCTTCGGTCGCTGCAGCCACCTGAGTGTTCATGTCACTGATGCGCTCGACCTGCTCGGTGATGGCGCCGAGCGACTGCCCGGTACGCTGGCTGGACTCGACGCCGGTAACGGTAGCCGACTGGCCGGCATGCATGGAGCTGACGGCCGTTTCCGCGCCCTGCTTGAGGCGTTGAATCATCTGCTGGATCTCGTCAGTCGACGCCTGGGTGCGACTGGCCAGGGTCCGCACCTCATCGGCGACCACGGCAAATCCGCGGCCCATTTCCCCAGCGCGTGCGGCCTCGATGGCGGCATTCAGTGCCAGCAGATTGGTCTGCTCGGAGATACCACGAATCACCGCCAGCACCTGATCGATGGACGCGACCTGCTGGGCCAGCTCGCTTACCGCGCCCGCCGCACTGCCAATGTCGGCAGACATCTGCTCGATATGGGCGATGGACTGGCCCACCACCTGACGTGCCGTCTGCGCCTCATCACGCGCGCTGTGCGATGACTGCGCTGCATTGCTGGCGTTGCGTGCGATCTCCTGAACGGTCAGGCCCATCTCATGCACGGCGGTGGCCACCATATCGGTCATTTCCTGCTGCTGAACAGCACGGCCTGCGGTGTTCTCCACCACCTGCGCTACCTGGCTGACCGCCGTGCGCAGACGCTCGCTGGTGGCCAATACATCGCCGATCAGCTCGCGCTGACTGCCGAGAAAACGGTTGAAACCACGTGCCAGATCGCCCAACTCGTCGGCTCGCGACTCATCCAGGCGCCGCGTCAGGTCACCACCGCCGCCACCGATTTCCACCAGTGCCTGGGTCACCTGACGAATCGGCCGCACCAAGCCACGCGCCAGCAGCACCACCAGGCCGAGGAACAACAGCGCTACCGCGACGCCGATCAGGCTGGTCATCAGCAGCGCCTGGCGCGCCTCGGCGTAGACTTCGGCCTCGGGTACTTCGCTGACCAACAACCAGTCGATGCTGGCGAACTTCTGCGCCACCGCGAGAAAGGTCTCGCCGTTGCGCTCGAAGCGCACCGCCCGGCTGTCGCCCGAAAGCACCTGGCGGCTGGCGTCGGCGCCAAAAAGTTCGGCGAGCTTGCCGCTGCCGCTCAGCTCCGAGCGCGGGTGGACCTTGACGTTGCCCTGGCTGTCGATAAGAAACACCTGGCCGCGCTCGCCGAAACGGAACTCGCTGATCATCTTCGACATATCCGCCAGGCTGTAGCCGAGCCCGGCCACACCGAGGGTCTTGCCGCCCTGCTTGATCCGTTGGTTGATGAACAGCGTGGGTAGCCGGGTGGTCTTGTCGATGTCGATTTCCAGCACCCGGTCGCGATCGCTGTCGACCAGCCGATAGAACCACTGGTTTTCTGCCTGGCTGCGGTCGAGGGTGCGCATCAGCCCTTCGCCGGTGGTGTAGTTACCGCTGGCCAGGGCGACGATGGAGGTGGTCATGGCGTTCTGCTGAGCGCGCACGCCTTCCAGATAGCGCGCGAACTCGTCACGCCGGGAAGCATCCTCGCCGGCAGCCAACCAGTCCTGCACCAGGCTGTTCTCGGCAATCGAGGCGTTGGCGGTGATGGGCGCAGTCAGCACCCGTTCCAGATCGTTGCGAATCGCCAGCACGCGCGCCGGCAGCGCTTCTTCGATCAGGTAACGCTCGGTCAGGCGATTGACCACCGCCGAGTAGATGCCGACGACGATCAGAATGCTGGCCAGCAGGGCGGCGCCCATGCTGAGGATCAATTGCCACTGAATACTGCGTTGCCAGAGGCGCATGGGGGCTTCTCCCGCTGGAGGTTTAAAATTGGCCAGGCAATTGGATACAAAAATGTACACAAATTGCAAATCTGTTACCGCCAGATTTCATATCGGCGATTCAGGACCAAGCTTTATTCCCTGCAGCGAGGAATATTCGCAGCCATGCTCAGGCGCTCAGGCCAGAGCGGTCGCTGCTTGCAGATGGATGAACGAGTAGCCTCAGGGCCCTACGCTGAATTCCAGACGAGCGGTCTGCCCACCTTCATCGAGCACGCTCAGTTGATGCCTGCCGCTGTCGAACGCCTGGGTGAAGGGTGCATCCAGCGCACTCTCGCCCAGAGGCTGACCATCGAGAAACCACCAGCGCCGACCGCTGCCGCCCAGGGCCGAAAGACTCAGCCGTAGCGGTTCATGATTGCCTTGCGGGCGGCGCAAGCGATCACCGTCGCGTACACCGACGATGGACAGCGGTGCCACCTGACTGCTGCGCGGCGGCGGGCAGCGTGGATCGATACTCGGCAAGCGCGCAGCACGCTGCTCTCGGCGGGGCAGCCAGGGCTCCAGCGGCGCCGGCCACAACGCCAGCTCGCGCACTTCGGCAGCGACACAGTCCGGGCCGACGCGGCGCCCTTCGCCATTGACCCAATAACGCTCGCGCAAGCCGCTACCCAACGGCTGATCAGCCGCCAGCAGCGTGGGTGGCGTGGTGCCTTCGAGCGTCCAGGCGAAGCGCAGGCGCCGGCAGTTGGGATCATCCCTGCTCATCGGCTGCCCCAGCGGCCAACAGATGGCGGCCACGCCCACCTCGGGCGGCTGCGGATCAGCCGGCGCGGCGATACCGCGCTGACTGTCGCGATTGACCAGCAGATCATGCACCTGCAGCAACAGCGGCGCGGCCGACGCCAGGCCGAACTGGCCGGGCACCGGAGTGCCATCCGGGCGACCGATCCAGATACCGATCAGGTGACGCGGACCGACGCCGATGGCCCAGGCATCGCGAAAGCCGTAGCTGGTGCCGGTCTTCCAGGCCAGGGTCGGACGCTGCGCCAGGTAGGCGCGTGGGTCACGATCAGGGCGCGCCTGACCGCTGAGGATGCGCCTGATGATCCACGCCGAACCGGGCGACAGCAGGCGCCGCTCGCGCAGCTCATCACTCGGCCGCAGGCGCGGCTTGGCCGCCATGCCGCCGCGCGCGAATGCGCTGTAGCCCGCTACCAGCGATTCCAGACGCGAGCCGCCGCCGCCCAGAATCAGCGCCAGGTTCGGCTCGGCCAGCGCCGGCAGGCGAATCGGCACACCGGCACTGCGCAGTTCACCGGCAAAGCGCTTCGGCCCGTAGGCCTCGAGCAGTTGCACGGCAGGCAGGTTCAGCGAAGTGGCCAGCGCCTCGCTGGCCGACACCGGGCCGATGAAGCCGGCGGCGAAATTGCCGGGACGGTAATCGCCGTAGTGCCGTGGCACGTCCTGCAGCAGCGATTCGGAATGGATCAGCCCGGCATCCAGGGCCATGCCGTAGAGGAAGGGTTTCAGCGTCGAGCCGGGCGAACGCAGGGCGCGCACCATGTCGACATGCCCGAAGCGCGCGGTGTCGGCGATATCCACCGAGCCGAGGTAGGCACGCACGGCCATGCTCGGGTGCTCGACCACCAGGATTGCCGCCGAGGTGCGCTCCGGCAGGCGTGCCCGCCAGCCCAGCAGCAAGTCTTCCAGGCGCTGCTGCAAACCGGCATCGAGGGTGGTGCGGATCAGCGGCGGACTGCCGGGGCGGTTCAGACGGCGCGCCAACAACGGCGCCAGGCTTGGCTCACGGCGCGGAGCGAGAAACACCGGCTCCTCCAGCGCCTCGTCCACCTGGGCCTGCGGCCATACCTGAAATTCCCCCAGGCGGCGCAGCACCTTGTCGCGCGCGGCCTGGGCGCGCTCGGGATGACGGTCCGGACGCAAGCGGCTGGGCGCCTGCGGCAGCACCGCGAGCAGCGCGGCATCGGCGCGGGTCAGCTGGCTTGGTGGCTTGCCCAGATAACTCCAGCTGGCGGCTGCCACGCCCTGCAGAGTGCCCCCGAAGGGCGCACGGTTGAGGTACAGGGTAAGAATTTCGTCCTTGGACAGATGCCACTCCAGCTGCGCGGTGCGCCACAACTGCTTGAGCTTGCCGGGCAGGTCACGCCCATGCGGATCGAGCAGACGCGCCACCTGCATCGACAGCGTACTGCCGCCGGACACCACGCGCCCACCGCTAAGGTTCTGCCAGGCGGCACGGGCCAGCGACAGCGGGTTGACCCCGGGGTGCTGGCGGAACCAGCGATCCTCGTAGGTCAGCAGCGCTTCCAGGTAATAGGGCGAAACCTCTTCGGGCGTCACCGGGTAGCGCCAGACACCGTCACGATCAGCGAAACGCCACAGCGGCGTACCGTCCTCGGCCAGCACCACGCGAGCCAGGTCGTCCTCGGGCAGCGGCAGTGGGAAGAGGCGGTCGGCGAGCCAGAGCAGAGTCAGAGGAAGCAGGAGGATAAGGAGCGCTCTCTGCCCTCTCCCCCAGCCCCTCTCCCGCAAGCGGGAGAGGGAAGCCGCTCGGTGGCTGGTCTCAGTCATATCGACACCCGCACCATCCCTGCGAAGACGTACCTATTCATCAGGACGAGCAACCTTGCGAATCTGCTCAAGCACAGCCTCCGTCTCGGCCAGTATCTGATGATTCCAAAAACGCAGCACACGATAGCCTCGACTCTCCAGATAATCCTCACGTTGCTGGTCGTACTCCGTCTGTTGCGGGTGTTGGCCACCGTCCAGCTCGATGACCAGCCAGCGTTCGGCGCAGATGAAGTCGACGATATAGGGACCAATGGGTTTCTGCCGTTTGAACTTCAGGCCTAGGAAGCGGTGAGCACGCAGGTAATACCAGAGCCGTTGTTCGGCATCGGTCATCTCGCGGCGCAGGTGTTTGGCGTTGTCGAGTAGCGTCATGGTTCCTCCTTGAACCTTTTTGCCCTCTCCCCCACCCCCTCTCCCGCAAGCGGGAGAGGGGAGCGATATGAGGTAAGCCGGATATTGAGTACACCCTGCCTTGCAAGCAGTGTGACGCGTATCTGACAGCTGGCACGATCAGCCCCCTCTCCCATTCATGGGAGAGGGTTGGGGAGAGGGCAGCTTTTTTATCGCCCCCTAACCACCAGCGAAGACGGCGCACTACCCAGCGCCTGCCAGCTCGGCCGGTACATGGACTCCACCTGCGGTGGCGGTACGCGGTAGCTGCCAGGCGTCACCGCGCGGGCCAGGTAGAGCAGATGGGTGGTGCCGTAGCCTTCCACGTCTACCGCCGCCACGTAGCGATCGCCGCGGTATTCCTGGTGCTTGATCCGCGCGTTCTGCATGGAGCGGCGCCATTCCTTGACGTTGCTACCGGCGTCATCAAGGCTCGCCGCGCTTTGCGCCAGATTCTGGTTCTCCAGCTCCAGGCCGGCCGGCAGCAGGTCGACCACCAGGGCATCCGGTACGCGCTGCTTGGCGCGCACGGCCAGGTGCACCAGCACCAGCTCGCCGCTGTCCAGGTGCTGCAGATCCAGCGGACGGCCATCCATGCCGAGATACTCGCGCTCGATGCTGAGGTTCTCACCACCGGCGCTCGGCGCCTGGCTCGGGTAACCGGACAGGGTCAGCTGCTGATACAGGGTGGCGCTGCCTGCGTTGCTCACGCTCAGCGGTTCGGCCAGCTCCGCACGCTCCAGCTTGATGCCGGGCTGCTGGTTGCTCAGGTCGAACTGGAAGGCGCCGCTGGCCAGTTTGGCGCTCCAGGCCTGCTCGGGTTTGCCGAGAATGCCGCGACCGGCGAGGAACAGCGAGTTGCGTTCCTGAGTCGACAGCCAGCGCTGGCCAGCCAGCTCATCCGCCAGGTTGAACAGCCGCTTTTCGCGCTGGCCGGCAGCCAGATCGTGCTCTTCCAGCAGGGCGAGGATCAGCGCCTGGTCACGCAGCGGACTGCCGTAATCGGCCATCCAGCGCTCAGCATCGCGCTGTTGGATCAAGCCCTGATTCAGCGCCTGCTCGGCACGCGGCGCATCGCCCATCAGCTTCAGCGCGGCGGCCAACTGGACCAGCGGCAGGCCGGAGCGGGCGTCGTTACGACGGTCGAACAGACTGCGCAGCGCACCCAGTGGCGCCTGCTGGCTGCGCGCCAGAACATAGCCAGCGTAGGCCTGCACGGCGAAGCGGGTGTGGGCGAAGTCCTGGCTGTAGCTGGCTTCGATCAGGCTGCTCTGCTGCAGGTAGCGCAGCAGGCGGTCGGTGGCCTTCTTCAGGGCTTCCTGCGGCACTCCGAAACCCTGCTCGCGGGCACGCAGGAGGAAGTCGGTGACATAGACTGTGAGCCAATATTCCTCTTCGCTCTCGGCGCTCCACAGGCCGAAGCCACCATTGTGGCGCTGCATGCCGAGCAGCCGCTCGATACCCAGCTCGATGCTCTTGCGCCGCTGCTCGTCCGGCTCGCCTTCCAGGCCGAGACGCTTGAGGCTCGCGGCGTCGGCGTAGAGTGACGGATACAGGCCACTGGTGGTCTGCTCCAGGCAGCCGTAGGGGTATGCCTTGAGTGCACGAATCTGCTCACCGAGGTTGAGCGGCGGCCGGCTCGACAGCGCCAGCACGGCCTCCAGCCCGGCCGGTTCGAACTGATTGAGGGTGCCAGTCGGCATGCTCCATGGCTCGCCCTCCCCCAGTACCGCACGGAAGTGCTGCAGCTGCGCCGGATAGGCCGGGCGAATACCCAGCGTCCACTCGCGGCTGAAGTCACCTAGAGACTCGTTCGGCAGCGCCAGGCCCTGTACCTCGACATGGATACGCCCCTGACCCAGGCCACCTTCGGCCCGTACCGGGATGCGCAGGGTGGTGCGCTCGCCGTCCTTCAGGCTGATCGGCGATTCACCCTTGCCGAGCAGGCGCAGTTGCCCCTCGACGTCGAGTTGCACATCGAGTTTCTGCTCGCTGCCGGATAGGTTGGTCAGGTCCAGCGCCAGGGTGGTTTCGTCACCACCGGCAAGGAAGCGCGGCATCGACAGCTCGGCGATCAGCGGCGCGGCGACGACCGTCTTGGCCTCGGCCATACCGAAGCGCTCGTCGGTCCAGGCTTGCGCCATCAGGCGCAGCTCGCCATTGAAGTCGGGGATATCCAGGCTGACTTCGCCTTCGCCCTTGTCATCGAGCTTCAGCGCATCGCTCTGCAGCGCGACGATCAGAACGCTGGTATCCGGGCGTTTGCCACCGGCGGCGAGACCGGCGTCACCGCCGAAGGCCAGGCTGGCAACGCGCCCCTGCGCTTCGATCAGTTGCCCGTAAATATCCAGCTGGTCGGCGCCATAGGCCTTGCGCCCGAAGAACGTGGCGAACGGATCGGGGGTGGCGTAGCTGGTGATGTTGAGGATGCCCACATCGACCGCTGCGACCAGCACATGCACCGTCTCGGGAATGCTGCCATCGGCGTTGCGCGCGCTGACCTTGACCTTCAGCGGCTGCTTCGGACGCATCTTCTCCGGCGCCTGCAGGCTCACCGCCAACTTGCGTGGAGCGCGCTCCAGCGGCAGGTGCAGCAGGCCAACGGCACGCTTGGGCGTGACCTGCGCCTTGCGCTCGCCTGGGCGAATCACCAGGGCGCTGAGGTACAGGTCATGACGCGCCCATTGCTTGTCGATGGGCAGCTCGAAGGTCTTGCCTTCGGCCGGCACGCTGATTTCCTGCCACCACAGCGGCCCCTCGCTGGACTCGACCAGCAGGTAGCCGTTGCCGGCAGCCGGCGGGGTGACGGTGATCTTGGCCACGTCGCCAGCGGCGTAGGCAGGCTTGTCCAGCGCCAGCTTGACCTGGTCCGGGCGCACCGCACCACCGTCGGCGTTGTCCTGCCAACGGTAGCCGGCCCAGAAACGCAGGCTGCTGACCAGGCCGGTCTGGTTGTCCACCACCTCGACCCGATACGGGCCCCACTCCACCGGGAAGCTGACCTTGGCGGTGCCGCCGGCAGCGACCTTCAGCGGCTCGTCGCTGAGGGTGAGGAATTTCTCGTTGTAGTTGTGGCGCCAGCCCTCACCGTCGGAGAAGCTCCAGAAATAGTCGCGACGCTCACGCACCAGGCGCACGTTGAGGTTGTCGGCGGCCAGCTTGTTGCCGGCGGCATCGGCCACGAGGATTTCGAATTCGGCCAGGCTGTCGGCATCGACCTCTTCGCCGTCGAACAGCCCACGCAGGCCCGGCAAACGTTCGGCCGGCCATACCGGCTGAACGATGCGGCGGGTGATCGGGCGGCCACCGGACTCCTGCAAGCTGGCCTGGAGGATCAGGCGCAGTGGCGACTTGGCGTCGCTCCAGCGATTTTCCGGGCGCAACACGGCACGCCCTTCATCGTCCAGGTTCTGTTCGTCGAGTTCCTGATCCTGGCTCAGCTCGGCCTCGGTGATGTCGCCGAACTGATAACCCGGCAGGCTGGCCACGGCTTCGCGCAGCGGGCGCACGTAGAGTTGCCCGGTCAGGCGGTTGCCTGCGGCTGGAGCACCGTACAGATAACGCCCGGTCACCGCGAATTCGGCGCTGTCGCCCGGCGCGTAGGGCTGATCCTGGCCCTTGAGTTCCAGAGCCATGCGCTCGGGCAAAAAGTCCTCGACGAGAAACTCATAGAGCTGCGGGTTGCCGTCGCCCAGGTCGAGCAGCAGTTGCCAGCGGCCGGTCGGCGCCTCTTCGGCCAGCGGCAGCTGATATTGATAGAGGCCGTCATCACCGGCATTCCAGACGAACTTGCGGCTGATCTGCTCATCCGGGCGGCGCACCTCGACGCTGACCGGCTGCGCCTTGACCGGGCTGCCGTCGGCATCACGCAGCAAGCCATTGAGCAGGACGGTCTCGCCAGGGCGATACAGATCGCGCGGGCCGAACACGAAGAACTGCAAGGCATGCGCCTTGGGGCCGGTGATGTCGAACTCGGCCAGGTCCAGCGCTGGCGTGTTCAGGCGCAGCAGGCTGGTCTGCTCGTCCTGCTTGGCCAGCAGCACCTGGGCCTTGGCTGGCAGCGGCATCTGCGCATGGCCAGCCGAATCGGTCTTGCCTTCGGCGAGCAGCGCGCCGTCACCGTCTAGCAGCTCCAGCTGCACGCCGGACTGCGCCTTGCCACCTTCCAGCGCCTGGGTGAAAACATCGAGACGGTCGCGATAGCGATGAGCGGACAGACCAATATCGCTCAGGGAAAACAGCGTAGCCGGCTGCGAATAGCTGTAACTGCCGGCCTCACGCATCACCGCCAGGTACACGCCCGGCTGCTTGAACGGCTCCAGGCCGGCGATGGGCAGCAGCAGGGTCTCGCGGGTATTGCGCGCCGGGTTCAGGTCGAAACGCCCGCCATAGACCAGATCGGCCATCGGCAGCAGCTCGCGCGCTTCCCAGGTATCCAGGTTGCTGGCTCGGCCCCAGCGCGACAGGAAATTCGGCAGTGCCTCGGGCTTGATGCGGAAGAACTCGACATTGACCTTGTCGACGTTCAGGGCGATCACCGGCAGGCCTTCGGCCAGCCTTGTCGGCAGCAGCGAGCCACGGCTGGCAAAACCGACACTGGCCTGCAGGTCACGGGTTTCGAAGCGGCTGACATGTTCGGCGGCGAGCTTGCCGCCATTGATCGATTTGAGCCCGGCATCGATGGTCAGCACCAGTTTGCGCTTGGGCTCCAGGTGACGCAGGCGTAGCTCGCTAAGGTTGTCGGTCAGCTCCCAGGCGCCATCGACCTTGCCTGAGACGCTGTCGACCAGATGCAGGCGCTGGGCGAAGGGCTGCTCGGGGTCCAGCGGAATGGAGAAGGTCACCGACAGCGCACTGGCACCGTCAAGCTGCACCTCGGAGACGTCGACCACCTCCAGTTCGCGTCCGGCGTAGCGCTTGGCCAGCGCCTCGCGGTCGACCGCAGGCGCGGGTGCCTGCGGCTGTTGCGCAGCAGGGGCAGCGGGGGTCACCGTGGCTGGGGGTTCAGAAGAATCGCAGGCGCTGAGCAGGGTCAGTGGCAGCGTAAGTGCGAGGGCCAGAAGCAGTCCTTTGTTCGGCATTGCGGGCTCCGGAATCAGGGGGCGCAGAAGCCGACAACTATAGCTGAGGCGCACTGGCAGCGACGAGCCATCCCGACGAATTCGCCAAGCCACTCACACTCCTGAGGCGATGTGCGGCTACGCCAGCCCTGTGCCTATAATCGGCGCTTTGCTGGAACGGAAGCCCCCATGTACGCCCTGTTCGAAGCCTGGCGCCACGCGCCGACCCAGAGAAAGGTCTGGGCACTGGCCGCACCGATGATTCTCTCCAACCTGTCGGTGCCCATGGTGGCGCTGGTCGATACCGCCGTGGTCGGCCACCTGCCGCATGCGCATCAATTGGCGGCCGTGGCAGTGGGCGGCAGCCTCTACACCCTGCTGACCTGGGCCATGGGCTTTCTGCGCATGGGCAGTACCGGTTTCGCAGCCCAGGCCGCTGGCCGCGAGGATGGCGGCGCACTGCGCCAGGTGCTGGTGCAAGGGCTCGGGCTGGGCGTGCTCCTGGCCTTGGTGCTGGCGCTGCTGGCACTGCCGCTGAGCGGTTTGGCGCTGAGCCTGATGCAGCCTTCTGCCGAGCTGGACCAGCTGGCACGCCAGTACTTTCAGATTCGCCTGTTCGGCCTGCCGGCCAGCCTGGCGACCTACGCCCTGATCGGCTGGCTACTCGGCACACAGAGCGCCCGCGGGCCGCTGGCCATCCTGATGACCGCCAACCTGATCAATGTGGCGCTCGACCTGTTATTCGTACTGGGTCTCGAGTGGGGCGTAGCCGGCGCGGCCTGGGCGTCGGTGATCGCCGAATGGAGCGGTGCCCTGCTCGGCCTGTGGCTGGCCCGTGGCGCGCTTGCAGGCTATCCCGGCCGCCTCAACGTCAGCGCACTGAAGCGCTGGAGCAGCTGGCGCCCGTTACTGGCGGTCAACCGCGACATCTTCATCCGTACCCTGGCGCTGCAGCTGGTGTTCTTCCTGATCACGGTCAAAGGCACACGCCTGGGCGATGCCACGGTGGCGGCCAACGCACTGCTGCTCAATGGCCTGACTTTGACCGCCTACGCCCTCGACGGCCTGGCGCATGCCGTCGAGGCCCTGTGCGGCCATGCCCTGGGCGCGCGTGATCGCGATGCGCTGCGCCGCTCACTGCTGGTGGCCGGAGGCTGGTCACTGCTGGCCAGCCTCGTCTTCGCGCTGTTTTTCCTGTTTGGCGGCCACTGGTTCGTTGGCATGCTCACCAATATCGTCGAAGTACGCGAGCTGGCGCTGATCTTCCTGCCGTATCTGGCCGCGCTGCCACTGCTGGCGGTATGGAGTTACCTGCTCGACGGCCTGTTCATCGGCGCCACCCGCGCACGCGAGATGCGCGACGCCATGCTCATCGCCCTGGCCTTGGCCTTGCCGCTGGCCTGGTGGTTGCAAAGTCTGGGCAATCACGGGTTATGGTTGGCATTTCTGGCGTTCATGGGGCTGCGAAGCCTGATTCTCGGGGTCTATGCTTGGAACATGAATCGTCGCAACCTGTGGTTCCCCGACGGAGAGGTCACCCATGCTCAGTGCACCGCTACCCGCGAATGAAGCTGAACGCCTGCAGGCCCTGGAAAGCCTGGAAATACTCGATACGCTGGCCGACCCCTACCTGGATGCAGTCACCCGCCTGGCCCGCGACCTGTTCGGGGTCAAGACGGCGCTGATCAGCCTGATCGACACTGACCGTCAGTGGTTCAAGAGCCGGCAGGGCCTGGATGTCGCCGAAACACCGCGCTCGGTGTCGTTCTGCGGCCACGCGATCCTGCAGAGCGAGCCAATGGTGGTCGAGGATAGCCACCGCGACAGCCGCTTCTGCGACAACCCACTGGTGCAGAGCGCGCCTCACGTGCGTTTTTATGCCGGTCATCCGCTGTTCGATGCCCAGCACCAGGCGCTCGGCACGCTCTGCCTGCTCGACCCGGCGACGCGCCGTCTCAAACGCAAGGAGCTACTGCAGCTCAGGGACCTGGCCTATCTGGTGCAAGGCTACCTGCAGCTGCGCCAGCGCGCGCACCAGGCTGATCAGTTGCGCGATGCACTCGATCGCGAACAGCGCAAAGGCATGCTCGACCCGCTGACGCAGCTATGGAATCGCGCCGGGCTCCTGCATTTTCTCCCGCTGGAGCAGGCGGTAGCCGAACGCAGCGGCTTGCAGGTCGGCCTGATCTACTGCGACCTGGACCACTTCAAGCGGGTCAACGACGAACATGGCCACGATGCTGGCGATCATGTGCTGTGGGAAAGCGCACGGCGCATGAGCGCGGCGGTGCGACCGCAGGATGTGGTCACGCGTAACGGCGGTGAGGAGTTCGTCATCCTGGCGCTGGTTCATGATGAACAGGGGCTGCTGCAGGTCGCAGAGCGCATTCGCCTGGCCATCGCCGAACAACCGATGACGGTCGACGATACCCAGCTGCAGCAGACCGCCAGCCTCGGCTGTACTTTGCTCGGCTCTGGCGAGAACAGCACAGTCGCACTCAAGCGCGCCGATCAGGCGCTCTACCGAGCCAAGCACGGTGGCCGCAATCGCACCGAACTCGCCCCCTGCCCCCACTGAGAGGAAGCACGCATGGCGGCCGCATTCGTTGCCTATCTGCACTACCTGTCGATCTTCGCCCTGTTCGCCTTGCTCAGCATAGAACACGTGCTGTTCAAGGCGCCGCTGGATCTTTCCCGAGCACGCAGCCTGATGCTCACCGATCTGGCCTACGGCATCTGCGCCGTTCTGGTGCTGGCCACGGGTATCGCCCGCGTGCTGTGGTTCGGCAAGGGGGCCGCCTACTACATGAGCAACAGCCTGTTCCATGCCAAGGTCGGCCTGTTCATCCTCGTCGGCGCGCTGTCGATTCTGCCCACGCTGGTGTTCATCAAGTGGCGCAAGACCGTGAAGGCAGGCCAGGTGCCCGAGCCGAGCGTTCAGCAGGTGCACCTGGTGACCTGGAGCATTCGCCTGGAACTGCTGGCGTTGCTGTTCATTCCGCTGCTGGCCACCCTGATGGCGCGCGGCTATGGCGTGATTGCGGCAGGCTAGCGATCAAAGACGCATGCCGATGGCCAGCCGGTTCAGCCCACTCATCAAGGCTACGGCGATGGTCAGATCGGAGATTTCTCTGGGCGAGAAATGCGCCTCCAGCGGCCGATAATCGTCATCGCCGGCGTGGCTGCTGGCGATCTCGCTCAGCGACTCGGCCCAGGCCAGTGCCGCCTTTTCACGTGCGTCGAAATGCCGGCTCACCCGCCAGCCTGCCAGGCTGTCCAGCTTGATCTGCGGCACGCCTTCCTCGCGCAGTGACTGGCTGTGCTTCTCCAGGCAATAGGCACAGCCGTTGATCTGCGAGACGCGCAGGTAGAGCAGCTCGACCAACGCCTTGCCCAGCGGGCCGCGCTCCAGCGCTGTCTTGGTGGCGAGCAGGCCCTGCATGGCCTCGGCAGATAGTTCGTAGTAGGGCTGGCGCAATGTGCTCATGGCAGTACTCCTGAAGAGACGAGATAGGGGTTTGCATCCAGTTGTTCGCGCGCCTGCGCCAACATCGCCTCGGCGTGTTGCTGATCCCGCACCAGCCCCTGCAGGTGGATGAACTCCAGGTCGTGAATGCCGATGGTGCTCAGCACATGACGCAGATACGAGGTGAGGAAATCCGGCTGGCGTGCCTGCTCGCCGCGGTAGTAGCCGCCCGAGCTGACCACCACGAAGGTCGGTCGATCCGCCAGCAGTCCTACCTTGCCGGCGTCGGTGGCGGCAAAGCTGCGGCCGATGCGCAGCACATAGTCGATCCACAGCTTGAGCGCGGACGGCACGCTGAAGTTGTGCATCGGCGTGGCGATGACCAGGTAATCGCTGCTTTCCAACTCCTGGATCAGTGCCTCGGAAACCGTCAGCGCCGGGTCGTCGTTCGGCGCCCGCGCCACCAGCGCTGCGGCATAGTCGCCAGTCAGCGCTGGCAAGGGTTCGCGGGCCAGGTCACGCTCCAGCAGCTGCACCTCGGGATGTCGCCGGCGCAAGCGCTCGGCCAACTCCCGAGCCAGCACGCTGGCGCGACTCTGGCGACCATGGGGGCTGCAATGCAGCAAGAGGATTCGTCGCATCTCAAAGTGCCTCGCGAAAGTGCATGCCAATGCCCAGCAAACCCTGACGGTAGTAAAAGCGCTGCCCGCGCGCATTGCCTAACCCGGTATCCAGCACCAGGTTGACGCAGCCCAGGCTGCGCGCCTGCGCCCTTGCCTCGTTCAGCAGGCGCTCGCCGATCCCCAGGCTACGCAGGTCCTCACGAATCACCAGGTCATCGACATAGAAGAAGCGCCCATGCAGCAGGTTCTCCTGCAAGCGGCAACCGGCCAGGCCCAGCACCTCCTCACCAGCACGCGCTGCCAGCAGGCGATATCCCTGCTCGGCCTGGCGTTGCAGGCGCTGCAAAAAGTCATCGGCGTCGCTCAGGTGTGGGCGCAGAACACGCATCAGCGGAAAGCAGGCGCGTAACGCGTGCGGGTCGACGAGCCAGTCGTAACGGCAATCAGTGGCGAGGGTCATGGCGGTTCTCCAGCGAAGATGCCGCCACTTTAGGCAGAGCATGGCATAGTCGACAGAGCCAAGACCTTGCCAATCGAATAGGACATGGATATGTACAGCATTCGCCTCACGCCCGAGCGCGACCAGGCCACGCCGATCTACCTGCAGCTCTACCAGCGCCTGCGCGAGGCCATCGGCGAAGGCCGCCTGCAGCCCGGTGAGCGCGTGCCGTCGGTACGCGCGCTGGCCAGCGAGCTGAACCTGGCGCGCGGCACGGTGGAGGCGGCCTATCAATTGCTGGTCGGCGAAGGTTATCTGCTGCCACGCGGCCCAGCCGGCACCGTAGTTTCACCGCAACTACCCCACGCGCCGACGAGCGCGGCCATTGCGCCCCGCCCCCAGACACCATCACGCTCAGGTAGTGGCCCAGCCAGCGACGCCTTGCCCTTTCAGCTCGGCCTGCCGGCGCTGGATGCCTTCCCACGCAAACTGTGGAGTCGGCTCGGCGCGCGTCACTTGCGCCAGTTGGCGCCCACTGACCTCGACTACCCGGACTCACAGGGCCTGCCAGCCCTGCGCCGCAGTCTGGTGCGCTACCTGGGCGTGTCGCGCGGCATCGCCTGCGAACCGCAGCAGGTGTTCATCACCGCTGGCTATCGCAGTGCACTGCTGCTGATTCGTCGCGCGCTGCTGCAGGCGGGCGACGCCTGCTGGTTCGAAGACCCTGGCTACTTCAAGGCACGCGAAGTACTCGAAGGCGCCGACCTGCGACTCATCCCGCTGCCCGTGGATGAACAGGGCCTGCGGGTGGACGAGGGCCAGCGACTCGCCGCTGATGCCCGCTGCGCGCTGGTCACGCCGTCGCACCAGAGCCCGCTCGGTGTGTCCTTGAGCCTGCCCCGGCGCCTGGCCCTGCTGGACTGGGCGCAGGCCAGCCAGGCCTGGATCATCGAAGACGATTACGACAGCGAATACCGCTACGTCGGCCGACCACTACCAGCACTGAAGAGCCTCGATCACCACGGCCGCGTGCTGTATTGCGGCACCTTCAGCAAGGTGCTGTTCCCCGGCCTGCGCCTCGCCTACCTGGTGGTGCCGCCGGCACAGGTGGAGCGCTTCGCCGCCTGCGCGCGCACCTTCGATCATGGCTGCCCCGCACTGGCGCAGGCCATCGCCGCGGACTTTCTCGACCAGGGGCATTTCGCTCGCCACCTGAAACGCATGCGCGCGCTCTATGCGCAGCGTCGCGGCTTTCTGGCAACGGCACTGGAGCTGGTATTCGGTTCAGCCTTGTCGGTGGAGTTGCAGGCCGGCGGCATTCACCTGCTGGCCCGCCTCGATGCGGCGCAAGATGACGTCGCCCTCGCAGCCCGCGCGCAAGCTGCGGGGCTGGCGGTAATGGCCTTGTCGCAATGGGCGCGCAAGTATCCCTGCGGCAGCGGGTTGCTGCTGGGCTTCACCAACATCGCCAGCGCCGAGCAGGCATTGCACCTAGCCCGGCGGCTGGCGACGGCGCTCGATCAGGACGCCAGGTAGGACGAGCGGGTCAGGCCCAGACGCAGTGCGTCGAGGAACTGCGTGCGCTCGCGGGCGCTGATCTTGGCGCTGGCCACCTTGTCGCGGTAGTGGGTCATCAGTTCCTCGGGCGACAGGTGCACGTAGCGCAGCATGTCCTCGATGGTGTCGTGGGTCTCGATACCGGCATGCACCACGCTGCCGTCGGCGGCCTGGTAGATGTTCACCGAGTCGGTGTCACCGAACAGGTTGTGCATGTCACCGAGGATCTCCTGGTAGGCACCGACCAGGAAGATGCCCAGCACGTAGTCCTCGCCCTCGCGAATCTCGTGCACCGGCAGGCTGGTCTCGATCGACTGCTCGTCGACGTACTGGCGAATCTTGCCGTCGGAGTCGCAGGTCAGGTCCTGCAGCACCGCGCGGCGCAGCGGCTCCTCGTCCAGGCGCGAGAGCGGCAGGATCGGCAGGATCTGGCCGATGGCCCAGGTATCCGGCAGGCTCTGGAATACCGAGAAGTTGCAGATGTACTTGTCGGCGAGCTTGTCGTTGAGCTCGTCGAGCACGGCACGGTGCGAGCGCTGGCGCGCCTTGAGCTGATTGTGCAGGCGCCGGCAGATGGCGAAGTAGCACTGCTCGGCCAGGGCCTTCTGCGCCAGGCTCAACTTGCCAGCCGAATACTGCGCGGCCACTTCCTCGATGTAGTGGGTGGCGCGCCAGTAGGTTTCGGCGACCATTTCCGGGTCGCTGTCGTCGAGCAGTTCGATCAGCCAGCGCAACACCTCCGGCTGCTCCACGTCCGGGTCGATCTCCGGCACCTTGTCGTTGTGGCGCTCGACATCGGTGACCTGCACCAGCAGCACGGCGTGGTGCGCGGTCATGGCCCGGCCGCTCTCGGAGAAGATATGCGGATGGGGGATTTCCTGGCGGTCGCAGAATTCCTTGAGCATGTCGACCACGGCATCGGCGTAGTCCTGCATGTCGTAGTTGATCGAGCTGGCGTTGCGCGAATGGGTGCCATCGTAGTCCACGCCAAGGCCGCCACCGACGTCGATGTGATCGACCGGCAGGCCCATGGCGCGCAGCTCGCCGTAGTAACGAATGGCCTCACGGAACCCCTTGCGGTAATCGGCGATGTTGGCGATCTGCGAGCCCATGTGGAAGTGCAGCAGGCGGATGCCCTGATCCAGCCCGGCGTCGCGAAAGCGCTCGACCACCGAGAGAATCTGCGCAGCGGACAGGCCGAACTTGGACTTCTCACCGCCAGTGTCGGCCCACTTGGAGGATGCCAGCGAGGACAGTCGCACGCGCAGACCGATCTGCGGCGCGACCTTGAGCTCGGCGGCCTCCTCGATCACCAGAGCGACTTCCGACTCCTTCTCGATGACGATGAACACGTTGTGGCCGAGCTTCTGCCCCACCAGCGCCAGGCGGATGAACTCGCGATCCTTGTAGCCGTTGCAGACGATGGTGCCGCCCTTCGGTGCCAGCGCCAGCACGGCCAGCAGCTCGGGCTTGGAGCCGGCTTCGAGACCGATGGACACGTTCTGCGTGGCGATGATGTTCTCGATCACCGCCTCCTGCTGGTTGACCTTGATCGGGTACAGGGCGGTGTAGCGGCTCTGATATTCCAGGCGCTGGATGCTGGCATCGAAGGCGCCGGTCAGGCGCCGTACGCGATCCTGAAGGATGTCCGGGAAACGCACCAGCAACGGCAGCGACAAGCCGCTCTGACGCAGTTCGTCGACTTGCTGATAAAGATCGATGGGCTGGCTTTCCGGCCCGTTGGGACGCACTTCGATACGTCCGGCATCGTTGATCGAAAAATAACCGGCGCCCCAGTGGCGAATGCCATAGACACTGCGGCTATCGGCTACGGTCCATTGGCTGCCGTCGTCTTTGCGGGTGCGTCGTGCGGACATTGGGTTCTCCCATGAGAAAAGCCTGACCTTGCTGGCGGCCAGTGTAGAAATTATGAAAACAAGATGACGTTTGCTCGGCGGTTGACCGTACGAGCATCATCGAAGTTTAGAAAAGGGCGTTTCAGCCGCCAGACTTCTTCGCGGTAAAGCCGCGCTTGCTCAGCTCCGCCAACAACAGCTCGACGTGATCACCCTGGATCTCGATCACACCGTCCTTGAGCGCACCGCCCGTGCCGCAGCGTTTCTTCAGTGCGCTGGCCAGCTCCTTGAGCGGCTCCTCGGCCAGCGGCACGCCACTCACCGTGGTGACGGTCTTGCCGCCACGCCCCTTGGTTTCACGACGCACGCGGGCGATACCATCGCCTTCGGGAATGCGCGTCTGCTTGCAGATGCAGGCATCGGCAGGCTGGTTGCAATCCGGGCAATGGCGACCGCCATCGGTGGAATAGACGAGACCGCTCAGGGCGGAGAATGAAGAGGCTTTCTTGACCACCGGCTTGTCCTCGTAGGGGTCAGGATAGCGACTGGCTGAACGGGTTCAGCCGCGAAGCCCCACTCAGGCAGGGGCAGCGCAGGCGGACTGGCGTCCGCCAAAAGGCCGCGCAGTTTAACGGTAAAGACCGGGCTTGCTAAGACCAAATTTGCGTCATTGTGCGGCACTTTGGCGACGCTGTTCGCCATCATGCACGCAGCGCTCGGAATGCCCTACGATCTTGCCGCCAGGTACCTCTCCAGAGCCGCCAATGAATCCGGGCAATACGGCAGACGATGGGTTTCCTCCAGCGCCTGCTCGACGCTGATGAAGCGGGCCTCCAGCACTTCTTCGGGCTGCAGCACCAGCGGCGCGTCGGACACCGCCGAATACGCCATGCACCATAGGCGGCTTTCCGGGGCGTCATAGAGAAAGTGCGCATGCTCTACCAGTTCGGCATCGACGATACCCAACTCCTCGGCCAGCTCGCGCTCGGCAGAGAGCCGGTAGTCCTCCCCCTCGAGCACCATGCCGCCGGCCGCGACGTCCCAATACCCGGGGTACAGCGCCTTGCTCAAGGTGCGCCGGTGCACGCACAGCAGGCCGGCAGTGTTGAACAGGAGGATGTAGGTGCCACGCCCGATCAGCCGGCGCTCGCGCAACTCGGCGCGGGAAACGCCGCCCAGGGGCTGATCGTTCTCGTCGACCCAGGCGACCTGCTCCAGATCCGAAGCGGCGCGATGCGCCGCCTCGGTCGCCGAGAACGCTTCCATCAACCCTGGCTCAGCAACTGACGCAGGTCGATCAGGCCAGCGTTGGCACGGGAGATGTAGTTGGCCATCACCAGCGAGTGGTTGGCGAGAATGCCGTAGCCACTGCCGTTGAGGATCATCGGGCTCCACAAGGTGGCCTGCGCCGCCTCCAGCTCACGGATGATCTGGCGCACGCTGACGGTGGCGTTCTTCTTCGCCAGCACGTCGGCGAAGTCCACCTCGACGGCGCGCAGCAGGTGTGCCAGCGCCCAGGCCTGACCGCGCGCTTCGTAGAACACGTTGTCGATCTGCAACCACGGCGTCTCGTATACGCCGCCCTCGCCGACCAGACCGGATTCCTCGGCATCGTTGCCCACCTTCAGGTTCTCGCTCAGGCGCACCTGGCCGACGCTGGCAGACAGGCGCTGCGACAGAGAACCGAGACGCGTACCGGCATCACCGAGCCAGTTGTTGAGGTTGTCGGCACGTGCGTAGAACTGGGCATTCTTCTGGCCTGGATCGGACAGGCGAGCCAGGTAACGGTCCAGCGACTTGATGCCGTCGCGGTATTCGGACTCGGAGGCCGGCAGGGCCCAGCTCTTGTTATCGAAGTGAAAGCGCGGCTCGGCCTTTGCCAGATCCGGGTCTTCGGTGGACTGCGACTGCGAACGGGAGAAGTCCTTGCGCAGCGCACGGGAGAAATCACGCACCTGCACCAGTACGCCGTATTCCCAGCTCGGCATGTTGTCCAGCCACAGACCGGGCGGCGCGAGGTCGTTGGACAGGTAGCCACCCGGCTTGTCGAGCAGCGTGCTGGCGACCTGCTTGAGGGTCGCCACCGTGGTGTAACCGGTCACCATCTGCCGCTGCGCCTGCTGCGCCGAGCTTTCGGCGTTCTGCTGCACCTGGAACGCAGACGGCTCCTGACTCCAGTACCAGCCGACCACCAGGGCGATCAGCAGATAGACACCGATCAGGCCGCCCAGTGCTCGAGCGATCAGGCTGCCGCGGCTGCGGCTGCCCCCTGCTGCCTTATCGGTGCTGCCCTGCGAGTTCGTCGAGCGATTCTTCCAGTCCAGCATGACAGTGTCCTTTTCAAACGAATTCGAGTGTTCGACCACAACCTGGCCAACGGGTTGCGACCTAATCCGCACTATAAGGCAAGCCCACTGCAAAACGCATGGCGCAGGAGCAAACTTACCGCTGGTACGGGAAATCTACATTTCTGTCGCCTATTCGACAGAAATACGGCCGCCAATTGATCGACGGCAATGCCAGCGCTTTCAGCAAGTGATAGCATCAAGCCACCACTGACTTAACCACTTACAGAAGTCGGCCCATGACCGAGCAACCGGATCCCAGTCGCGATCGCCTCAAGCATCACTTCGCCCAGCGCGTGATTCATCAATCGCGCCAGGTGCTGGAAGTATGGCAACGCCTGCAGCGCAGCGAATGGAACGACGCCGGCATGGCCGAGCTGACCGAGGCCAACCTGCGCCTGCTGCGTTACGCTGAGCGCTTCGAGCAGGTCGAGCATGCACAGCTGGCGCAGAACATCGGCGCCAGCCTCGGCGAGGTGGTGGAGAACCGCGGCCGCCTCAACAGTACCCTGATCGCTCGCCTCAACCAGGCCATGCAGCGCCTTTCGCGCACGGGTCTGCGACATAGCGATGCCTTCGAGCAAACCTTCCTGCCGCCGCTGCGCAAACCCGTCTACCTCGCCCTGCAGGATGCCCAGCGCGCCGAGCGCCTGGCCCAACAGCTCGAGTTCTTCGGTCTGAGCGCGCAGGCACTGAGCGACGAGCGCGCCTTCCGCGCCGCCATCACCGAGCGCCACCCCGCCGCCATCGTCATGGATGTCGACTTCGCCGGCGCCGGGCTGGAGCTGGCCAATTCGCTGCAAGAGGGACTGGAGCAGAAGATTCCACTGCTGTTCTTCAGCCACTGCGATACCGACACACCGACACGCCTGGCTGCCGTACGCGCCGGCGGCCAGGAGTTCTTCACCGGCTCACTGGACGCTTCGAGCCTGCTCGAGCGCATCGAAGTGCTGACCCACGTCTCCCAGTACGACCCGTACAAGGTGCTGATCGTCGACGACTCCAAGGCCCAGGCGACCCACACCGAACGCGTGCTCAACAGCGCCGGCATCCTCACTCATACCCTCACCGAACCGATCCTGGCGATGGATGCCTTGGCCGAGTTCCAGCCGGATCTGATCATCCTCGACATGTACATGCCCGAGTGCAACGGCACCGAGCTGGCCAAGGTGATCCGCCACAACGACCGTTATGTGAGCGTGCCGATCATCTACCTGTCGGCCGAGGACGACCTCGACAAGCAGCTCGACGCCATGAGCGAGGGCGGCGACGACTTCCTGACCAAACCGATCAAGCCACGCCACCTGATCGCCACCGTGCGCAACCGCGCTGCACGTGCGCGCAACCTCAAGGCGCGCATGGTGCGTGACAGCCTGACTGGCCTGTACAACCACACCCACACCCTGCAACTGCTCGATGACGCCTGCTACCGCGCGCGCCGTGAAAACCAGCCGCTAGCCTTCGCCATGCTCGATATCGACCACTTCAAGAGGGTCAACGACACCTACGGTCACCCCATGGGTGACCGGGTGATCAAGAGCCTGGCGCTGTTCCTCAAACAGCGTCTGCGCAAGACGGATCATATCGGCCGTTACGGCGGCGAAGAGTTCGCCGTGGTGCTGCCGGATACCGACGAACAATCGGCGCTCAAAGTCCTGGAAGAAATTCGCCAGCGCTTCGCCGAAATCCACTACCCGGCCCAACCACAGGACCTGTCCTGCACCTTCAGTTGCGGCATCGCCATGCTGCAACCGGGCCTCGACAGCAACGCGCTGTCCAAACGTGCCGATGAAGCGCTTTACAAGGCCAAGCACGGCGGGCGCAACCGCTCAGAGCTGTACAAGGACGATTGATGCCCCCTCCAGAATGTGACGCAGCGCACAGCGTCATCAGGCTGTAACCGAAACGCAATAACCTCGCGGGCATCGTTAAGTCGTCGATCGAGCCCGCCATGCGCCTCAAGCTGCTCACCAACCTCAATACCCTGCTGCTGGTCACCGTCTGCGTCGCCCTGGCAGTGACCTTGTGGTGGTCACAGCGCGCACTGCAGCAGCCGGTGCAACTGATGGAGCGCTACCTGGCGCTGTCCCAGCAGTTCCAGCGCGAGGTTGCCGACAACATCCAGGCCTATCTGGCCAGTGGCAACGCCCTGCAGCACAGCACGGCGACCCAGGCCATCGACACGTTCGACGAGGCCCTCGAACAACTGCCACAGCAACTGGCCGACGAATTGCGCCCCAGCCTTGAACAGCTGCGTGACTTCAGTGCCAATCAGCTGCTGGCGGCCGGCAAACTGGCTGGCGACCCGCAAGGTCTGCTGCTGCAGGCCGAACGCGAGATGCTCGCCGCACTGGAGCAACTGAACCAGTACGCCGCCGATGCCAACCTCCCTGCCGCCAGCGAATATCGCAAGCCCCTGCAAGACGCGGGTTCGCGCCTGCTGAAGCTCGCTCACGCCCGTGAACGGTTCATCAGCCAGGGTCGCAGCGAGCTGTTCGGCGATGTCGAGCGTGAACTCAAGGCCCTTGCTCAGCAGGTTGAGGCGCTGGACAAGCTGCCCCTGCTGGGCGTGCAACAAAGCGACAGCTCCGCCAACATCGGCTTTGCCGCGTTGCTCGGGCTGGATGACGCCCAACAGGAGCAACAAGCGCAGGATCGCGGTATCGAGCTGAAACGCGAACTGGGCACCCTGGTGCGCCGCTACCCAAGTGAACTGCAGCGCACTCGCGAGCTGGTCGAGCAGCGCCAGCAACTGGCCGAGACCACGACCGAGCGCGTGACCCAGGTGCAACAGGAACTGGCAGCACTGGAGCCACTGGTCAAGGGTGAGTACGCACGTATCCAGGGCGAGGTGCGGCTGATTCAGGGTCTGATGATCGGTCTGATTCTCTTGATCGCCCTGCTCATCGACCGCATCCAGCGACGCCTGGCGCAGGTGCTCGGCCGCCTGGTTCCAGCGCTGTCACAGTGGGCCAGCGGGGATTTCGCCGCGACGATCAGCATCAACTCTCGCACCCGTGAACTACGCGATATCGAAGACTCGCTCAACCATCTGCGCCGCTATCTGGTGGAGCTGGTCGCCAGCATCCGCGGCCATGCCGAACAGGTGGCGGGCTCCAGCCGCACCCTGGCCGATCTCAGTGGCGGCCTGCACGGCGGCGCCGAACGTCAGGCCGACGACACCGCACTGATCCGCGACGCCCTGGGCGAGCTGGAAGCGACCATCGGCCAGGTCGCCCAGGATGCCAGCCAGACTGCCGACGCCAGCCGCGACGCCGATCGCGCCCTGGTCCAGGGCCAGCAGGTCATCGGTCAGAGCCTGGAAGGCCTGCACGCTCTGGTCAGCGAAGTTCAGGATAACGCCCAGGCCATCGAGCGGCTGGCCGACGAAACCGCCACCATAGGCAGTGTGCTGACGGTGATCCGTGGCATCGCCGAACAAACCAATCTACTCGCCCTGAATGCCGCCATCGAGGCAGCGCGGGCCGGTGAGGCCGGGCGAGGTTTCGCCGTGGTCGCCGACGAAGTGCGCTCGCTGTCGCAACGCACCGGCAGCGCCACCGCAGAGATCCAGGACGTGATCGGTCGTCTGCAACAAGCCGCGCACCAGTCGGTGCAAGCCATGCGCGCCCAGGTCGAACATGCCGAAGCGACAGCAGGCAAAGCCGAGGCAGCGGACGGAGCACTGGACGAGATTGTCAGCGCCATTCGTACCATCGCCAGCATGGCCGAACGCATCGCCGAGGCCACCGCGCAGCAGGGCGACGCGGTCAGCGAGATTCGCGAACACGGGGAGCGCATCCATCAACTGGGTGACGACAACCTTGGCCTGATCGCCAGCGGACGCAATGAAAGCGAACGCCTGCTGCACCTTGGCGGCCAGTTACACAGCGCCGTACAGGCGTTTCGCGTATAGCCGCCTGCGACACGGCGGCGCAGAGCGCTTTTCATCGGGAACTCGACAAGGCCGGCATTTTCCAAGGTTCCGCTCATCCCCTGCATTCGACGCTCCGGCGTGGCGACCGCGATGCAATTGGGCACTTTCCGGTATCATGCCGCCCTCTTTCGCCGAGATATTTCCCCGATGTCACTGCGTCGTCTGTTGCTTCCCCTGCTCCTGCTCTGCCTGAGCCTACCCGCCAGTGCCGGCCTGTTCGACCAGCGCCCAGCCGCTTCACCGATTGGCGCACCACTGAACAACAGCAGTGATTTCCTGCCCGTACGCGAAGCCTTCAAGCTGAGCCTGGTGAGCAGCGATACGCAGAGCGTGACCCTGCGCTTCGTCGCAGCCGACGGCTACTACCTCTATCGCCATCGCCTGAATTTCAGCGTGGAGCCAGCGGATCTGACACTCGGCGAGGCCGAGCTGCCCGCCGGCCAGGCCAAGCACGACGAGTTCTTCGGTGATGTCGAGGTTTATTACGGCGTGCTGGACGTGCGTGTACCGCTGGATAACCCGGACAACCATCCGCTGCGCCTGCAGGTCGGCTACCAGGGTTGTGCCGACAAAGGCCTGTGCTATCCGCCGGAAACCGAATTCATCGAGATTGGCGAGATGCCCGCTGCCATCAGTGGCGCTGCGGCCCCCGTGGCAACCGGCTGGACCTGGAAAGAGCTGGCACTGTTCTTCCTAGGTGGCCTGGCGCTGACCTTCACGCCTTGCGTACTTCCAATGCTGCCGATCCTCTCCGGCGTAGTCCTGCGCGGCCAACTGGGTGGCTTGCGCAGCCTGACCCTGTCGCTGGCCTATGTCCTGCCGATGGCCGCCTGCTTCGCCATTCTCGGCACGCTGATGGGGCTGTTCGGCGCAGGCCTCAACCTGCAGGCGCGCCTGCAGTCGGCCTGGGTGCTGGTGCCTTTCGCAGCTTTTTTCGCCCTCTTCGCCCTGGCCATGTTCGGTCTGTTCGAACTGCGCCTGCCACGCTTCATCAGTGAGCCGCTGGATCGCCTGGCCGGCAAGACTCATGGCGGCTCGCATCTGAATGCAGCCCTGCTCGGGGTGCTCTCCAGCCTGCTGGTCAGCCCCTGCGTCTCGGCGCCGCTAGCCGGCGCGCTGCTGTACATTAGCGCCAGTGGCGATGCCCTGGGTGGCGGCCTGAAGCTGCTCGCACTCGGCCTCGGCATGGGCACGCCGCTGGTGCTGTTCGCCGTGGGCGGCGGTGCGCTGCTGCCGAAAACCGGCACCTGGATGGTCAGCGTGCGCAACGCCTTTGGCGTGCTGTTGCTGGCCGTTTCGGTCTGGCTGCTCGAACGCGTGCTGCCGGGCAGCCTCAGCTTGGCCCTGTGGGGCCTGCTGGCCGGTGGCGTAGCGGTGTTTCTCGGCGCACTGGAATTCGGCCCCAAGACGCATCGGCAGAAGCTCAGCCAGATCGCCGGTCTGGCCCTGCTGGTCTATGCCCTGGCCGCCTGGGTTGGCGCGCTGCAGGGAGCGACCGACCCGCTCAAGCCGCTCGGCCAGTTGCAGGCCGGTGTCAGCCAGAGCAGTGCCAAGAGCGGAGCCTGGCAGACCCTGAGCAGCCCCGCCGAACTGGACGCGGCCCTGGCCGAGGCCAAGGCCGCTGGTCAGCCGCTGCTGCTGGACTGGTACGCCGACTGGTGCATCAGCTGCAAGGTGATCGAGCGCGAGGTGTTCGGCAATGCCGAGGTCGGCAGCAAGCTGGCCGGCTGGCGCCTGATCCGCTTCGACATCACCGAAAGCAACGCTGCCCAGCGCGCGCTGCTGGACCGCTACAAACTATTCGGCCCACCTGCCATCCAACTGTTCGCCGGTAATGGTGACGAATTGCTCGATCTGCGTGTCGTAGGTGAGGTCGATGCCGCCACCTTCGCTGCACGCCTCGATCAGGCTCCCCGCTGAGAAAACCCTCAGGCAATCATCGCGTGCGCCTGGCAGCGACCAAAAACAGCGCTATAGTCATATTTTTGCCGCAAACGGTAGGCATCGTGTCGACTATTGCTGACATCGCGCAGCTGCGGCATAGTCCTGCGCAGCTTGAACAAAAGGAACGCGTACATGGCCACCCTACTGGTGCTGCACGGCCCCAATCTGAACCTGCTGGGCACACGTGAGCCCGACAAATACGGCGCGACCACGCTGGCCGAAATCAATCAGGATCTGGAGCAGCGTGCCCGCGAAGCCGGCCATCATCTGCTGTACCTGCAAAGCAACGCCGAGTACGAACTGATCGACCGCATCCATGCGGCAAAAGGTGAAGGCGTCGACTTCATCCTGATCAACCCTGCCGCTTTTACCCATACAAGCGTCGCATTACGTGACGCGTTGCTGGCAGTGAGCATCCCATTCATCGAAGTGCACCTGTCCAACGTGCACAAGCGTGAACCATTCCGCCATCACTCCTACTTCTCCGACGTTGCAGTAGGGGTGATCTGCGGCCTTGGCGCCAGCGGTTATCGGCTGGCCCTGGAAGCGGCACTCGAACAATTGGCCGGGCGCGCCTGACGCGACGTTCGGTAGACAAGTCCTACCTCACCTCTGGGAGTTGAACCTTCATGGATATCCGTAAAGTCAAGAAACTGATCGAGCTGCTGGAAGAGTCCGGTATCGACGAGCTGGAGATCAAAGAGGGCGAAGAGTCCGTACGCATCAGCCGTCACAGCAAGCAGCCGGCCTATGCTCCGCAGCCGATCTACGCCCAGGCACCGGCTCCGGCCGCCGCGCCTGTCGCTGCTGCCGCTCCGAGCGCTGAAGCTGCTCCGGCTGCCGCACCGAAACTGAACGGCACCGTTGCCCGCTCGCCGATGGTCGGTACCTTCTACCGCGCCGCTTCGCCGACCTCCGGCAACTTCGTCGAAGTCGGTCAGAGCGTGAAGAAAGGCGACATCCTGTGCATCGTCGAAGCGATGAAGATGATGAACCACATCGAAGCCGAAGCCAGCGGCGTGATCGAGTCCATCCTGGTGGAAAACGGCCAGCCGGTTGAGTACGACCAGCCCCTGTTCACCATCGTTTGATGCACGGGGAGCCCGCAATGCAGAAGTTGGAAAAAGTCCTTATCGCCAACCGTGGCGAAATCGCCCTGCGTATCCTGCGTGCCTGCAAGGAGCTGGGTATCAAGACGGTGGCCGTGCACTCCACCGCCGACCGCGAACTGATGCACCTGGGCCTGGCCGACGAATCCGTCTGCATTGGTCCGGCAGCTGGCGCACAGTCGTACCTGAACATCCCGGCCATCATCAGCGCAGCTGAGCTGACCGGCGCCACCGGCATCCACCCGGGTTACGGCTTTCTTGCCGAGAACGCGGACTTCGCCGAGCAGGTGGAAAACTCCGGTTTTGCCTTCATCGGTCCGACCGCCAGCGTGATCCGTCTGATGGGCGACAAGGTGTCGGCCAAGGACGCCATGATCAAGTCCGGCGTGCCGGTGGTGCCTGGTTCCGAAGGCCCGCTGCCGGAAGACGAGGAAGAAGCCCTGCGCATCGCACGTGAAGTGGGCTACCCGGTGATCATCAAGGCCGCTGGCGGCGGTGGTGGTCGCGGCATGCGCGTGGTGCACAAGGAAGAAGACCTGATCAAGTCGGCCAAGCTGACCCGCACCGAAGCCGGTGCAGCGTTCGGCAACCCGATGGTCTATCTGGAAAAATTCCTCGGCAACCCGCGCCACGTCGAAGTTCAGGTGCTGTCCGACGGCCAGGGCAACGCGATTCACCTGTATGACCGCGACTGCTCGCTGCAGCGCCGTCACCAGAAGGTGATCGAAGAGGCTCCGGCCCCGCAGATCGACGAGAAGGCTCGCGCCGAAGTGCTCAAGCGTTGCGTCGATGCCTGCGTGGAGATCGGCTACCGTGGCGCTGGCACCTTCGAGTTCCTCTATGAAGACGGTCGTTTCTACTTCATCGAGATGAACACTCGCGTCCAGGTGGAGCACCCGGTCACCGAGATGGTCACCGGCGTCGACATCGTCAAGGAAATGCTCAGCATCGCCGCTGGCAACAAGCTGTCCATCAAACAGGAAGACGTGAAAATCCTCGGCCATTCCATCGAATGCCGGATCAACGCCGAAGACCCGGACAACTTCATGCCCAGCCCCGGCAAGGTCAAGCACTTCCACGCTCCGGGCGGCAACGGCGTACGCGTCGACTCGCACCTGTACAGCGGTTACAGCGTGCCGCCGCACTACGACTCGCTGATCGGCAAGCTGATCACCTACGGTCGTGACCGTGACGAAGCGATGGCGCGCATGCGCAATGCCCTGGACGAAATCGTCGTCGACGGCATCAAGACCAACGTGCCGCTGCACCGCGATCTGACCCGCGACAAGGGCTTCCTCAAAGGTGCAGTGAACATTCACTACCTGGAGAAGAAGCTGGGTATGGACAAGCACTAAGTCCAGACTCGCTGCATGACAGGGGCTGCCTTCGGGCGGCCCTTGTCGTTTCAGCGGCCGAACTGGCAAGCCGCCTTGCCCTTCAAGTAAGCTGCGCGGCCAAACGCGCGCCCTTCACGAGGTTTCTCATGCCCTGGTTACAAGTCCGTCTCGCCATCACTCCTGAGCAGGCAGAAACCTACGAGGACGCCCTGCTGGAAGTGGGCGCCGTATCGGTGACCTTCATGGACGCCGAGGATCAACCGATCTTCGAGCCGGACCTGGGCACCACGCCGCTGTGGTCGAACACCCATCTGCTCGCCCTGTTCGAAGCCGATACCGACGAGACCGCACTGATCGCCCACCTGCAACTGCTGTGTGGTGGCGCGCTGCCAGAGCATCACATCGAGCGTATCGAGGATCAGGACTGGGAGCGCAGCTGGATGGACAACTTCCAGCCGATGCGTTTCGGCCAGCGCCTGTGGATCGTGCCGAGCTGGCACGCGGCACCGGAGCCGGACGCGGTCAATCTGCTGCTCGACCCGGGCCTGGCCTTCGGCACCGGCACGCATCCGACCACCGCACTGTGCCTGGAATGGCTCGACGGCCAGAAACTGGACGATTGCAGCGTGATCGACTTCGGTTGCGGCTCCGGCATCCTCGCCATCGCCGCCCTGCTGCTCGGCGCCCCGCAGGCGGTCGGTACCGACATCGACCCGCAGGCCCTCGAAGCCTCGCGTGACAATGCTTCGCGCAACGGCATTGATCCGGCCCGCTTCCCGGTCTATCTGCCTGCCGACATGCCGCAGCAGCCTGCCGACGTGGTCGTCGCCAACATCCTCGCCGGCCCGCTGGTGGCGCTGGCAGCGCAGATCACCGCGCTGGTCAAAGGCGGTGGACGCCTGGCGCTGTCAGGCATCCTCGCCGAACAGGCCGAGGAAGTCCGCGCTGCCTACGCCAGTGCCTTCGACCTCGACCCCACGGCCATCAAGGACGGCTGGGTGCGCATCAGCGGCGTCAAACGCTGAACCGCGCGCAGTCGTTGCGTTAGACTAGCCGCTTGGATTTTCCGGACCTGCGCATGAGCGAAAGCCACGTCACCCAGTGCCCCCATTGCCGTACCAGCTTCCGCGTCAGCCAGGCGCAGCTGGCTGCTGCCCATGGCGCAGTACGCTGCGGTGCCTGCCTGCACGTGTTCAATGCTGCCGAACAACTGTTCGGCGCGCGCGGCGCCACACCTGCGCCAACGCCGGCCAAGACGGCAACCGCACCGGCCAAGGCTCCAGCTGAATCCACCGCCAAGGCGCCGGCGACCAAAACGGCTGACGATACGCTGTGGATCCATGACGACCTCGACCTGGACAGCCTCGATCTCGACGAGGAGCTGGCCAGGCTGGAGGAGCAGGAACAACAGCTGTCGCAGCAGTTCCTGGCCCTGGAGCGAGCGCCACGCTACGCCGAGAATTTCGATACCGGCCCGGCGGATGAGCACGAAGACGCACACGACGAAGCCTGGGCCGAAGCGCTGTTGCGCGACGAGCAGGTAGAACGCGAGCGCGCCAGCTTCGAGTTGCAACCCACCGACAAGCAGCCGGCGCCCGGCCTGGCCGAGCCCAAAGCAGCCATTGAATTCGTCGCTCCCATTACGCCGCGCCAGCAGCAGACCGTTGCCGATGACCTCGACGAAGCCGACGAGCCACGCCTGGGCAATATCGCTGACGCAGCGGAAGAGCCAGAGCAGCCGGATGAACAGCCAGCAGGCAGCGAGCGCGAAGAGCCGAAAGTGACGCGCAACGAGCCGGGCCTGCGCGAGGAGCGCCTGTTCGAGCTGGACGACGAGCCGCTGCAGCTCGACTGGCAGCAACCACAAGGTCACTCCTGGGGCCGCCTGTTCGGCTGGGGACTGCTCAATCTGTTGGCAGCGGGCGGCCTGCTCGCGCAATACGCCGCCTACAACTTCGATGAACTGGCGCGCCAGGATCGCTATCGCCCCTGGTTCGAACAGCTGTGCCCGAACATCGGCTGCACGCTGCCGTCGAAAGTCGACATCAGCCAGATTCGCAGCAGCAACCTGGTGGTGCGCAGCCACCCCGAGTTCTCCGGCGCCCTGATCGTCGACGCCATCCTGTATAACCGCGCCCCTTTCGCCCAGCCCTTCCCGCTGCTGGAAATGCGCTTCGCCGACCTCGGCGGACAACTGGTCGCCAGTCGTCGCTTCAAACCCAGCGAGTACCTCGCCGGCGAACTGGCAGGACAGCACGAAATGCCGCCACAGACGCCCATTCACATCTCCCTGGACATCCTCGACCCGGGCCCGCGCGCTGTGAACTACAGCCTCAGCTTCCACTCCCCCGAGTAGCCTACAGACGCCGCGACCCGTGGTCGCAGGCCGTCTATCTAACTACTGGCGATAAGCCCATAGCTGTTCAGAATTTGTTCAAAACGACCTTTATCCGGTCATCCAGAGCGGGTATCATGCCCACCCTTTCGCGAGCACCGACCCACCATCGTATCCCCCGAGGACACAGTGGAGGCCAGGTGTTGATCGCCCTTTGTCTCAACTGCGAACCAACAAGCAGGGACGCCCCATGTCGGCCCCACGTATTGGCCCCTACACATTGCCCAATCGGTTGATCCTGGCCCCCATGGCCGGTGTAACCGATCGCCCGTTCCGCCAGCTGTGCCGCGATCTTGGCGCCGGCCTGGTGGTATCGGAGATGGTCACCAGCGATGTGCGCCTGTGGAATAGCCGCAAGTCCAGCCTGCGCCTGCTGCATAGCGGTGATCCCGAGCCACGCTCGGTGCAGATCGCCGGTGGCGACCCGCAGATGATGGCCGACGCCGCACGCAAGAACGTCGAGCTGGGCGCACAGATCATCGACATCAACATGGGTTGCCCGGCCAAGAAGGTCTGCAACAAGGCCGCCGGCTCCGCCCTGCTGCGCGACGAGCCACTGGTACGCGAGATCCTCGATGCGGTGATCGGCGCGGTGGACGTGCCCGTGACCCTGAAGATCCGCACCGGCTGGGACCGCCAGAACAAGAACGGTGTCACCGTGGCGAAGATCGCCGAAGATGCCGGCATCACTGCACTTTCCGTACACGGCCGCACCCGCGCCGACCTGTACACCGGCGAAGCCGAGTACGACACCATCGCCGCCATCAAGCAGGCGATCAGCATTCCGGTGTTCGCCAACGGCGACATCGACTCCCCACAAAAAGCCAAGGCCGTGCTCGACGCCACCGGCGCCGATGCCCTGCTGATCGGCCGCGCCGCTCAGGGCCGGCCTTGGATATTCCGTGAAATCGAGCACTACCTGCGCACCGGCGAAACCCTGCCGGCACCGAGCCTGCTCGAAGTGGAACGCATCCTGCTGGAACACCTGGCCGCACTGCACGCCTTCTACGGCGAATTGATGGGTGTACGCATCGCCCGCAAGCATGTCGGTTGGTATCTGGCAACCCTGCCGGGCGCCAGGGAGTTTCGCGCCCAGTTCAACCGTCTGGACAGTACGGACGCACAGTGCGCCAACGTTCGCGAGTTCTTCCGCGAACGGCATAACGATGGAAACGAGGTGGCCGCATGACGTTGATGACAGAGACCCTAGTGAGTGGAATTGCACCCGTGAGTGACAACACCAGCCTTAAACAGCACCTGAACACGCCGAGCGAAGAGGGCCAGACCCTGCGCGGTTCCGTGGAGAAGGCGCTGCATAACTACTTCGCCCACCTTGAGGGCGCGGACGTCACCGACGTGTACAACCTGGTGCTCACCGAAGTCGAAGCGCCGCTGCTGGAAACCGTCATGAATTACGTGAAAGGTAACCAGACCAAGGCTTCCGAGCTGCTCGGCCTGAACCGTGGCACGCTGCGCAAGAAGCTCAAGCAGTACGATCTGCTATAACCCTGAATTCCCGAAAAGGGCGGCCCGCATGAGCCGCCTTTTTTGCTGATATCCCCGCTCTGATGGATAGTGAAATGACCGACCAGACCACCCTTCTGCCTGTGCGCCGCGCGCTGATTAGCGTTTCCGACAAGACTGGCGTCCTCGAATTCGCTCGCGAACTGGCCGCCCTCGGTGTCGAGATTCTCTCCACCGGCGGCACCTACAAGCTGCTCAAGGACAACGGCGTAGCTGCAGTGGAAGTGGCCGACTACACCGGTTTCCCGGAGATGATGGACGGCCGCGTGAAGACCCTGCACCCGAAGATCCACGGCGGCATCCTCGGCCGCCGTGCGCTGGACGGCGCGGTGATGGACGAGCACGGCATCAAGCCGATCGATCTGGTAGCGGTCAATCTGTATCCCTTCGAAGCCACAGTGGCCAAGCCTGACTGCGATCTGGCCGATGCCATCGAGAACATCGACATCGGCGGCCCGACCATGGTCCGCAGCGCGGCGAAGAACCACAAGGATGTAGCCATCGTGGTCAACACCGGCGATTACGCCGGCATCGTCACCTCGCTGAAAGCTGGCGGCCTGAGCTACGCCCAGCGCTTCGATCTGGCCCTGAAAGCCTTCGAGCACACCGCGGCCTACGACGGCATGATCGCCAACTACCTGGGCACCATCGACCAGGCGCGTGACACCCTATCCACCGAAGGCCGTGGCGCCTTCCCGCGCACCTTCAACAGCCAGTTCGTCAAGGCGCAGGAAATGCGCTACGGCGAGAACCCACACCAGAGCGCGGCGTTCTACGTGGAAGCGAAGAAGGGCGAAGCCAGCGTCTCCACCGCCGTGCAACTGCAGGGCAAGGAACTGTCGTTCAACAACGTGGCCGACACCGACGCCGCGCTGGAGTGCGTGAAGAGCTTCGTCAAGCCGGCCTGCGTCATCGTCAAGCACGCCAACCCGTGCGGCGTCGCCGTGGTACCTGAAGACGAAGGCGGCATCCGCAAGGCCTACGACCTGGCCTACGCCACCGACACCGAGTCGGCCTTCGGCGGCATCATCGCCTTCAACCGCGAGCTGGATGGCGAAACCGCCAAGGCCATCGTCGAGCGCCAGTTCGTCGAAGTGATCATCGCGCCGAAAATCTCCCAGGCTGCCCGCGACGTGGTCGCTGCCAAGGCCAACGTGCGCCTGCTCGAGTGCGGCGAGTGGCCGGCCGAACGCGCTGCCGGCTGGGACTTCAAGCGCGTCAATGGCGGCCTGCTGGTACAGAGCCGCGACATCGGCATGATCAAGGCAGAAGACCTGAAGATCGTCACCCAGCGCGCGCCGAGCGAACAGGAAATCCATGACCTGATCTTCGCCTGGAAAGTGGCCAAGTTCGTCAAATCCAACGCCATCGTCTACGCCAAGAACCGCCAGACCGTCGGCGTCGGCGCCGGCCAGATGAGCCGCGTCAACTCTGCGCGCATCGCTGCAATCAAGGCTGAACACGCCGGCCTGCCGGTGCCGGGCGCGGTCATGGCCTCCGACGCCTTCTTCCCCTTCCGCGACGGCATCGACAACGCCGCCAAGGCCGGCATCACCGCAGTGATCCAGCCCGGTGGTTCGATGCGCGACAACGAAGTGATCGCCGCGGCTGACGAAGCAGGCATTGCCATGGTGTTCACCTCGATGCGCCATTTCCGTCATTGATTGGCTGGTGGATGGCTTCGGCCATCCACCCTACGTCACTCGAAATGTGTAGAACGTAGCCCGGATGAAATCCGGGGGACACCCTAATTGAAAGCCCCGGATTGCATCCGGGCTACGCTCAGGAGAACCCCATGAACGTACTGATCATCGGCAGCGGCGGCCGTGAGCACGCCCTGGCCTGGAAAGTGGCGCAGGATCCGCGCGTCGAGAAAGTTTTCGTTGCCCCAGGCAACGCCGGCACCGCCGTCGAAGCCAAATGCGAGAACGTCGCCATCGACGTGCTGGCCATCGAACAGCTTGCTGATTTCGCCGAGAAGAACGTGCAACTGACCATCGTCGGCCCGGAAGCACCGCTGGTCAAAGGCGTGGTCGACCTGTTCCGCACACGCAAGCTGGACATCTTCGGCCCCACCGCTGCTGCTGCCCAGCTGGAAGGCTCCAAGGCCTTCACCAAGGATTTCCTGGCACGCCACAAGATCCCCACCGCCGACTACCAGAACTTCACCGAGATCGAGCCGGCGCTGGCCTACCTGCGCGAGAAAGGCGCACCGATCGTGATCAAGGCCGACGGCCTGGCCGCCGGTAAAGGCGTGATCGTCGCCATGACCCTGACCGAAGCCGAAGACGCTGTGCGCGACATGCTCGCCGGCAATGCCTTTGGTGACGCCGGTTCGCGCGTGGTGATCGAGGAATTCCTCGATGGTGAGGAGGCCAGCTTCATCGTGATGGTCGACGGCGAGAACGTGCTGCCGATGGCCACCAGCCAGGATCACAAACGTGTCGGCGACGCCGATACCGGCCCGAACACCGGCGGCATGGGCGCCTACTCGCCGGCTCCGGTGGTCACCGCCGAGGTGCACAAGCGCGTGATGGACGAGGTGATCTACCCGACCGTGCGCGGCATGGCCAGCGAAGGCAATGTCTACACCGGTTTCCTCTACGCCGGCCTGATGATCGACAAATCCGGCGCGCCGAAAGTCATCGAGTTCAACTGCCGCTTCGGCGACCCGGAAACCCAGCCGATCATGTGCCGCCTGGAAAGCTCCCTGGTGCTGCTGGTAGAAGCTGCGCTGGCCAAGGCGCTGGACAAGGTCGAAGCGACCTGGGACCCGCGTCCGACCGTGGGCGTGGTGCTGGCTGCCGGCGGCTACCCGGGCGACTACGCCAAGGGCGATGTGATCGAAGGTCTGGATGACGCCGCACAGCTCGACGGCAAGGTGTTTCACGCCGGCACCGCACTGAAGGACGGTCAGATCGTCACTGCTGGCGGTCGTGTGCTGTGCGCCACCGCCATCGGCGCCAGCGTGGCCGATGCCCAGCAGCAAGCCTACCGCCTGGCCGAGAAGATTCGCTGGAACGGCATGTTCCACCGTAACGACATCGGCTATCGGGCCATCGCCCGCGAACGCGGCGAAGACTGAGGCCGCTTGGGCAGTACGGCGCAGCAGGCCAATAAAATGCCGCGCTACGCCGTATTCCCCCGAGCAAATGCTTGGCTATAATCCGGCCACTCATTTAGAAGGATTTTGCCCGTGCGCCGGCTCAGGATTGCCATCGGACTACTCGCCAGCCTGCTGTTCTTCGGCCTTGCCCTGACAGCCACTGCGAACACAGCCCAGACCAGCGTACAGGGTTGGTCCTACCTGGTTGACGAAAGCGCTCGCCTGGGCCTGGAAGAAGTGCGCGCCCAACGCCAGCAGTTCAAGCCCCTCAGCAAGCAGTCCTTCACCTTCCCGCCCAGCGACCACGCCGTCTGGCTTCGCGCCAAGCTCGCGCCGCAACAGCAACCCGCCTGGCTGTGGATCTTCTCGCCACGGGTGCAGTACCTCGATTACTACCTGCTCAAAGACGGCGAACTGGAGCAGAGCCTGCACACCGGCGAGGCCATGCCACTGGACTCGCGGCCGCTACCGTCGCGTTTCTACCTGATGCCGCTGCCAAATGATGGCCAGGCCCGCGTCGCCTATGTCCGCCTGACGTCCAACCACCCGCTGATGACCTGGTTCAAGGTCATGGATCAGGCCGAGCTGGTCAGCCTGGAAAAACCCGCCTACCTCTACGGCATGCTCTTCGGCGCCCTGCTCCTGCTGACCCTGTACAACCTCATCCGCTTCATCTACAGCCGCAGCGCCAGTGGCCTGTGGCTGGCCGGGGTGAACATCGGCCTGGCGGTGTGCTCGTCGGCCAACCTCGGCATCTTCGCTCAGTGGTTGCCCAGCCTGGGCTACAACCAGTCCTTGATCGCCGACCTCTCTGCCCTGTTCGCCGCCTTCAGCGCCTTGGCCTTCGGCCTCAGCTTCATGCACCGCACGCCGGTGCAGCACAGCCCACTGAACCGTCTGCTGCAGGGCAATGCCTTGCTGATCCTGGTCTATGCACTGTGCATCGTCGTTACCGGCCTGTTCTGGTTCAGCTCGCTGGTCTACCTGCTGGTGGTCCTGAGCGCGATCAACCTGCTGGTGGTAAGCGGCCTGCACTGGCGCGCCGGTTATCAGCCGGCACGCCTGATCACCATCGGCATGCTGGTGTTCAACATGGGCTTCGGCTTCTTCGTGCCGGTGCTGCTGGGCTTCGATCAGCTCAACCCGGGCTGGCTGGTGCTGGGCGTGTTCAGCGTCGCCACCCTGGCCGGGCTTATCCTCAGCGTGTCGCTGACCGAGCGGCAGCGGCAGATCCAGAGCGAAACCCTGCTGGAACATACCACCCTCGCCGCCAGCAGCGCCGAACTGCGCGCCAAGGCCGAATTCCTGGCCAAGATCAGCCACGAGATCCGCACGCCGATGAACGGCGTGCTGGGCATGACCGAGCTGCTGCTGGGCACGCCCCTGTCGGCCAAGCAGCGCGACTACGTGCAGACCATCCACAGCTCGGGCAATGAGCTGCTTACGCTGATCAACGAAATCCTCGACATCTCCAAGCTGGAGTCCGGGCAGATCGAACTGGACGACGTGCAGTTCGACCTCGGCGCCCTGATCGAAGACTGCCTCGACATCTTCCGCGCCAAGGCCGAGCAGCAGCGTGTGGAGCTGATCAGCTTCATCCAGCCGCAAGTGCCACGGGTGATCAGCGGTGATCCGACGCGCCTGCGCCAGGCCCTGCTGAGCCTGCTGGACAACGCCTTCAAACAGACCGACGAAGGCGAGATCCTGCTGGTTGCCGCCCTGGACAGCAGCGACGGCCAGCATCGCCTGCGCGTCGCCGTGCAGGACAGCGGCCGGCCGCTGCTGCCGGAAGAGCGCGACGCGCTGCTCAATGCCGAACTGCAAAGCCGTGACTTCCTGGCTGCCACCCGCCTCGGCGGGCGCCTTGGCCTGATCATCGCGCGCCAGCTGGTACGCCTGATGGGCGGCGAATTCGGCATTCAGGGCAGTGGCAACCAGGGCACCACCCTGTGGCTGACCCTGCCGCTGGACGCCGCCCGCCTGGAACAGCCGGAAACCGATCTGGACAGCCCCCTGCAGGGCGCACGCCTGCTGGTGGTGGACGACAACGACACCTGCCGCAAGGTGCTGATGCAGCAATGCAACGCCTGGGGCATGCAGGTCAGCGCGGTGCCATCCGGCAAGGAAGCACTGGCCCTGCTGCGCACCAAGGCGCACATGCGCGAATACTTCGACGCGGTGCTGCTCGATCAGGACATGCCGGGCATGACCGGCATGCAGTTGGCCGCCAAGATCAAGGAAGATCCGAGCCTCAACCATGACATCCTGATCATCATGCTCACCGGCATCAGCAATGCGCCGAGCAAGGTGATCGCCCGCAACGCCGGGATCAAGCGCATCCTGGCCAAGCCGGTGGCCGGTTACACGCTCAAGACCACCCTGGCCGACGAGCTGGCCCAGCGTCCCAACGACACCCCGGCGCAGGCTGCACCGACGCCGGTGAGCACGCCGCTGAACGCGCCGGAGGACTTCCGCATTCTGGTGGCCGAAGACAACAGCATCTCGACCAAGGTGATTCGCGGCATGCTCGGCAAGCTCAACCTCAAGCCGGACACTGCCAGCAACGGCGAGGAAGCCCTCAGCGCAATGAAAGCGCAGCCCTACGACCTGGTGTTGATGGACTGCGAAATGCCGGTGCTCGACGGCTTCTCTGCCACCGAACAGCTGCGCGCCTGGGAAAAGAGCGAGAAACGCCCGCGCACCCCGGTGGTGGCGCTGACCGCGCACATCCTCAACGAACACAAGGAGCGCGCGCGCGCCGTGGGCATGGACGGGCACATGTCCAAGCCGGTCGAACTGTCGCAATTGCGCGAACTGATCGAGCACTGGATCGCCGAGCGCGAACTGCGTCGCCAGCGTGACGCGCTGCCACACTGATAGTTCTTCTTACCTTTACTGCCTTTCTGCGAGCCTGCCGCCATGGCGTCCGAGTTGTTCAGCCTGTACCTGAAGATGCTGGTGCTCTACAGCCCCTTCTTCGTCCTCTCCTGCTTCATCGGCCTGAGTCGCGGCTACACCCTCAAGGAGCGCAAGCGCCTGGCCTGGAAAGTGGCGCTGGCCACGCTGATCGCCAGCGTGCTGCTGTACCTGTTCGGCAAGCACATCTTCACCCTGTTCGGCATCACCATCGATGCCTTCCGCATCGGCGCGGGTTCGGTGCTGTTCATCTCTGCCCTCGGCATGGCCCAGGGCAAGTCGGCGGTACAGAGCGACAACGTGCAGCAGGACGTGACCATCGTGCCGCTGACCATCCCGCTGACCGTCGGCCCCGGCACCATCGGTGCCCTGCTGCTGATGGGCGCCAGCCAGCCGCACTGGGACGACAAGCTGGTGGCAGTGGCGGCGATCTTCCTCGCCAGCCTCACCGTCGGCGTGGTGCTTTACCTGTCCAACCAGTTCGAGCGCCTGCTCGGCGACCAGGGTCTGCAGATCGTCAGCCGCCTGATGGGCCTGTTCGTCTGCGCCCTGGCCGCCCAGATCATCTTCACCGGAGTGAAGAACTACCTGGTGCCGTAACGCCATGACAGGCGCATGACCTGCCCCGGATTTCATCCGGGCTACGCCACTGGCCCTACGATCCCCCAGGGTGCGCTGCGCGCACCGCCAGCCCCAGAACCTTGCACCATTCGTTTGCAGTCCAGCCCCACCGCGGTGCAGCGCCTCGCGCCAAAAACCCTGCCGCTGCCCTGAAATCCCCGAAAATACGGGCCTGCGCAAAACTGGCACCCTCATTGCTCTAACGATTCCAACTTGGATACAAGATGGAATCTCGAAGCATGTCCAACGCACCTATCGCGCTCACCCTCGCGCAGTGGCAACAGACCTACCGCGACGGCCAATCCCCTGCCGAACTGCTGCACGCTCTGCGCCTTGAACTGCACAGTGAAGACAGCGCCTGGATCGCCCTGGCCAGCGAAGCCCAGCTCGATACCCAGCTCGATACCCTGGCCACCGCGCTGGAAGGCGCAGCTGGCGACCTGAGCAAGCTGCCGCTGTACGGCGTGCCTTTCGCCGTCAAGGACAACATCGATGCAGCCGGCTGGCCCACCACGGCCGCGTGCCCCGAGTTCGCCTACCAGGCCGAGGCCGATGCCAGCGTGGTCGCCCGCCTGCGCGCCGCCGGCGCAATCCTGATCGGCAAGACCAACCTTGACCAGTTCGCCACCGGCCTGGTCGGCACCCGCTCGCCCCATGGCGCAGTGCCCAACAGCTTCAACCCGGACTACGTCAGCGGCGGTTCCAGCTCCGGTTCGGCCAGCGTCGTGGCGCGCGGCCTGGTGCCCTTCTCCCTCGGCACCGACACCGCAGGCTCCGGCCGCGTACCGGCCGGCTTCAACAATATCGTCGGGCTCAAGCCGACCAAGGGCTGGCTGCCCAATACCGGCCTGGTGCCGGCCTGCCGCACAGTCGACTGCATCTCGGTGTTCGCCCTGACCGTCGCTGATGCCCTGGCCGTGGCCAATATCGCCGGCGGCTATGACACCACCGATGCCTACAGCCGGCAGAACCCGAACAGCGCCAAGGTCGGCATGCCTGCCCAGCCGCGCCTGGCCGTGCCAGCCAACCCCGAGTTCTTCGGCGACAGCCAGAACCAGGCTGTCTACGAGGCAGCTCTGGGCACACTACGTGAACTGGGCGCCGAGCTGGTGGAGATCGATTTCGCTCCCTTCCAGCAACTGGCCGAGCAGCTCTACTACGGCCCCTGGGTCGCCGAGCGCACCGTCGCTGTGGAAGGCGTGAACCCCGAACACATCAACCCGGTGGTGCGCGGCATCATCGAGAACGGTCACCAGTACAGCGCCTGCGATGCCTACAAGGCCGAATACATTCGCGCCGAGCTGAGCCGCCGCATCAACGAAGCGCTGGCAGGCTTCGACGCCCTTGTGGTGCCCACCTCGCCAACCATCCGCAGCCTGGCCGAGATGGAAGCTGAACCGGTGCTGTTCAACAGCCAGTTCGGCACCTATACCAACTTCACCAACCTGGCTGATCTGTCCGCGCTGGCGATTCCCGCCGGCTTTCGTCAGGACGGCCTGCCCGCCGGCATCACCCTGATCGCCCCGGCCTGGCATGACCAGGCCCTGGCCGCCTTCGGCCAGCGCTGCCAGCAAGCAGTCAATCTGCCGCTGGGCGCCACCGGCAAGCCATTGCCCAAGCAAAGTCCCAGCGACAAGCCGGCGCCGGGGTGCATCCGTGTCGCCGTGGTCGGCGCGCACCTCACCGGCATGCCGCTGAACTTCCAGCTCAGCACACGCGATGCGGTGCTGGTGGAACAAACCACCAGCGCCGCGCATTACCGCCTCTATGCCCTGCCCGGCACCGTGCCGCCGAAACCTGGCCTGGCGCGGGTCGCCGAGGACGGCGCCGAGATCATCGTCGAGCTGTGGGACGTGCCGCAGGCGCGCTTTGGCGAGTTCGTCGCCGAGATCCCACCACCGTTGGGCATCGGCAACCTGGAGTTGGCCGACGGCCGCTGGGTCAAGGGTTTCATCTGCGAGCCCTACGCGCTGGATGGCGCGCGAGACATCACCAGCTTTGGTGGCTGGCGCGCCTTTATCGCCGAAACCAGGAAGTGAACTCCCCTCTCCCCGAGGGGAGAGGGAACAGATCAGCGCCTGCCCGCACACGCGTGCAGCAAGCCAGGAGGCCGCAACAGATGTTCCATACCGTACTGATCGCCAACCGTGGCGAGATAGCCGTCCGTACCATTCGTACGCTCAAACGCCTGGGCGTCAAAAGCGTCGCCGTCTACTCCGACGCCGACCGCAATGCCCAGCATGTACGCGACGCCGATGTCGCCATTGCCCTGGGCGGCGACAAGCCGGCCGACAGCTACCTGCGTATCGACAAGATTCTCGCTGCCGCGCAGCAAACCGGCGCCCAGGCGATCTACCCCGGTTACGGCTTTCTCTCGGAAAGCGCCGAGTTCGCCGATGCTTGTGAAGCAGCCGGCATCGCCTTCGTCGGCCCGACCGGCGAGCAGATTCGCGAGTTCGGCCTCAAGCACCGTGCCCGCGAACTGGCCGCCCAGGCCCAGGTGCCGATGGCGCCGGGCACCGGCCTGTTGCACAGCATGGAGGAAGCGCTGGCCGCCGCTGCAAGCATCGGTTACCCGGTGATGCTCAAGACCACCGCCGGCGGTGGTGGCATCGGCCTGACCCGTTGCAGCGACGCTGCTGCGCTGGAAAGCGCCTACGAAAGCGTCAAGCGCATGGGCGAGCAGTTCTTCAGCGATGCCGGCGTATTTCTCGAGCGCTTCGTCGATCAGGCGCGGCATGTCGAGGTGCAGATTTTCGGCGACGGCGCCGGCCGCGTCGCCGCCCTTGGCGAACGCGACTGCTCGCTGCAGCGGCGCAACCAGAAGGTGGTCGAGGAAACCCCGGCGCCGAACCTGCCGCAGGCCACCCGCGAGCGTTTGCACGCTGCCGCCGTGCAGCTTGGCGAGTCGGTGAAATACCGCAGCGCCGGCACCGTGGAATTCATCTACGACGCCGCCCGCGACGACTTCTACTTCCTCGAAGTGAACACTCGCCTGCAGGTCGAACATCCGGTCACCGAGATGGTCACCGGCCTGGATCTGATCGAGTGCATGCTGCGCGTGGCCGCAGGCGATGCGCTGGACTGGGTCGCGCTTGACCGCACCCCGCAAGGCGCTGCTATCGAAGTGCGGATCTACGCCGAAGACCCGCTGAAGAACTTCCAGCCCAGCCCGGGCGTGCTCACCGATGTGCATTTCCCGGATGATGTGCGCGTCGACAGCTGGGTCAGCACCGGCAGCGAGGTTTCAGCCTTCTACGACCCGATGATCGCCAAGCTGATCGTCCATGCGGCGACTCGTGACGAAGCCATCGGCAAACTGCAAAAAGCCCTGGGCGAAACCCGCCTGCACGGCATCGCCAGCAACCTCGACTACCTGCGCCAGGTGGTGGCCGATAAGCGCTTCGCCACAGGCCAGGTATGGACGCGCCTGCTCGACGGTTTCACGTTCGGGGCCAACGTCATCGAAGTGCTGGAGCCCGGCACCTATTCCAGCGTACAGGACTACCCCGGCCGCCTCGGCTACTGGGATATCGGCGTGCCGCCGTCCGGGCCGATGGATGATTTCGCCTTCCGCCTGGCCAACCGCATCGTCGGTAATGCGGCCGAAGCCGCTGGCCTGGAATTTACCCTGCAAGGCCCGACACTGCGCTTTCACAGCGACGCGTTGATCGCTCTGACCGGCGCCGATTGCCCGGCCACCCTGGACGATGCACCAGTGGCCTACTGGCAGCCAGTCGTGGTCAAGGCCGGTCAGGTGCTCAAGCTGGGCCGCGCCGTCAGCGGCTGCCGCACTTATCTGGCCGTACGCAATGGCCTGGACGTGCCGCTGTACCTGGGCAGCCGCTCCACCTTCGCCCTCGGCCAGTTCGGCGGGCATGCCGGACGCACCCTGCGCACCGCCGACATGCTGGCCATCTCCCAACCCGAGTTGCCGGCCTGCACCACCCCGGCGCCAATCGCCCCGCCACAGGCTGCGCACCCGAGCCTGATCCCCAGCTACGGCACCACCTGGAACATCGGCGTGCTCTACGGCCCGCACGGTGCGCCGGACTTCTTCACCGCTGAAGCCATCGAGGAGTTCTTCGCTGCCGAATGGGAGGTGCACTACAACTCCAACCGTCTCGGTGTGCGCCTGTCCGGGCCGAAACCGAGCTGGGCGCGGGCCGACGGCGGCGAAGCCGGCCTGCACCCGTCCAACGTGCATGACTGCGAATACGCCATCGGCTCGATCAACTTTACCGGCGACTTCCCGGTGATCCTGACCAAGGACGGCCCCAGCCTCGGCGGTTTCGTCTGCCCGGTAACCATCGCCAAGGCCGAGCTGTGGAAGGTCGGCCAGGTCAAGCCCGGCGACAAGCTGCGCTTTCACCCCATCGGCTTCCAGCAGGCGCAGAGCCTGGAGCAGGCGCAACTGGGCAGTATCGAGGCGCTGGCGGCGATCAGCGCAGTGACCCTGCCGGCGCCGTCGCTGCAAGCGGACAGCACCGTTTCCGCTACCGTGCTGGCCGAGCTGCCGGCTGAAGGCAGCCGCCCACGTGCGGTGTATCGCCAGGCCGGCGACGCCTACATCCTCCTGGAGTACGGCGACAACGTGCTGGATCTGGCCCTGCGCCTGCGCGTGCACCTGCTGATGGAGGCGCTCAAGGCGCAGCCGCTGCGCGGCCTGGAAGAACTTGCCCCCGGCGTGCGCTCGCTGCAACTGCGTTATGACAGCCGCGTGCTGCACCAGCGCACCCTGCTCGACCACCTGCTGCGCCTGGAGTGCCAGCTCGGCGATGTCGCCGAACTCAAGGTGCCGACCCGTATCGTCCACCTGCCCATGGCCTTCGAGGACAGCGCAACGCTGGCCGCCGTCGAGCGCTACCGCGAAACCGTACGCAGCGAGGCGCCCTGGCTGCCGAACAACGTCGATTTCATCCAGCGCGCCAATGGCCTGGATAGCCGCGAGCAGGTACGCGACATTCTGTTCGACGCCAGCTACCTGATCCTCGGCCTCGGCGACGTCTACCTCGATGCGCCCTGCGCCGTGCCGCTGGACCCGCGCCACCGCCTGCTCAGCTCAAAGTACAACCCGGCGCGCACCTTCACCGCCGAGGGCACCGTGGGCATCGGCGGCATGTACATGTGCATCTATGGCATGGACTCGCCCGGCGGCTATCAGCTGGTCGGCCGCACCCTGCCGATCTGGAACAAGTACGTGAAGAACGCCCAGTTCGAGAACGGCCAGCCCTGGCTGCTGCACTTCTTCGACCAGGTGCGTTTCTACCCGGTCAGCGAGGCCGAGCTGGATGAGTTCCGTGAAGCCTTCCGCGAGGGCCGCGCGCAGATCCGCATCGAGGAAACCGAGTTCGACTTCGCCGCCTACAACCGCTTCATCGCCGACAACGCCGCCGATATCGACGCGTTCCAGAGCAAACAGAAAGCTGCCTTCGACGCCGAAGTCGAGCTGTGGAAGGACGACGATCCGAGCGCCGCACAAGCGCTGAACGCCTTTACTGAGGACGATGCCGATCTGGACGGCCATCTGGTCGCTGCCGAGATGAGCGGCAGCGTGTGGAAGGTGCTGGTCGAACCCGGCCAGCATGTGGAAGCCGGCACCCCGCTGCTGGTGGTCGAGGCGATGAAGATGGAGCTGGCAGTGACCGCGCCGGTGGCCGGCACGGTCAAGTCACTGCGTTGCGCCCCCGGCAAGGCGGTGACGCCGGGCGACGCGCTGCTCCTTTTGACCCCGAGCGAGGCGGCCTGAGATGCAACTGGTCAGCCCGGCCAAGCGTGGCAAGGAGCGCCCGGAGAATCTCGCCGAGCGCATCTACGCCCAGCTCAAGGACGACATCTTCGAGTTCCGCCTGCTGCCGGGTGACCGTTTTTCCGAAGGCGAGATCGCCGAGCGCATGGCCGCCAGCCGCACGCCGGTGCGTCAGGCGCTGTATCGCCTGGAGCGCGAGGGCTACCTGGAGGTGTATTTCCGCAGCGGCTGGCAGGTCAAGCCGTTCGATTTCACCCATTTCGAGGAGCTCTACGAGGTGCGCATCGTCTTTGAGCTGGAGGCGGTCAAGCGCCTGTGCGAGCGCCCCAATGAAGAGCTGCCGGATGCACTGGAACAGCTGCGTCGCACCTGGATGGTGCAACCCGAGCAGCGCCTGCAGGACGGCCGCGAAGTCTCGCGTCTGGACGAACGCTTTCACTGCCAACTGGTGGAAGCCGCCGGCAACCGCGAGATGGCCCGCCTGCATGCCGAAGTCAGCGAAAAGATCCGAATTATCAGGCGCCTGGACTTCACCCAGGAGCCGCGCGTGGCGCTCACCTACGAGGAACACGCACGCATCCTCGGCGCGATCCTGTCGCGTCGCTGCGAAGAGGCACAGCTATTGCTCAAGACCCACATAGAGGTCAGCAAAGCGGAAGTGCGCAAGATCACCCTGCACATGCTGCACAGCGCCCGGCAACGGGCACTGCCGGTGCAAGGGTGACGTAAATGACCTTTGAATCACTGCCGAACAATAAAGAGCTGTCCACTTACTCAAGTTGAGAATGGAGAACGCACCATGCAACGTCGCAGCCTGATCAAGGCCTTTACCCTTTCCGCGTCCATTGCCGCCATGGGCCTTTCCTGGTCCATCCAGGCCGCCGAGACCATCAAGGTCGGCGTCCTGCACTCGCTGTCCGGCACCATGGCCATTTCCGAAACTTCGCTCAAAGACATGGCGCTGATGACCATCGACGAGATCAACGCCAAAGGCGGCGTGCTCGGCAAGCAGCTCGAAGCGGTGGTGGTAGACCCGGCGTCCAACTGGCCGCTGTTCGCCGAGCGCGGCCGTCAGTTGCTGACCCAGGACAAGGTCGCCGTGACCTTCGGCTGCTGGACTTCGGTGTCGCGCAAATCCGTGCTGCCGGTCTATGAAGAGCTCAACGGCCTGCTGTTCTACCCGGTGCAGTACGAAGGTGAAGAAATGTCGCCGAACGTGTTCTACACCGGTGCGGCGCCAAACCAGCAAGCCATTCCGGCAGTGGAATACCTGCTCAGCGAAGACGGCGGTGGCGCCAAGCGCTTCTTCCTGCTCGGCACCGACTACGTCTACCCACGCACCACCAACAAGATCCTGCGCGCCTTCCTGCACAGCAAAGGCATCGCCGACAAGGACATCGAAGAGGTCTACACCCCCTTCGGCCACAGCGACTATCAAACCATCGTCGCCAACATCAAGAAGTTCTCCGCCGGCGGCAAGACCGCTGTGGTTTCCACGGTGAACGGCGACTCCAACGTGCCGTTCTACAAGGAACTGGCCAACCAGGGCCTGGAAGCCACCGAAGTACCGGTCGTAGCCTTCTCCGTCGGTGAGGAAGAACTGCGCGGTATCGACACCAAGCCGCTGGTCGGTCACCTGGCGGCGTGGAACTACTTCCAGTCCGTGGAGAACCCGGTCAACGAGAAGTTCGTCGCTGACTGGAAAGCCTACGCCAAGGCCAAGAACCTGCCGAACGCCGACACTGTGGTAACCAACGATCCGATGGAAGCCACCTACGTGGGCATCCACATGTGGGCACAGGCCGTCGAGAAAGCCGGTACCACCGACGTCGACAAGGTGCGCGAAGCCATGGCTGGCCAGGAGTTCGCGGCGCCGAGCGGCTTCACCCTGAAGATGGACGAGACGAACCACCACCTGCACAAGCCGGTGATGATCGGCGAGATCCAGGAAGACGGTCAGTTCTCCGTGGTCTGGGAAACCGAAGGCCCGATCCGCGCCCAGCCGTGGAGCCCGTACATCGAGGGTAACGACAAGAAAGCCGATACCCCGGTGAAGTCGAACTAAGGCAAAAGCCCCTCTCCCCCAGCCCCTCTCCCGCAAGCGAGAGAGGGGAGACAAGCTGCACGGAGCGATGCACTGCACCGTACCAGTCCCCTCCCCCCCCTTTCTTTTATGAAGAGGGGGAGAGGCTAGGGAGAGGGTCGCCGTAGCCCGGATGCAATCCGGGAAGCTCGCCCCGGACTTCATCCGGGCTACGCCAAGGACACCCCTATGCCCACTGCCCTTACCCGAATACTGCTGAGCCTGCTGCTGTTGCTGCCACTGGCAGCGCTTGCTGGCGAGGCCGACGACTTCGCCGCAGCCAACGCCAGCAAGCAGGCCAAACTCCTGCAGAGCTGGGCTGCAGCCCCCACCACAGATCGCATGCCACTGCTGCAAGCCCTGCAGCAGGGCCGCGTCGCCAGCGATGCCGACAAACGCGCCTTCATCGAACAGGCCGGCACCTGGCAGGCCGCCGACGGCGCAGCCGAGGCCAATGGCACGCCGCGCAAGCTGCGCCTGAACAACCGCCTGCGCGGCCTGATCGGCGTCGCCGTGGCCAGTCATCAGTTGCTCGACGACGATGCGGCCGTGCGCCTTGGCGCCGCCAAGCAACTGCAACGCAATACGCCGCCGGCATTGCTGCCGCTGCTGGAAAATCGTCTGAGCATGGAAGCCGACGAGGATGTGCGTGACGCCATTACCCTGGCCCTGGCCAACCTGCAACTGGAAGCCAGCGATCCGGCCGTGCGCCTGGCGGCCGTGGAGCGCCTGGGCGAAACCGGCGACCCGCTGGCCCGCACGCGCCTGCAAAGCCTGCTCGATGGTGAAGAAAGCGATACCGCCGTACGCAGCGCCGCCGAACAGAGCCTGGCCCAGGTGAAGAACAAACTGCTGATCGGCGAGTTACTCGGCCAGGCCTTCAGCGGCCTGTCGCTGGGCTCGATCCTGTTGCTCGCAGCGCTGGGCCTGGCCATCACCTTCGGCCTGCTCGGGGTGATCAACATGGCCCACGGCGAGATGCTAATGCTCGGTGCCTACACCACCTACGTGGTGCAGCTGAGCTTCCAGCGCCTGGCCCCCGAATACCTGACGCTCTACCCGCTGGCTGCGCTGCCGATCGCCTTCCTGGTCACCGCCTGCATCGGCATGGCCCTGGAGCGCACGGTGATCCGCCACCTCTATGGCCGCCCGCTGGAGACCCTGCTGGCTACCTGGGGCATCAGCCTGATCCTGATTCAGCTGGTGCGCGTCACCTTCGGTGCGCAGAACGTCGAGGTGGCCAACCCGGCCTGGCTGTCCGGCGGCGTACAGGTGCTGCCGAATCTGGTATTGCCCTACAACCGCATCGTCATCATCGGCTTCGCGCTGTTCGTCGTGGTCCTGACCTGGCTATTGCTGAACAAGACGCGCCTGGGCCTGAACGTGCGCGCGGTAACGCAAAACCGCAACATGGCCGCCTGCTGCGGCGTACCCACCGGCCGCGTGGACATGCTCGCCTTCGGCCTGGGCTCGGGCATCGCCGGCCTGGGCGGCGTGGCCCTGAGCCAGATCGGCAACGTCGGCCCGGACCTCGGCCAGAGCTACATCATCGACTCCTTCCTGGTGGTGGTGCTCGGTGGCGTCGGCCAACTGGCCGGCAGCGTGCTGGCCGCCTTCGGCCTGGGCGTGGTGAACAAGTTCCTCGAACCGCAGATCGGTGCGGTACTCGGCAAGATCCTCATCCTCGCGCTGATCATTCTGTTCATCCAGAAGCGCCCGCAAGGCCTGTTCGCACTGAAAGGAAGGGTGATCGACTAAGCGGGGCCTGCTCACGCCAATTGACGACCGCGCCGCAGCCACGCTGGCGGCGCTATGCGAAGGAACATGAGAATGCTGCCAATGCAAAACTGCCTGAATGCCCCAGCCGCCATCGAGTCAGCGGCCCTTCGGGTTGCGGCTGCCAACGCGCCATGCGTCGTTGTGAAGCTTGCCGAGGGAACGACCATCGCCTGCGCTCCACGCCTAGCCTGGCGCGCTGGCCGCCTGCACCGCGGTGCGCCCCTTGACGCGAGCATGCCCCGATGACTGCGCCACTGAATCAAACGCTGCTGGCCCGTGCCAGCGCCAAGCTCGGCCCGCAGGTTTCACTGGCTGTCGGCCTGCTGGTACTGGCGATTCTCGTCGCCATGCCGTTGCTGCATCTGCTGCCGGCCGAGCACAGCCTGCACATCTCGGCCTATTCGCTGACGCTGGTGGGCAAGATCCTCTGCTACGCCATCGTCGCCCTGGCGCTGGATCTGGTCTGGGGTTACGCCGGCATGCTGTCGCTGGGCCACGGCCTGTTCTTCGCCCTCGGCGGCTACGCGATGGGTATGTACCTGATGCGCCAGAGCGCCGGTGACGGCCTGCCGGCGTTCATGAGCTTCCTGGCCTGGAACGAGTTGCCCTGGTACTGGTACGGCACCTCCAGCTTCCTCTGGGCGATGTGCCTGGTGGTGCTGGCGCCCGGCTTGCTGGCCCTGGTGTTCGGCTTCTTCGCCTTCCGCTCGCGGATCAAGGGCGTGTACTTCTCGATCATGACCCAGGCCCTGACCTTCGCCGGCATGTTGCTGTTCTTCCGCAACGAAACCGGCTTCGGTGGCAACAACGGCTTTACCGGCTTCACCCGCATCCTCGGCTTCGACATCACCGCGCAAGGCACCCGCGCCGCGCTGTTCTTCGCCACCGTGGTACTGCTGGTGGGCAGCCTGTACCTGGGCTTTCGTCTGGCGCGCAGCAAGTTCGGCCGGGTGCTCACCGCCCTGCGTGACGCCGAGAACCGCCTGATGTTCTGCGGCTACGATCCACGCGGCTACAAGCTGTTCATCTGGGTGCTGTCGGCCGTGCTGTGCGGCCTGGCCGGCGCGCTGTACGTGCCGCTGGTGGGCATCATCAACCCCAGCGAAATGGCGCCGACGCAGTCCATCGAAGCCGCCGTCTGGGTCGCCCTCGGCGGGCGCGGCACGCTGATCGGTCCGCTGCTCGGCGCCGGTATCGTCAACGGCCTGAAGAGCTGGTTCACCGTGGCCTTCCCGGAGTACTGGCTGTTCGCGCTCGGTGCGCTGTTCATCGTCGTCACCCTGTTTCTACCGAGGGGCGTGGTGGGTCTGCTGCGCAAGGAGAAAGATCAATGAGAGCCACGCCACTACCCGAAACAATGCTCGAAGCCGCCTTCGACCCCACCGGCCTGGCGCTGGACACCGGCAAGACCGTCGGCAAGGGCGTCAACGTTCGTCACGGCACCATCCTCACCCTGGAAGACATCAACGTCAGCTTCGATGGCTTCAAGGCGCTGACCAACCTGACCCTGTACATCGGCGTTGGTGAGCTGCGCTGCATCATCGGCCCCAACGGCGCCGGCAAGACCACCATGATGGACGTGATCACCGGCAAGACCCGCCCCGACAACGGCGTGGCCTACTTCGGCGAGCAGTACGATTTGACCGCCATGAGCGAAGTGCAGATCGCCCAGGCTGGTATCGGCCGCAAGTTCCAGAAGCCGACGGTGTTCGAAGCACTGACGGTGTTCGAGAACCTGGAGCTGGCGCAGAAGACCAACAAGTCGGTGTGGGCCAGCTTGCGCGCCCGGCTCAACGGCGAGCAGAAGGATCGTATCGAGGAAGTGCTGACCACCATCCGCCTGGAAGCCTCGCGCAACCGCCCGGCCGGCCTGCTCTCCCACGGTCAGAAGCAGTTTCTCGAAATCGGCATGCTGCTGATGCAGGAACCGCATCTGCTGCTGCTCGACGAACCGGTAGCGGGCATGACCGATGCCGAGACCGAGTTCACCGCCGAGCTGTTCAAGTCCCTGGCACGCAAGCACTCGCTGATGGTGGTCGAGCACGACATGGGCTTCGTCGGCTCCATCGCCGACCACGTCACCGTGTTGCACCAGGGCAGCGTGCTGGCCGAAGGCTCGCTGGAGCAGGTGCAGAACGACGAGCGGGTGATCGAGGTGTATCTGGGTCGTTGAACCATCGCTCCCTGATTCGCGGCTGAAGCCGCTCCTACGAGATGTCCATCACAGCCTTGTAGGAGCGGCTTCAGCCGCGAAGAAAATTGATGGTTTCCACTGCGAGGCCACATACCGCCCGCGCGGGAACCCCTCCCGACACGCTCAACGCTCCAGCGCCGCGAAGCGTCGTCAGTTGCATACCCACGCTGGGCGTGGGCACGAGAGGTACGTCATGCTGCAAGTCCAACAGCTCCACCAGTACTACGGCGGCAGCCACATCCTGCGTGGCCTGTCGTTCGACGTGAAGGTCGGCGAAGTCACCTGCCTGCTCGGCCGTAACGGCGTGGGCAAGACCACCCTGCTCAAATGCCTGATGGGCCTGATCCCGGCCAAGGATGGCAGCGTGCAATGGGAGGGCAAGCCCATCACCGCCTTCAAACCGCACCAGCGCGTGCATGCCGGCATCGCCTACGTGCCGCAGGGCCGCGAGATCTTCGGCCGCCTCACGGTCGAGGAAAACCTGCTGATGGGCCTGTCACGCTTTCCCGGCAGCCAGGCCAAGACCGTGCCGGAATTCATCTACGAGCTGTTCCCGGTGCTGCGCGAGATGAAGCACCGGCGTGGCGGCGACCTCTCCGGCGGCCAGCAGCAACAGCTGGCCATCGGCCGCGCCCTGGCCAGCCAGCCGCGCCTGTTGATCCTCGACGAGCCCACCGAAGGCATCCAGCCCTCGGTGATCAAGGAGATCGGCGCGGTGATTCGCAAACTGGCCGAGCGTGGCGACATGGCCATCCTGCTGGTGGAACAGTTCTACGACTTCGCCGCCGAGCTGGCCGACCAGTACCTGGTGATGAGCCGTGGCGAGATCGTCCAGCAGGGCCGTGGCGAGAACATGGAAGCCGAGGGCGTGCGCGGGCTGGTGGCGATCTGACCAACACACCTTGTGGGAGGGGCTTCAGCCGCGACGGCTCCTATGCTCTATACGAAAAGTGCCTGCGCTCGGTGATGCTTCGTTAAAAACGGGTCGGCAGGCCGCTTGCGGCCAACGCGCTTCAGTGCGGCCCGAAGGGCGAACGAAGTGAGTAATGCTCATTTACAGCTCGCAGACTCGAGTGCGAGCCCAGTCCGTTCCTCACCCGTTTTTGTGGGGCCGCCATCGGTATCGCCTGACCTTCGCTCGCCGACTTTTCGTACAAACCCTAGCGCTCGCATGCATGGCAATTGCTGCGGGCAATCACGCACCGAATTGGTTCGGGGCACGCCTCTTGCTTGCCCACCCGGTCAAGTATCCTGCGGAACCCCTGCCCTGCCATGAATCTGCCTGCCGCCCTGTTCACGCCAAGCTGGCCTGCCGAGCTGGAGCTGGCCTACGCGCGCCACGGCGAACGCACCACGCCAGTGCAAAGACGCCACCTCGGCCCTCTTAGAGTGCAGAAGCACCTGTATGCCGAAGGCCCGCAAGTCTGCCAACACATCATCGTCCACCCGCCCGGCGGCATAGCCGGCGGCGACCGCCTGGATATTTCGGCGCATGCCGGTGAGGGCACCTGGGTACAACTCACCAGCCCCGGTGCGGCCAAGTGGTACCGTGCCGCCGGCGTGGCCCACCAGGATCTGCGCCTGAGCGTCGACGCCGGCGCCACCCTGGAGTGGCTGCCGCAGGAAACCATCATCTACGCTGGCGCCCAGGCCGAACTGCACACACAGATCGACCTGCATGGTGACGCCCGCCTGTTCTACTGGGACATCATCGCCCTTGGCCGCCCCGCTGCAGACGAGCGCTTCGACAGCGGCCACTTCCAGGCCGCGCTGGATATCCGCCGTGACGGCAAGCTGCTCTGGCATGAACGTCAACGCGTTGCCGGTGATGACGGCCTGCTCGACTCGCCCATCGGCCTCGACGGCCAACCGGTATTCGCCACCCTGCTTGCCAGCGGCGAGCTGGACGGCGAACTGCTGGAGCGCTGCCGTGAGTTGAAGATCGAAGGCGTCCGCGGTGATCTCAGCCAGCTCTCGGGGCTGCTGGTCGCGCGCTGCCTGGCCAGCGAAGCACTCAAGGCCCGCGCCTGGCTGATCGCCCTCTGGCGCCTGCTGCGCCCGGCGCTGCTGGGCCGGGAAGCCGTGCCCCCGCGCATCTGGAGCACATGACGGCGGATGTAAAAAGCGACACCCGCCCTACCACCACGACGTATTCGGCGATGCCTGGCATACGCCCCATGGAGCGACACGATGGATCTGAGTCCACGCGAGAAAGACAAGCTGCTGATCTTCACCGCCGGCCTGGTGGCCGAGCGCCGTCTGGCGCGCGGGGTCAAGCTGAACTACCCGGAGGCCATGGCCTATATCTCCGCCGCCCTGCTCGAAGGTGCCCGCGACGGCCAGACGGTGGCCGAGCTGATGCACTTCGGCACCACCCTGCTGGCCCGCGATCAGGTGATGGAGGGCGTGCCGGAGATGATCCCGGAGATCCAGATCGAAGCCACCTTTCCCGACGGCACCAAGCTGGTGACCGTCCACCAACCGATTGCCTGAACCATGCGCCATCTGATTACGGACGCCAGCGAAGCCGACCTGCCCGGCATCCTGGCCATCTACAACGACGCGGTGGAGTTCACCACGGCGATCTGGAACGAGACCCTGGTGGATCTCGCCAACCGCCGCGCCTGGCTGGCCGAACGCACGGCATCCGGCTTCCCGGTGCTGGTCGCGCGTGACGCTGGCGGCGAGGTGCTCGGCTACGCCAGCTATGGCACCTGGCGCAGCATCGAAGGCTTTCGTCACACCGTCGAGCATTCGGTCTACGTGCGCGCCGACCAACGCGGCCAGGGCCTGGGGCCGGTGCTGATGCAGGCGCTGATCGAGCGTGCCCGCGAAGCTGGCCTGCACGTCATGGTCGCCGCCATCGAATCGGAAAACGCCGCCTCGATTCGCCTGCACCAACGCGCAGGTTTCGTCACCACCGGGCAGATGCCCCAGGTCGGGCGCAAGTTCGGCCGCTGGCTGGATCTGACCTTTATGCAACTGATCCTTGGCGCCACGGAGTGACACCATGGACGTGACGCTGCAACGCCTCTCTGCCGAGCAATTCGCCGCTTATCGTCCGGGCCTGATCACCCTGCTGCTCGATGCGGTCGGCCACGGCGCTTCGGTGGGCTTTCTCGCCGACCTCGATGCACAGGCAGCCGCTGAATATTTCGCCCAGGTGGAGGTGGCGTTGCACGATGGCTCGCTGCAGCTCTGGGTCGCGTGCGAGCACGGCCAGGTGCTGGGCAGCGTGCAACTGAGCCTGTGCCAGAAACCCAACGGCCTGAACCGCGCGGAAATCCAGAAGCTGCTGGTGCTGAGCAGCGCGCGGCGGCGTGGTATCGCGCGCCTGTTGATGCAAGCCGTCGAGCAGGAAGCCATCGCCCTGAAACGAGGCTTGCTGTACCTCGATACCGAGGCTGGCAGCGATGCGGAACAACTCTATCGCCACCTGGGCTACAGCCACATTGGTGGCCTGCCTGATTACGCCTGCGGCCCGGACGGCATCTACCGAGCCAACGCCATCTACTACAAGACGCTCTCGAGGCCTTCCTAATGATTCCCGGTGAATACCAGATTGCTGACGGCGAGATCGAGCTCAATGCCGGCCGCCGTACCCTGACCCTTTCCGTGGCCAACAGCGGCGACCGGCCGATTCAGGTCGGCTCGCACTACCACTTCTTCGAGACCAACGACGCCCTGCTGTTCGACCGTGCCGCCGCGCGTGGCATGCGCCTGAATATCCCGGCGGGAACCGCCGTGCGCTTCGAGCCGGGGCAGAGCCGCGAGGTGGAACTGGTCGAACTGGCCGGCGCGCGCCGCGTGTTCGGCTTCGCCGGCCGGGTGATGGGCGACCTGGATTGAGGTGAGTCTTGTAGGAGCGGCTTTAGCCGCGATAACAGTTTCGCGGCTCAAGCCGCTCCTACAGAAGAACCGCCACTCCTCATCCCCGACAGACAAACACGCGCCGGCCTTCGCGCCACAAAGGAAACGAATATGAAAATCAGCAGACAAGCCTATGCCGACATGTTCGGCCCCACCGTCGGCGACAAGGTGCGCCTGGCCGATACCGACCTGTGGATAGAAGTGGAGAAGGATTTCACCACCTACGGTGAAGAAGTGAAGTTCGGTGGCGGCAAGGTCATCCGCGACGGCATGGGCCAGGGCCAGCTGTGCGCCGCCGATGTGGTCGACACCCTGATCACCAACGCACTGATCATCGACCACTGGGGCATCGTCAAGGCTGACGTCGGCCTCAAGGACGGGCGCATCAAAGCCATCGGCAAGGCCGGCAACCCGGACATCCAGCCCGATGTGAGCATCGCCATCGGCGCCGGTACCGAGGTGATCGCCGGGGAAGGCATGATCCTCACCGCTGGCGGCATCGACACCCACATCCACTTCATCTGCCCGCAGCAGATCGAAGAGGCGCTGATGAGCGGCGTCACCACCATGATCGGTGGCGGCACCGGGCCGGCCACCGGCACCAACGCCACCACCTGCACCTCCGGGCCGTGGCACATGGCGCGCATGCTCCAGGCCGCCGACGCTTTCCCGATGAACCTTGGCTTTACCGGCAAGGGCAACGCCTCGCTGCCCGAGCCGCTGATCGAACAGGTGAAAGCCGGTGCCATCGGCCTCAAGTTGCACGAGGACTGGGGCACCACCCCGGCCGCCATCGACAACTGCCTGAGCGTGGCCGACCGGTACGACGTGCAGGTGGCGATCCACACCGACACCCTGAACGAGTCCGGCTTCGTCGAAACCACCCTCGGCGCGTTCAAGGGCCGCACCATCCACACCTACCACACCGAGGGCGCCGGTGGCGGCCACGCGCCGGACATCATCAAGGCCTGCGGCTTCCGCAACGTGCTGCCGTCCTCGACCAACCCGACCCGACCATTCACCAAGAACACCATCGACGAACACCTGGACATGCTCATGGTCTGCCACCACCTCGACCCGAGCATCGCCGAGGACGTGGCCTTCGCCGAGAGCCGTATTCGCCGCGAAACCATCGCCGCCGAAGACATCCTGCATGACCTCGGCGCCTTCTCCATGATCAGTTCCGACAGCCAGGCCATGGGCCGTGTCGGCGAAGTGATCACCCGCACCTGGCAGACCGCTGACAAGATGAAGAAACAGCGCGGCACGCTGCCCGAAGACGTGCCCGGCAACGACAACTTCCGCGCCAAGCGTTACATCGCCAAGTACACCATCAACCCAGCAATCACCCATGGCATCAGCCACGAAGTGGGTTCGATCGAAGTGGGCAAGTGGGCCGACCTGGTGCTGTGGCGCCCGGCCTTCTTCGGGGTGAAGCCGACGCTGATCCTCAAGGGTGGGGCCATCGCCGCCAGCCTGATGGGCGATGCCAACGCCTCGATCCCGACGCCGCAGCCAGTGCACTACAGGCCGATGTTCGCCAGCTACGGCGGCAGCCGCCATGCCACCAGCATCACCTTCATCAGCCAGGCCGCCTTCGACGCCGGCGTGCCCGAGCAGCTTGGCCTGAAGAAGCAGATCGGTGTGGTCAAGGGCTGTCGCGAGGTGCAGAAGACCGACCTGATCCACAACGGCTACCTGCCGAGCATCGAGGTCGACGCGCAAAACTACCAGGTCAAGGCCGACGGCCAGTTGCTCTGGTGCGAACCGGCCGAAGTACTGCCGATGGCGCAGCGCTATTTTCTGTTCTGACGCAAGAGCCGGGCTTTGCGCCCGGCTCTTGTAGGTCTGTCAGGACGCCTGCTTCATCTCGTCGTAGGCGCTGAGATAATCACCGGCCAGCTGCTCCTTCTCCTTGTCGCGCAAGAGCTTGCCGGCCATCTGGAAGAAGCTGTGCTCTTCCTCCTTGAGGTGATGCTCGACCTTTTCCGCCAGCGCCTTGGCCTGCGCCAGCCAGCTGGGGCTGCTGGGGTCGGTCGCCTCGAGGTCCTCGATCATCTCGTCCATCTGGTGATGCTCGGCAATCGCGTGGCGCGACAAGTCGACACCGGCGTCCTGCTGCATCAGAGGGACGTAGAAATGGCGCTCCTCGGCCACCGAATGCACGGCCAGCTCCTGCTTGAGCTGGGCGAACAAGGCGTGGCGCTCGGGAGTATCGCCCTGGGTCTCGACCAGCTTTTGCGCCAGTTCGCGCTGCATGTCGTGGCTGATACGTAGGGCTTCGAAAATGGTCATGCGGACATCTCCTCCTGAGTCACGGTCGTAGTAGCACTAGACCATCAACTCGGCGATAGGTGCCGCACCGCTTGCTCAACGCAGCTGGCTGTCCTTGCTGCCACGGCGGTTGTAACCACTGGCAGCCGACTGCTGCTTGTCCAGCTCACTCTGGCAGGCCACGCACAGACGCACACCGGGAATCGCCTGGCGCCGTGCCTCGGGAATCACCGCGTCGCACTCTTCGCAGTTGTGCAGGCTTTCACCTTTGGGCAGCTGGCTGCGGGCGCGGGCGATGGCGTCCTCGATACTGCTGTCGATCTGTTCCTGCACTGCGCCGTCACTTGCCCAGCCACCGGCCATGTCCGCACTCTCCACTGTTTGCCTGATCGGCTATCTATGGAGGATCAACACCGCCTTGGCAAGTCGCACTGGCGCAAACAGGCAGCATTGCGGCGCCTGTCGCCCTCCCAGAGCCAAGCCGAGCCAGACGGCACGGTCGGTATCCAGGCAGGCCTGGCAGCAAGCGCTACTCCTTGACCTCCATGAACTCCTGGGCCCACGCCATGTATTCACCGGGCATGGTGTACTTGTTGGTTAGTTCGGTGGCGTTGAGGTCGCACGGCTCGGCACCGCGCTGCTCGCGCAGGCAGTCGTAGGTGGCCTTGATCGCGGCGAAGTAGGCGGCGTGGCCGTTGACCACGATGCGCACGCCGAGCTTGGCCAGACGAGGGTTATCGCGCAGCTCGGGGTTACCGTAGGTGACCAGCATCAGCGGCACCTTGAGACCCGCGGCGATCTGCTCCAGATGAGCGAAATCCTTCACCCCGACCAGGCAGATGCCATCGGCACCGGCAGCCTCGTAGGCGCGGGTACGGCGGATCACCTCATCCACGTCCAGCACGCCGGCGTGGGTGCGGGCGATGATCGCCAGATCCGGATCAACACGCGCCTCCAGTGCTGCGAGGATCTTGCCGACACCTTCCTCGATGCTGATCAGGTCAGTGGTCTTGCGCCCGAACTGGGCCGGCAGCAGGGTGTCTTCGATGGTCAGCGCGGCAACGCCGGCGCGTTCCAGCTCGACCACGGTGCGCATGACGTTGAGCGCATTGCCGTAGCCATGGTCGGCGTCGGCGATGACGGGCAAGCGCGCGACACGACCGATGCGCGCGGCCTGTTCGACGAACTCGCTGAGGGTGATCAGGGCGAAGTCCGGCGCACCGAGCACCTGGAGCGACGCGACGGAGCCGCCAAGGATACCGACCTCGAAATCGAGGTCGGCGGCGATGCGGGCGGACATGGGGTCGAAGACCGATGCGGTGTGATAACAGCGGTCGGAAACCAGCAGCGCACGAAAGGCGCTGCGTAGCTCATGGTGGGATGCACGTTGCAGGATGGGCATGGGGCGTATTCCAAAGTCGGTTGAATCGCTTTTTTCTCTATTTTAGTAATGGCGTAGACGTGACGAATGCTAGCGCAAGGCACTTGCTGGCAGCTTTCAGACGGCTCGCCCTGGCCAATGACCAGCAATTTATCGGCCAGCCAGCTCCGCCGGCAGCGCTGGGAAGAACCCGCCGCCGGTCAGCAGGCCGTACGCCATCCAGACCGCGACGGCCAGATAGAACAGGCGCGGCCCCCAACTCGCCAGCATTTGCTGGCTCGCCGCCAGCTGCTGAGCCTGCAAGCGGGCGAAACGCAGCAGCGCCTCGCCAGGTCGACCGGTCGCCTCGCCGGTATTGAGCACGCCGATCAGCATGGCTTTGCCGGGAAAACTCAGCCCGTCGAAGGCGCGCACCAGCGATTGTCCGCCGGCCACTCGCGGCGCCAGGGTGGCGAAATCTCGCCGCAGCCGAGGACTGCTTATCGCGCTGCAGGCACGCGGCAGGGCGTCGAGCACCGGCATACCTGCTTCCAGCAACAGTCCCAGGCTGTCGCAGAAATCACGCATGTCAGCGCGTCGCTGCAGGCTGCCCAGCAACGGCAGGGCCAGCAGCAGATCGTCGAAGGCGCCAGGCTGGTCAGCTCGCCGCTGTTGCCAGCGGCGCCACAGCGCCCGCGCGCCCCACAACAGCGCAGACAGCCACAGCACCGGCAGCAGCACGGCTGCCAGATAGCCGACAGCACTGAGGCCTCCCGCCACCAGGGCAGGCAAGGGCTTGACCGCCAGCGCCAGCAGCAGCACACCGGCCGGTAGCAGCAGCCGAGACTTCAGCTCTGCTGCGTGGCGCGCCTGCTCGTCGTAGCGCTGCGCCAGTTGCTCGTAGATGTGCGCCAGCGCCCCGGCCTCCTGTGCGGCACGCACCAGTCCACTTTCCAGTGGCGTGAACACGCCACTCAACTGGCCGGAACTCGCCAGATCGCGCCCATTAGCCACCATCTGTCGCAGGCGCTTAACGGCGGCCTCGTGCCGTGCACCGAGATCCAGACTGACCAGTGCACGGTCGATGGGTACTCCGGCTCGCTCCATGGCGCCAAGGTGAGCGAATACACTGGCACGAGTGCGCAGATCGAGAGAGGGGTTGCGACGCGGCATGATCGAACTCGGTGGATAACAGTGCTCAGGTTAACCAGTCGCCACGCGAGCCGCTACGGTTGCACGGGCGGCATGGGTGCGTGCGGTAGCCAGCGCCTGAGGATGGCCTCGAGGCTGCCGTCCTCGTGCATCTGCTGCAACGCGCGCTGCCAGCGCACCACACGCACCACCGAGGTCTGCGGGGAGAAGGCGATGTAGTAAGCCGAACGCATGAACGGCACATGCGCCGTGACGTCCTGCGGTTTGAGATCGACAGCAGCCAACTCGCCAGCCAGGGTCAGGTCCTCGGTGGCGATCAGCTTCACCCGGCCATGCTTGAGCATGACCATCATCTGCCTCGAACTGGGCACCCCGTAGAGATTGGTGAAGCCCTTCGAGCTGAGGGTCTCGTAGGTGTACCACTGCTTGGGCAGTGCCAGTGGCCCGCTGGCAGCGGCCTGTTGCAGCGTGTCGATGACCAGGTCGCGGGACTTGAGCGAGTAGAAGCTGGTAGTGCCGACCACGATGGGCCCGACCCACTGGAATCGGTGTTCACGTTCGGCCGTGCGCACGGTGGAGAACAGCGCGATATCTTCCTGCTGCTGGGCCAGGTGCAGCGCCCGCGTCCAGGGCATCACCTCGATCTGCCCGTTGTCGCCGGTACGCGCCAGCAAGGCTCTGACCACCTCGACGGAAAGGCCGCTGGGTTCGCCATCGCGCGTGAAACTCATCGGCGGCGCATTCTCGGTGAGCAGACGCAGCTGCGCCTGCACCGGCGCAGATAACGCCAGCAGCAAGACACACAGCCATTGATTGACCCGCTTGCCCATCACCGTCTCTCCAGCTTGCAGCCTGGCCAGCTAAGGAGTGCCGTGCAGCGGCTTCAATCGCTACGCAGCAAATCGGCCAACATGCGCTCGTCGGCCATCGGAAACCACTGGCGGTAGAGCCTTTCCAGGCTACCGTCGCGGCGCATCTGCTCCAGCGCCTGCTGCCAACGCGCGACCAGAGCTGGGTCAGTCTTCAGGGAAAAAGCAATGTAGGAGTCGTTGGGCATCAGGTCGAACTGCTCCTGCAACTGCCCGGCATTCATGCCCTGCTCGGCAAGCATGCCGTCCAGGGTCAGGTTGTTGGCCAGCAGCAACTTGACCCGGCCATGGCGGAACATGCGCAGCATGTCCTGAGGCGTCGGCACGCCATACAGATTTTCCAGTCCCAGCTCGGCCAAGAACTCGTAGCTGTACCATTGCTTGGGAATCGCCAGGGTGCCAAGACGACGGACATCGTCGAGGCTGGTGACTCGCAGACCGGCATCCTTGAGCGTGTAGAAGCGCGTATAGCCCCGCGCGATCGGGCCGACCCACTGGAAATCGGCTTCGCGCCGCGCCGTGCGCACAGTGGAGAACAATGCCGTGTCGGGCTGGTTTCGAACCTGGTGATAGCCGCGCGTCCAGGGCACCAGTTCGATATGCGCCGGCTCTGCGGTGCGACGGATCAACTCTTCGACCACGGCCACGGCCAGGCCACTTGGTTTGCCGTTGTCCAGATAGCTGAACGGTCGGTAATCCTCGGTATACAGCCGCAGCTCGGCAGCAGCCATGTTGACGCAGAGACTACCGAGCAGTGCCAGCGCTACGGCCGGGGACTTCAAGTTCATTGCACGCCACCGTCAAGCGCGCGCCCTACAGCGAATTCAGGGCGCCCAGACCAAGAATAATAGACGCCGGCGTTGCCCATCACCAAGACTGCGGCGCAGCGGTCGTATCGCCCAGTTCCTTGGCGGTAATCACCCGAGGTTCGAGTAACAGTTGTAGGCGAGACATGGCACGCTCGCCACTCAGAGCCCGATGCACCAGGCGTACCGCATGATCGCCCATGGCCTGCGGCTGCTGCAGCAACAACGCGTGAATCTGTCCCTGGCGTACGGCATCGAACAGCAGGTCGCCACCATCGAAACCGACGAAGTCCACTGTCCCGACCTTGCCCAGCCGGCGCAACGCGCCCAGGGTCACGCGGGTACTGCTGCCATTGGGGCTGAACAGGCCGTCGAGCCTGGGCAACTGCTCACTCAGGGTCGTGGCGATGCGCTGGGGGTCGTCACCAAGGTAGGTATCGAACACCACCTGCAACCCGGAAGCTTGCGCCGCCAGGAGGAAACCGCGCTCGCGCTCATCGGTCGATTGCAGCCCTTGGCGCAAGCGCAATACCCCGACCCGAGCCCCCCGCCCGAGACGCTCGGCCATCTGCTGCCCGGCCAATTGGCCGGCAAGGAAGTTGTCGGTTGCCACCAGCGCGTAAGCGCCCTCACCCGCGACCCCGCGATCAACGTAAACGGTGGGAATACCTTCGGCGCGCAAGGCGGATATGCGCGTGTCGATGGCGTCGCCAGCCGGAGCGATGATCAGTGCCTTGCAACCGTGGGCGATTACACGGTCGATCAACTGTAGCTGCACCTCGACGCTGCCTTCCTGGCTCGGGCCGCGCGTATAGAGTTCCAGCTGCAGATCGTTGGCTGTGCGCCTGGCGCCCGCCTCCAGCTCACGCCAGAAGGCCGATGTGCCGGCCGGCACCAGGCCAACGCAGTCACTCGACCAGGCCGTCGCCGACCAAAGCGCTGCCGTACCCAGCAGCAAGCAAACGCAAGGGATGATTCTCGGCATGTTCGTCTCCCGACCTCTGCCATCACTTTAGCATCGCCCGGCCGGGTCGCGACGCCTGTCGGCAAGCTGTCGACTCATACTTTTTCACATTCAAAACCGACAGTCGGGCTAGCCCTAGCGCGCCGGGCAGGCGATCATCGGGCTTCCTGAGCAGACTCCAGCTACTATGACCGCCACTACTGACAGCCGCACCCCGACGCACAAACCCCGCCCACTGATCGACCTGGCCATCAGCATTCTGATTCCCTCGTTCATTCTGATGAAGCTCAGTGGCGAACACCGTCTCGGCGCCGACGGCGCACTGCTGCTGGCCTTGGCGTTCCCCCTGGTCTGGGGGGCGTTCGAGCTGATCAAGTACCGTAAATTCAACTTCATCGCCCTGCTCGGCCTGGTCAGCGTGGCCCTGACCGGAAGCATCGGCCTGCTGCATCTGGATACCCAGTGGCTGGCCGTGAAGGAAGCCGCCATCCCCGGGCTGATCGGCATCGCCGTGCTGGTTTCGACCCGTACCCGCTACCCGCTGATTCGCACGCTGCTGTTCAACAAGAGCGTGCTCAACGTCGACAAGATCCATGATCGCCTCGAGCAGGGCGGCCACGTCGAACACTTCGAAACGCGCCTGATGCGTGCCACCTACTGGCTCAGTGGCACCTTCTTCTTCTCCTCGTTCATGAACTACGTGCTGGCCAAGTGGATCGTGGTCAGCCCATCCGGCACCGAGGCCTTCAATGACGAACTCGGGCGCATGACCCTACTCAGTTATCCGATGATCGCCATTCCCTCGATGATCATGCTGATGACAATCTTCTACTACCTGTGGAAGACCATTCATGGCCTGACCGGGCTGAGCCTGGAAGAGATCATGGCCAACACCAGCCAGGAATCGCAGCGCTGACAAGCGCCGACCTCAGGGTCGGCCGCGCCGAACATGCTGGCTCTCTCCGCCTACCCGGCCCTGTTTCTCTCCGCCTTCGGCGCGGCGACGCTCTTGCCGTTGCAGTCCGAAGCGGTGCTGGTCGCCCTGCTGCTGGCAGGCCAGCACCCGCTCTGGGCATTGCTGCTGGTGGCCACGCTGGGCAACGTACTGGGCTCCTGGGTCAACTGGCTGCTAGGGCGTTCCATCGAGCACTACCGGGAACGGCGCTGGTTTCCCGTCAGTCCGGCCCGCTTGCAACAGGCGCAGGCCTGGTACGCACGCTACGGTCGCTGGTCGTTGCTGCTGAGCTGGATGCCGCTGATTGGCGATCCCCTGACGCTGGTTGCCGGGGTGATGCGCGAGCGCCTGTGGATATTCCTGGTCATCGTCACCCTGGCCAAGGCCGGGCGCTACGCGGTGCTGGCGGCGCTGACCCTGGCCTGGATATGAACCGATCAGGACAATCGCTGACACAACTACTGAAGGGGCCCCGCATGCATGCCAGTTGAGTACTGGCGGCGGCTCCCTGATACTGCGCAGCGCGCCGCGCGGGCACGACCCGCTAGCGGCCATTGCCGAAGGCCGGATGGCCGATGAACAGCCGCCTCGGACGGAGGCATGCGGCCCCGCTACCTCGGGGCCTAGCGAGCGAGGATTAGCGGTGTCTGTCGTAGAAGCCAAACCCAAACTGAAGCGCAGCGACCTGATCTGGACGCTGATCGGACTCAGTGCCGTGGTGCTGTCTGGCTTCCTGCTCTACCGCGAGTTGCGCAACATTTCCCTGGAGGAAATCAAGGGCAGCCTCGACGCCATCACGCACATGAATTGGATGCTCGCCGCAGCAGCCACGCTCGGCGCGTACTGGGCACTGGCCTGGTATGACCGCATCGCCGTGGCTCACCTGGGCAAGCGCATTCCCTGGCGTTTCATCACCCTCTGTTCCTTCACCACCTACGCCCTGGCTCACAACATCGGCGCCTCGGTGTTCTCTGGCGCGTTGGTGCGTTACCGGGCCTATCGCAGCAAGGGGCTGACGCCACAGGAAATCGGCATTCTCATCGTCTTCTGCTCCTTTACCTTCGCCCTCGGCACCCTGCTGGCCAGCGGCTGTGTGCTGATCGCCCAACCCGATCTGATCCACCGCGTCGCCAACGTCACGCCCCTGGTCTCGATCGTCATCGGCAGCGTGTTGCTGTGCCTGGTGGGTCTCTACGTGCTGGGCTCCTGGCGCCAGTTCAAACCCTGGACCCTGGGCAAGCTGCACGTGGAGTATCCACGTCTGCCCATCGTCAGCCGCCAGTTGCTGGCCGGCCCACTGGAGCTTCTCTGCGCAGCGGCGATCATCTATTTCGCCTTGCCGGCCGACAATCATCCCGGCTACCTGGTGGTGCTCGGCGTGTTCCTCGCCTCCTTCTCGCTGGCGCTGCTGTCCCATGCGCCCGGTGGTCTGGGTGTACTGGAAGTGACCTTCCTCGCTGCGCTGCCGGAGATCCCGGCGGCCGATGTGCTGGCGGCGCTGATCGTATTTCGCGTGTTCTATCTGCTGCTGCCGTTCGCCCTGTCGCTGCTGGTGGTGCTGGGCTTCGAATGGACGCAATGGAAGCAAAAGCGCAACGAGACCCCCGACCTGCCCTCCTGACGACTCGCCGCCACCGCGGCGCTGGCATAGAATACGCGGCCATTTTTTCCGGCTGTGCGCTCCATGTCCTTCTCCACTCCCGCCCGCGCCTGCGGCATCGACTTCGGCACCTCGAACTCCACCGTCGGCTGGCTGCGACCCGGCCAGGGCAGCCTGCTGCCTCTGGAAGACGGCAAGATCACCCTGCCCTCGGTGATCTTCTTCAACACCGAGGAGCGTCGCCCGGTCTACGGCCGCCTGGCCCTGCACGAGTACCTGGAGGGTTATGAAGGGCGCCTGATGCGTTCGCTGAAAAGCCTGCTCGGCTCCAAGCTACTGAAGAGCGAAACCACCGTGCTGGGCAGCGCCCTGCCGTTCAAGGACCTGCTCGGATTTTTCATCGGTGAGCTGAAAAAGCGCGCCGAAGCTCAGGCCGAGCGCGCCTTCGAGGAAGTGGTGCTGGGCCGCCCGGTGTTCTTCGTCGACGACGACCCGAGCGCCGATCAGGAAGCGCAGAACACCCTGGTGGCCGTGGCGCACAAGCTCGGTTTCAAGGAGGTGTCGTTCCAGTACGAGCCCATCGCCGCGGCCTTCGACTACGAGTCGGGCCTGGATCGCGAGGAACTGGTGCTGATCGTCGACATCGGCGGCGGTACCTCGGACTTCTCCCTGGTGCGCCTGGCGCCTGAGCGTCACCACCTGGCCGAGCGCCAGGGCGATATCCTCGCCACCGGCGGCGTGCACATCGGCGGTACCGACTTCGACAAACAGCTCTCGCTGGCCGGGGTGATGCCGCTGTTCGGCTACGGCAGCCGGATGAAGAGCGACGCCTTCATGCCCACCAGCTACCACCTCAACCTGGCCACCTGGCACACCATCAATGCGCTGTATGCGCAGAAGACCCAGCTTGCGTTGCAGAACATGCGCTACGACATCGTCGACGCCACCGGCATCGACCGCCTGTTCGGCCTGATCGAACAGCGTGCCGGACACTGGCTGGCGATGCAGGTGGAAGACAGCAAGATCGCCCTCAGCGAACAGGACGCACGCCCCATCGACCTGTCGCGCGTCGAGCCGGGCCTGGTCGCCGAACTGACCCGCCCGCTGTTCGAGAACGCCATCGAGCCGCTGCTCGAACGCATCCGCGCCAGCCTCACGCAGTTGCTGGCCGACGCCGGCATCAAAGCCGATCAGGTCGATACCCTGTTCTTCACTGGCGGCTCCAGCGGCGTTCCGGCCCTGCGCCAGAGCGTGGCAGCCATGCTGCCCAACGCCCGCAGCGTAGAAGGCAACACCTTCGGCAGCATTGGCAGCGGCCTGGCCATCGAAGCCAAGAAACGCTACGGCTAAGTTTTTTGTAGGAGCGGCTTCAGCCGCGATTCTGGCCCCCGCACAGGCCGCTCGCGGCTAAAGCTGCTCCTACACCAGAAGCCCGACCTGTTCTCCCATGCATCGCACAACAGGCTCTGGGTTATGCTTGCCGCCCATCTGAATGACCGAGGAATAGCCTGATGAAAGCCCAGCTGGAAGAACTGATCGCCAAGATAAGCTCCGGCTGCCTGGCCGAGGACGAGGTCGCCCGCATCGCTGATGAGGCCGCCCTGGCCTATGCCGATCCGGCCGCCTTCCTCGCCGCCAACCCGGATATCAACTACGACGACGAATTCCCCATCCCGCTGGGCGAATGGGTGGTGGTCGGCAGCCTGCCGGACACCGTGCTGTTCCAGGCCGACAGCTACGAGGAACTGTTCCAGCGCATCACCGAATCCTTCGGCCCGCAGGTGCAGTTCGTACTCAAGGCCAAGCAACTGGCCAAGACCGAGCCGCTCAAGGCCCTCAACCGCATCCAGGTGCAGCTCTCGGCGCTGTCGCCGGAAACCGGCGGCTATGTGCTGGTGGACTTCAGCGAACCGCTGGACGACGAGCTGCAAGCGGTGCTGGTGTACGCCAGCGACCTGCCGCGGGTGATGGAGCTGGCAGTGGAAGTGGGTATCTATGCCGCGCCCGCGCTGGAGGCCCTGCAGGCGGCGCAGGAGCAGGCGTGAGCCGCACGCGACTGCCAGCTCTGACGCCCGAACTGCAGGTCAGCGACCTGCCGGCCAGCCTGGCCTTCTATCAGAAGACTCTGGGCTTCAGCCTGCTGTACGAACGCCCCGAGGAAGGTTTTGCCGCCATCGCTCTGGGCGAGGCAGCCTTGATGCTGGAACAGCAGCATCAGCAGGCAGACGATCCCTGGACCGTGATGCCACTCGACCGCCCGCTCGGGCGCGGCATCAATCTGCAGATCAGCGTGGATGACCTCGAGCCGTTGTACCAGCGCCTGATGCAGTCAGGCCTGGCGCTGAGATTGCCGCTGGAAGAAGCTTCATATCGGGTCGGCACACGCGTACTCAGGGTGCGCCAGTTCATGTTGCAAGACCCGGACGGCTATCTGCTGCGCTTCAGCCAGCCCATCACCGCGTAGTGCCTGCATCCGCAGGCGAGCTTCACATGCCCAGCAGCATCATCCACAGCGGCAGCGTCACCGCCGAGAGCAATGTCGACAGGGAAATCGCTGCGCTGACGCTGCGGGTGTCTTCAGCTCTGCGCGCGAAGGCCATCACGTTGACCCCGCTGGGGCAGGCAGCAAGCAGCACCAACACGCTGCGCGCGCTCTCGTTAAGCCCCGGCAACAGGCCGCTGAGACACCATACCAATGCAGGAAACAACACCAGCTTGGCCAGCCCCACGCCCCAGGCCTCTGCGGTAGGGCGCAGGCGGTAACGCGACAGGCTGGCGCCAAGCACGATCAACGCACAGGGCAGCGCAGCCTGGCCGAGCCAGGTGATCGCCCGCCACAGGCTTTCCGGCACCTGCAGCCCGGACAGATTGAGCAAGGCTCCCAGCCCCAGGCCGATGATCATCGGGTTGGCCAGATTCTTCAGCAACGCGCGACCGTCGACATGCTCCTGACTGCCGAAGGCGGCATAGAAACTGTGCAGGGAAAACAGCGTGAGGCTGTGGAAAACCAGGATGGCGAACACGTAGAGCAAACCGTCGTTGCCCATCAGGCTGGCGATCAACGGGATGCCGACCAGCACGTTGTTGGAGAAGGCCGCCACCAATCCCAGCGGGGTCGCCGTGCCGCGGCGCCAGTGCGCAAGCGCATTGACCACGACGAACACCAGCAGCACCGGCAGGTAATAGGCCAGTAGCAGCATCGGCGACAGCCCTTCGGCCAACGATGCCTTGGCGATGCCGGCAAACAGCAGCGTCGGCATGAACAGCTTGAAGGTGATATTCGCCAGCCCGGCGGCCGACTCACTGGTGAGCCACTGACGCCAGCCGAGCAGGTAGCCGAGAACGATCAAAGCGAAGATCGGCAAAATTGCCTGTGCCGCGAGCATGACTGGAGCTGTCTCCGGGGAACGACTGAAGAGGACGGGTCGAGCACGACCCGCGAGGGCCGCCAAGCATACCCGTGCCGGGCAGCCGGCGCGACGCCTCGCGGCACATTCTCAAGCGCACTGACGCCAACCCAGAAGCACCGAGATAGAGCCTCTCGATCAAGTATTGAAGGTATCGATGTTCACTATCAGGCCAGTCAAGTTCTTATCTGCGCTCATGTCCTCAAGAATTGACTCCGACGCCACTTATTACTCCCGACGGAGACATCGACATGAAAACCCAACTGACCCTCGCCGCCCTGGCCCTTAGCCTGATGACCACCAGCGTATTCGCCGCACCGAGCAGCGCGCCCTTCCCACTGGTCGGTGAAGCCAAGGACAGCCAGGTGCAACAGCAACCCGTCGCCCCGCTGGCCGAGAACGGCTCCGAGCGTACGCCTGGTGCTCAACGCATTCATCTGGCCGAAGACGGCTCCGACCGCACCCCTGGCAGCCAGCGTATCCAACTGGCAGAAGACGGGGCTGAACGCACCCCCGGTGCTCAACGCATCCAGCTGGCTGAAGACGGTGCCGAGCGGACTCCCGGCAGCCAACGCATGCAGTTGGCGGAAGGCGGCTCCGATCGTTTGATCGAGCAGCGTGGGCACACGGCCTGAACGCGGTCGTAACCCCCCAAGCCCGGCACATGCCGGGCTTTTTCATGCCGGCGATCTACAGAAGCGTTCAGTCACGCTATTGGCTGCTCCCCCCTTCGGCAGGGGGCAAGCGGTAAATCCAGATTCGCCGCAGCACCGTCCAGAACTGGCTCGACAGGGTTCCGCAGTTGTAGTGCTGACCATAGCGCTCGGCAATCAGGCGTACCTCGCACGCCAGCTCGGCATAACGCCGCGCCGGCAGATCCGGAAACAGGTGGTGTTCGATCTGATGGCTGAGGTTGCCAGTGAGGATGTGCAGCAGCGGCCCGCCGGAGAGATTGCTCGAACCACGTAGCTGGCGCAGATACCAGTGGCCGCGCGTTTCCCCCGCCACGACCTCCGGTGCGAATACCGCAGCCTTCTCGGTGAAATGGCCGCAGAAGATCACCAGAAAGGTCCACAGATTGCGCAGCAGGTTGGCCACCAGGTTGCCCGCCAGCACGGCCAACGCATTGGCACCGAGCAGCAGCGCCAGCAAAGGGAACAGCAGGTAGTCCTTGCCCCACTGCCGAACCAGCTTGGCCCCGAACTGACGCGCCAGTGGCCGCACTTCGTCCTTGCTGATGCGCCCCTTGACCAGCTTGTCCAGGCGCAGGTGCTGGATGGCCACGGCGTACTGGAACAACAGCGCCTGGATCGTCACCCACAGCGGCTGCCAACGGTAGAACGGCTTCCAGCGCTGCTCCGGGAACAGCCGTACCACGCCATAGCCCACGTCGTCGTCCATACCCAGCACATTGGTATAGGTGTGATGGATATGATTGTGCGTGTGCCGCCAGAAGTCGGCCGGCCCAACGATGTCCCACTCGTACTGGCGGCCGGCGAACTCCGGGTCGTTCATCCAGTCGTACTGGCCGTGCATCACGTTGTGGCCCAGCTCCATGTTCTCGAGAATCTTGCCCAGGCCCAGCAGCAGGGAGCCGAGCAGCCAGGTCGGGGCAAACCAGCCGAACATCAGCAGCGCCCGGCCGCTCCAGCAGCACAGTCGCACCACACCGCGCACACGGCGGATGTAACGCGCATCGGCTGCCCCCAGGTCGGCCAGGGTACGCTGGCGCAAGGCATCCAGTTCGACACCGAAGGCCTCCAGTTCCACAGGGCTCAGTTCGCGATCAAGACGGGCATTCACAGGTCGATCTCCACATCCCCATGCGGGGCGCTGACGCACAGACGGATGGGCTGCCCCGGCTCGGCGAACAGTTCGCCGCTGCGCAGATCGCGCACGGTGCCAGCCAGCAACGTGCAGGTACAGCTGGCACAGATACCCTGTCGGCAACCATGCGCAGGCCGCAAGCCGTGGTCCTCGGCCTGTTGCAACAGGCTCTGCACGCCATTGCCGGCCACCTGCTGGTGGCTGCGGGCGAAGCCAAGCCGAAGCTCATCCGCCGCTCGCACAGTCAGCGCCCGCAAGGGCGTGAAACTTTCCAGTTGCAGACTGCCGCCACGCTCGGCCGCCAACCACCACTGGCGCAGCTGCTCGACGAACCCCTGCGGGCCACAGCCCAGCAGATGAGCTCCCGGCGCTTGCGCCAGATCGGTCGCGTTGATCCGCTCACCGTTCTCTGCACTCAATGCCCAGCGCAGGTGCAGGTTGCGATGCCGCGCAGCCAGTGCCTGCAGCTCCTCGACAAAGGCCCGTTGAGCCTGCCAACGCACCTGATGCAGCAGCGTCACCGGCGCGCTGAAACCACGGGCCAGGGCATCACGCAGCAACCCCAGCAGCGGCGTGATGCCACTGCCAGCTGCGACCAGCATTACCGCGCGCTCATCGTCCGGCCATTTCAACTCGCCAAAGGCGGGCGCCAGCTCCAGCACCTGGCCAACCGCGACCTGATCGAGCAAGGCATTGGACATACGCCCACCCGGCTGCCGCTTGATCGCCAGTTCGATGCGACCATCGGGCTGCACTGCCGTCAGGCTGTAACTGCGTGCATGGCGCACACCATCCTGCTGCAGATGCAGCTGCACGTGCTGCCCGGCGCGCCAGCCAAGGGCGTTGCCGTTGCAACTCAGGGTCAGCGCCAGCATGTCCTCGGCAACCCAGCGCCGTGCCTCGACGCGTGCCTGAATCCGGTTCAGACGTAAAACGGGATGGATGAGCCGCAGAAAGAAATCGGCATCGGCCTCGCGCAGCCAGCCATTGCCACACAGGTGGCGCAAAGGCTGCAGCGGGCGGCGCAGACGACGCGCGAGAGACAGGGGTATCAGAGCCATCATGCCTTCCAGTGAACAAGTGTTCACAATGCTCGCAGGCGCCCGCCACTCAGTCAACACTTGTACACTGGAAGACCGTATGCGGTTCGACGCTCACTGCCCGCATTTGCTAGAGTGCGCCATCGCTCAATGACTCGATCTCGCATGACGCCACGCGCCGAACAGAAGCAGCAGACCCGCCAGGCCCTGATGGACGCCGCGCTCACCCTGATGGAGAGTGGCCGCGGTTTTGGCAGCCTGAGCCTGCGCGAAGTGACGCGCGTCGCCGGCATCGTGCCCACCGGTTTCTACCGTCACTTCGCGGACATGGACGAACTGGGCCTGGCGCTGGTAGCGGAGGTCGGCGAGACCTTTCGCGCGGCGATTCGCCAGGTACGCCGCCACGAGTTCGAGATGCGCGGCATGATCGACGCCTCGGTACGTATCTTCCTCGCCGAGGTAGCCGCCAACCACGGCCAGTTCCTGTTCCTGGCTCGCGAACAGTACGGCGGTTCACAGCCGGTACGTCAGGCCATCGCAGCCCTGCGCGAACGCATCACCAGTGATCTGGCCGCCGACCTCAAGCTGATGAACCGCATGCCGCACCTCGGCGATGCAGCGCTCGACGTGGTTTCCGATCTGGTGGTCAAGACCGTGTTCGCCACCCTGCCCGAGCTGATCGACCCGCCCGCCGAAACCCTGCCTGCCCACCTCACGGCGGAAGCCAAGGTCATCCAGCAGCTGCGCTTCATCATGGTCGGTGGCAAGCATTGGCTGGGCCCAGGCAAGCCTGCCGAGCAGAGTGCACCACAATCGTGCAAAGCAGACGAAAACGCACCAAATAAATCCTGACCGCCTCACCAAGTTATCCACAGCGCGCAGAAATGCGCCGCGCTGCGGCACGCTTGCGCCTTGGCAAGCCACTTGCACTATTTCCGGGCACATTGCCCCGGAATAGATGCACATGCTGGTGATCCACACCCGAATCGCGCCGCAAACCGATTACAGCGCTGAACTGGAACTGACCTTCGAGGCGCGCAGCAAAAGTCGTCTGCGCTGCTTCACCACCACAGGTGAAGAGGTTGGTCTGTTCCTCGAACGCGGCCAGCCGGCACTGGCCGATGGCGAATGCCTGCAGGCCAAGGACGGTCGCATCGTGCGCGTGCGCGCCAAGGCCGAGCCGCTGCTGCACGTCACCTGCGCCAGCTCCTTCGAGCTGATGCGCGCTGCCTACCACCTGGGCAACCGCCACGTCGCCCTGCAGCTGGGCGACGGCTGGCTGCGCCTGCCCGACGACTATGTACTCAAGGCGATGCTGGAGCAGCTCGGCGCCCTGGTCGAAGCCATCGAGGCGCCGTATCAGCCCGAGCAGGGAGCCTACGGCGGCGGTCATCATCACTCCCATCATGGTGACGAGGAGTTCAACTACGGCCCGCGCCTGCACCAGTTCGGTGTCCGCAAGTGAGGTCGAACCGCGCAGGACGCACCGGAGCCGCGTCATGAAACCCGCCTGGGCATTGTTGCGCCTGGCCAGCCCGCAGCTGCCCATCGGTGGCTACAGCTATTCGCAAGGTCTGGAATGGGCCATCGACAGCGGTCTGGTCAGCGATGCAGAGAGCGCCGAGCGCTGGCTGGCCGATCAGCTCGCGCTCAACCTCGCCCGTTTCGAAGCGCCGTTGCTGCTCGCTCACTGCCGCGCCGCCGCAAACGCTGATTGGGCAGAGCTGCAGACGCTGGCCGAGCAGCACCGCGCCAGCCGCGAAACTCGCGAACTGGCCCTGGAAAGCCGGCAGATGGGCTACTCGCTGCGGCAACTGCTCGACGGCCTGCCCGAGCTGGACGAAGCGGCGCGCAAGCTGCTCGCAACCCAGGATGAACCCGGCCTGGCCCTGGCCTGGGCACTGGCGGCACGCGCCTGGCAGATCACCCCGGATGACGCCCTGGCCGCCTGGCTCTGGGGCTGGCTGGAAAACCAGCTCGCCGTACTGATGAAGGTGCTGCCACTCGGCCAGCAGGCCGCCCAGCGCCTGACCAGCCGCCTGCTGCCGCAGCTCGATGCTGCCCAGCAGCAGGCCGCCAGCCTTTCCCCCGAACACTGGGGCAGCGCCGTGTTCGGCCTGGCCCTGGCGAGCATGGCGCACGAGCGCCAGTACTCGCGTCTCTTCCGCTCCTGACGAGGAACAACAGCAAATGAACAGCCAACCCCTGCGTGTCGGCATCGGCGGCCCGGTCGGTTCCGGCAAGACCGCCCTGACCCTGGCCCTGTGCCGCGCCCTGCGCGAGCGCTACAACATCGCCGTGGTCACCAACGACATCTACACCCAGGAAGACGCCCAGTTCCTGGTGCGCAACGAGGCGCTGGAACCCGAACGCATCATCGGCGTGGAAACCGGCGGCTGCCCGCACACCGCCATCCGCGAAGACGCCTCGATCAACCTGGAAGCCGTGGAACAACTCAACCGCCGCTTCCCGGGTCTGGACCTGATCATCGTCGAGTCCGGCGGTGACAACCTCTCCGCCACCTTCAGTCCCGAGCTGTCCGACCTGACCCTGTACGTGATCGACGTATCGGCCGGCGACAAGCTGCCGCGCAAGGGCGGCCCCGGCATCTGCAAATCCGACCTGCTGGTGATCAACAAGGTCGACCTGGCCCCGATGGTCGGCGCCTCGCTGGAGGTCATGGAACGCGACACCCTGAAGATGCGCGGCGACAAGCCCTTCGTCTTCAGCAACCAGAAAGTTGGCCAGGGTCTCGACGAGATCATCGCCTTCATCGAACGCCAAGGCATGCTCAGCACGGCCTGATTCCCGTCAAGGAGAAAGAAGCTCATGAATCTGCGCAAAACCCTCTACGCCATCGCCCTGTTCTGCACCCCCGCGCTGGCCTTCGCCCACCCCGGGCACGGTGAGTCCGGCCTGATGGCCGGCCTGGCCCACCCGGTGTTCGGTCTGGACCACCTGCTGGCGATGCTCGCCGTCGGCCTGTGGGCCGCTCAGCAAAGCGGTGCGGCGCGTTGGGCACTGCCGCTGACCTTCGTCGGCAGCATGCTGATCGGCGGCCTGCTCGGCTTCGCTGGCGTGCAGATGCCGCTGATGGAAACCGGCATCGCCGGCTCGGTTCTGGCTTTCGGCCTGCTGGTGGCCGTGGCCGCGCGTTTGCCGATGGCAGTATCCATGGCATTGACCGCCCTCTTCGCCTTGACCCATGGCGTCGCCCACGGGCTGGAGCTGCCGGACCTGGCCAGCCCCTTCGGCTATGCCATCGGCTTCATCTTCGCCACCGCGGCCCTGCACGTCATCGGCTTCGCACTGGTGCGTTTCCTGCCACAAGCGGCGGCGCCGCTGGTGCGCATCGCCGGTGCCGCCTCGGCAGCGACTGGTGTCTGGTTGCTGGCCAGCTGAGCGCGGGTAACTTCTCTGCCAAGCGGTACGGTGCTGCGCATGGTGCACCCTGAGGGATAGGGTGCGCCGCACCTCGCCGCGCCGGGCTCGGCACCCCAAGAGCCACAACGCTTGCCAATGCCCCTGTACTGGGGCACAAAGTCCCGAACCGGTTTCGAGACCTTGCCCCATGCTGCGCCTCACTCGATTTCTGATCGCTCCACTGCTGCTGATCGGCGGCGTCATGCTGCTACTGGCACTGATCAGCAAACCGGCGAGCACACCTGCGCTGCTCGAAGATCTCGGCCAGCGCCCGCTGGTCATCGCCCATCGTGGCGGCATGGGCCTGTGGCCCGAGAACACCCTGTTCGCCTTCGAGCGCGCCACTGCCCTTGGCGTCGACATGCTGGAAATGGATCTGCAGCTGAGCCAGGACGCCAGGCTGGTGCTGATCCACGACGACACCCTGGAACGCACCACCAATGGCCAGGGCGAGGTCGCGCATTTCAGCCTCGCCGAGCTGCAAGCGCTCGACGCCGGCTACACCTGGACGGCCGACGGCGGCCAGAGTTATCCCTACCGAGGCCAGGGCACGCGCATCGCGGCGCTGGACGAGGTGTTCGAACGTTTTCCGCTGACACCCAAGATGCTGGAAATCAAGGTGCCCGATGTCGGCATGGAGGCCGTGCTCTGCGAGATGCTGGCAGCCTACGACCAACTCGACCGCGTCATCGTGGCCAGCGCTCATGAACGCAGCCTGCAGCGTTTTCGCCAACTTTGCCCGGAGGTCGCGACGGCGGGCGGGCCGGTCTCGCTGCGCCTGTTGCAGACCCTGAACTGGCTGGGGCTGAGCGACCTGCTGTCACCGTCCTACTCGGTGCTGCAGATTGCCCAGCCGCACATGAACCTGGCTACGCCGCGCCTGCTTCGCAATGCCCAGGCTCGCGGCCTGCACGTGTACCTGGGGACGATCAACGAGCAACCCGGCATGCGCCAACTACTGGAAATGGGTGCCAATGGTCTGATCACCGACTACCCGGATCGCGCGCTGCAGCTGCTCGGCCGCTCCACGCAACTGAGTGCGCTACCCAGCGAATAAGCCGAGAAGAAGACCAACACGGCGGCCGAGAACCCTGCCGCCGTGGCGAGCACTGCGATCTATCACCAGCTTATCCACAGCATGATCAACAGCATCCGGGGATAATCCACTCAGCTCTGCTGCTGCGCCCAAAAAAAGCTGGACAAAACCCGCTCTACCTCAACCCAAAATCGCCTCGAACAGCCTTGATCAAAATTCCAGCAAAGCGCTGGAGCCTGCTTAATTCGTGGCCTGCAGCAATAGGTACATAAGTTATCCACAACATCACCCACAGCTGCCGTGGACAAATACGAAGCGCCTCTACAGCTTCGCTAAAAACTGTCAAGCCTCTGTATACAAAGGAAAAAACTCACTGCTCAAATCTTCACCAGCAAGCCGAGAACGCTGTGATACAAGCGCTACAGCCAGACACCACCAGCTTATCCACAACTATTCCCACAGCCTTCGTGGAAAACTTTATTTTTCAGACTGGCATGCTGCCTGCTAAGCGAATTAGCCTTCTTTTCCCTGCCTAGTAAGGACGCTCCATGTTCAGCTTTTTCCTCGCCGCCATGCTGCTCGGCTTCGTATTCAACGCAGCTCCCGGTGCCGTTTTCAGCGAAACCCTGCGCCGCGGCCTGCGTGACGGCTACAGACCTGCGCTGCTGGTGCAGATCGGCTCACTGGTAGGCGACGCCACCTGGGCCGCGATCGGCCTGACCGGGCTGGCGCTGCTGCTCGACAGTGCGCAGATTCGCTATCCGCTGACGCTGGCCAGTGCCCTGTATCTGGCCTGGCTCGGCTATCAGTCGCTGCGCGATGCTCACCGTCCGCCGCAACCCAGCGAGGATGTCCAGTTAGCTGCTGGCGGCGCCTTCGCGGCCGGTGCCGCGCTGTCGCTGACCAATCCGCAGAACATCGTTTACTGGGCCGCCATGGGAGGCGCGATGGCGGCCATCGGCGTCGCTCAGCCGACACCCACCCATCTGGCGGTGTTCTTCGCCGGTTTCATGGTCTCTTCGGTGCTTTGGTGCTTCATCTGCGCGGGCCTGGTGGACTGGTTCCGCCGCGCCGCTTCGCTGCTCTGGCACCGCCTCACCTACGCCGCCTGCGGCGCGGCGCTGCTGGGCCTGGCCGGCATGAGTGCGATGGAGTTGGTCTGATCACAGCGCGTCTATCGCCATCATCGAAACAATTTAACGGCGCGGCACCAGCAAGCGGACTAGCCTGAAACACATATCCCCGCGTCAGGAAGCCGCGCCATGCACATCAACGACCTGCTCAAGCAACTGCTCGCCAGCTACGCCTGCGCCACCTGCGGCATTGATACGCGCCACTGACTCTTGGTCGTGCCACGGCGCCCCGGTTACCCTTGACGGCTTCAGTCGAGGAGCCTGTTCATGACCCTGCGTAGCGTCTGTGTCTTCTGTGGTGCCAGTCCTGGCGCCAGCCCCATCTACCGTGAAGCGGCCGAAGCGCTTGGCCAGCACCTGGCCGAGCGCGGCCTGCGCCTGATCTATGGCGGCGGCGCCGTCGGCCTGATGGGCGTGGTGGCCGATGCGGCCCTCAACGCCGGCGGCGAGGTGATCGGCATCATTCCGCAGAGCCTGGAGCGTGCCGAGATCGGCCATCGTGGCCTGACCTGCCTGGAAGTGGTGGATGGCATGCACGCGCGCAAGGCGCGCATGGCCGAGTTGGCCGACGCCTTCATTGCCCTGCCCGGCGGCCTCGGCACCCTGGAAGAATTGTTTGAGGTATGGACCTGGGGCCAACTGGGCTATCACGCCAAGCCACTGGGCTTGCTGGAGGTCAACGGTTTCTACAGCAAGCTTGGCGATTTTCTCGATCACCTGGTCGCCGAGCGCTTCGTCCGCCCGCAGCACCGCGACATGCTGCAGATTGCCGATAGCCCACGCCATCTGCTCGACGCCCTGAGCGAGTGGAGCCCCAGCGTGGCGCCGAAGTGGGTGGATCGCTCGCCCGTCTGAGCCGGTACGCAGGGATGTAACACAATGCTACGCTCTGCGGCCCTCCACCAAGGAAGCCGCAACATGGCCGGAAGCAGCCTGCTCGCGCTGATCGACGATATCAGCACCGTACTCGACGATGTCGCCACCATGACCAAGGTCGCCGCGCGCAAGACTGCCGGCGTGCTGGGTGACGATCTCGCGCTCAATGCCCAGCAGGTCACCGGGGTGCGCGCCGACCGCGAGCTGCCGGTGGTCTGGGCAGTGGCCAAGGGCTCGCTGCTGAACAAGGCGATTCTGGTGCCCGCCGCACTGCTGATCAGCGCCGTGGCGCCCTGGCTGGTGGTGCCACTGCTGATGCTCGGCGGCCTGTTCCTCTGTTTCGAGGGTGCAGAAAAACTCGTGCACAAGCTGCTGCACCGCCACCAGGATGATGATAAGCAGGCGCGCCTGGAGGCCATCGCCGACCCGGAGGTCGATCTGGTGGCGTTCGAACGCGACAAGATTCGTGGCGCCGTGCGTACCGACTTCATCCTCTCGGCGGAAATCATCGCCATCACCCTGGGTACGGTGGCGACTGCCAGTTTTATCAATCAGCTACTGGTGCTCAGCGGCATCGCGCTGGTGATGACAGCAGGCGTCTACGGACTGGTCGCCGGGATCGTCAAACTGGACGACGCCGGCCTCTACCTCAGCCAGCGTACCAGCGCGTTCACCCAGGCCTGTGGTCGCGGCATCCTGGGCCTGGCGCCCTGGCTGATGAAGACGCTTTCGGTGGTTGGTACCGCAGCAATGTTCATGGTCGGTGGCGGCATCCTCAGCCATGGCCTGCCGCCAGTGGAGGCGGCCGTTCATCATGCTGCCGAGTGGGTCGCACGCGATGCCGGGCACTGGCTGCCGCTGATCGTGCCCACCCTGCTCCATGCCTTGCTCGGCATCCTGGCCGGCCTGCTGACGCTGCCTCTGGTCAACCTGGTCGGCCGGCTGTGGCAGGCTGTCCGCCCAGCCAAAACCGAGTAGACGATCAAAGCGCGCGCAATGCTCTGCAGCCCTTGGTTCACGCCGCCTGCAAGCATTGCCCCCAAGCTTATCCACAGGTTGCTCCACACTTTTCGTGGATAAGCGCATGAGCGCTGCAGAGCGCGCCAGATTCGTCCGAGCGAACCGGGCAAGCCTCTGGTTTCATTGATTTTTTCTGCCCAGCCCCAGTCTATTTCGTCTGCCTGGCGAAAAGCTGAACAATCCCCTGAAAGGCCCGAAACCACAGGTTTGCAGCGCTTGTTCCAGAATTTGTGTACAGAGTTACCCACAGATTCCGTGTACAACTGCCGCCCCGCTACCCTGCCAGCGGCAGCACCGTTACCTGCACTTCGGGATCATGACTGCCGCCACCGAGGATCACCCCACGCAGCGGCGATACATCGGAGAAATCCCGCCCCCAGGCCAGGGTGATGTGCTCCAGCGCCGGGCGCACGTTGTTGGTCGGATCGAAATCCACCCAGCCCTGACGCGGGCAATACAGCGAGATCCAGGCGTGCGAGGCATCCGCACCGATCAGCCGTGGCTGGCCGGGGGGCGGCTGGGTCAGCAGGTAGCCGCTGACATAGCGCGCCGCCAGGCCGCGCGAGCGCAGGCAGGCGAGCATCAGGTGGGCGAAGTCCTGGCAGACGCCGCGCCTCTCTTCCAGCACCTGCAGCAGTGGCGTCGCGACCTGGGTGGCAGCGGCATCGAAGCTGAATTCCTCGAAGATCTTCTGCATCAACGCCTGGCCGGCCTGCAACAGCGGACGACCCGGGGTGAAGCAATCGTCGGCGAAATCGGCGAAGACCTGCTTGAGGCGCACATAGGGCGACTCGAAGCGGTAGCGTGATGCCTCGAGCAAGGCCGGCTCCATACGTGCGCCGCTGTAGCTGAGCGCCGCGCTGGCGGCTTCCCAGCTCGGCGAGTCGTCGAGAGCCAAAGGCGGGCGCGCCAGCACCTCGACGCGCAACCGCGCACTGACGCTGAGCGCCTCGTGCGGGCGCTCGAACACCAGGCGCGTCAATGGGTTGCCGAACACGTCGAGGCCGTCGCGGCGCTGGCAGGGCTGCGGGTCGATGCGCAGCTGCTTTTCCTGGCAACGCTGCCAGGGGCATTCGCGCGGCCACAGATGCGCCAGTTGCTGGGCCAGGGATACCGGCGCCGAGTAGCGGTAATGGGTGTCGTGAAGAACCTGATAAAGCGCACGGCTCATGAGGATTGCGTCCGTTGGCTGACATCGACATGAGCGAAGAAGCGCAGCCCAAGGTGATCGGATACCGCTCCGGCGGCTTCGCTGATGGCCACCAGCAGGTCGGCCAGGCCCTCGAGCACGGCACGGGTGCTGCCGGGGCCGAACAACGGGTTTTCCAGGCTGGCCAGGTTGAAGGCCGTGAGCTGCTCCTCCAGGTACGCCAGGTAGCGCTCGGCCGGCAGTTCGAAACGTTCGCTGACGCCCTGCAGCGAGCGCAACAGGGTACGCAGCTGGAACAGCACCGCATGCGGGTTCTGCTCGTCCAGCAGGAGCAGATCAAGCACCGGAATCAGTTGCGCCGAGGCCAGGTAGCGGGTGCGGTAGGTGATGCTGCTGTTGCCCAGCTCCAGCAGCCACTCCAGCGCCGACTGGTCGGTAGCCGAGCCGCTGCGCAGGAAGCCGGCGAAACTGTCGCAGAGAAACTGCAGGCGCTCGATGTAGCGACCGAACATCAGAAAGCGCCAGCCGTCGTCGCGGGTCATGTCGTCGAGGGCGAAACCGGAAAGCGCCGCCAGCGACATCAACAGGCGGTTGAGAAAGTCCAGCAGCTCGCCGAAATCGGCCGGCTGGTCTTCGAGCAGTTGCGCCTCGCGCTGCAGCTCGACCAGCGCCTGCCAGTTGGCCTGGGACAGCTTGCCGCGCACGCTGCCGGCAGCCCATTGCAGACGCTGCAGGTTGGCGCGCAGGCTGGCGGGCCAATCACTGCCGAGCAATGCCTGTAGCAGGCGCGCCTCCAGCTCGCCCTCCTCCGGATCAGCCAGCAGGCCCAGGTCCTGCGCCAGTGCAAGAGCGCTCTGCAGCGCCTGCGGGTCATCGTCATCGTCGACGTAGCGCGCCAGCATGATACGCAGCAGGCGCGCGCTGCCCTCGCAGCGCTCGGCGTAACGGCCAAACCAGAACAGGTTTTCCACCACGCGCGAGGGCAGGAAGGGGTCGCTGCGCACCAGATCGGCAGTGCCGAGAGTGCGCTGCGTCTGCCAGGGTTCGGCACCACTCTGGCGGGTGCCAAGCACCCAGGTGTCCTTGCTCGCGCCGCCGCGCTGCATCGACACCACCTCGGCATCGGCCTCGGCGGCGACGCGGGTCAGGCCACCGGGCATCACCCGGTAGCCGTCGGCGCTAGCCACGGCGAACACGCGCATGCCGATGGCGCGCGGCTGCAAGCCACTGCCATCCCACACCGGCGCCTGCGACAGCTTGGCCCGCGCCTGCGCCACATAGGCATACGGGCGCAGCTTGAGGCGCTCGGCCAACTTGGCCCGCTGCGCCTCGTCCAGGTCACGGCCGAACACCGGGGTGAAACTCTGCGAGGGGAACGCCGGACGCACCAGCAATTGGTCGAGCTTCTCCAGTGCCTCGTCCAGCACCGGCGGCTCGCCGCACCACCAACTGGCGATGGACGGCAACAGCAACTCTTCGCCGAGCAGGTGTTCACTGATCGCCGGCAGGAAACCGGGCAAGCCAGGCGACTCCAGCACCCCACTGCCCAGGGCATTGGCCACCAGCACGCGACCACGACGCACGGCCTCGAGCAGGCCGGGCACGCCAAGCGCCGAATCGGTGCGCAGCTCCAGCGGGTCGCAATAATCGTCGTCGAGACGACGCAGCACCGCGTGCACGCGGCGCAGACCGGCCAGGGTCTTGAGGTAGAGGGTGGCGTCGCGCACGGTCAGGTCGCTGCCCTCGACCAGCGGGTAGCCGAGTTGGCGCGCCAGGTACAGGTGCTCGAAATAGCTCTCGTTGAAGCGCCCCGGCGTCAGCAGCACCACCAGCGGCGTCTCGCCACCGCTGGGCGCCTGACGCGCCAGGGTGTCCTGCAGGGTGCGGAAGAAGCCGGCCAGGTACTGCACGCGCAGGTCGCGGTACAGCTCGGGGAAGGCGCGCGAGACGATCTGCCGGTTCTCCAGCGCGTAGCCTGCACCCGACGGTGCCTGGGTACGGTCGGCAGTGACCCACCAGCGGCCGTCCGGCGCGCGGGCCAGATCCACCGCATACAGATGCAGCCAGGTGCCGCCCGGCGCCTGCATGCCCTGGCAGGGCCAGAGGAAATTGTTGTGACCGAACACCAGTTCGGTCGGCAGCAGGCCTTCGGCGATCAGCTTTTGCGGGCCGTAGAGATCGGCCAGCACGCGGTTGAGCAAGGTGGCACGCTGCGCCACGCCGGCGGCGATCTGCTGCCACTCGTCAGCGGGGATCAGGTTGGGCAGCAGATCCAGTTCCCACGGGCGATCCGCGCCTTCGGGGTCGGCATAGACGTTGTAGGTGACGCCGTTCTCCTGAATCTGCCGCGCCAGCATGGCCTCGCGCTGCGCCAGATGTTCCGGGCGGCTGCGCGCCAGTTGCTCGTAAAGGCGGCGCCAGTGCGGGCGCACGTTGCCCTTGGCGTCGAGCAGTTCGTGGTAGGCCCCGGCAGGGGGCGGATAATCGGCTAGCAGGTCGTGCATGGCAGGCTCGGCAGTGGCAAGGCGGTGCAGCGTGACGCAGGTTGATGTGCCGCATCTGTGGGAGGCGCTTCAGCGGCGACGGTTCGCGGCTAAAGCCCCTCCCACAGAAGGGATCAACGTCAAACTCGACGCAGATCCAGGGTCATCGGCAGTTCATTATTGTCTATCGGTTGCAGGGCCGGGCGCTTGCCTGGGCTGTGGCCCAATCGGAAGAAGCGCGCCAGGCGCCGGCTCTCGGCCTCGTAGGCGTTGACCGGCAGGCTGTCGTAGTTGCGCCCGCCCGGATGCGCGACATGGTACTGGCAACCACCCAGCGAGCGCTGCATCCAGGTGTCGATCAGATCGAACACCAGTGGCGCGTGCACGCCGATGGTCGGCTGCAGGCAACTGGCCGGCTGCCAGGCACGAAAACGCACGCCCCCGACGAACTCGCCGACCTTGCCGGTAGGCCGCAGCGGCACCGGTACGCCGTTGCAGGTCAGCACGTAGCGATCCGGCGCCATCCCCGCCACCTTGACCTGCATGCGCTCCAGCGACGAGTCGACATACCGTACCGTGCCGCCGGTGGCCCCCTCCTCGCCCAGCACATGCCAGGGCTCCAGCGCCTGGCGCAACTCCAGGTCGATGCCCTTGACCGCGAAATCGCCAGCCTTGGGAAAGCGAAATTCGAAGTGCGGGGCGAACCACTCGCTGCGCAGGCGATAGCCGAAGCAGCCCAGTTCCTGCAGCACGTCGGCGAAGTCCTGCTCGACGAAATGCGGCAGCAGGTAGCGGTCGTGCAACTCGGTGCCCCAGCGCACCAGCTTGGCCGGGCGATAGGGCTCCTGCCAGAAGCGCGCGATCAGCGCACGCAGCAGCAGTTGCTGGGCCAGGCTCATCTGCGCGTGTGGCGGCATCTCGAAGGCGCGCAGTTCCAGCAAGCCGAGGCGGCCGCTGGCCGAGTCCGGCGAGTACAGCTTGTCGATGCAGAACTCGGCGCGGTGGGTATTGCCGGTGACATCCACCAGCAGGTTGCGCAGCAGGCGGTCGACCAGCCACGGCGGGCAGTCGCGGCCAGGTTCGGGCATCTGCGCGAAGGCGATCTCCAGCTCGTACAGCGCATCGTTGCGCGCCTCATCCACGCGCGGCGCCTGCGAGGTCGGGCCGATGAACAGACCGCTGAACAGGTAGGACAGCGACGGATGGTTATGCCAGTAGCTGATCAGGCTGCGCAGCAGATCGGGACGGCGCAGGAACGGCGAATCGCTCGGCGTCGCCCCGCCGAGGACGAAGTGGTTGCCGCCGCCGGTGCCGGTGTGGCGCCCGTCGATCATGAACTTCTCGCTGGACAGACGCGACTGACGCGCCGCCTCGTAGAGAAACTCGCAACGCTCGGCCAGCTCATCCCAGCTCGCCGCCGGATGGATATTCACCTCGATCACGCCCGGATCAGGGGTGACGCGAAAATACTGCAGACGCGGGTCGAGCGGCGGCTCGTAGCCTTCCATCAGCACCGGGCAATTGAGCTCGGCAGCCACAGCCTCGATGGCCGCGACCAGCTCCAGATAATCCTCGAGGTGGCTCAGCGGCGGCATGAACAGGTACAGCCTGCCCTCGCGCGGCTCGGCACACAGCGCGGTGCGTACGATACCGGCAGCCGATTGCCCGCTGGCCGGGCGCACGCTCTGCACATTGGCGCTGGCGCCACGCCAGACACCACGCAACTGGCGCTGGACCTGCGCCGGGCTGGGCAAGGGCGGCAGCGTCTGACTGGGATCGACCGGGTTGATATAGGGGTAATCGGCCTGGCTGACCCAGGGCAACGAATCCAGCGGCAGGCGGTAACCCAGCGCCGAATCACCCGGCAGCAGGCGGCAGTGCTCGTCACGCAAGAACCAGCGCCCGCTCTGCCAGCCCTCGCCCACCACCTGGCGGGCCAGTGGCAACACATGGCCGACCACGCTATCGAGGCCCTGCTCGAACACCTTGCGCAGGCGTTCACGCTCCAGCGGGTCGCTCAGACGCGGATCATCGGGAGTGACGTTGTCCGGCAGCTTGCGCTCGCGCCACAGGTAGTAGAACCAGTCCTCATAGGCCGGAAAGACGTTGCCGGCATCCACGTTCAGGCGCGCGGCCAGAGTCGCCAGGAAGCGCTCGGCGGTCTCGGCGGTGGCGCCATAGCCACGTTTCTCGTCAGCCAGCAGCTTCGGCTCATGCCACAGCGGCTCACCGTCGCGGCGCCAGAAGCAGTTCAGCGACCAGCGCGGCAACTGCTCGCCCGGGTACCACTTGCCCTGGCCGAAATGCACCAGCGCCTTGGGCGCGTAATGCTCACGCAGGCGATAGAACAGATCAGCAGCCAGGCGACGCTTGTTCGGGCCGAGAGCGGCCGTGTTCCACTCGTCGTCATCGGGATAGTCGAGGGCGACGAAGGTCGGCTCGCCGCCCATAGTCAGGCGCACGTCATGTTTCTGCAGATCCTCGTCGATCTGCCGTCCCAGCGCCTGGATCGCCTGCCACTGCGCCTCGCTGTAGGGCTTGGTGACGCGTGGCGCCTCCCACACGCGCTCGACGCTCATCAGGTGCTCGAACGCCACCTCGCACTCGTCCAGCCCACCGGTGATCGGCGCCGCCGAAGACGGCTCGGGGCTGCACGCCAGCGGGATGTGGCCTTCGCCAGCGAACAGGCCGCTGGTGGGATCGAGGCCGATCCAGCCGGCGCCGGGCAGGTACACCTCGCACCAGGCGTGCAGGTCGGTGAAGTCCTTGTCGGTACCGCTGGGGCCGTCGAGGGATTTGACGTCGGCCGTGAGCTGAATCAGGTAGCCGGAAACGAAGCGCGCCGCCAGGCCCATGTGGCGCATCAGTTGCACCAGCAGCCAGGCCGAATCGCGACAGGAACCGGAGGCGTTCTCCAGGCTTTGCTCGGGCGTCTGCACGCCGGGCTCCATGCGAATCAGGTACTGGATATCGGTCGACAGACGCTGATTCAGCGCCACCAGGAAATCGATGCTCGGCACCGGTTCGCGGGAGATGCTCGCCAGGTACTTGGCGAACAGCGGCGTGGCTGGCAGCTTGACCAGGTAGGGCGCCAGCTCGCGTTGCTCGCCTTCGGTGTAGGTGAAGGGAATGCGCTCGGCGTAGGGCTCGAGGAAAAAGTCGAAGGGATTGAACACCGCCATCTCGGCGACCAGATCCACCTCGACCTTCAGCTCGCGGGTCTTCTCCGGGAAGACCAGACGCGCCAGGTAGTTGCCCTGCGGGTCCTGCTGCCAGTTGATGAAGTGCTCGCCAGGCTCGACCTTCAGCGAGTAGGAAAGAATGCGTGTGCGGCTGTGCGGCGCCGGCCGCAGACGAACGACCTGCGGCCCGAGGTTGACCGCGCGGTCGTAGCGGTAGTGGGTGACATGATGCAGCGCGACATGAATCGACACGGCGGCCTCCTGCTAGCCTGGACGATACCCAGTGCAGCGCAAGACTTATGCCAGGGCCCAGGCCTCACGCCAGCTAGGCTGATCGGAGACCTGGCGCACCAGAAGCAGGCCGCGCGCGCACCAGAGTCGACATCATGCACCATCTAGATGCGCTGTTACGGCCAATTTGCCATGATCGGCTTCTACCGTAGACTGCGCTGACTCCATGCAAGGACGTATGCCATGCCGCGCCACAGCCCTCTCCCCACCCTCTTTGGCTTGCTGATCGTTGCATTCAGCTCGCTGGCCTGCGCCGAAGACCCACTACTCGACTCACTGACGCCGGTCGCCACGCAATCCGCCGAGCGCCAGGTCCGTGGTGTACTGCGCGCGCACAACCAGGCCGTGCTTTCCAGCGAGCTGCCTGGCCGTATCATCGAGATGCCGTTCAGCGATGGTCAGAAGTTCAACAAGGGCGACGTACTGGTGCGCTTCGACTGCAGCGCCTATCAGGCTCAGCTCAATGCCGCCCAGGCTGCAGCTCGGGCTACCCGCGAAGAGCTGAACCACAAGAAACAGCTGGCCGCCCTCAACTCGGTGGGTCGCTTCGAAGTGGCACTGGCCGAGGCTCGGCAGGCACAAGCTCAGGCCGAAACCCAGGTGTACCAGGTACAGGTGAAGCGCTGCAGCGTCACGGCGCCCTTCAATGGGCGCGTGGTTCTGCGCCGCGCCCAACCCCACGAGAGTGTGGCCAGCGGCACTCCGCTGCTGGATGTGGTGGACAACGGCACGCTGGAAATCTACCTGCTGGTGCCGTCGAGCTGGCTCAGCCGCCTGCAGCCGGAGCAGACCTTCGACTTCACCCCCGACGAAACCGGCAAGCCGATCAAGGCCAAGGTCAAGCGCCTGGGTGCACGTATCGATGAAGGCAGCCAGACCCTGCTGCTGATCGGTAGCCTGCCCGATGACGTCCAGGGCCTGCTCGCCGGCATGAGTGGTACGGCCCAGTTCCAGGTGACGGAATGAACGCACCACTGCCCGGCACGGCAGAGCGCGTTTTCGCCCTGTTTCTTGGCCTCGAGCAACAGGCGCGCAAGGCCGCCAACTGCGAACAGCTGGCCTTCGCCATGGTCAATGATGGCCAGGCATTGTTCGGTTTTCGCCATGCGGCGCTGTTGATCGCCGGCAAGGTGCAGGCGCTGACCGGCATCAGCGTGGTGGAGGCGCATTCTCCCTTCGTCGCCTTCGTCGAACGGGCCAGCGCGACCCTGCTCAAGCACGAACGTCTGGATGAGGGACATAACGTCGACCCCAGCCATCTGGACGAACAGACGCGCGCGGACATGAACGATCTGTCCGCCGCACATGCCTACTGGCTGCCGCTGAAAAATCGCAGTGGCGAAACCTTCGGCGGCCTGTGGCTGGCCCGCGACAACCCTTTCAGCGACGCCGAGCAGTCGCTGCTCAGGCAGCTGGCCGACACCTACGCTCACGCCTGGCTGGCGCTGCAGCCACACAAGCCCTGGCGCATGCGCTGGCCACGCAAGAAGCTGGTGGCGGTTGCGGCCGCACTTTCGCTGCTGTTGCTGATCCCGGTGCGCCAGTCGGTACTGGCGCCTGCCGAAGTCGTGCCGCTGGGCGGCCGTGTCGTCGCCGCGCCGCTGGATGGCGTGATCGCCGAGTTCCTGGTCAAACCCAACCAGAGCGTCGCGACCGGCGACCTGCTGGTGCGCTTCGATGCCACCAGCCTCAAGGCCCAGGCTGACGTCGCGGAGCGCGCGCTGGGCGTGGCAGAGGCCGAACTCAAGGCCAACAGCCAGCGCGCCTTTGCCGATGCCGAATCCAGCGCCCGCCTCGACCTGCTGGCTGCGCGCGTCGAGCAGAAGCGTGCCGAGCGCGACTATGCCCGGCAACTGCTGGCTCGCAGCGAAGTGCGCGCCGAGCGGGCGGGCATCGCGGTTTTCGCCGACGCCGAGCGCCTGACCGGCAAGCCCGTGCAGACCGGCGAGCGGCTGATGCAGATCGCCGACCCGACCCAGGCCGAATTGCGTATCGAACTCCCCGTGGGTGACGCCATTGCCCTGCAGCCGGGTGCCGAAGTGGCACTGTTTCTCGACAGCGATCCGCTCAATCGCCATGCAGCGCAGCTTGAGCGCTCCGCCTACGAAGCCCAGACCACCGCCGCCGGGCAGTTGGCCTATCGCCTGGATGCGCGCTTCGTCGAGGCGCCACCGCGCGTGGGGCTGCGAGGCACCGCCAAGCTGTTCGGTGAGCGAGCCCCGCTGGCCTATTACCTGCTGCGTCGCCCCCTGGCCGCCGCCCGCCAGAGCCTGGGTTTCTGATGTTGCCTGCCCTGCGCCCCGACCTGCAGCTGTCGCCGGCAGCCCCCGGCCTTGACGGCGCGCCACAGTGGACGCTGGCAGACCCGCTACGCGGTCGCTATTTCAAACTCGGCGCCGCCGCCGTACGCCTGCTGCGTCACTGGACACTGGGCGAGCCGCAGCGCGTTCTGGCCGCCGCCAATGCCGAACCTGGCCTGCCATTGGGCCAGGCCGAACTGGAGGACATGCTGCGTTTTCTCAGCAACCACGACCTCATCGCCGCCCTGGACGACAAACAGCGCGCCAGCTACGCGATGAAAGCCGCCGCCCAGCGCCAAAGTCCGTGGAAACGGGTGCTGCATCAATACCTGTTCTTTCGCATTCCTCTGTGGCGGCCCGATCCTTTCCTCAACCGCGCCTGGCCCGTGCTCGAACGCCACGGTTCCTGGCTGCTGCGCTGGGGCCTGCCGCTGGTCTTCGCCCTGGGACTGTTCCTGGTGATGCGCGACTGGCAGCGCTTTCTTGCCACCTTCCCCCACCTGTTCAGCCTCGGTGGAGCCCTGGCCTTCGGAGTCGCACTGACGTTCGCCAAGCTCTGTCACGAGTTCGGCCACGCCTTTATGGCCAAGCGTGCCGGCTGTCGGGTACAGAGCATGGGCCTGGCGTTCATGGTGATGCTGCCGATGTTCTATACCGACGTCAGCGACGCCTGGCGCGTGCGCGACCGCCGCTCGCGGCTGCTGATCGGTGCAGGCGGCGTGTTCGCCGAGTTGCTGTTGGCGGTGCTGGCGCTGCTGGCCTGGTCGTTGCTGCCCGATGGCCCGCTGCGCACTTCGGCGTTCATGCTGGCCAGCGCCACCTGGATCACCACCCTGGTGATCAACCTCAACCCCTTCATGCGCTTCGATGGTTACTTTCTGATCAGCGACCTGTGGAGCGTCGACAACCTGCAGAGTCGCGCCTTCGCCCTGTGCCGCTGGCGCTTGCGTGAGGCTCTGTTCGGCTATGGCGAGCCAGCACCGGAACCCTGGTCGCCAAGCATGACCCGGCGCCTGCTGATCTGGGGCTACGGTTCCTGGATATGGCGCGCAATCCTGTTCCTTGGTATCGCGCTAGCGGTCTATCACCTGTTCTTCAAGGTGCTCGGCATCTTCCTGATGCTGGTGGAACTGCTCTGGTTCATCGGTCTGCCCATCTGGCGCGAACTGGGAGAGTGGTGGCAACGCCGCGAGCAGGCTGACTCGCGCAAGGTACTGATCACCGGCCTCGCCCTTGGTGCAGTACTGCTGGTGCTGGTGGTGCCCTGGCGCAGCTCGGTGGAAATACCGGCCCTGCTCGAAGCGTCACGCACCAGCGCCCTGCATGCGCCGGTAGCCGCTCGCCTGAAAGCCGTGCACGTGCAGGACAGCCAGAGCGTTGCGGCTGGCGACCTGCTGCTGGAGCTGGACTCACCCGATCTCGACTCGCGCCAGGCCATCGTCCGTCGCGAAATCGACATTCTTCAGTTACAGCTACGCCGCCAGTCCGCACGCAGCGAAACGGCGGCCGATGCCGGTATCCTCGAACAACGCCTGGCCGAGGCCGTCGCCGAATACCGCGGCTTGGCCGCCCAGCGTGAGCGCCTGCAATTGCGTGCCCCGCAGGCCGGCACAGTACGCGACCTGCAACGCGACCTGACCCCTGACCGCTGGCTGCATCCGGCCGAGGCGCTGGCGCGCATCGTCGAGCCGGGGCTACGCCTGCGCGGTTATCTGGCCGAAGAAAGTCTCTGGCGGATCGAAGTGGGTAACGAGGGACGTTTCATCACCGACGATCCGGCACGCCCGGCAATGCGAGTGCGCCTGGACGAGGTGGACGCCACTGGCGTCGCCTACCTGGAGCTGGAAGCACTCAGCTCCGATCACGGTGGCCCCATCGCTGTACGCCGCGACGCACAGCGCCGTGCGGAACCGGTGCAGGCGCAATATGGCGTACGCCTGACCCTGCTGGATGGCGACATCCACCCCGATCATCCCCTGCGCGGCATGGTGGTGCTGGACGGTGAACGCCAGTCGCTGCTGGGCGCCGCCTGGCGGCGGATCGCGGCACTTGGCGTACGCGAGAGTGGTTTCTGAGGTACGTCAGGCTGCTGACTGCGGCTCGCGGCGCATCTGGAGCTGAACCGCATCCTCCGCGCCGGATAGGGCACGAAACCCCAGCCGCTGGTAGAGACGCAGAGCGGGATTGTGGCGCATCACCGCCAGCTCCAGCGCCTTGCCCTGCAGGTCGGCCTTGCCGATCAGCGCCTTCAGCAAGCGCTCTCCCAGGCCCTGCCCGCGGTAGCGCTCCAGCAGGCCGATATCCAGCAGGCGAATGGCTTGCGCTCCCTCGTGCCAGGTGAGTGCCCCGACCGGCTCTGCATCGATCAGTACGACCTCAGTACGGGCATCCGGGTAATGACTGGCGAAAACCTGGCGCTGCAGTTGCCATTGCTGCTCCAGCAATTGGGGACAGGCTGCCAGCAGCTCAGGCTGCAGACCCCGCAGTTGGGCGAATAGCTGGCGCAGCCAGGGCTCGTCGGCCTCACTAGCAACACGTCGCTGGAGCTCACTGCCGGCCTTCATCTCGTTCATGGGCTGCTATATTTCCCCTGCTTGGCAGGCAATGCCAATTATTCCTAAGCACAGGGAGTGACCCATGCTCATCGATACCCAAGGCCTCAAGGCTCGGTCTTTCAACGCGGAAATCGGCCAGTTGTTCACGGCAGAGACCGTTCCCGATCCCGTCCAACTGACCCTGCACAGGCTGGTAGAGGGAGCCGTGGCGAACAACGGTTATCGCACGCCCTTCTCGCTGATCTTCACCACCCCCATGAACGTGCTGCTGCTGGAGGCACAGTACCGCCTCAAGAGCGCCAGCGGCCGCGAATACATGCTCTACCTGAGCCCGATCGTCTCCCCTGGCGACGGCCTGCGCCACTATCAGGCCCAGTTCAACTAGGCCTGATAGTGGCGACCGATCAAGGGCGTTCTGGATAGAGCCCCACGACACAGATGCACTGCGTCAGGGCCAGTACCGGCTGCAGTATGCCCACAGGCTGGTTCTGACCACTGACCGCTAGCTGAACGCTCATCTGCAGTTGCGCGGGTAACTGCACAGAGCCTGGCGCGGGCGCGTAGATCTGTACCGCTACGTCCTCGCGACCATAGTTGCCAAGGCTTTGCCCGGGCGTGCTGGTTGCCGAGGCCTGGCTTGCAGTGGCGGGGGAGTCCGCTTCCTGCAGGGCCACGTTCACCTGAGCAACGGCATCGTGATGGTGCTGGGGCAGGTTGTTCAGCAGCAGTGTGGTGCTTTCGGTCCCGGCCATCTCGCCAGGCTCATATTGCCCGCCGGCCCCCACCGCGACCCGCCCATTGAGGTTGGGCAAACCGAAAGTGGTGGTGCCATTACCTCCATAGGTAGTTCCTAGCAGAGAGAACAGTGCATCGAACTGGGCAATCGACAAAAGCTGCCCACTACAGGTCATCCAGCCTCGCGGCGCGAAGTTTCCAGCAAAGGGGGCGACTACCCCCATGTAGCTGTCGATATCCATTGCAATACTCCTCGAGCCATCAATCGCGTGGGGGGAAGATCCCTTGCAGGCAGATGATGTAGTTGATGACGGTGAAGGGCTGGAGGATGGAGAAAGGCTGGTTGCCGCCTGTAGCGCCCACGGCCACGGTAGCCGTCGTGCTAAGGGGTAGGCTGACCGAACCAGGGGCCGGCGCGTAGATCTTCACGTCGACTGACTCGCGGCCATAAGCGCCGGAGGCACTGGCCAACACGGTGCTGGCTGTCGGCGTGGCCGTGGTGGCAGCAGCGCTGCTGGTCGGCAAGGAGGCGCTGGCCGAGACCGTGGCAGCATGGTTGTGAGCGGGCATCTGCAGTTGTGTCAGGGTCATGGTTTCCTGGCCTGCCTGCTGCCCCAGAGGATGCAGCGTGGTGCCTGGCGACTGCCCTGCCCCCATGGGTACACGGCCCTGCAGGTTGGGCAGGGCGAAGTTGTTCTGGCCGTTCCCCCCATAGGTCGTGCCGATGACGGCAAAGAGCGCTTGGTTCTGATTGATTGGCAGCAATTGCCCCTGGCAAAAGGCCCAGTTACGGGGTGCGAAGTTGGGTGCCCAACCACTGATCGCACCAATGTAGGACTGATCGCTCATGACTATTCCTTTTCGATTATGGTCGCGTGATCACGGAGTCGCTCGATCCGCCGACTTCTTCCTTGCGGCCCGAGCCGATAAGAACCATAGCTGACATCCTTACAGGCAAAGATTTATTTCTCGGGGCTCCTAGCCATTGCCGCAGGAACAACTAAACTGCTTCTATGGCCATTGAAGGCACAATGCCACCAATCACACTTGCATGCCCATTCACCAACCCACGTAGAGCCTCGGCAGTAGAGGAAACATGAGCGGTGAGTTCAGGGAGGAAGTCCAAAATGTTCCGCAATCTGTCGAAATTCTTGACCCGCAGCAAACCCCAGGCCGGCTCGCTGCACGCCCCCCTGGCCATCAGCCTCGAAGCCCGCATGATGTTCGACGGCGCCGTGGCCGCTACCGTCGCCGAGACCGCCGCCAGCCAGCCTACCGATACCCCGGATGCGCCCAGCACCATCGATGCCTCGCATGACACCCTGGCGGCAGCGCCAGAGAGTGCCTCGTCCGACCAGCGTCAGGATCTCGTGTTCATCGACGGCAAGGTGGCCGACAAGGAGCAACTGATCGCCTCACTACGCCCTGGAGTCGAGGTGGTGGTACTCGACGGCAGTCGCGATGGCCTGCAACAGATCGCCGACTATCTACAAGGCCGGCAAGACATCGACGCCATCCATATTTTCAGCCACGGCGAGCAGGGCCTGCTGAAACTGGGCACGAGCTCGCTGGACAACCAGAACGTCGCCAGCCGTTCGACCGAGCTGGCCGCCATCGGCGCCAGCCTCAGCAGCGACGGCGACATTCTGCTCTACGGCTGCGACATCGGCCGTAGCGAGAGTGGTGCAGCGCTGGTGGAACAACTGGCAGCGCTGACCCAGGCCGACATCGCCGCCTCCTCCGACAGAACCGGCGCTACCGCCATGGGTGGCGACTGGGATCTGGAGCGACGTAGCGGTGATATCGCCGATCACGCGGTTCTGGACATGGCGCAACTGGCGAATTACGACAATCTGCTGGCGCTGCCCTCACCCAACCAGTCGTTTAGCGATACCTACTGGAGCAACAATACCGGCAGCAACACCGTCGACGGTTTCACCATCACCGAATCAACCGGCGCGACCCGGGCCAGCTCACCCGACTCCATCTACTTCAGTACCGGCACGCAGATGGATGGCAACGGTGACTATTACTACGAACTGACTTGGACGGCAGACAACGTCGACCTGGGCACATTCGACCTAGACGGCATGGTGATCCAGAGTTTCGGCGGCAACTATCGCCTCGACTTCAGCGCCACCTCTGGCGGTGTCGCCGTCTCTGAGTCATTCACCTACAGCACTGCTCAAGGGCCACTGACCGTCGATCTGGATGCATCCAAATTCAACGACATCTCCTCCTTCACCCTGCGCGTGACCAACCTCGCTGGCGCACAATCATTCGGCAACATGGATCTGCAGCAACTGAATCTGACAGACCTGAGAGGCGCCAATAACCCTCCCACGATTGGCAACCTCAACGGCGATAGCGTCGCCTGGGCCGGTGCGGGCAATACCGTGCAGCTCGATGTGGGCAGCAATGCCAGCCTGATCGATGCCGAACTGGGCGCGCTGAATGGTGGCAATGGCAACTGGTCCGGCGCCAGCCTGGTGATCCAGCGCAACGGCACGGCGGTGGGCAGCGATGTGCTGGGATTCGACACCAGCGGCGCCCAGTTCACCGTCAGCGGCAGCAATCTGCAGTCGGGGGGCCAGACCTTCGCCACCTTCACCAACAGCAATGGTGTGCTGACCGTCAATTTCACCAGCAGCGCCACCAACGCCACCACGGCGCTGGTCAACGACGTGGCGCGGCACATCACCTACCGCAACGACACGCCGGCCGGCGACGCCACCATCAGCTTTACCCTCAATGACGGTGCCGGTGGCAGTGCCAACGCTACGACCACGGTCACCAGCGATTTCATATACGTAACCAACAACACCGACACCGCCGCCATCAACGTCAGCAATGGTGTGAGTTTCAGCGAAGCCATCGCCATTGCCGCGGCCGACAACACCGGTTCCCAGACCATCGTCTTCGATGGCTCCCTGGCCGGCCAGACGCTCAACCTCAATGTCGTGTCGATCAACGAGAGTCTGACCTTCGATCTCGACGCGGTGAGCGGCCTGACCCTCACCGGCGGCACCATCACCCTGGCCGGCGGCACTACCCAGACCTTCACCAACGGTTCGGGCGACACTGCATCCATCGTCAGCGTGGTCGCCGGCAGCGGTGCCCTGACCAAGGCGGGGGCCGGCAACCTGACCCTGGCCGGCTCTGGTAATACCTTCAGCGGTGCCACCAGCATTTCCGCCGGCACCCTGACGGTAAGCGGCGGCGATGCCATCGCCAGCACCAGCAGCGTGAACGTCTCGGCCGGAGCCACCCTGGCGCTGGCCGGCAACGAGACCGTCGGCAACCTCTCCGGCGCGGGTTCGATCAACCTCGGCAGCAGCAGCCTGACGACGAACCAGACAGCGGACACCACCTTCTCCGGCAATATCAGCGGCACCGGCGGCCTGAATCTCAACCAGATCGGATCCGCCACCTACTCGACGACCCTATCCGGTACCAACACCTACACCGGCAGTACCATGTTGCTGAACTACGGCTGGCTCAAGCTCAATGGCGATGCCTCCATGTCCGACAGCAGCGCCGTACGGGTCAACGGCAACAGCGTCCTGACCCTGCAGTCGGACCAGACCATCGGCAGCTTGGCGAGCAACAGCGCCACCGCCAGCATCCAGTTGGGCAGCTACACCCTTACCTCCGGGGGCGACAACACTTCCACCTCGGTCTCGGGCGTGGTGTCCGGCACCGGCTCGCTGGTCAAGCAGGGCAGCGGCACCCTGACCCTGTCCGGCAGCAATACCTACGGCGGCACCACCAGCGTCTCCGCCGGCACCCTGTCGATCGCCGGTGACAGCAACCTCGGCAGTGGCGCCGTCAACCTGGCGGGAGGGTCCGTGCTCGACGTCTCTGGCCCCACCACCATCGACAACGCCATCGTCCTGACCGGCAACAGCAGCATCGGCAACAGCAACGCCGTCACCCTCAGCGGAGCCATCAGCGGTGCCTATGACTTGTCGAAAACCGGCGCAGGCACCCTGACCCTGTCAGGCAACAACAGCTACGGCGCCACCTTTGTAAACGCAGGCACACTGTCGATCGCAAACGACGGCAACCTGGGATCGGGGGCGGTGAACCTGGCCGCAGGTACGACACTCGCACTAACGGGCGCCAGCATCATCGACAACGCCATCGTTCTCGGCGGTGACGCCACAGTCACTGCTGCGGCCAACGCTACGCTTTCCGGCGTGGTCAGCGGTGCCTACGCACTGACCAAGTCAGGTGCCGCGAATCTGACCCTGGATGGCAGCAACACCTACGGCGCGACGACTGTCAGTGCCGGCACCCTCAGCGTGGCCAGCGGCAGCAACCTCGGCAGCGGCACGTTGGCCCTGGGCGCGGGCTCCACTCTGGAGGTGACCGGCGCCACCACCATCGATAACGCCATTGCCCTGAGCGGCAGCGCCACGGTGAACACTGGTGCCGACACCACCCTCTCCGGGGTGATCAGCGGCAACAACAATCTGACCAAGGCCGGCTCCGCCGTGCTGACCCTGACCGGCAACAACACCTACAGCGGCAGCACCAGCGTCAGCACCAGCACTCTGAGCGTCGCCAGCGACGCCAACCTCGGCGCCGGCAGCCTCAACCTGGCCAACGGCACCACCCTGCAGATCACCGGCAATACCACCATCGACAATGCCCTGGCGCTGACCGGCCTCGTGACCGTCAACGCCGGCGCTGCGGCCACCCTGTCCGGCACCATCAGTGGCACGGGCAGTCTGACCAAGACCGGCGCCAGCAACCTGACCTTGTCGGGCAGCAACACCAACACGGGTACCACCAGCGTGTCTGCCGGCACCTTGGTCGTGGACGGCAACACCAGCAGCGCTACCATTGTGGCCAATGGCGCCACCCTGGCCGGCGGCGGCACCCTGGGTGGCGACGTTATCGTGCAGAACGGCGGCACCCTCTCCCCGGGCAACAGCGGCGCCGGCACCCTGACCGTCAGCGGCAATCTGACCCTGGATGCAGGCAGCATTCTGGCGCTGGACATCAACGGCACCACCGCCGGCACCGGCTACGACCAGGTCGTGGTCAATGGCTCCGTCGACGTTTCCGGCGCCGCCCTGGCGGTCACCCATGGCTACGCGGCCGGCAGTGGCGACAGCTACACGATGATCGTCAACGATGCTGCCGATGCCGTGACCGGCACCTTCAGCGGCGTCAGCGAGGGCGGCAAGTTCAACGCCGCCGGCAACGGCACCGAGCTGACCACCAGCTACATCGGCAGCAGCGGCAACGACCTGACCCTGACCGCCCCCATCGCCCCGACCGTCACCAGCGTCTCGTCCAGCACCGCTAACGGCACCTACAAGATCGGCGATGTCATCACCGTCACTGTGCGCTTCGACTCAGCGGTGAACGTGACCGGTACTCCGACCCTGACCCTGGAAACCGGCACCACCGACCGGGTACTCGACTATGTGTCCGGCTCGGGCACCGACACCCTGAGCTTCAGCTACACCGTGCAGGCCGGCGACAGCTCCGCCGACCTCGACTACGCCTCCACCTCGGCCCTGAACCTCAACGGCGGCAGCATTCAGGACGGCACCAGCCAGTCCGCCATCCTCACCCTGCCGACGCCTGGGGCCGCCGGTTCCCTAGGCGCCAACAAGGCCCTGGTGGTGGACGGTGTGCGCCCGGCTGCCAGCAGCATCACTCTCAGCGACACGGCGCTGCGGATCGGCGAAACCGCCACCGTCACCGTGACCTTCAACGAAGCCGTGCAGGGTCTGGACATCGGCGACTTCAGCGTGGCCAACGGCAGCCTCAGCGGCCTCAGCAGCAGCGATGGCGGCGTGACCTGGACGGGCACCTTCACTCCGAGTACCAACATCGCCGATGCCAGCAACATCATCACCCTCAACAACAGCGGTGTGATGGATCTGGCCGGCAACATCGGCAGCGGCAGCACCGATTCGGCCAACTATGCCATCGACACCCAGCGCCCAACGGCAGCCATCGTGGTGAGCGATACCGCACTGAAGGCCGGGCAGACCACCACCGTCACCATCACCTTCAGCGAGGCGGTGACCGGGCTGACCACCGCCGACTTCAGCGTGGCCAACGGCACCCTCAGCAACCTGTCCACCTCGGACAACATCACCTGGACCGCCACCCTGACGCCAGATGGCAACGTCACCGACAGCAGCAACCTGATCACCCTGGACAACACCGGCTATACCGATACTGCCGGTAACTCGGGAAGCGCTTCCACCGACTCCAACAATTACGCCATCGATACCCAGCGCCCGACGGCCACCGTCGTGGTCGCCGATACGACATTGAAGGCCGGCCAGAACACCACCGTCACCATCACCTTCAGCGAGGCGGTGACTGGGCTGACCACGACCGACTTCAGCGTGGCCAATGGTGCACTCAGCAACCTTAGCTCGGGCGATGGCGGGCTGACCTGGACGGCGACCCTGACACCGGGCGCCGACGTCACCGACGCTACCAACCTGATTACTCTGGACAACACCGGTTATGCCGATGCCGCCGGCAACACCGGCGTCGGCAGCACCGACTCCAACAACTACGCCATCGACAGCAAGGCACCAACTGTCACCTCGGTCAACGTGCCAGCCAATGGCACCTACGTGGTGGGAGACACCCTCGACTTCACGGTGAACTTCGACGAAGCGGTGACCGTCGACACCACAGGCGGTACCCCGCGCCTGGCAATCACCCTGGATACCGGCGGCACCGTTTACGCCAACTACCTCAGCGGCTCAGGCAGCTCCGCACTGGTATTCCGTCTGAGCATTGCCAATGGCCAGCAGGACAGCAACGGCATTGCCATCGGCAGCAGTCTCCAGGCCAACGGTGCGACACTGCGCGATGCCGCCGGTAACGATACCGCTACGGCTCTCAACAACATCGGCACCACCACCGCCGTACTGGTGGATGCAGCCGCACCGCAGGTGACAGGCATCGCCCTCGACGGAACATCGCCCACCACTAGCAGCACCCTCGGTTTCACCGTCACGTTCAGCGAAGACGTCAACGGCGTCGATCTGGCCGACTTCGCCCTGGCCACAACAGGCAGCGCCAGCGGTATCCTGCTCTCGCTGGTCCAGGTCGATGCACGCACTTACCGCATTACCGTCGGCGGCGTGACCGGCCAGGGCACCCTCGGTCTGTCACTCACGGCCGCCGGTAGCGGCATCGTTGATGGCATCGGTAACACCTTGCAGAGCAATTTCTCCAGTACCGGCTACACGCTGGGAGGGCTCAATACCGGCGATCCGGAGTTCCGTGCCAACCCGACACCAAGCGTACCGACCGCACCGGTTACGCCAACTCAACCGAGCATACCCAGCGCACCGCCACCCATTACCACCTCGCCACTGCTGCCACCGCCGCTGTTCGACGTGCCAACTATCGGCAGTGGCATACCTACGCTGGGCAACATCTTCATCAACAACGGCGCACTGTCGCCCAGCTACATCGCCCAGGTGTTCTCCAGCAGTGATAGCGGTGCCTCCTCTGGCGGCGCTGTCGGCTTCCTCGGCTTTGGGGGCGGCGACGGCGGGGTATTCGGCACCAGCAGTTTCTCCAGCATGTTCAGCAAGGACGTACCGCAGGAGTCAGGCGATATCCAGCTTCGCTGGGGTAATTCCACCGGCAGTGGCTTGGGCGGGGGAGAGATTCTCGGAGCAGCGACTCTGAGCCAGCAACTGCAGGAGATAGGTGAAAGCGAGCAACGCCAGATAAGAGATCTGGCCTGGGCGCTGGGAGATATTCCGTTGCAGATGCCACAAGCGTAATCGACACAACAGATAAGAATCGAATGAGTGCCGTACTAGGGGGCGGTCCAAGGATGAGCAAAGCAGCGAAATTTTTCAGTATCAGCCTACTGGCGTTAGCCGTTGGCGGTTGTGCGGTGACCAGCACACCCATCGACCGCAGCGTAAGCGAGCAACGCGCCCAGCAGGATCTGGCGATCATGTTCAAGGATCAGGAGCCACTCAGTGGCCCGCTGACCTTGCACGAAGCCATGGCTCGCGCAGTGAAGTACAACCTCGAAGCACGCCTTAAGGTCATGGAAGAAGCCATGGCCCAGCGCCAGGTCGACCTGGCCACCTTCGACATGCTGCCACGCATGGCACTGTCCGCCGGCTACGCCGGGCGCAACAACATCAGCGCCTCCAGCAGCCAGAGCATCGAAACCGGCACCCAGTCGCTGGAGCCATCCACCTCGCAAGACCGCGACCGTAGCGTCGCAGACCTGACCATGGTGTGGAACGTGCTGGACTTCGGCGTCAGCTACGTCAGCGCCAAGCAGCAAGGCGACCAGCGCCTGATCGTTCAGGAGCGCCGCCGCAAGGTGATGCATACCATCATCCAGGATGTGCGCTCGGCCTACTGGCGTGCCGTGGCGGCGGATCGTCTGCTGACTCAGATCGACAGCCTCATGGCACGCGTCGCCCAGGCCCGCGATAACAGCCAGCGCCTGAGCGAACAACGCATCGGCGATCCGATCCAGGCCCTGAGCTATCAGCGCGCGCTGATCGAGGCCACGCGCCAGCTGGAAGAGCAGCGCCGTGCCCTGTCGCTGGCCAAGACCGAGCTGGCCACCCTGATCAACCTGCCACTGGGCACTCAGGTCCAGCTGGCGCCTGACACCGGTTATCAGATGCCGGAACTCAAGGTGGAGCTGGACACGCTGGAACAGGAGGCACTGGCCAGTCGACCGGAACTGCGTGAGCAGGATTACCAGGCGCGCATCAGTGCTGCTGAAACTCGCAAGGCCATGCTGCGCCTGTTGCCGGGCCTGGAGTTCTCCGCTGGCGGTCACTACGACAGCAACAGCTTCCTGGTGAACCAGAGCTGGGCCGACTATGGCGTGAAAGTCACCTGGAACCTGTTCAACGTACTTTCCGCGCCAGCCGCCATTGATGTCGCCAAGGCCGGCCAGGAAGTCGCCGACGCCCGTCGCCAGGCCATGTCGATGGCGATTCTCGCCCAGCTTCATGTGGCAAACGCCAACTTCCGCGAGGCCCAGCGCCAGTTCCAGACCAGCCAGCAACTGGCGGGGCTGGACGGACAGATCGTCGAGCAACTGCGCAATCGCTACCAGGCACAGGGTATTGGCGAGCTGGAGCTGATCCAGGGCGAGCTGAACACGCTGCAGGCTGACCTACGCCGCGACCTGGCCTACGCCGAGTTGCGCAACAGCTATGGTCAGCTGTTCGCCAGCGTCGGTCTCGACCCGCTGCCGGAGAGCATCGCCTCCGACAGCATCGCGGACATCGCCGCCGCCCTCTCCAGCCGCGAAGCGCAGTGGCAGGCTGGCCAGCTCTAGTCCTCAGCACTCGCTATCGAGGCTGACGAGCCGGCGTTCGATCACCTCCCGCCCTTCGCGGCGGGAGGTGATCGAACGCCCCAACTCGAGCATCATGACGCTAGGTCGGTGCTGTGCAGGCGAAAGTTCAGCACCAACTTTTGCAGTGCACCCGAACGAATCTCCAGCAGACGATCACCGAAGCCCTTCGGCACCGGATTTCGGGCCTGAGCTCCGCTCCATCGCGCTGCGAGCTGTGGACCTTGAGGCTCAGGCCTGCGGTCAAGCTGCCAGGCGCCTGCCGGACCCTAGATAACCTCACCCGATTCGGCCTTGATCAGCTGCGTTTGCGGCTGCTTCTGCAAGTCGAGATTGCAGCACTTGATTCTCACCGTATGCAGCCAGCAACAGGGACCAGATAGGGACAGGGGGCAACAGCAACATGCATGACGTGAATCCGCTGCCGTTCATATTCTGCAACCATGGCTCCAGAAAAGGATAAGCAAGCCCCGCGGCGCATCACACCCAGCACCATCAGCCCCGGCAAGGTGCTTGCAGCCCTGATCGGGAAGCAACAGACTACGGACCGCCACACCCTCCCTCGTCGCCAAAGGACAGGCTGCCATGCATACCCTCGAACGCATCTATCCCCTGAAGATGGATGAACGCCTGGCCGCCGACCAGGCCACTCTCGACCTGCACCTGCAGCGTTATGCATTCGCCAGCGACTCGCTGCAAGGCTCACGCGTGCTGGATATGGCCTGTGGCTGCGGTTACGGCAGTGCGTTGCTGGCCGAGCGACATCCGGACAAGCAGATCGTCGGTATCGACATCGACCCCGATGCCATCGCCTATGCCCAGGCCAACTACCAGCGACCGAATCTGCGCTATCTGTGTGCCAATGCCGAAACCTTCGCCGACAGCGAAGGCTTCGACAGCATCGTCAGCCTGGAGACCATCGAGCATCTGCCAGACCCGGTGCGCCTGGTGGAAAACCTCGCACGACTGCTGGCCCACGGCGGCAGCATCATTGCCTCGGTGCCGACAACCCCCACGCTCGACGGCAATCCGCACCATCTCCATGACTTCAGCCCGGCGAGCTTCGCGCGCCTGTTCCGCCGTCACGACCTGCGCGCGCAGGAGCGCTTCGAGCAGATCCAGCGTTGGGAGTTTTCCGGGTTGTTCAAGAAACCCGAGAAAAAGGAGGCCCGCCAGCATCGCTCGGAAGGCGTCGGCAATGCCGTGCTGGCGTATTACCGCAGCCATCCGCTGTACCTATTCAGGCGCTTGTGGTCGATCCTGCGCTATGGCCCCAGCAACCGTTATCTGACCTGCCGGTTCAGCGCAAACTGAAACGAGCCGCACGTCACGACGGCAATGGCGAGCTGAAGCTCTCCCTCTGCCAGGCCCCGATCTGGGCTTCTGCAACAAAAACGCCAGCTCAATGCTGGCGTTTTTGTTCGGCGTCGATGATTCAGCGCGGCACTGCGGGCTTCTTCGACGGCTTCTTGCCCTTGCCTTTACCCGCACCTGCACGCTCGCGCGCAGCCTGCTGATTACGCGCCTCGGCTGCTGCCTTGGCCTGCTCGCGCTTGTCCCAGGGTTTGCTGCCGTCGCTGGCGCGAGGCGGCAAGCCGGTGTGCTGAGTCAGGATCTTGCCGACTTTCTTGCTGCCGGCAGGCGTCGAGTTCTTGCGCCGCGCGCTCTGGTACTCATCGGTCTGCGGCTGATAGGTGGGGATCAGCTGATGCTTGCCGTTGCCGATCAGATCGCCGCGCCCCATGCGCTCCAGGGCTTCGCGCAGCAGCGGCCAGCCCTTGGGATCGTGGTAACGCAGGAAGGCCTTGTGCAGGCGACGCTGCTGCTCGCTCTTGACGATCTCGACACCATCGCTCTTGTAGGTGACCTTGCGCAGCGGGTTCTTGCCCGAGTGGTACATGGCCGTGGCCGTGGCCATCGGCGACGGGTAGAAGGCCTGCACCTGGTCGGCGCGGAAGCCGTTGCGCTTGAGCCACAGGGCGAGGTTCATCATGTCCTCGTCGGTGGTGCCGGGGTGCGCGGCGATGAAGTACGGGATCAGGTACTGCTCCTTGCCCGCTTCCTTCGAGAACTTCTCGAACATCTGCTTGAAGCGGTCGTAGCTGCCGATCCCCGGCTTCATCATCTTGTCCAGCGGGCCGCGTTCGGTGTGCTCCGGGGCAATCTTCAGGTAGCCGCCGACGTGGTGGGTGACCAGCTCCTTGACGTACTCCGGCGACTCGACGGCCAGGTCGTAGCGCAGACCGGAGGCGATCAGGATCTTCTTGACGCCCGGCAGCGCACGCGCCTTGCGGTACAGCTCGATCAGCGACGAGTGGTCGGTGTTGAGGTTCTCGCAGATGCCAGGGAACACGCACGACGGTTTGCGGCAGTGCTTCTCGATCTCCGGGTCCTTGCAGGCGATGCGGTACATGTTGGCAGTCGGCCCGCCAAGGTCGGAGACCACACCGGTGAAGCCCGGTACCTTGTCACGCATCTCCTCGATCTCGCGGATGATCGACTCGTGCGAACGGTTCTGGATAATGCGGCCTTCGTGCTCAGTGATCGAGCAGAAGGTGCAGCCACCGAAGCAGCCACGCATGATGTTCACCGAAAAGCGGATCATCTCGTAGGCCGGGATCTTCTCCTTGCCATAGGCCGGGTGCGGCACACGCGCATAGGGCATGCCGAACACGTAGTCCATTTCCTCGGTGGTCATGGGAATGGGTGGCGGGTTGAACCACACGTCCACTTCGCCATGCCTCTGCACCAGCGCACGGGCGTTGCCCGGGTTGGTCTCCAGGTGCAGCACACGGTTGGCGTGGGCGTAGAGCACCGGGTCGTTGCGTACCTTCTCGAACGACGGCAGGCGAATCACCGTCTTGTCGCGGGTCATGCGCGGGCTTTCGAGAATCTGCACGACCTTGGCTTCGTTCGGGTCTTCGACCTCGCCTTTGCCCTGCTCGATGGCGCAGGCTTCGGTGTCCTGGGTGTTCACATAAGGGTTGATGATCTTGTCGACGCGGCCGGGGCGGTCGATGCGCGTAGAGTCGACCTCGAACCAGCCCGCCGGCGTGTCGCGACGAATGAACGCGGTGCCGCGCACATCGGTGATGGCGTCGACCTGCTCACCGCGCGACAGGCGCTGGGCGATCTCGACCACGGCGCGCTCGGCGTTGCCGTAGAGCAGGATGTCGGCGGTGGCATCCATCAGGATCGAGCGACGCACCTTGTCCTGCCAGTAATCGTAGTGGGCGATGCGGCGCAAGGAGGCCTCGATGCCGCCCAGCACCACGGGCACATGGCTGAAGGCTTCCTTGCAGCGCTGGCTGTACACCAGGCTGGCGCGATCAGGACGCTTGCCGGCCAGGCCACCGGGGGTGTAGGCATCGTCGCTGCGGATCTTCTTGTCCGCGGTGTAGCGGTTGATCATCGAGTCCATGTTGCCCGCCGCAACGCCGAAGAACAGGTTCGGCTCGCCGAGCTTCATGAAGTCGTCTTTGCTGCGCCAGTCCGGCTGGGCAATGATGCCGACGCGAAAGCCCTGAGCCTCGAGCAGACGGCCAATGATGGCCATGCCGAACGAAGGATGATCGACGTAGGCATCACCGGTGACGATGATGATGTCGCAGCTGTCCCAGCCGAGCAGATCCATCTCTTCCCGGCTCATCGGCAGGAAGGGTGCGGGCCCGAAACACTCGGCCCAGTACTTGGGATAGTCGAACAGCGGCTTGGCGGCTTGCATATTTTTTGATCAGCGGGCTATTACGAGGGGCGCGGATCATAGCACAAATTTTGACCAAACCAGACCAATACGCTGGGTTTTATGGTGTCCGTAAGCGCATTGACAGGCGCTCAAACCTGGCCAATCCAAGCCCCGGGCCGTCAGCTTCGATAATCAAAGCGCGCAAGAATTGGCCAACTCATATGGCAGCAGCCTTACCACCATATTTGTTTTCGCCCGATAACAATCCTGTGCATATACTCAACTATTCGGCCAGCCGTCTTCAGGACACCTATGCAGCAGCGCTTCGCCCTCCTCCTTGTTCTTCTGCTGGGACTGTCGAGCACGGGCCAGGCGATGCCATCCGTGATGCTCACCGACGCCAGCAGCGGCATGCCGCTCAACGCATATATCGAGCTGCTGGAAGATACTCAGGGCGACCTGTCCATCGATGATCTTGCCGCCGCCGAGCAACAGGCTCGCTTTCAACCCGCCAACGGCCGCGCCAGCGTCGGCCAGAGCCGCAACCCCTGGTGGATCAAACTCACCCTGCAGCGTGACATGCGTGCACCAGCACGCTGGGTGCTGGAAGTAGGCTCGGTCACCCAGCTCGACCTGCAGCTCTACCTGCCTGACGGCCACGACGGCTGGCAGTTGCGCCAGTCCGGCGAGCGAGTCCCCTACACCGAGAGTCGCGACCACCCGTACCGACGCATGGTGTTCGACCTGCCGACCCTGAGTGACCAGCCAACGACCTTCTACCTGCGCGCCCTTGACCCCGCCGGCAACTCGTTCCCACTGCGCATCTGGCAACTCGACGATCTCACGCAGCTGGCAGCCCGCGAGAACCTGGCCCTGGGCGTCATCTATGGCGTGGTTTTCGCGCTGCTGCTGTACAACCTGTTCATCCTCATCTCGCTGCGTGACAGGGCGTATTTCTGGTACGTCTTGACCACCGCCTTCGCCCTGCTGTTCATCATGAGCATGACCGGCCACGGCGCGCAGTACCTGTGGCCGAACCATGCGGTGCCCGCCTGGCTGGACCGCATCACCCTGCCGTCGCTATGGGGCCTGTTCGCCAGCCGCTTCACCCAGACGCTATTACAAACACGCATCTATGTGCGCTGGGCGCACCACCTGTTGAACATGGCCTGCGTGATCTACCTGATCGCCATCGTCCTGAATCTGTTCGACCAACGCCTGCTCGCCGCCTGGGCCATTGCCCTGCTGTCGCTGACCAGCATACCTGCCGCCCTGGGCAGCGCCGCGATCCGTTGGCGACAGGGCTTCTTCCCCGCGCAGCTGTATCTGTACGGCTATGGATTGGTCCTGGGCAGCGTCGCCATCCTGCTGCTGCGTACCACCGGCGTACTGCAGCCAGCCGAGTGGAATGCCTATGTTTTCCCACTGGCCGTGGCGGCCGAGTCCATCCTGTTCTCCTTTGCCCTGGCCTACCGCATTCAGATCCTCAAGCAGGAGCGCGCCGTGGCCCTGCAACAGGCAGATCGCGAGAAAACCGCGCGCCTGGCGCAACTGCAGGCCAGCGCTGACGAGCTGCAGGCGGCGGTGACCGCCCGCACCGCCGAACTGGCGGCGACCAACGAACAACTGCGCGAGCGTGAGCGCGAGCTGCAGCATGCGGCCTTCCACGACCCACTGACGGAGTTGCCCAACCGGCGTTATCTGGTCGAGCGCTGCGAGTCGGCGCTGGCACATGCCGAACGGCACGACGAAAGCGTGGCATTGCTGTTGATCGACCTGGATCACTTCAAGCCGATCAACGACCGCTTCGGTCATACCGCCGGCGACCTGATGCTGCAGGTCATCGCCAAACGCCTGCGTGAGCACGTGCGCGCCGGTGATGCGGTCGCGCGCCTGGGTGGCGATGAGTTCGCCGCACTGATCTGCGGCAGCGATGCCGAAAGCCAGGCCCGGGAAATCGCCGAGCGTTTGCTGGCAGAACTGTCGGAGGCGGTGCACTACGGCGCCGAGCGTCTGCGCGTGACCATCAGCATCGGCGTGGCGCTCTATCCTCGCCACGCGAAGAACTTCACCAGCCTGTACAAGATCGCCGACCAGGCGCTGTATCGCGCCAAGGAACAAGGCCGTTGCGGGGCACGCGTGCATGGCGACGACGGTGAACTGAGCGAGCAGGCGTGCCTGCAACTGGATGTGCTGAAAGTCCCCAGCGGCCTGGCCTGATCAGCCGATATAGCGTCGCGGCACTCGCGCCGTGACCTTGGTCAGCAGCTCGTAGCCGATGCTGCCGCACGCCGTGGCCACTTCATCCACCGGCAATTGGCTGCCCCACAGCTCCACTGGCGAGTCGACGTCGGCCTCGGGCAGGTCGGTAATGTCCACCGCCAGCATGTCCATCGACACCCTTCCCGCCAGCCTGGCGCGCTGCCCCTCGACCAGCACCGGCGTACCGCTCGGTGCGTGACGTGGGTAGCCGTCGGCATAACCGCAGCTGACCGTGGCAATGCGCGAGGGCCGCTCGGCGACCCAGGCCGCGCCATAACCGACGCTCTCACCGACAGCCACCTCACGCACCGCGATCACCCGTGCAGCCAGGGTCATGGCCGGTTTCAGCCCCAACTCGCGCGCACTCAACTCAGCGAAGGGCGTGGCGCCGTAGAGCATGATGCCGGGGCGCAGCCAGTCCATATGCGCTGCGGGAATGGTCAACACCGCCGCCGAGTTGGCCAGCGAGCGATGATTGAAGTCCAGATCCAGCACGTCGAGAAAGCGCTCCACCTGCTGCTCGGTAAGCGGATGGCCACGCTCGTCGGCACAGGCGAAATGACTGAGCAGATTCAGCTCGGCAACCTGAGCGGCGTCCTCCAGCCGCGCATGCCACTGGCGCAGACTGGCGGCGTCGAAACCGAGGCGATGCATGCCGGAGTCCAGCTTCAGCCAGACGTTGAGTGGACGCGCCAGCTCAGCAGCGAGCAGGGCCTCGGCCTGCGCCGCGCTCTGCAGCACCAGATCCAGCCCCAGCTGCGCGGCGATGCCATATTCGCTGGCTTCGAAGCAGCCCTCCAGCAGCAGGATACGTGCCTCGCCGTGCATGGCGCGCACTTCGGCCGCCTCCTCCAGACAGGCCACGGCGAAGCCATCGGCGGCCTCGTGTAGCGCCGTCACCACTTCGCGCACGCCATGCCCGTAAGCATTGGCCTTGACCACCGCAAAGGCCTGGCGCCCCGGCGCGCAGCGCTTGGCGACAGCGTAATTATGGGCAATGGCGGAAAGATCGACGATAGCGGCAAGCGGGCGCATGACAGAGGCCTGAACGAAAAACGGGCGCCCATCTTAACCGCTGGACGCCCGCTTTCATTGATCTGTGCCACCGCCTCGTTGCCGAGAAAAACCCGGCGAGCGCGGATACGAACTACTCGTCGTCGAACTGGTAGCTACCCGGCGCCAGGTTCTCGAAACGCGAGTACTTGCCGAGGAAGGCAAGGCGCGCAGTACCCAGCGGACCGTTACGCTGCTTGCCGATGATGATCTCGGCCACGCCCTTGTACTCGGTCTCCGGGTGGTACACCTCATCGCGGTACACGAACAGGATGATGTCGGCGTCCTGCTCGATCGCACCGGATTCACGCAAGTCGGAGTTGATCGGGCGCTTGTTGGGGCGCTGCTCCAGGCCACGGTTGAGCTGCGACAGGGCGATCACCGGGCAGTTGAACTCCTTGGCCAGGCCCTTCAGCGAGCGCGAGATTTCGGAAATCTCGTTGACCCGGCTGTCGCCGCTGGAACCCGGGATCTGCATGAGCTGCAGGTAGTCGACCATGATCAGGCCGATCTCGCCGTGCTCGCGGGCCAGTCGCCGCGTACGCGCGCGCATCTCGCTGGGGGAAATACCGGCGGTATCGTCGATGAACAGCTTGCGGTCATTGAGCAGGTTGACCGCGCTGGTCAATCGCGGCCAGTCGTCATCATCGAGCTGACCGGCACGTACCTTGGTCTGGTCGATGCGCCCCAGCGAGGCGAGCATACGAATGACGATGGACTCCGAGGGCATCTCCAGCGAGTAGACGAGAATCGACTTGTCGCTGCGCATCAGCGCGTTCTCCACCAGGTTCATGGCGAAGGTGGTCTTACCCATCGACGGACGACCGGCGACGATGATCATGTCGGCCGGCTGCAAGCCGCTGGTGAGTCCGTCGAGATCGTCGAAACCGGTCGACAGGCCGGTGATCGCATCACCGTTGTTGAACAGCGTATCGATACGGTCGATGGCCTTGACCAGAATGTCGTTGATCCCCACCGGACCGCCGGTCTTGGGGCGGTCTTCGGCAATCTGGAAGATCAGGCGTTCGGCTTCGTCGAGAATTTCCTCGCCCGTGCGGCCCTCGGGGGCATACGCGCTGTCGGCGATCTCGTTACTGATGCTGATCAGTTTGCGCAGGGTGGCGCGCTCACGAATGATCTGCGCATAGGCCTTGATGTTGGCAACCGACGGCGTGTTCTTGGCCAGCTCGGCGAGATACGCCAGGCCGCCGACCTGCGACAGCTGCCCTTCCTTGTCCAACTGCTCGGACAGGGTCACCACGTCGAAGGGCTCGTTACGCTCGGCCAGCTTGAAGATGGCGCGGAAGATCAGCCGATGATCATGGCGGTAGAAATCGACATCCGACACACCATCGAGCACGCGCTCCCACGCATTGTTGTCCAGCATCAGGCCGCCGAGCACCGACTGTTCCGCCTCGATGGAGTGCGGAGGCACTTTCAGGGCTGCGGTCTGCAGGTCGTACTGTTCGGGAATGCTGATGTCGTTCATAGGCTCGGGAAGACAGTGCTGCGATAGAAAAACAAAGGGCACGGATCGCCGAAACGATGCCGTGCCCGATTGTCAGCAGACCAGCACCTGAGTGCAAGCCCGCTTGGCGGCTACTAACTAGAGTCTGTTCATGATCTCGCGAGCTAGAGCCCTGCAAGGCGAGAGCTGGTGAGGAAGCGCAGTTTACAAGCAGTAAATGAGCATTCCGAACCAGCTTTCAACGCAGCACGGCGGACGCGCGGCAGATCATGGGCGGGCTCTTAGGCGGCGACCACAATTACCTTGACGGTAGCTTCGACGTCGGTGTGCAGGTGCACAGCTACGTCGTATTCGCCGACCAGACGGATAGTACCGTTGGGCAGACGAACTTCGGCCTTGGCCACTTCAACGCCAGAGGCGGTCAGGGCGTCAGCGATGTCGTGGGTACCGATCGAACCGAACAGCTTGCCTTCATCGCCAGCGGTGGCGGTGATGGTGACTTCCAGCTCAGCCAGTTGAGCAGCGCGAGTTTCAGCGGAAGCTTTCTTCTCGGCAGCCAGTTTTTCCAGCTCGGCGCGACGGGCTTCGAACGCAGCTACGTTTTCAGCGGTAGCAGCGGTGGCCTTGCCTTGCGGCAGCAGGAAGTTACGGCCGTAACCGGCTTTAACGTTCACTTTGTCGCCCAGGTTGCCCAGATTGGCGATTTTTTCCAGCAGGATGACTTCCATTTGGGTCTTACCTCTTAACTTTTAACCTTCACCGTCCGCGGAGCCACTCTTGCGAGCGAGGCGACCGCGAAAATCAAACAGACTGTCGAAAACGACTAACAAACAGATCAGGTTCCCGGCCATCAGCAACGCCACATACAACCCTATCGACCAAAAGCTCGACAGCTGCTTCATCGCTATCAGGCCGTGCCCCAACGCCAGACCAGCCAGCATCAGCGGCAACATGCAGATCAGGGTAACAGCCCACCCTGCATCGCCGAGCAATGACGGCGCCAAAAACACACCTGCGATCAATGCAAGTGCAAACGGCACCGGTAGGCGGATCTGGCGGAACTCCTCACCAAAACCACCCGGGTTGTATAACAACGCCTGCCAGTAACGCGCCAAGGTCAGACTCAGGACACTCATCGTCAACAACGAGAACGTCATGAAGCCGCCCAGAAGCGGTACCAGCGATGCCTGCTGCATGCTCTGAAGCTGCTCGCTGCTGGGCCCTCCGGCGGATTGCGCGGGCAGTTCAGCAAAGGCCTGTCGAAACGCTTCGGCGATTGCCTCAAGGTTTTCAACCATTGCCACACTGACCACCAGCGCAAACACCACGCCAACTGGCACCAACGCCATCAGAACTCGGCTCCAGGAAGCACTGCTACGCAGCACCTGCGCCAATGCCAGCGTACCCAGCATTACCATCAACACACTCGGATCACCGAGATAGCAGAGGTAAGCGGCGGGCAGCATGGCCCAGATGACGATACCGAGCGCATCACTCAAGCCTCTGCGCAGTAGCACCAAGGCACCTGCAGCAGCGCTTAACCAGGCAAACAACGGCACAATGGCCGAACCCACCACCACGAGGGTGGCTTGCATACGGCCGCGCATGATGTATTCAGCCAGGGCACGCATGCGATCTATTCCTTAACGCTTGTCGACTATCCGATCTCAGCGGCCGTGGCTGTCGGTGTAGGGCAGCAGGGCCAGGAAGCGGGCGCGCTTGATAGCGGTGGCCAGCTGACGCTGATAACGAGCCTTGGTACCGGTGATACGGCTAGGAACGATCTTGCCGGTTTCCGAGATGTAGGCTTTCAGGGTGTTGAGATCTTTGAAATCGATCTCTTTCACGTCTTCAGCGGTGAAGCGGCAGAATTTACGACGACGGAAGAAACGTGCCATGTGATTGGCTCCTCAATAGATCCGTGGATTACTCGTCAGCGTTGTCGCTGTCGTTGTTGTCGCTGTCATCGCCGTCGTTGGACTCGGCGTTTTCAGGACGTTCACGACGCTCGCGGCGCTCACTGCGGTTTTCTTCGGCCTTCAGCATCTCGGACTGGCCAGTGACGGCCTCGTCGCGACGGATGACCAGGTTACGGATCACGGCGTCGTTGTAGCGGAAGTTGTCTTCCAGCTCGGCCAGGGCCTTGCCGGTGCACTCTACGTTGAGCATCACGTAGTGGGCTTTGTGGACGTTGTTGATGGCGTAAGCCAGCTGACGACGGCCCCAGTCTTCCAGGCGGTGAATCTTGCCACCGTCTTCTTCGATCAGCTTGGTGTAACGCTCGACCATGCCGCCGACTTGCTCGCTCTGGTCCGGGTGAACCAGAAAGATGATTTCGTAATGACGCATAAATGCTCCTTACGGGTTGTAGCCTGCCAACTAAGGTGGTCAGGCAAGGAGTGGGTTTTTCTCGTGATGAGCTTGCCAGGCGGTAGGCGCGAAAAGGCCTGCCGTCACGGCAAGGGGCGCCATTCTAGAGAAGCCCCCTGCCGCACGCAAGGCGAATTGGCGAATATTTGAACAATCAGCCCTGGCGCTTGGCCTGGCGCTGACGCACCGCCTCGAACAGACAGACGCCGGTAGCGACCGAAACGTTGAGACTGCTGACGCTGCCGCCCATGGGCAGCTTGACCAGGTAATCGCAATGCTCGCGGGTGAGGCGACGCATGCCCTTGCCCTCAGCGCCCATGACCAGCACCGTCGGGCCGGTCATGTCGAGCTGGTACAGCTCCTGTTCGACCTCACCAGCAGTACCGACCACCCAGAGGCCTTTCTTCTGCAGTTTTTCCAGGGTGCGCGCCAGGTTGGTCACGGCCACCAGCGGAATCACTTCCGCGGCGCCACATGCCACCTTGCGCACGGTGGCATTGAGCGTGGCGGACTTGTCCTTCGGCACGATCACCGCCAGCGCACCCGCCGCATCGGCAGTGCGCAGGCAGGCGCCGAGATTGTGCGGGTCAGTCACGCCATCGAGCACCAGCAGCAAGGGGACGCTTTCGCTGCGCTCGAGCAGTTCGTCGAGCATGTTCTCGCCCCAGACCTGGCTCGGGCTGACTTCGGCGACCACCCCCTGGTGTACGCCTTCGGCCCACTCGTCCAGCTCCTGGCGCTCCTTGTGCCCCACCGGCACCCGGTTCTGCGCAGCCAGCTCGAGCACGGGCTGGATGCGCGGCGCCTGACGGCTCTCGGCCAGCCACAACTGCTTGACCCGCTTGGGGTGATGGCGCAACAGCGCCTCCACGGCATGCACGCCGTAGACCTTTTCCAACTGACTCATCGTTTCGCCTTACGCTTGCCCGGCTTGTCAGCAGCTGCCTCGACCTTGCCCTTGGGCGCTGGTGCGCCCTTGCGGTGACTGGTCGATTTCTTCGCCGGTGCCTTGCCGCCTTTCTTGGCGCTATCGAGCAGCGCCTTCTTCACTTCGCGACTTTTCTGCACATCGGTATTGCCCATACCGGACTTGCCGCCGCGGCGCGCATCATCGCCCTTGCCGGCCTTGGCCTGGCTCAGTTCGAAGTCGATCTTGCGCTCGTCGAGGTCGACGCGCATGACCTTGACTTCGACACTGTCGCCAAGGCGGAAACTGCGGCCACTGCGCTCGCCGGACAGACGATGATGAACCGGATCGAAGTGGTAGTAGTCGGCCGGCAGCGCGGTCACGTGCACCAGCCCCTCGACATAGATGTCGCGCAGCTCGACGAAGATGCCGAAGCCGGTCACCGCAGTGATCACGCCCGCGAAGGTCTCGCCGACGCGGTCCTGCATGAACTCGCACTTGAGCCAGTTGACCACGTCACGGGTCGCCTCGTCGGCACGGCGCTCGGTCATCGAGCACTGCTCGCCGAGTTTCTCCAGGGCTGCCTCGTCGTACGGATAGATGCGCGCCTTGGGCATGATCGTCGCGCCTGCGCGCTCCACGTGCTTGGTTTCACGCTTGGAGCGAACCACGCTGCGAATGGCGCGGTGCACCAGCAGGTCAGGGTAACGACGGATTGGCGAGGTGAAGTGGGTGTAGGCCTCGTAGTTGAGGCCGAAGTGCCCTTCGTTCTGCGCGCTGTACACCGCCTGGCTCAGAGAGCGCAGCATCACGGTCTGGATCAGGTGATAGTCCGGACGCTCGCGGATGCTTTCCAGCAGGCGCTGGTAGTCCTTGGGCGATGGACCGTCCTTGGACTTGCCACGCTGCAGCGAAAGCCCCAGCTCACCCAGGAAGGCCTTGAGCTTCTCCAGACGCTCCGGTGGCGGGCCATCATGAACGCGGTACAGCGACGGAATCTCGTGATCCTGCATGAAGCGCGCAGTGGCCACGTTGGCGGCCAGCATGCACTCCTCGATCAACTTGTGCGCATCGTTGCGTTGAGTCGGGCGGATCTCGTCGATCTTGCGGTCGGTGCCGAAGACGATACGGGTTTCCTGGGTCTCGAAGTCGATTGCCCCGCGCTCGTGACGGGCGGCCACCAGCACCTGATACAGCGCATAAAGCTGGTTGAGGTGCGGCAGGACTTCCTTGTACTCGCTGCGCAGGGACTTGCCCTCGCTGCTCTTGGGATCTTCCAGCATCAGGCTGACCTTGTTGTAGGTCAGACGCGCATGGGAATGGATCACCGCCTCGTAGAACTTGTAGTCGACCATCTGCCCGCTCTTGGACATGGTCATCTCGCAGACCATGGCCAGGCGATCGACATGCGGGTTGAGCGAGCACAGACCGTTGGACAGCTCTTCCGGCAACATCGGTACCACGCGCTCGGGGAAATACACCGAGTTGCCACGCTCGACCGCCTCGGCATCCAGTGCCGACCCGACCTTGACGTAGTGCGATACGTCGGCGATGGCCACGTAGAGCTTCCAGCCACCGGAGAACAGCTTCCAGCGGCTGCTGTTCTTCTCGCAGTACACGGCGTCGTCGAAGTCGCGCGCATCTTCACCGTCGATGGTGACGAAAGGCAGGTGACGCAGGTCGACGCGCTTCTCCTTGTCCTTCTCTTCCACCTCGGGCTTGAGCTTGCGTGCTTCCTTGACCACAGCCTCGGGCCAGACATGCGGAATGTCGTAGCTGCGCAGCGCCACGTCGATTTCCATGCCCGGCGCCATGTAGTTGCCGATCACCTCGACGATATCGCCCTGCGGCTGGAAGCGCTGAGTGGGCCAGTGAGTGATCTTGATCTCGACGAACTGACCGATGCGCGCACCGGCAGTGCGCCCCGGGGTAACCAGCACTTCCTGCTGGATCTTGGGATTGTCGGGGACGACGAAACCGATACCGTTCTCTTCGTAGTAGCGGCCGACGATGCTCTCGTGAGCCCGCTCGATGACCTCGACGATGCCGCCTTCGCGACGGCCACGGCGATCGAAGCCGGCGACACGAACCAGGGCACGGTCGCGATCGAACACCAGGCGCATTTGCGCCGGGCTAAGGAACAGATCATCACTGCCATCGTCCGGCACCAGGAACCCGAAGCCATCGCGGTGACCGCTGATGCGCCCGCAGATGAGGTCGAGCTTGTCCACCGGTGCATAAGTGCCGCGGCGGGTATAGATGAGCTGGCCGTCGCGCTCCATGGCGCGTAGACGGCGGCGCAGCGCTTCGAGCTGATCGTCGGTACTGAGACCGAACTCTTCGACCAGTTGCTCGCGGCTTGCAGGCGAACCACGCTCGGCCAGATGGGCCAGGATCAGTTCGCGGCTGGGAATGGGGTTGTCGTATTTTTCCGCCTCGCGGGCGGCCTCGGGATCGAGGGATTGCCAATCGGCCATGTAGGAAGGATTACCTATGCTTATGTATAAAGGTGTATGCCATCTGCCTATTGAAGCGCGAAAACGGCATTCGCGGCAGCTTTTCCGCCGACAATAATTTTTTTGCGGTCAGGGGTTTACAAGGTAAATGCCCGCCCGTATAGTTCGCGCCCACAGCGTCGAGCAGACGTTGTAACACGAAGCAGATGATGATTCATCGGTTTCTGTGCCCAGGTGGCGGAATTGGTAGACGCGCTGGTTTCAGGTATCAGTGACTTAACGGTCGTGGAAGTTCGAGTCTTCTCCTGGGCACCAAATTCGTGAAGTGGATTGATAACCCACTTTGCAAATAACGGATGCAACGCTCCGTGTCGGTAACGACGAACATTGCTGCAGTGCCCAGGTGGCGGAATTGGTAGACGCGCTGGTTTCAGGTATCAGTGGCTTAACGGCCGTGGAAGTTCGAGTCTTCTCCTGGGCACCAAAATTCAAAAAACCGAGTCTCATGGCTCGGTTTTTTATTGCCTGCAGAAAAGCACTGGTCTGAGTGCAGCGAGGCGCACCGGGCGCCTCTTCCAGCGATCAAACCTTGAACTGCCCCAGACTGGCCTTGAGCTGCGCCGCCAACTCATCCAGCGCGCGCGCATTGCCGGCAATTGCCGCCACCGCCTCAGCCGCATGCTGCGCTTCGGCATGGATGATCTCGACGCGACCGCGCACCGCCCCCGCCCCTTCTGCCTGATGCGCCGCAGCCTGAGTCGCGGCATTGATGGCGCCGTGCACCTCGTCCACCGACTGCTGCACAGACTGCTGCAGACGCGCACTGTCGCGCAGTACCTGCAAACCCTCGCTGCCTTGCGCCCCCGCCTGGGCGATTGCGCTGACCGCCTCCTGCGCGCCGCGCTGCAAGGCGCTGATGTGGGTCTGGATATCGCCGGTGGACTGCTGCGTCTTGCTCGCCAGCGCGCGCACTTCGTCAGCCACCACCGCGAAACCGCGCCCGCTTTCACCGGCACGCGCGGCCTCGATGGCCGCATTGAGCGCCAGCAGGTTGGTCTGCTCGGCGATGGATTGAATCACCGTCAGCACCACCTCGATCTGCTCGCTCTGCTTGGCCAGCCGCTCGATTACTGCCGAGCCATCAGCCACACGCGCCACCAACCCCTCGATCAGCGACGACAGACGCTGCGCGATCACCGCATTCTCATGCGCCGCCTCACGAATGGTATCGACGCGCTGCAATGCCTCCTGCATGGCCTGGCTTTCCGCCTGCGCCTCATCAGCCATTTGCTCCAGAGCCTGCAGGCTGCCAGCCACCTCGTCACGCTGGCGACCGGCCGCCGACTCGGCCGCGGCGCCACGTTGAGTGAGGCTACGGATCTGCTCGCCCGTGCGCAGCGCCACATCACCGGACTCACGCACGATGGGCTGCAGCTTGTCCATGAAGCGATTGACCGCCCCCGCCATCTCCCCCACTTCGTCCTGACTACGAATATCCACCCGCCGCGTCAGATCGCCCTCGCCTGCAGCCAGATCATTGAGCGCATCACTGAGCAGACGCAGGCGACTCAGCACTCGCCAACCGAGCACGAGCGCCACCACCACCAGCGCCAGCGCGCCAACCAGGAGCAGGCCCAACGCGATATTCCAACGCAGCCCATCCGCCGCCTGGCGCACCGACTCGCCACCATTGCGCGCCATTTGCTGGGTGTAGCGCTCGGCAGACTGCAGGCGCTCACGCAGGGTTCGCGTCGTCTCCTCCGAAGCTCCCGAGAGGCTGCTGTCGACCAGCTTGCCGGCACCGTCGACCAGCGCATTGAAACGCCCGTCGAGCGCCTGCAGCTCACGCTCGACCACATCGAGCGACAGGCCCATCTGGATCTTGCCGATGGACGCGCCCATCGGATTGATGTCCGCCTCGACGATATAGACATTGGGATTACGCGAGGCGGCGTCGACCAGCTTGTCGAGCGGAGACGTGCCCTGACCGGCGGCGATCAACTCACGCACCTGCGCATTACTGCGATTGAAATTACGCGTCAGACGTTTGCCATCGGCATCGTAGATGACTGCGAAGAGCACGGCCGGGTCCTGCTGCGCGATACGCGTCAGCGCCGTCAACGCCGGGATATCCAGATCCCAGATGGACTTGGGCGCGACCCCGGCCAACAGCTGCGCGAGCGATTGACCGGACTGCTTGAGACTCCCCTCCAGCACGCTGCGCAATTGCGCCTGCTCGCCCTTGAGCTGCGTCGTAAGGCCTTCGGCCAGGCGCGAGCGGGTATTCTGCGAAAGCGCCGTGAGCCCCTGGCTCATCTCCTGTTGCGCAACGTTCAGCTCCTGCCCCAGACGCAGACTCTCACCGCCCAGGCGCTGGGCAAGATCCTCGACCATGTCGTTCACCGAGGCGCGCATCAACCACACGGCCAGCCCCACCTGCACCAGCATGGCCAAGCCGAGCGCGATGAACACCGGACGCAACAGACGACTGCGCAACATCGAAATAATGGCGAACACTGACAGCTCTCCTCAACGAACCTGATCGCTATAACGGCAACTTTGACGATTTGTTGAACGCAGGCAAGCTTCATGCCCGTTATTCGGATACAAAAAGACCGCCCGAAGGCGGTCTTTTGGCGGATCGAACAATCTCGATCAGGCGAACGGGTGACGCAGCACGATGGTTTCGTTGCGATCCGGGCCGGTGGAGATGATGTCGATCGGCGCGCCAACCAGCTCCTCCACACGCTTGATGTAAGCACGGGCAGCGGCCGGCAGGTCTTCCAGGGTCTTGGCGCCCAGAGTGGACTCGCTCCAACCCGGCATTTCCTCATAGACCGGCTGCAGGCCGATGTAGCTGTCGGCATCGGTCGGCGCATCGACCAGCACCTGGCCGTCAGCGTCCTTGTAACCGGTACAGATGCGGATGGTTTCCAGACCATCGAGCACGTCCAGCTTGGTCAGGCACAGGCCGGAGATGCTGTTGATCTCGATGGCACGACGCAGAATCACAGCGTCGAACCAGCCACAACGACGGGCACGACCGGTGGTGGCGCCGAACTCGTGACCACGCTTGGCCAGGAAGGCACCGATGTCATCGAACAGCTCGGTCGGGAACGGGCCAGAGCCGACACGGGTGGTATAGGCCTTGGTGATACCGAGGATGTAGTCCAGGTACAGCGGGCCGAAACCGGAGCCAGTGGCGATGCCGCCAGCCGTGGTGTTGGAGCTGGTGACGTAGGGGTAGGTACCGTGGTCGATGTCCAGCAGGGAGCCCTGAGCACCTTCGAACATGATGTCCTTGCCCTCACGACGCAGGTCATGCAGCACGGCCGTCACGTCAGCCATCATCGGCTTGAGCAGCTCGGCGTACTCCATGCACTCGTCCAGGGTTTTCTGGAAGTCGATGGCCGGCTCTTTGTAGAAATTGACCAGCTGGAAGTTGTGGTAGTCCAGCAGCTCACCGAGCTTGGCGGCGAAACGCTCGCGGTGGAACAGATCACCCACGCGCAGACCGCGACGGGCCACCTTGTCTTCGTAGGCCGGGCCAATACCGCGACCGGTGGTGCCGATCTTGGCGTCGCCACGAGCCTTCTCGCGCGCCTGGTCCAGCGCGACGTGATAGGACAGGATCAGCGGGCAGGCCGGGCTGATGCGCAGGCGCTCACGCACCGGAACGCCCTTCTCTTCCAGCTTGGTGATTTCGCGCATCAGCGCGTCAGGCGCGACGACCACACCGTTGCCGATCAGGCATTCGACGCCTTCACGCAGGATGCCGGACGGAATCAGGTGCAGGACGGTCTTCTCACCGTCGATCACCAGGGTGTGGCCGGCATTGTGGCCACCCTGGTAACGCACGACCGCGGCAGCCTGCTCGGTGAGCAGGTCGACGATCTTGCCCTTGCCCTCATCACCCCACTGGGTGCCCAGGACGACGACATTCTTACCCATAAACTTGTCCTCTTCGCGCAAGCTTCGATGCCGGCCGCTCTGGCCGGCGAAAATGAATTCAGGACGCCAGGGGCGTCACCTGCCAACGTCCATCGTGCAGCGCCAGCAGGCGATCACAGCCCGCTTCGCGTGCATCCGCCTCGCTCTGTCCGGGCAGCGCCTGTACCACGCGCTCGCCCTCACCACGCAGACGACGAACGGCCTGCCACAGATAAAGGTCATGATTATCCGGTGCCCAGACGCCACTGACCGTGTCGTCCAGACGCATGTCACCCAGGGTCACCAGGGTTTTCAGGTCGGTCGAGAAGCCCGTGGCCGGGCGCGCCCGACCAAATACCGCACCCGTGTCGTCGTAACGACCACCCTGCGCGATGGCACCACCCTCACCCGGAACGAAAGCGGCGAACACCACACCGGTGTGATAGTTGTAGCCACGCAACTCGCCGAGGTCGAAGTACAGCGGCAGCTCCGGATAACGCAGCTCCAGCGCATCGGCGATGGCCACCAGCTCGTCGAGCGCAGCGTGGACCGCATCCGGCGCTTCGACCAGCGCGGCCTGGGCCAGATCCAGCACCTCGCGTCCACCGCACAGCTCGCCCAGCGAACGCAGCATGCTGCCCAGCCCTTGCGGCAGTGCGGTGGTCAGGGTTTCGATTTCGTCCATGGCCTTGCGCTGCAGCGCATCGAACAGCTGCTGCTCGGCTTCGCCAGACAGACCAGCGGCACGCGCCAGCCCGCGGTAGATACCGACATGGCCAAGATCCATGTGCACGTCCGGCACCGCCGCCAGCTCAAGGGTCTCGACCAGCAGGCTGATCACCTCGATATCGCTGGCCGGGCTGGCGTCGCCATAGAGCTCGGCGCCGAGCTGGATCGGGCTGCGCGACGTGGTCAGCGCACGCGGCTTGGCGTGCAGTACGCTGCCGGCATAGCACAGACGGCTCGGACCTTCGCGGCGCAGGGTATGAGCATCGATACGCGCCACCTGCGGCGTGATGTCGGCACGAAAGCCCATCTGCCGACCGGACAGCGGATCGGTGACCTTGAAGGTGCGCAGGTCAAGATCCTGACCGGCGCCAGTCAACAGAGATTCCAGGTACTCGATATGGGGGGTAACGACGAACTCGTAACCCCAACGCTGGAACAGGTCCAACACCTGGCGGCGTGCCGCCTCGATGCGCGCCGCTTCCGGCGGCAGTACTTCTTCGATGCCATCTGGCAGCAGCCAGCGGTCTACCGTTGCCATTTCGCCATTCCCCTCTCGATCCGGGCGGCACAAGCCTTCAGTGAAGCAGATATAGAAGGGCAGTCCCCAGCAACATGCTGGTCAGCCCCATAAGACGCAGTCGGCGGTCGGGCAGACGAGCCGCCTGCAATACCGCTCCGCGCCAGTGGCGCGGACAGAGGAAAGGCAGGATGCCTTCCAGCACCAATACCAGACACAGTGCGATGCCAAGTTCCTGCCACATGATTCCCACAGACGCAAAAAAGCCGGGATTTTCCCGGCTGCCGCATCATACCACGTTTTACCTTGCGGTCACCCTGGCGACGCATCGCGCCGCCAGGGCTGCCGGTCAAGGCTTGGATTTTTCCAGGTAGCGGAAGAAGTCGCTGCTTGGATCCAGTACCAGTACATCGCGCTTGTCCGCGAAGCTTTCACGGTAAGCACGCAGGCTGCGGTAGAAGGAGTAGAACTCCTGATCCTGGCCGTAAGCCCGAGAGTAGATCGCAGCCGCCTGAGCATCACCATCACCGCGCAGCTCTTCAGCTTCACGATAGGCTTCGGCCAGCAGGACGCGACGCTGACGATCGGCATCGGCACGGATACCTTCGGCCAGCTCACGACCCTTGGCACGGTGCTCGCGAGCCTCACGCTCACGCTCGGTGCTCATCCGCTCGAACACGCTGCGGTTCACCTCACGCGGCAGGTCGATGGTCTTGACCCGCACGTCCACCACCTCGATACCCAGCTCACGCTCGGCAGCACGATTGAGGGACGCCGTCACATCGGCCATCAGTGCATCACGCTCACCAGACACCGACTCATGCAGGGTGCGCTTACCGAACTGGTCACGCAGCGATGCCTCGAGACGGCGCGCCAGGCGCTCGTCAGCCACTTGCTTCAGACCAGAGGTGGACTGATAGAAACGCTCGGCATCCTTCACTCGCCACTTGGCATAGGCATCAACCATCAATGCCTTCTTCTCCAGGGTGAGGAAGCGCGATGAAGTCGAATCCAGCGTCAGCAGACGACCATCGAAGATGCGCACCTGGTTCACGTAAGGAATCTTCACATGCAGACCCGGCTGCACGTCCGGATTGACCACACGCCCGAACTGCAAAAGCACCGCACGTTCGGTTTGCGCCACGATATAGAAGCTGTTCCACGCCACCAGGGCCAGAACCACGGCCACGATCAGGCCGATCAGGGACTTGTTGTTCATCAACGGCCCTCCCGGGTACGCAGGTTACGCTGCGACAGATCGCTGCTTAGCGGCACGGCTGGATCCCGCGTTGCCGAAGTGCTGCTGTTGGTAGAACTGGAAGACGAGGAGCCGCCACGGGCGTCGATCATCTTGTCCAGCGGCAGATAGAGCAGGTTGTTCTGCCCCTTGTCGCCAGTGACCAGAACCTTGCTGGTGTTGCTCATCAATTCTTGCATGGTGTCCAGATACAGACGCTCACGAGTCACCTCCGGCGCCTTGCGGTACTCGGCGACCAGCTTGGTGAAACGATCAGCCTCACCCTGGGCGCGAGCGATGACTTCGTCGCGGTAACCGTTGGCCTCTTCCAGCAGACGCTGGGCCTGACCACGCGCTTCCGGAATCACACCATTGGCGTAGGACTCGGCCTGGTTCTTCTCGCGCTGCTCGTCTTCACGGGCACGGATCACGTCATCGAAGGCTTCCTGAACTTCACGCGGCGCCGCAGCGCTCTGGATGTTCACCTGGGTGACGGTGATACCGGTCTGGTAGTTGTCGAGGAAACGCTGCAGGCGCTCACGCACCTCGGTAGCCATCAACTCACGCCCTTCGGTCAGCACCTGATCCATCTCGGTGGAACCCACGACGTGGCGCACGGCGCTGTCGGTCGCATTCTGCAGACTGACTTCCGGCTGGTCGACGTTGAGCACGAAGTCCTGCAGGTTGCTCACACGGTACTGCACAGTCAGCGGCACCTCGATGATGTTCTCGTCCTCGGTCAACATGGCGCCCTGCTTGCTGTAGGCACGCTCACGCGTCACGTTTTCCTGGAACTTGCGATCAATCGGTGGGAAGTAGATGTTCAGGCCGGGACCCACGGTCTCGTGGTACTTGCCGAAACGCAGCACTACGGCCTGCTCCTGCTCGTCCACCACATAGATCGCGCTGTATAGCCAGACTACCGCCAGCAGGCCGAGGCCCACGAACAGCAGACCGAAGCCACCGCCGCCGCCACTGCGCCCGGAATCGTCATCACCACGCTTCTTGCCGCCACCGAACAAGCCGTTGAGGCTTTCTTGCAGCTTGCGGAACGCTTCATCGAGATCCGGCGGGCCCTTGCGTCCACCGCCTTTGCGGCCACCCCAAGGGTCTTGATTGTTCGAGTTTCCACCCGGCTCATTCCAAGCCATAGCGTTCTCCGTACTGATAAAGCAAAGGCGCGCCCACGGCGCGCCGGCCAATGCTACCCAAAGCCCTATGGTGACAGCAAAGCCACCGCTACAGGCTTTATTGCAAAGTATGTTGCTCGATGAAGACCTGAGGCTCCAAACCCTCACGACTCACCAGGCGATTGAGCTCGACTCGCGGCAAACGTACCGACAGCAAACTGTGCCCAAGCTCGTCATGCTCTTCGCCCTGCACCGCCCCCAACGCAAAAAACTGCGCACGCAGCCGCCCCAATCGTTGCGGCAACTGCAAGGTCGCGACGAACAGATCCTCGCCCAGCAGCTCTGCCACGGCCTGTCTCAGCAGCTCCAGACCACGCCCTTCGCGGGCCGAAAGCCAGACGCGAACCGGCTTACCATCTCCATCGCGCTGGATCTGTGGCTCGACACCTTCCAACAAATCCAGCTTGTTGTACACCTCGAGCATCGGCAGCTCGCTCGCACCGATCTCCTTGAGCACCGCCTGAACCTGCTCGATCTGCGCCATGCGCTCCGGCTCATGGGCATCGATCACGTGGAGCAGCAGGTCAGAGTTGCTCGACTCTTCCAGCGTAGCGCGGAAGGCCTCGACCAGCTTGTGCGGCAGATGACGAATGAAGCCCACGGTGTCGGCGAGCACGATCGGACCGAGGTCATCGAGCTCCAGACGACGCAGGGTCGGATCAAGCGTGGCGAACAGTTGGTCGGCCGCGTAAACCTCGGAGGTCGTCAGGGCGTTGAACAGCGTGGACTTGCCGGCGTTGGTGTAACCCACCAGCGAAACCGAAGGAATGTCCGCACGCTTGCGCCCACGACGCGCCTGCTCACGCTGACTGCGCACCTTCTCCAGCTTTTGCTTGATCTGGCGAATGCGCACACGCAACAGGCGGCGGTCGGTTTCCAGCTGGGTTTCACCCGGACCACGCAGGCCGATACCACCCTTCTGCCGCTCAAGGTGAGTCCAGCCGCGCACCAGGCGCGTACTCATGTGATCGAGCTGAGCCAGCTCGACCTGCAGCTTGCCTTCGTGGGTACGCGCGCGCTGGGCGAAAATATCGAGGATCAGGCCAGTACGATCGAGCACGCGGCATTCGAAGGCGCGCTCGAGGTTGCGCTCCTGGCTGGGTGTCAGGGTGTGATTGAAGATGACCAGATCGGCATCGATGGCCTTGACCTGGTCGCGCAGCTCCTCGACCTTGCCGCTGCCGATAAGGAACTTCGCAGTCAGGCGACTGCTGGGCACACGAAAGAAAGCGACCATGTCAGCGCCTGCCGACATGGCCAATTCTTGGAACTCCTGGGGATCTTCGCTCGCCTCGGAGTCTTGGCCTTCCAGATGAACCAGGATGGCCCGCTCACCGCCCTCATGACGCTCGAAGAACAATGCAACCCCCTATTAGGCGTTACCCGGCTCGCCATCGCCCTGCTCGGCATCGCCAGCGCTCGGCAGGCGGACCGGACGGCTTGGTACGACGGTGGAAATGGCATGTTTGTAGACCATCTGGCTGACGGTGTTCTTCAGCAGGATGACAAACTGGTCGAAGGACTCGATCTGGCCCTGCAGCTTGATGCCGTTGACCAGATAGATGGAAACAGGGACGCGTTCCTTACGCAGGGTATTCAGGTAAGGGTCTTGTAGCGAATGCCCTTTTGACATGTGCCGCACTCCTTTCAAGGATCAATTTTCAATAATTTTAGTAAGTAAACAATGGCTTCGGACCGTCCTACCCCCAAGGATAGACGGCCAGCGGCAAGGTCTCACTTCAATATGGAGACGCTTTCCAGGTATTTCAAGGCGCGAGACAGATTGTCGCAGGCCAGGCTATCCAGCCACTCCAAACCATCCCAACCACGTAGCCAAGTGAACTGACGCTTGGCCAATTGCCGAGTGGCGATGATGCCGCGCTCGACCATCTCGTCCCGGGACAGCTCGCCATCAAGGTATTCCCATACCTGGCGATAACCCACCGCCCGTATAGACGGCAATCCCGCGTGCAAGTCACTTCGTCTACGCAGGGCTTCGACCTCTTCGACGAAACCCTGTTCCAGCATCACCCGAAATCTTTGCGCAATGCGCTCATGCAAAACCTGACGCTGCGCCGGCGCGATAGCAAGCTGAGCAACAGTATAGGGTAATTGTCCGACACCCGATGTGCCCGTATCGGGATTTCCAGCAGCCTGTCGTCGGCGATGCTCGGTCATGCTCAGACCGCTCACGCGATAGACCTCCAGCGCCCGCGTCAGACGCTGCGGGTCGTTGGGATGGATGCGCGCCGCAGACTCCGGGTCGACCAACGCCAACTCGCGATGCAGCACTTCCCACCCCTCGCTCGCCGCCCGCGCCTCCAGCTCGGCGCGAATGGCCGGATCGGCACTAGGCATGTCGGCCAAGCCTTCCAGCAATGCCTTGTAGTACAGCATGGTGCCGCCAACCAGCAGCGGAATACGCCCACGCGCCGTACTTTCAGCCATAGCAGCCAGGGCATCGGCGCGAAACTCGGCTGCCGAATAACTCTCGGCCGGGTCGCGAATGTCGATCAGGGCATGAGGAAACTCGTCAAGAACGGCTCTCTCAGGCTTGGCCGTGCCGATATCCATACCGCGGTAGACCAGCGCCGAGTCAACGCTGATCAGGTCACATGGCAGCACACGCGCCAGCTCCAGAGCCAGGTCGGTCTTGCCGGCTGCGGTCGGGCCCATCAGAAAGATTGCAGGAGGAAGCGAAGACATCGGCATGACTCGAAACACCAAGACGGGAGAAAGAAGCCCTGCAAACCGGGCCTCACCAGCTCGATTACTGGCCGCGCATGAACAGTTTGTCGAGCTGATCCATGCTCAGTTGCGTCCAGGTCGGACGACCGTGATTGCACTGACCACTGCGCTCGGTCTGCTCCATGTCCCGCAGCAAAGCATTCATCTCGGGAATGGTCAGGCGCCGGTTGGCGCGCACCGCGCCGTGGCAGGCCATGGTCGCCAGCAACTCGTTGAGATGCGCCTGAATACGGTCGCTGGTGCCGTACTCCAGCAAATCGGCCAACACGTCGCGCACCAACTGGGTGGCCTCGGCCTGCTTGAGCAGCGCCGGAATCTGGCGAATTGCCAAGGACTCCTCGCCAAGGCGCTGCAACTCGAAACCCAGACGCTGGAACCACTCACCATGCTCTTCGGCGCAATCCGCCTCGCGCTGGCTGAGGGCGATGGACTCGGGCACCAGCAACGGCTGCCCACGCAGGCCTTCGCTGGCCATGGCATGCTTCAGGCGCTCGTAGGTAATCCGCTCATGGGCAGCGTGCATGTCTACCACCACCATGCCCTGGGCATTCTCGGCGAGGATATAGACGCCTTTGAGCTGCGCCACCGCATAGCCAAGCGGCGGGATGTCGCCCTGCTCCTGCGGTATGGGCTGAACCTGGGCCGTCGGCAATGGCGAAAAATATTCGCGATACGCAGCCTGGGCTTCACCAGTCGATACACCCGGGCTACCTGCTGGTTGCTGGTATCCGGCGCCGCTGCCCCGCCAGGCCGGTTGTACGCTGGCGGCAGGCGTTTCAAGAATGCTGGCCGCCAGGCCCATTTCGCCCTGCGGGCCAAACTCCCCGGCAGCCTGGCCGCTCGGGCGCAGCATGGGCGATACGGCGGCCGGAGCGGCCACCTGGTCTTCCGGGCGCACATCGGCCAGAGCGCGATGCAAGGTGCCGTAGAGAAAGTCATGAACCATGCGACTTTCACGGAAACGCACTTCGTGCTTGGTCGGGTGGACGTTGACGTCCACCGTCGCCGGATCGATTTCCAGAAACAGCACGAACGTCGGATGACGTCCGTTGAACAGCACGTCGCGATAGGCCTGGCGCACCGCATGGGCAACCAGCTTGTCACGCACCATGCGCCCATTGACGTAGAAGTACTGCAGGTCCGCCTGACTGCGAGAGAAGGTCGGCAGACCAACCCAGCCCCACAACCGCAGGCCGCCGCGCTCGATCTCGATCGGCAGCGCCTGCTCGAGGAATGCCGAGCCGCAGACCGAGGCAACACGGCGCGCGCGACTGATATCGTCATTCGCTTCATGCAGGCTGAGTACGGTCTTGCCGTTGTGGCGCAGATGGAAGCCGACGTCGAAACGCGCCAGCGCCAGACGCTTGATCACTTCCTGCAGATGGTCGAATTCGGTTTTCTCGGCGCGCAAGAACTTGCGCCGCGCCGGGGTATTGAAGAACAGGTCACGCACCTCCACCGAGGTGCCCACCGGATGCGCGGCGGGCTGCACCCGCGGCTCCATGTCGCGCCCTTCGGTCTCCACCTGCCAGGCCTGATCGGCGTCGGCGGTACGCGAGGTGAGGGTCAGGCGCGATACCGAACTGATCGACGCCAGCGCCTCGCCACGAAAGCCCATGCTGAGCACGGCTTCGAGGTCCTCCAGAGCACGAATCTTGCTGGTCGCGTGGCGCGCCAGTGCCAGCGGCAGGTCGTCAGGGGCGATACCGCCACCATCGTCGCGCACCTTGAGCAGCTTGACGCCGCCCTGCTCGACCTCGACATCGATACGCCGGGCACCTGAGTCCAGGCTGTTCTCCAGCAGTTCCTTGGCGACCGAAGCCGGACGCTCGACCACCTCACCCGCGGCGATCTGGTTGGCCAGGCGCGGGCTGAGCAAATGAATACGGGACATGACACTCACTACTGGGCCGCCAGCGCTGTGGCGGGTATCTGCAATGTCTGGCCAACCTTGATCACGTCGCCTTTGAGCTTGTTGGCACCACGCAGCGACGCCAGGCTGATCTGGTAGCGCTGAGCAATCAGCGCCAGGCTCTCTCCGCGCGCCACCACATGCTCTCGCGGGCCGGCGGCAATCTTGCCTTCATCACGCAGCCAGGCAACGTAGGTGCCGGGCGGCGGGTTCTCGTGGAAGAACTGTTTGACCCCGGACGTGATGGAGCGCGCCAGCGCCTGCTGATGGCTGGCCGTGTGCAGCTTTCTCGCTTCATTGGGGTTGGATATGAACCCGGTTTCCACCAGGATCGAAGGAATATCCGGCGATTTCAGCACCATGAAACCCGCCTGCTCGACGCGGCGCTTGTGCAGCGGTGTGATACCACCCATGTTCGACAGGACCTTCTGCCCGACGTTGAGGCTGGACGACAGCGACGCGGTCATCGACAGATCCAGTAGCACGCCGGCAAGCATCTTGTCCTTGTCGTCGAGGCTGACGTTGCCGGCACCACCGATCAGGTCGGACTGGTTCTCGGCGTCGGCCAGCCAGCGCGCGGTTTCGGAAGTAGCGCCGCGCTCGGACAGGGCATAGACCGACGCACCGAAGGCTGACGAACGCGGCGCGGCATCGGCATGGATGGACACGAACAGATCGGCGCCCTTCTTGCGCGCGATCTCGGTGCGCTTGCGCAGCGGGATGAAGTAGTCACCGGTACGCACCAGCTCGCCACGGAAGCCTTTCTCGGCGTTGATCTGCCGCTGCAGCTCCTTGGCGATGGCCAGGGTCACGTTCTTTTCGTACTGCCCCTTGACCGGCGAGAGCGCACCGGGGTCTTCACCGCCGTGGCCGGCATCGATGGCAACGACGATATCGCGCTTGCCATTGGGCACGGGCGTCAGCTTCGGTGGCGGCTGGGTCGGCGTGACCGGCACGGGTGGCGCACTGGCGGCAACGCTGGGCACCTGCGTAGCCGGCGGCGCACTGCCCTGATCGAACAGATCGACCACCAGGCGATGGCCGTACTGCTGATTCGGCGCCAGGGTGAAGCTCTTCGGTGACACCGGCGCAGAAAGGTCGATGACCACGCGCAGGTCATCGGCGCTGCGCTGGGCAGAACGCACACCGGTGATCGGAGTATTGGCGAGGGAAAGCTGGTCGAGATTGGTGGCCAACTTGGCGCCACTGACGTCGATAACGATGCGATCCGGCGCACTCAGGGTGAATACGCTGTGCTGCACAGGACCGGACAGGTCGAAGACCAGGCGGGTATTGTCAGGAGCACGCCACAGGCGTACGCCACGCACATCGGAGGCAGCGAACGCCTCGGCAGCCAGGGCCGCCAACAACACCCCAACAGCGGTAACCAGCGCGCCTATGCGCATAACCAACCCCATCGCTTCTTATTCATTGCTTGCCGCTCAGGGCCTTGCACCAGGCCTCCCCACGAGCCCCGTGCCCCTGCAGCAACAGCGAACGGCCGCTCGCTTGGGGGCTAATGGTAATGTCCATGTCCGGCTTTGGCAAAACGCCCGCACCACGCTGCGGCCACTCGATCAGGCACAGGGCATCACCTTCGAAGTAATCGCGGATCCCGAGGAACTCCAGTTCTTCGGGGTCGACCAGGCGATAGAGATCGAAGTGAAAGGCGCGCAGATCACCGATTTCATAGGGCTCGACCAGGGTGAAGGTCGGGCTCTTGACCGCACCGGCGTGGCCCAGGCCGCGCAGAATGCCACGAGAAAGGGTGGTTTTGCCGGCGCCCAGGTCGCCATGCAGATAGATGATGCCGACGCCACCACTGGCCTCAGCGATCCGCGCGCCCAAGGCCATCATCACGGCCTCGTCAGCCGCTTCGAGCTTCACTTCACACAAGGACACAACTCCTCCAATAACTGACGAATGGCGCCGGACAGATCACCGGCAGCCAACCCACGCCCTTGCGCGGCGAGCATTTCGCCAGCTCGCGCATGCAGCCATACTGCCAGGCAGGCGGCATCGTATGCGGTCATCCCCTGCGCCAGCAGCGCGCCGACCAGGCCTGCCAGGACATCGCCCAGCCCCGCACCGGCCATCGCCGGATGACCACGATCGCACAACGCCAAACGCCCGTCCGGCGCCGCGATCAGGCTGCCAGCGCCCTTGAGCACCACCACCAGCCCGAAACGCTGCGCCAGCGCCCGCGCCGCAGCCGCTCGATCAGCCTGCACCTCGGCAGTATCGACGCCCAGCAAACGCGCGGCCTCGCCCGGATGCGGGGTCAACACACCCTGACGCGGCGACGTGACCCGCCCGGCAGCCAGCAGATTCAGCGCATCGGCATCCCAGACCTGGGGCGCATCGAAAGCACAGACGCCAGACAGCAAACTGCGCGACCAAGCGCCCTGCCCCAGGCCTGGGCCTACTACGCAGACATCGGCGCGCTCGATCAGTGCCAACAGCTGATTGGCCGAAGCCACCGCAGCACACATGATTTCGGGGCGCCGCACCAGCGCCGCCGCGACATGTTCGGCTCGCGTCGCCAGAGACACCATGCCGGCACCAGCGCGCAGCGCGCTATCGGCGCACAGCAGCGCAGCGCCGCCCATGCCCAGATCACCGCCCACCACCAGCAGGTGGCCGAACTGGCCCTTGTGCGCCAGTGCCGAACGAGCAGCCAGGCGCGGCAAGTTCGCCGGATCGAGGCGCAGAGCCTCGCAGGGAGCATCTGCCAACAGCTGCGCGTCGCCCTGCAGGTCGTCGAACTGCAGTTCGCCGCACAGCTCGGGGCCAACGCCCGTCAGCAGGCCCAACTTGAGGGCGATGAAGGTCATGGTCAGATCGGCGCGCACCGCCACACCCAGCCGCGCGCCAGTATCCGCATGCAAACCGGAGGGGATGTCCACGGCGAGCACCGGCAACGCGCTCTGATTAAGCATGCGAATCGCCTGGGCATAGGGCTCTCGCACCGCACCACTGAGGCCCGTACCGAGCAACGCATCGACCACGACCCCAGCCAAGGGCGCGCATTCGCTCCAGGGCAGAATTTCCACAGCCGCACGCCGGGCTTCGGCGCAGGCCTGGGCGGCGTCACCACTGAGCGCGGCCGGATCCCCTACCGCCAGCACGCGCACGCGCCAACCCGCGCGCTGCGCCAGTGCGGCGATCAGATAACCATCACCAGCATTGTTGCCACGCCCAGCCAGCACGGTGATTTCGCCCGTATCCGGCCAGCGCCTGCGCAGGGCGCGCCAGGCAGCATGGGCGGCACGCTGCATCAATTCGAAGCCTGGCGTACCAGCGGCTATCAGCTGAGCATCCAGCGCGCGCACCTGTTCAGCGCTGTGCAGGCTCATGGGCAAAGAAGCGGGAAGTGGATGCATGACTCGCTCACGACGGATGTCTGGCAGAATTATACCCACGTCCATCGCCCGCGCCCGCCTCATGCCCAATCAAACACTCGACCTCAATGCCCTCGCCCTGTCGATCAAGGACTGGGGGCGTGAGCTGGGCTTTCAGCAGGTCGGCATTACCGATGTAGAGCTGGGTGAGCACGAGGCGCACTTGCAACGCTGGCTGGCGGCCGGCTACCAGGGCGAAATGGACTACATGGCCGCCCATGGCAGCAAACGCTCGCACCCGGATGAGCTGGTACCCGGCACCTTGCGCGTGGTGTCCCTGCGCATGGATTACCTGCCCGGCGATACGCAGATGGCTCAGCGCCTGAAGGAGCCGGAGCAGGCGTACGTGTCGCGCTACGCACTGGGCCGCGACTACCACAAGCTGATCCGCAAGCGCCTGCAGCAACTGGCCGAGCGCATCCAGCAGCGGATCGGCCCATTCGGCTACCGTGCCTTCGTCGACAGCGCCCCGGTCCTGGAAAAGGCCATCGCCGAAAAGGCAGGCCTGGGCTGGATCGGCAAGAACACCCTGGTACTCAACCGCAAGGCTGGCAGCTATTTCTTCCTTGGCGAGCTGTTCGTCGACATTGAATTGCCTGTCGATACTCCACATACCAGCGAACATTGCGGGCGCTGCAGCGCGTGCATGGACATCTGCCCCACGGCCGCCTTCGCCGGCCCCTACATGCTGGATGCCCGGCGCTGCATCTCCTACCTGACCATCGAGCTCAAGGGCTCGATCCCGCAAGAACTGCGCGCGCCAATCGGCAACCGCGTGTTCGGCTGCGATGACTGCCAGATCGTCTGCCCCTGGAACCGCTTTGCCCGCCCCACCGAGCAGGGCGATTTCCAGCCACGCCACGGCCTAGACAACAGCGGCCTGGCCGAACTGTTCCTATGGACGGAAGAGGAGTTTCTCAGCCGAACCGAGGGTTCGCCGCTACGCCGCGCCGGCTATGAGCGCTGGCTGCGCAACCTGGCAGTCGGCCTGGGCAACGCGCCCTCGACCATCCCGGTGCTACAGGCCCTGCAGGCACGCCGGGAACACCCATCGGAACTGGTGCGCGAGCATGTCGAGTGGGCGCTGGATCGGCATGGCGCGCTCTAACCCAGCTGCAACCGGCGAGGGAATCGCCCGCTACGCCCTACAGGACGGGCCGACTCAGACCTTGAGGAAGTGCTTACGGTAGTGGCGCAGCTCGGCAATGGACTCGCGAATGTCATCCAGCGCCTGGTGCGTGCCGGTTTTCTCGAAGCTGTCCTTGACCTCGGGCGCCCACATCCCCGCCAGAATCTTCAGCGTCGACACGTCCAGATAGCGGTAGTGGAAGTAGGCTTCCAGCGCCGGCATGTACTTGTAGAGGAAGCGACGATCCTGACCGATGCTGTTGCCGCAGATCGGCGACTTGCCCTTCGGCACCCACTGTTCGAGAAAAGCGATGGTCTGCGCCTCGGCCGTAGCGGCGTCGATCCGACTGTCACGCACACGCTGGGTCAGGCCACTCTGGCCATGGGTGCGAGTGTTCCACTCATCCATGCCGGCCAGTGTCTCGTCGCTCTGATGGATGGCGATGACCGGCCCCTCGGCCAGCACGTTCAGCTCGCTATCGGTGACGATGGTGGCCATCTCGATGATCACGTCGCGCTCCGGCTCCAGGCCGGTCATTTCCAGGTCGATCCAGATCAGGTTGTTGGGGTTTTGCATGGTTGGCTGCTCCTAGACTCAGGCGCCAAGTCTAGCGGATATCCGCTCCCCTGATCTGCCAGAGAAACAGCGAGGTCTGCCGTCCTTGGTTGACCTCCAGCTGCCGGTCGGCCGGCGCCCCGGGAATCTCGAAGGTATTACTGATCAGCCAGCTGCCGGCAGTCATCTCAGCCTGCGCCTTGGCCCAGAGGCGAGGCATCGGCGCAGGCGAGAGAAAGCAGTAAACGACATCGAAAGACCGCAAATCGAGCCGCCAGATACTGCGATAGCGAATACTGCAGTTTTCCTGCAACAGGCAGCGCAACCAGGCGAGCACGAAAAGCAGCGGCGCCGTCTCGACTCCTACGAACTGCCCGCGCGGGAACTGCCGAGCCAGCCGCAGCAAGGTGCCTGCGGTGCCACAGCCGAGATCGACGAAACGCAGCGGCGGCTCAAGCTCGCTCAAGCACTGCTGCAGACGTTGCTGCGCCTTGCGCCCACTCAAGTAAAGCGGCACCTGCTCGCGCCAGCTGTTCCAGTTGACCAGAAGCAGCAGCACGAATCCCAGCAGGAACAGCCAGGCCGGCAAATCGACGCGCTGCAGCATCAGCAGCGCCGGCAGAAATGCCAGGTTTATCCACAACCACCAACGCGACAGCCCCAGGCGCCAACCGATGCCGGCGGCCAGCACGCCCTGCAGCAGGGCCACCGAAAACAGCGACATGCGCCAGGGCAGCAAGGCCAACAGATAGACCAGCACCACCACCAGCGCAATGGCCAATCCCTGCGCCAAAAGAGCACGCAGCAGCGGCAGCCGCAGCACCGCCCCCTCCCCGCCTGTCATCATTGCCAGCCTCTGCTCCTGACAGCCGAATGGCCACCGAGCGCTCATGCTAAACTCGCCGCGATCAACACTCCACTACCCCCCGGAAACTCCATGGCCAAACGCCAACTCAACCGCCGCCAGAGCTGGCGTATCGAAAAGATTCAGGGCGAACGCGCCGCTCGCGCCGCCAAACGCGAATCGCGGGCGGTGGAAGCACTGGAAGGCGGAGACCTGGGCCCGGAACAGACCGGCCTGGTCATTGCGCACTTCGGTGTGCAAGTGGAGATCGAGGGTTTGCAGGGCGAGTCGGCCGGCCAGATCTTTCGCTGCCACCTGCGCGCCAACCTACCGGCGTTGGTCACCGGCGACCAGGTGGTCTGGCGCCCCGGCAATCAGGGTGACGGCGTCATCGTCGCGCAGCTGCCGAGAAACAGCGAACTGTGCCGCCCCGACATGCGCGGCCAGCTCAAGCCGGTGGCTGCCAACGTCGACCTGATCGTCATCGTTTTCGCGCCCCTGCCCGAACCGCACGCCAACCTGATCGATCGCTACCTGGTCGCCGCCGAGCATGCCGGCATTAGCCCCCTGCTGCTACTGAACAAGGCCGACCTCATCGACGAGCAGAACAAGGTGGCGCTGGATGCGCTGCTCGCGGTCTATCGCCAGCTGGGCTACCCGCTGCTGGAGGTCTCGGCCCATCAGGGCGATGGCATGGAGCAGTTGAAGAAGCGCCTCGACGGCCACGTCAGCGTCTTCGTCGGCCAGTCCGGGGTGGGCAAGTCATCCCTGGTCAACAGCCTGCTGCCTGGGGTTGATACCCGAGTCGGCGCACTGTCGGAGTTGACCGGCAAGGGCACGCACACCACCACCACCGCGCGCCTGTTCCATTTCCCTGGCGGCGGTCAGCTGATCGACTCCCCCGGCATCCGCGAATTCGGCCTGGGCCATGTCAGCCGCGATGACGTGGAAGCCGGCTTCATCGAATTCCACGACCTGCTCGGGCGTTGCCGTTTTCGCGACTGCAAGCACGACCGCGAGCCCGGCTGCGCCCTGCTGCAAGCCCTGGAGGACGGCCGCGTGCAGCCTCAGCGCATGGCCAGCTACCGGCACATTCTCGCCAGCCTGCCGCAAGACGATTACTGATTGTTCAGTTGCTCGAGCGGGCTGTTGCCATTCTCGAAGATATTCAACCGCTCACGCAGTTGATCGGCCGGCAGTGCGTCGGCCGGCTGCGCAGGTGCAGTACCGGCGGGCGTCGGTTCTTGAGCTGACGGCTCCGTACCCGCACCCTGCTCGCCCTCGATCGCGCGCTGCGCCTTCTTGGTCAGCACGACGATATCGATGCGCCGGTTGACGGGATTGAACGGATCCTCGCGATCAAACAGGGCCGACGAGGCATAACCGACCACTCGCGCCACCTGCTCGTCCGGATACCCACCCGCCACCAGGGTTCGCCGCGCGGCATTCGCGCGATTGGAGGACAGCTCCCAGTTGCCGAAATCGCCGCGCCCCGCGAAAGGCTTGGCATCGGTATGACCGCTGACGCTGATCTTGTTCGGTACCGCCCGAATGGTGTCGGCCATGGCCAGCAGGATGTCTTCGAAATAGGGCTGAAGATCAGCACTGCCGAGGGCGAACATGGGCCGGTTCTCGGCGTCCATGATCTGGATGCGCAGGCCATCCTGGGTGATCTCGAACAGAATCTGGTCCTTGAAACGCTGCAGCTCGGGGTTTTCCTCGACCTTGTTCTGCAACTCCTGCAGCAGCAGCTCCAGACGCTCCTGCTCCATTTTCTCGGCCAGGGTTTCGACCTGGTCGGTACTGACTCCCGTCTCGTCCGGCTGGCTTTCCGGCGTCTCGGAAACGTCCGGATTGAGCGTCCGCTCGGGAGCCGGCGTCGGCGTGCCGCCGAGGTCGATGGCATAGGGACTGGCACTTTCGGTAAAACCGATAGGGTCCTGGAAGTAACCGGAAATCGCGCGTTTCTGCTCAGGCGTAGCCGAGGACATCAGCCACATCACCAGGAAGAACGCCATCATGGCGGTTGCGAAGTCGGCAAAGGCGATCTTCCAGGCACCGCCATGGTGCCCGCCAGCGGTCTTCTTGACCCGCTTGACGATGATGGGTTGGTTATTTTCCATGGCTTAGTTGCCGCGCATGGCCTGCTCGAGCTCGCTGAAGCTCGGGCGATGCGCTGGGTACAGTACCTTGCGCCCGAACTCGACAGCCAGAGTCGGCGGCATGCCGGAAGCGGATGCGACCAGCGTCGCCTTGATCGCCTCGTAAAGGTTCAACTCTTCCTTGGCGTCATGCTCCAGGGCCCCCGAAAGCGGACCGAAGAAACCGTAGGAAGCGAGAATACCGAGGAAGGTACCGACCAGCGCCGTACCCACTTTCTCGCCGATCTGCGCGTTGTCGGCCTCGGCAAGAATCGACATGGTGATCACGATACCCAGTACCGCCGCCACGATACCCATGGCCGGCATGCCGTCGGCGACCTTGGCCACTGCGTGGGCAGGGTGCTCCACTTCCTCCTTGAGGCTGGCCAGCTCCATGTCGAACAGGCCCTCCAGCTCGTGCGGCGCCATATTGCCTGAGGACATGATGCGCAGGTAGTCGCAGATGAACGCCGTCATCCGCGCATCCTTGAGCACGCCAGGGTACTTGCTGAAGATCGGGCTGGCGTTGGGGTCCTCGACGTCCGCCTCGATGGCCATCATGCCCTCACGGCGGCTCTTGTTGAGAATCTCGTACAGCAGCTTGAGCACTTCGAGGTAATAGGCGTGTGTGAAGCGGCTGCCGAACATGCTCAGCGACTTCTTGAACACCGTCATGAACATGCTGCCAGGGTTGGCCTGCAGAAATGCCCCGAGCGCCGCGCCGCCGATGATCAATACTTCGAAAGGGTGGACCAGTGCCATCAGATGACCGCCCGATAGCACGAACCCACCGAATACGCAGCCGAAAACGACGATGATGCCTATGATTTTTGCCATGAAAGAAACGCTTGAAGAGCCAAGAGGGTGGGTTATTAAAAACAACCCTTCTAATTATCGGAGCTTATACGCCAGACTATAGCCAGTTATGGTCAAAAGCCAGTTTCGACTCGAGCCAATATGTCGACGTCAAAGTCCCTGCCGCGCACGCTAGATGCCTGGGTACAACAACTGGGCAAATTGCCACTGCCAATCGAGCAGCAGCAGCATTTGCGTCTGCGTCGCATCCTCGCCGACAGCCGCCGGACCTGGCGCGAAATTGCCGAGGCGATAGAGGCAAGTCCCTCCTTTGCCTTGCAGGTACTGCGTGAAGCCAACCAGTCGAACAACAGCCTCAGCGACCCCGCTGAAAGCGTCGAGACCGCCCTTTCGCGTCTGGGCCTGAGCCGCTGCGAAGCCCTGCTCAACCAAGCGCCGGCCCTGCCAGAAAGTGACATACCTCTGGCATTCAAGCAGATCCTGCTGATCAGCCAGCACGCCAGCCAACAGGCTCGCGGCCTGTTCGGCGCACGCCTGGCGCGCTTGTGGAATGAATTGCACGGCTGCAGCCTGCTGTTTCTCTCCCCTATCTGGCCGCTGCTGTGCGCTCATCCTCAGCTCTTCGAAGCCTGGGAGCAGCGCGTACTGCTCAAGGGCGAGCGCCCTGCCGTGGTCGAAAAGGAATTGCTCGGCGTCAGCCTGATTCAGCTGTGCGTCAAACTGGCCGAGCGCTGGCGCCTGCCCGAATGGATCGTACGCAGCTACCGTTTGCTGGAGCGAGATCGACGCCAACTGGTCAAGGCGTTGCACATCGCCCGCGACAACGAACATCCCCTGCATCAACAGCAGATGCTCGACGCCGACACGCCCTTGCGACACTGGCTCACTCATCCGGGCAACTGCGTGCTGCTGGCCAACGGCCTCGCGGTATCGGCGCACCAGGCCTGGAACAGCGCACACAGCCTGCGCTGGCAGCGCTTGACCGGACTGTATCTGCAGATACCCCTGAACGAGCTGCAGCAGGAAGTGCACCAGCACGCCGTGAGCAGCGCACGCCTGATTCATGACCCTACACTCTGGCACCCGGCGCAGGCGCTGATCTGGCCTTGGGACGCCCACCGCCTGACGCCAGCCGCGAACGTCGCGGCGCCACCCAAACGCGATGACCTCGCCACCTGGCGTCAGCACTGTGCACGCCTGCTCGCCGAGCCCAGTGTTTTCGCCAACGTGCCGCAGCTGACTGGCTGCGCCCGCGACGCCTTGCAGGCGTGCGGCCTGAAGCGCGTACTGCTGCTGCTTGCCGATCGCCAGCACACCCGCCTGCAAACCCAGCAGCAGGCCGGCCTGGAGGCCAGAGCAGCCAACCTCAGCCTCGACCCGGCACAGAGCCAGGTCTTGAAGCGCCTGCTCAGCGCGCCGGGTCAGTTGCGCCTGACACCCGGCAACGTGGCGCAGTTCTCGGCGCTGCTGCCGGGCAACCTCAAGGCACTGTTTCCCAGCGAGCACCTGCTGCTGCGCTCGCTGGCCAGCAATGGCCGGGTGGTGATGCTGGTAGTCGCGGACCAGGGCGGCCAGCCGCTCAACGACCTGAGCCTGCAAGCTTTCGGCAAGACCGTGCAGTGCATCGAACGCGCGCTCGGCAGCTTTTCCAGACGCGGGCGCTGAAGCGACCTGTTTCCGCTACAATCGACCTCTTTTCATACGAGGAGGCCGTCATGTCCGCCTTCGACAACCTGCCCCTGGTGATCGAGCCGGCCGAGCTGGCCGAACGCCTGGACGCCAGCGATCTGATCCTGCTCGACCTGAGCGGCGCAGCACGCTACGCAGCGGGCCATATCCCCGGCGCGCGCTGGGTCGATGCCAAGCGCACGCAGCTGGGCCAGCCGCCGGCTCCCGGCCTGTGTCCCGAGCGCCCCAAGCTGGAGGCGCTGTTCGCCGACATCGGTCACCGCCCGGACGCCACATATGTGGTCTACGACGACGAAGGCGGCCCCTGGGCCGGTCGTTTCATCTGGCTGCTCGACGTGATCGGTCATCAGCGCTACCACTTCCTCAACGGCGGCTTGCAGGCCTGGGTCGGCGACGGTCTCGAGCTGAGCCAGGAAGTGCCCAACGTCACCCGCAGCGAAGTGCAACTGATGCTGAGCGATGCCCCCACAGCAACCCGCGACTACATAGAGTCGCGCCTGGGGCAGAGCGACATGGCCATCTGGGACGTGCGCGGCACAGATGAGTACCGCGGCGAAAAACTCAGCTCGGCACGTGGCGGGCATATCCCCGGCGCCACCCACTTCGAGTGGACGGCCGGCATGGACCCACAGCGCGGCATGCGCATCCGCACCGACATCGCCGACGTTCTGCAAGGCCTGGGCATCACGCCCGACAAGGAAGTGATCACCCACTGCCAGACGCACCGCCGCTCCGGCTTCAGCTACGTGGTCGCCAAGGCGCTCGGTTATCCGCGCGTGAAGGCTTACGCAGGCTCCTGGTCCGAGTGGGGCAACCTGCCCGATACCCCCATCGAACGCTGAACGCGTCGACGATCAGATATCCCCGGCCTGGCCAAGCCAGTGCCGGTTCAGAACCTTCAAGGAAGCACGATGAAACAACGTCTCTTTATCCTCAGCCAGTACCTGCTGCCTCACCACCTGCTGTCGCGCCTGATCGGCTGCGTCGCCGAATGCCGTATCGGCTGGCTGAAGAATCCACTGATCTCGTGGTTCGCCAAGCAATACCAGGTCAACATGAGCGAAGCGCAAGTCGAAGACCTGCGCGCCTTCGAGCACTTCAACGCCTTCTTCACCCGCGCCCTGAAAGATGGCGCCCGCCCGCTGGATGAAACCCCCGGCGCCATTCTCAGCCCTGCCGACGGCGCTATCAGCCAGCTCGGTGCCATCGAGCATGGCCGCATCTTCCAGGCCAAGGGCCACAGTTTCAGTGCGGTCGAACTGCTCGGCGGTGATGCCGAGCGCGCGGCACCGTTCATGGGCGGCCAGTTCGCCACCGTGTACCTCTCGCCCAAGGACTACCACCGCGTGCACATGCCACTGGGCGGCACACTGAAGGAGATGGTCTACGTGCCGGGCCGCCTGTTCTCGGTCAACCAGACCACGGCGGAGAACGTACCTGAACTGTTCGCCCGCAACGAGCGCGTGGTCTGCCTGTTCGATACCGAGCGCGGCCCGATGGCCGTGGTACTGGTCGGCGCGATGATCGTTGCCAGCGTCGAAACCGTGTGGGCCGGGCTGGTCACGCCGCCCAAGCGCGAACTGAAGAGCACTCGCTATGACGCGCATGCGCGCGGCCCGATCGAACTGGCCACAGGAGCGGAAATGGGTCGTTTCAAACTGGGTTCAACTGCCATCGTCCTGTTCGGCCCGAATCAGGTGCAATGGGCCGCTGAGCTGGATGCCGGCAGCGCGGTACGCATGGGCCAACTGCTGGGCAACGCTCAGGGCTGAACGCCAAGGAACAGGAACCCGCATAACGACGGTCTGGTCAAAGATCCATACCCTGCCTGGGTTGCCCGTCCAAGTGGACGGGCTGCCAGCGCAGCCAGATGCTGCTAGAGTTCGAAAGACTATTACTAGAGCCGCTTGCTAGTGCGTGGCCGGAGCCTCCAAGTTTGATGGATAAACAGAGTACCCACCTTCAGCTACTGCGCGTACCCACGCCAAGCAAGCAGAGCCTCAGCTTCTGTGACGGCACCCCCCGCGATCTCAAACGCTGGATTGCAGGCCTACCCAAGGCGAACATCGGTGAAACCGCGCGGCAGTTGTATCAGAGCCTGGTGGAACTCAACCAACTCCTCACCCCTTCGGAAAACCGCCTGCAACTGCTCGAGCTGCTGCGCCCGGAGGTCAGCTTCGTCTGCCAGCATCTGGAGCGGCACTTCCTCAACCAGGCCATCGTGCTCGATGAGCGCCCACGTAAGGTAGCCAACCTATGCCAGGCGCTGCAGAACCACCTGGCCGTCGGCTACAAACTGATCATCTCCCGCGTTATCAGCCGCAGCGGCAAGGATCGCGAGCAACTGCTCGCCGTCGCCCTGCAACGCGCCAGCCACAGCCTGTGCAGCCCGCTGATCCGCGCCAGCCAGCTTTACTGCCCGGTGCCCGAGGGACTCTGGCTGGAGCTGCACCAGCTGTATCAGATCGCCTGCGAGCAACGCCTGCAGCGTCAGGTCATTCGTGATCCACTGGCCCGCCACACCCAAGGCCTGAGCACCGAACAGTCCTACGTGACCGCACTGCTGCTAGGCTGCGCCCGCACCAACCAGATGCGGCAGAACGGCATCGCCCGCCTGGCAGAAGCGCTGGAGCCCTGGAGCACGCTGGTCAAGCTGCAGCCGGGTGACCATCCGGACAGCCTGTTCGTACTGGCGCCGCAGATCGACGGCCCACCACGCTACAAGTCGCTGTACCAGAGCAGCGAGTTGCACAACCTGTTGGGTATCGATACGCAGCCACTGGTCGATGCGATCAAGGAATACCTCGAACTGCCGGAAGAGGAGCGAAGCAAATCGCGCCTGATGATTCCGGAAGGCATCAGCCTCGACCTGCTACAACATGTCGCAGCAGCCTGGGGTGACATCGCCGAGCGCACCTTCCAGCGCACACCGGGCCAGGGCAACCTGACCCTGTGCATCGGCATGACCGCATTGCATTTCTTCCTCTCCGGCAAGCGCAGCTTCGCCGAAGTACTCAAGCGTCCGGTCGAACTGGGCGCCGCGGTATTCAAGCCAACGACCGGCGAGCCTGACGTCTGGTCGAACGCCTTCGACGCTCAGCGCACTGCCGCTGACGAAATCCATTTCGAAGAAATCCAGTACACCAAGGTGACGCCTGGCGAACAGCCGCAACCCACGAGCAGCAGCGAGGACTATCCGACCTTCCCGCTGGCCATCGTCAATCACAGCCCAGGCGGCTACTGCCTGTCCTGGCCCAAGGACGTGCCCAGCCAGTTGCAGGCCGGCGAGTTGCTCGGCGTGCAGGACAACCCGAGCCAGGGCTGGAGCGTGGCCATCGTGCGCTGGATTCGCCAGGTTCGCGGTGGCGGCACGCAGATGGGCATCGAACTGATCGCCCCGCATGCGCGCCCGTGCGGCCTGCAGCTGCTGCGCAAATCCGAACAGAGCAGCCAGTACCTGCGCGCCCTGCTGCTACCGGAAATCAGCGCCATCTCCCGCCCTGCCAGCCTGATCACCCCGCGCCTGCCGTTCCAAGAGGGCAGCAAGGTGATGATCAACGACCACGGCGAAGAGCATCGCGCCATGCTCACCCACAAGCAGGTCAGCACCGGCAGCTTCAGTCAGTTCGAGTACCGCCGCGTGGGCGAAGAAGAAGGCGCAGCCGGGACACCGGTCACAGCCTCGCAAAGCCAGAAGCCTGCCGGGGAGGAAGATTTTGACTCGCTCTGGAAGTCGCTGTAGGCTCCGCCAGACTTACCATTTGTCGCCTTTTCGCGTCCGTTCGGCGCGGTATTGACTCCCCTATGGCCATCGAAAAAAAAACCATCCGCCTGCTGATTCTCGAAGACTCGCAGAACGAAGCTGAGCGTTTGGTCAGTCTGTTCCGCAACGCCGGTCACGCCACCCGTGTGCACCGTTTGACCTCCAGCGACGACCTTGCAGAAACCCTGCAACAGACCTGGGATCTGCTGATCTGCGCGCCAAGCAGCGAGCAGCTCGAGCCTAGCGAGGCGATTACCGCCATCCGCCGCCAGGCCAAGGACATTCCGGTCATCCAGCTGATCGAAGACAACGACTCGGAGATCATCACCGAGGCGCTCCTGTTCGGCGCCCAGGATGCCTTGCCGCAAGGCGAGGACGAGCGCCTGGTGCTGGTGGCCAAGCGCGAGCTGGCCAACCTCGAGGAGCGCCGCGCCCGCCGCGCCGCGGAAGTGGCGTTGCGCGAGGCCGAGAAACGCTGCCAACTGCTGCTCGAGAGTTCGGTGGATGCCATCACCTACGTCCACGAAGGCATGCACATCTACGCCAACCGTGCGTACCTGGAGCTGTTCCGCTACGAAGATGGCGACGAGCTCGAAGGCATGCCGATGATCGACCTGATTGCCAGTGCCGATCATGGGGCCTTCAAAGACTTCCTGAAGAACTACCAGAGCGCCGAAGGCCACGCCGAGCTCAACTGCCAGGGCGTGCGCGCCGACGGCAGCAGCTTCGCCGCGCAGATGAGTTTTTCGCCGGCCACCTACGACGGCGAGCCGTGCATTCAGGTGGTGATTCGCGCGGAAACCTCCAACGCCGAACTGGAAGAGAAACTGCGCGAGATCAGCAGCCAGGACCTGGTCACCGGCCTGTTCAACCGCAACCATTTCCTCGAACTGATGGACAACGCTGCCGAGCGCGCCATCAGCACTGGCCAGCCCTCGACCCTGGCGTACATCCGCGTCGACCGCTGCGCCAGCATGCAGGGCGAAATCGGCCTGGCCGGCATCGACCTGCTGCTGACCGACCTGGCTGGCCTGCTGCGCGCGCACTTCCCGGCGCAAACCCAGCTGGCCCGCTTCGGTGACGACGTGTTCGCCGCCCTGCTGCCGGGCCAGACGCCCGAGCAATGCGAAGCCAGTCTGGCAGCGCTGTTGAAGAAGGTTGAAGGCCACCTGTTCGACGTCAGCGGGCGCACCGCCCAGACCACGCTGTCGGTAGGCGTTGCCGGCCTCAGCGAGAAAACCGCCAAGGCCCAGGAAGTCATCGACCGTGCGCACCGCTGCGCCGATGAACTCAACGATGGCAATGCCATCAAGCTGTTCAACCCGGCCGACGAACTGGCTGCCGCCGCCAACCGCGGCAACCTGCTGGCGATGGTGCAGCAGGCACTGGAGAACAACAGCTTCCGCCTGCTGTTCCAGCCGATCATCAGCCTGCGTGGCGATGCCCACGAACACTATGAAGTACTGCTGCGCCTGCTCAGCCCGCAGGGTGAAGAGGTGCCGCCGATGCAGTTCCTCGCAGCCGCCAAGGACGCCGGGCTGGGCGAGAAGATCGACCGCTGGGTGATCCTCAACTCGATCAAGTTGCTGGCCGATCATCGCTCCAAAGGTCACAACACGCGTCTGTTCGTGCACCTGTCCAGCGCCAGCCTGCAGGACCAGACACTGCTGCCCTGGCTCAGCGTCGCGCTCAAGGCTGCACGACTGCCGTCGGATTCACTGGTGTTCCAGTTCAGCGAGCCAGATGCCATCGCCTACCTGAAGCAGGCCAAGGCCCTGACCCAGGGCTTGGCGGAGCTGCACTGCAAGGCGGCGCTGAGCCAGTTCGGCTGCGCGCTGAACCCGTTCAACACGCTCAAGCACCTGCAAGTGGACTTCGTCAAAGTCGACGGCTCGTTCTCCCAGGACCTGACCAACGCCGACAACCAGGAAGCGCTGAAGACGCTGCTCAGCAGCCTGCATGCCCAGGCCAAGCTGACCATCGTGCCCTTCGTCGAGAGCGCCAGCGTGCTGGCCACACTGTGGCAGGCCGGGGTCAACTTCATTCAGGGTTACTACCTGCAGGGCCCGAGCCAGTCGATGGACTACGACTTCTCGGCCGGCGACGAATAAACCCGCGCCCAAGAAAAAGCCGCCTGTTCAGGCGGCTTTTTCATTTCCGAAATACCTTGGCTCAGTCCTGCCCCTCGCGGTCGCGAAAACCTAGCAGGTAGAGGATGCCGTCCAGGCCCAGGGTGGAGATCGCCTGCTTGGCCGACTGCTTGACCAGTGGTTTGGCGCGGAAGGCCACGCCGAGACCGGCCAGGCCGAGCATCGGCAGGTCATTGGCACCGTCGCCAACGGCGATGGTCTGCTCCAGCTGCAGGCCTTCCTTCTGCGCCAGCTCGCGCAGCAGATCGGCCTTGCGCTGGGCATCGACGATGGGCTCGACAGCCACGCCGGTAACCTTGCCGTTCTCGATCTGCAGCTCGTTGGCGAACACGTAGTCGATACCCAGCTTGGCCTGCAGTTGCCTGGCGAAGTAGGTGAAGCCGCCCGACAGAATCGCAGTCTTGTAACCCAGGCGCTTGAGTTCGGCGAACAGCACCTCGGCGCCCTCGGTCAGGCGCAGGGACGCGCCGATCTCTTCCAGCACGTCCTCCGACAGCCCCTGCAGCAAGCCCAGGCGTTCCTTGAAGCTGGCGCGGAAATCCAGCTCGCCACGCATGGCGCGCTCGGTGATTTCGGCAACCTGCTCACCGACACCGGCGGCCTTGGCCAGTTCGTCGATCACCTCGGCCTCGATCAGCGTCGAGTCCATGTCGAATACGGCCAGACGGCGATTGCGACGGAACACCGAATCACGCTGGAAGGCGATGTCGACGTTGAGCTCCTGCGCCACGCTGAGGAACTCGGCGCGCAGGGCTGCAGGATCGGCTGGCTCGCCACGCACGGAGAACTCGATACAGCCCTTGCCCTGCTCGGCTGGCATGTCCAGTGGCATGCGCCCGGAAAGACGGTCGATATGATCGATATTCAGGCCGTACTTGGCGGTGATGGCACTGACGCGCTGCAACTGCTCGGCGCTGACCTTGCGCGTCAGCAGGGTAACAATATGGCGGGCCTTGCCCTGGCCACCGACCCACTGCCGGTAGTCGTCTTCCGAAACCGGCGTGAAACGCACCTGCTGGTCGAGTTCGTAGGCAGTGAACAGCAGATCCTTGAGCACCGACTGGGAGCGACCGTTGTCCGGGATCTCGATGAGGATGCCGAACGACAGGGTGTCGTGGATCACCGCCTGGCCGATATCGAGGATGTTCACCCCGCCCTGAGCCAGCACGCCGGTGATGGCAGCGGTGAGTCCGGGGCGATCTTCGCCGGTGATATTGATCAGGACGATTTCGCGCAAGACGCACCCTCCAAGGCAAACGATTGAGGCGAGCCAGCGGCGAATTGACCACCGGCCGACGAAAAGGCGCACATTCTACCCAGTTTCCCGCCGATCCGTGCAGCCATGCGCTTTGCCCACTCCAGGCCGCTCGCTATACTGCGCGGCAACTTCAGTCGACAAGAGCCGTGCTCTGTGAACCGGCCCGCGCCCGCCAAACCCGATAATTTCTTCATCATGATCTTCCACGCGCTGCGTCAGCGGCGGGTGCCCCTGGTACTGCGCATCGCCAGCCACAGCCTGCTGCTGGTAGCCCTGGCCATGGTCATCTACGCCTGGGTCATGGGCATGCAGTTCAAGCAGGCCATGCAGCAACAGGCCGATGCACTGGGCCAGGCACTGATCACCCAGACAGCGGCGTCAGCCACCGAACTGCTGGTGTCCAACGACATCCTCAGCCTCAATGTGCTGCTGAACAATCTGGCGAAGAACCCACTGGTGGCCCATGCCGCCATCTACAGCGTGGATAACCGCATCCTCGCCGAAGCCGGGTCGCGTCCGACGCGCAGCGTACTGGGCGAAACCGAGGGCCTTTACTCCACGCCCATCACCTTCCAGGAGGTGATCGCCGGGCAGTTGCGCATCAGCCTGGACATGGGCCAGTTCCAGCAGCCGATGACCATCAGCTTGCAGAGCATGGGCATTCTCAGCCTCATTCTGCTGGCCCTGACCCTGTCGCTGAGCATGCGTCTGGGCCGCTACATTTCCACACCATTGCTGCAAATGCGCCTGTGGCTACGTGACCCGGACGACCCTGCGCCAGGCGCGGGGCGCAACGACGAGATCGGCGATCTGGCGCGCCAGCTGCAGGCGCGACTGGTACCGGAAAAGCCGGAGCCCGAGCCGGAGCTGGATGACGAGCCACTGCTGGACGATAACAGCGAAGACTATCTGCACGACGAGGACGACGAGCCTGCCGACGAACCTCGCGAGCCCCGCGCCGAGCATGAGTTCGACGAAGCGGAGCTGCACGAGGACGAGGACGAGGACGAGCCGCTCAAGCCCTGGCCCGAGTCGATAGAGCCGGACGATCCCTTCTCCGACCTGCGTGACGACTCCGCAACGCCTGCGCCGGCAGCCAAGACCCCACTCCCCTCGCAAACCAGCGCCGTGCTGGCCATTCAACTCGGCGCCCAGGAACAACTGCGGCGCCTGCCGCGGACGCGACTGCTGGATCTGCTGGATCGCTATCGGGGCTGCCTGGAGCAGGCCTCCGCGCTGTATCAGGGGCGGCTGCACACGCTCAAGGACGGCAGCAGCCTCATGCTGTTCCATGAACGCGAATGCGGTGAGGACTACCTGACCCACGCCATCTGCTGCGGTGAGCTGATGCGTGCCCTGGGCCACGCCCTGCAAATCGAGGTCGCCGACAGCGGCATCACCCTGCAACTACAGCTCGGGCTGACCTTGGGCCGTGATCTGGAAGAGCTGGGCCAGGTCGACCTGCTGCTCAGCGACAGCGCCCTGGACGCCCTGGCCTTGTCGCAGCACAGCCGTAATCTGCTGCTGGTCGAACAACGCGTTGCGCAAGATGCCCTGGCTCGCCAGCGCGCCCGCATCCGCCCGATCGCCAGCCCGGAAGGTGCCAGCTGCGTGGAACGCCTGCTCGATCCTTACCCGGCACTGCTGGAACGGCAACTGACGCGCACGCACGACAGCCGGGCGCAGTGACGCCCGGCCTCGACTAGGCGCTGACCAAGGCTCGCCGCTGCGGCGTCTTCACGCCGTAGCGCTGCAGCCAGTCCTTCCAGCGAATCCGCTCGTCGCGCACCAGCCAGCCATCCTGCTCGGCAAAACTTTCCGACAGCCACACCCCTCGGGTGCTGGCGGGCAACAGCTCGCCCTTGCGCAAGGTGAACAGCCCACCACTGGGCACTCCGCGCTGCAGCGCCAACAAGAAGATATCCGGCCGCCGACGCTCCAGGCGCGCTACCAGGCGGCCGTCTTCCAGGCACTCGTCGACGTGGAACAGGCTCAACTGGCGAGCATCGCGCGGCAGCTCCAGGCCCAGGTCGTAGACCAGTTGCAAGGAGGCCGTGGGCAGATGCACATAGGCGCGCGGGCGCTCGAGCAAGGTCAGGTTGCCGCACTGCACCGGCCGCGCGGCGCCGGACAGCGGGCTGAGTCGAAAGTGACTCGACTCGCGATAACGCAGCGTGTCCTGATAGGGCGTAGGCAACCAGGTATCGGCGAAACGCCCGCCCAGCCAACCATCGACACTTTCCAGCAGGCACTCCTCGGCGACCTCCTGAATGGCAGTGAGCAGCGGCAGGTTCAGCTCATGCGCCGGCACATAGCCGGAAATCAGCTTGAGTACGGTGTCACCCCGATCCGGACGCCGCTGACGCACCAGCAACCAGTAATCACGGCCATGCAGGCGCAGGGTCAGGCGTACGGACACACCGAGGTTGGCCAGCTCGACGGAAAAACGCGAGCTGTCCGCCACCTCCAGCGGGCGACGGCGTTCGAGCATCTGCTGGAAGTTCAGCGGCTGCCCCAGGCTCTGGTAGCTCAGCCCATCTGGGCTGGCCTCGACGAACAGCGGCAGGGTCTTGAAGTTACTCGGGTCCTTGCGGATCAGCGTACGCGACATCTCGACTCCTTGTTCCGGCTGGGCGTGAGAGCCCGGTGAAGGGCCCCCACGCGAGGATCAGGTTGAAGCGAAAACCGCTCAAGGCTGCCCCAAGCCGACCACCCAGCACAACCCAAGGCTGTAAGAGGACGTGACCGAGGACCTCAGCGGATACCCTGCAAAACCGCCGCGACAGTAGCGACATTGGCCGCCAGGTGCGCCCGCGTGATGGTGCCAACGATGGCGCTGCTGACGCCTGGATGAGCGAAGATCAGCTCGAAGCTGGCACGCACCGGATCGACACCCTCGGCCAGACAGGCATGCCCACTGGCCAGCGCCTTCTTGATCAGAATCCCCTTGGCGTGACTGGCAGCGTAGTCCAGTACGGGCTTTTCGCCCTGCTCACTCAGGTTATAGGTGACCATGGCACAGTCGCCCTGTTCCAGCGCCAGGAGTCCGCCCTCGACAGTCTTGCCGGAAAGACCGTAGGCGAGAATCTTGCCCTCCTGCTTGAGCTGCGCCAGTGTCTCGTACACTCCCGTCTCCCCCAGCACCGCCAGATCGTTGCCGTCGGAATGCACCAGCAGCAGGTCGATACGATCGGTCTCCAGGCGCTTGAGGCTACGCTCGACCGAAAGACGCGTGTGCGCGGAAGAGAAGTCGAAGTGCGACTGCCCCTGCACGAACTCCTCGCCGGTCTTGCTGACGATCACCCATTGATCACGCTGGCCCCGCAACAACGGACCGAGGCGCTGCTCGCTGACGCCATAGGCCGGCGCGGTGTCGATCAAGTTGATGCCCAGCTCGCGCGCCTGCTGCAGCAAGGCCAGGGCCTGCGCATCATCGGGAATGGTGAAACCGTTGGGGTACTTCACGCCCTGGTCACGGCCGAGCTTGACCGTACCCAGGCCCAGCGGCGAAACACTCAAGCCGGTGGAGCCCAGCGGGCGATGCAGATCATGCAGAGTGTTCATGGCAACAGCGCCTCCCAGACCGGCTGTCCCAGCGCCGGGCGCGGCAGCTCAGGCAGCGCGGCATGCTCGGCCGGCTGCACGTTATCGCGTTTCAGCGTGGCCAGTACGCGGTCGGCGAAGTCCGGCGCCAGCGCCAGCTTGGTCGGCCAACCCACCAGCAGGCGCCGTTGCTCGGCGAGGAAGGCGTTGTCCGGGCGCACCAGCCCCGACTGCGCAGGCTCGGCGCGGTCGACGCGCAGTGTCGCCCAGCGCGTCTGGCTTTGATCGACCCAGGGTAGCAACGAGGCCATTTCCTTTTGCGCAGCCTGAATTTGCGCGTCCTCATCGCGGGCGACGCCATCCGCCTCGGCCAGATCGCCGCCGAGGTACCAGACCCACTGGCCATCGGCGGCCGGATGAGTGGTAACGGTGACTCGCGGTTTAGGTCCGCCGCCAAGGCAATGCGCATACAGCGGTTTCAGTGCCGGCCCCTTGGCCAGCACCATATGCAGCGGGCGTAGCTGCTGCGCAGGCTGCTCGACGCCCAGGGCGGCGAGCAGCTCGGCATTGCCGGCCCCGGCACTGAGCACCACGCGCTGCGCACGAATCTCGCGGCCGTCGACGATCAGCCCGCACAGCTCGCCATTCTCCTGCAGCGCTTCGATACGTTCAGCGGCGAGCAGACCATCGCCAGCCAGTTCGACCAGGCGCGCGATCAGGCTCGGCACATCGAGCACCAGTTCGGCGAGTCGGTAGACCTTGCCCTTGAACTTCGGATGCTGCAGCGCCGGCGGCAACTGCTCACCCTTGACCTGATCGACCCGGCCGCGCACCGCCTTGCTGGCGAAGAAGCTGGTGAGGTTGCCGGCCAGGGTGCCCGGTGACCACAGGTAGTGGGCATCGGACAGGATGCGCACGCCGGAAAGATCCAGCTCGCCGTTACCAGCCAGCGCTTCGCGCCAGCGCCGCGGCATATCGGCGATGGCTTCGGAGGCGCCGGTGAGTGCGCCATGCAAGGCATATTTGGCGCCACCATGGATGATGCCCTGCGACTTCAGGCTCTGCCCGCCACCCAGGCTGCCTCGCTCCACCAAGACGGTAGCGAAGCCCTGCTGACGCAGGCGCGCATTGAGCCAAAGGCCGGCGATACCGCCGCCGACGATCAGGACATCGGTGCTGAGAGACTGGGACATGAACGGGCCTCGGCGAAAAACAGGCGCGCAGTATAACGGCTTCAGGCAAGCCCCGCCGGGTGCAGCATGTGCACCGAGCGGCTTCAGGCAGGCGCGGACATCAGTGCCCGGTGGAGTTGGAGAACAGCTGGATCACCACCACCCCACTGACGATCAGGCCCATACCGAGCACAGCCGGTAGATCGATTTTCTGCTGGTAGATGACCAGCGCGGCGAGGCTGACCAGGACGATGCCCAGCCCCGCCCAAATAGCGTAGGCGATGCCCACCGGAATGGTCCGCACCACCAGAATCAGCATCCAGAAGGCGATCGCGTAGCCGCCGACCACCAGCAACAGCGGCAATGGCTTGCTGAAACCGTCGATAGCCTTCATCGAGGTGGTGGCGACCACTTCGGCCGCGATGGCAATGGCGAGATAGAGATATCCGGGCATGATGGCGACTCCTGAAAGAGGGTCTCGATTCTAAGTTCTTCCATGATGGGATAAAGTCATTACCTATCTGCTTTGGAGATAGGCCGGCCATGAACTGGAATCTCGATCAGCTACAACTGTTCGTCCGCACCGCCGAGAGCCGATCCTTTTCCGCCGCCGCCAGGCAAATCGGCCGCGCGCAATCGGCCGTCAGCACCGCCATCGCCCTGCTCGAAAGCGATCTCGGCGTGACCCTGTTCGAACGCAGCAGCGGGCGCCAGCCGCGCCTGACCGAGGCAGGCGCCGCGCTGCTGGAACAGGCCCGCAGCGTCTTGCAGCAGTGTGAGCGACTGGACGGCCGCGCGCTCGGCCTGGCACGTGGCGAAGAGGCGTGCCTACGCTTGGCGCAGGACGAGGCCATGCCCTACCAGCCGGTGCTGGCCAGCCTGGAGGCACTGGCCGAGGCCTTTCCCTTGCTCGAAGTCCAGCTCTCCAGCGGCGCACAGGGCGACGTGGCGCGCAAGCTGCTGCAGCGCCAGGCGGACCTCGGCCTGCTGTTTCATCACGAGCTGATGCCCCGCGAGCTGGAAAGCCAACGCCTGGGCACTATCGAGATGGTCACGGTGTGCAGCCCGCAACACCCACTGGCAGGCCTCGACAGTGTGGAGCGCCGCGACCTGGCCGAACATCGCCAACTGCTGATGACGCCGCAGGACAGTCACTACCCCGGCGGTGAACAGATCAGTCCGCTGGTGTGGCGCGCCGACAGTTTCTACGCGATGGCCGAGCTGGTGGTTCGTGGTCTTGGCTGGGCCTGGCTGCCACGTCACGTGGCGCAGTATCCGACCTACCAGGGCCACCTTCAGGAACTGCGCAGCGATTGGGCGCCGTTGCCGCTGGTGGTGGAACTGGTCCGCCGCCGCGACGGCGCGCTCGGCCCCGCCGCCAACTGGCTGGCGGACTGCCTGGCACGCGAGCTGTTGCGGCCACCGGCATGATCGCCCTTCCAGCACCCGGCCGGCAGCGATAAGCTGCGCCCCCATGAACAGACACCTCTACACCCTCCTGCTGCACCTGGCCCTGCCCCTGATCGCCCTGCGCCTGGCGCTGCGCGCCCGCAAGGCGCCGGCTTATGCGCGCCGTATCAAGGAGCGCTTCTCCTTCGCCCTGCCGCCGATGAAACCTGGCGGCATCTGGGTGCATGCCGTGTCGGTGGGTGAAAGCATCGCCGCCGCGCCGATGATCCGCGCCCTGCAGGCGCGCCATCCCGACCTGCCGATCACCGTCACCTGCATGACCCCGACCGGCTCCGAGCGCATCCAGGCCCTGTTCGGCGACAGCGTGCAGCACTGCTACCTGCCTTACGACCTGCCCTGGGCCGCGGCACGCTTTCTCGATCGCACAAGGCCGCGCCTGGCCGTGGTGATGGAAACCGAGCTGTGGCCGAACCATATCCACCAGTGCGCCAAACGCGGCATCCCGGTAACCCTGGCCAATGCACGCCTCTCCGAACGCTCGGCACGCGGCTACGCGCGCTTCGCCAGGCTCACCGCACCGATGCTCGCCGAACTGTCGCTGATCGCGGTACAGACCCAGGCCGAGGCACAGCGCTTTCTCGACCTCGGTGCTCGCCCGGGCTGCGTGGAAGTCACCGGCTCGATCAAGTTCGACCTGAAGATCGATGACGAGCTGCTGCAACGCGCCGCCGAGCTACGCCGTCAGTGGCAGGCCGAACAACGCCCGGTGTGGATCGCCGCCAGCACTCACGCTGGCGAAGACGAGATCGTCCTCGCCGCCCATCGCCAGTTGCTGGCAACACGATCTGACGCGCTGCTGATCCTGGTGCCGCGCCACCCTGAACGCTTCAACTCGGTCCATGAGCTGTGCCTCGCTCAGGGCCTGACGACGCGTCGCCGCTCCACGGCTGAAACGGTGCAAGCCAGCGACCAGGTGCTGCTGGGCGACACCATGGGCGAGCTGCTGTTTCTCTATGCACTGGCGGATATCGCCTTCGTCGGCGGCAGCCTGGTGGCCAACGGCGGGCACAACCTCCTCGAACCCGCAGCCCTGGGCAAGCCGGTACTGAGCGGGCCGCACCTGTTCAACTTCCTCGAGATCGCCGCACAGCTGCGCGAAGCCGGCGCCCTGAGCGAAGTGGAGAACGCCGTGCAGTTGGCGGACAGGGTTGCCACATTGCTCAACGAGCCGAGCGAGATGCGAAGCATGAGTCAGGCCGGCCTGAGCGTGCTCAAGGCCAACCAGGGCGCGCTGCAGCGCCTGCTGACAGGGCTGCAGCGGCTTCTGTAGCCCGGATGCAGTCCGGGGGATGTTGCAGCATGGCGCTTGTCCCGGATTGCACCCGGGCTACGACGGCTCGATCACCCTGCATCTCGGAGTTGCCGCACTTGAAAGCAAAAGCCCGACTGACGTCGGGCTTTTGCGTATCGGGCTCTCAATAGTCCTGATTGTTCTTCAGGCGCTCTTCGGCGGCGGAAGCCAGATCCGGTGGCAGGAAGTCCTTGTCCGGGTTGTAGTCCGGCTTGAGGAAGCCGCCCAGCGCATCCAGATCGGCCGGGCTGAGCGTGCCGGCAGCCTGTTTCAGGCGCAGGTTGTTGAGGATGTAGTCGTAGCGCGCATCGTTGTAATTGCGCACGGCGCTGTACAGCTGACGCTGGGCATCGAGCACGTCGACGATGTTGCGGGTGCCGACCTGATAGCCGATTTCCGTGGCCTCCAGGGCGCTCTGGTTGGAGATGATCGACTGCTTGCGCGCCTGCACGGTTTCCACATCGGTGTTCACCGCGCGGAACAGGTTGCGGGTGTTCTGCACCACCTGACGGCGCAGGCTCTCGCGCAGTTGCTCGGTCTGGCCGAGACGCTGATAAGCCTCGCGCACCTGCGAGCTGGTCAGGCCGCCGCTGTACAGCGGGATGTTCAATTGCAGGCCGATGGTGCGCTGCGAAACGTCGCCACTGTAGCGCGGAGCGCCGAACGCACCAGAGTTGGTGAAGCCCAGGCTGTCGTTGTCGCCCTTCTGGTAGCTGGCCACCGCATCGAGGGTCGGCGCATGACCGGCCTTGCGCTGACGCAGGTTTTCTTCGGCAGCGTTTACCGCGTACAGGCTGGCTTGCAGGTTGAGATTCTGTGTGGCGGCAGTGTCGACCCAGGACTTGGCGTCATTGGGCGTCGGCGCCAGCACCGGCAAGGTGTGAACGATCCCCTCGACCGCCAGGTGATCACGATTGGTCAAGGCCACCAGGGCTTCGAAGGCATCATCCACCGCGCGCTTGGCCAGCAGGCGGTTGGCCCGGGCCGTATCGAAACCGGCCTGGGCTTCGAGCACATCGGTCTTGTCGGACAGGCCCACATCGAAACGCTCGTTGGCCTGATCCAGCTGGCGCTTGAATGCCGCTTCTTCGGCCTTGGTCGAGGCCAGATTGTCCTGGGCGCGCAGCACCGCGAAGTAGGTTTCGGCGCTCTGCAGGATCAGGTTCTGCTCGGTGGCGGACAGCTCCAGCGCGGCCTGCTCGCTGGTGGCTTCGGCCGCCTGTAGCTGGAACCAGCGATCGGCGCGGAACAGCGGCTGGCTGAGATTGGCCTGATACACCAGGCCGCTGCGCGAGAGGGTGGCGCTGGGAGAATCGACTTCAGTGCGCGTGTCGCCGTAGTTGGCGCCAGCCGACAGGTTGGGCAGCAAGCCGGCACGCGCCTGCGGTACCACTTCGCGGCGAGCCTGATAGTCGGCGCGCGCGGCGGCGATGTCGGCATTGTTCTGCGCCGCTTCCTGATACACGGTGACCAGGTCGGTCTTGCTCGACAGCGGGGCCTCTTCGGCCTGAACCAGGCCCACCGAAGCGGCGGCCACGGCGATTGCCAGGGAAAGTCTGCGCAACATGATGGATATCGATCCTTGAATAGGCGGTAATCAGCAAGGCTACGGCTCGCCGCAGGCGAGGGTCAAGCGTGCCATGGACGGCATCAGTCTAGCTGGCGGCAAGCTATGTTGCTCATCGGGAACAATCGGCCATCAGCAGTGCCCGCAGTCGTTTTCCGACGCGCGGGTCGGAATTTATTGACCGCCGAGTTGGTTTTCTGCCGCCAGCTTGTTTAGACTGGCCGAGTTCTTGTCGGGGTGCCCCAAATGCGGGGCTGAGATTGGCAGCTGCCGGATCCCGTTGAACCTGATCAGGTTAAGGCCTGCGTAGGGAACAAGATGTCCTCGCCAGTAGACCGGCGAGTCCTCTCGGCACCGCCCAAGGTGTATCTCGCGCCCCCTCTCCCCTCAGGTTCCAACTCCGACACCTATCCCCGGAGAGAGCCTTGATGAGCGCACAACAAGAAAAGAATTTGAGTCCGATTCTGAGCGAGAGCGCCCAGGTCGACCAGCAGTCGGTACAACCCTTCCCCCGTTCGCAGAAAGTCTACATACAAGGCTCACGCCCGGACATTCGCGTACCGATGCGCGAGATCAGCCTGGACGTCACACCGACCGATTTCGGCGGTGAGATCAACGTTCCGGTCACCGTCTACGACACCTCCGGCCCCTACACCGACCCGAACGTCAGCATCGACGTGCGCCAGGGCCTGGCCGACGTGCGCAGCGCCTGGATCGAGGATCGTGGCGACACCGAGAAACTGCCGGGCCTGTCCTCGGAATTCGGCCAGCGCCGCCTCAATGATGCCGAGCTGACCAAAATGCGCTTCGCCCACGTGCGCAACCCGCGCCGGGCCAAGGCCGGGCACAACGTCAGCCAGATGCACTACGCCAAGAAGGGCATCATCACGCCGGAGATGGAGTACGTCGCCATCCGCGAGAACATGAAGCTGGCCGAGGCGCGCGAAGCCGGTCTGCTGGGCGAGCAGCATGCCGGGCACAGTTTCGGCGCCAACATCCCGAAAGAGATCACCCCCGAGTTCGTACGTAGCGAAGTCGCCCGTGGCCGCGCCATCATCCCGGCCAACATCAACCACGTGGAACTGGAGCCGATGATCATCGGCCGCAACTTCCTGGTGAAGATCAACGGCAATATCGGCAACAGCGCCTTGGGCTCCTCGATCGAAGAAGAAGTGGCTAAGCTGACCTGGGGTATTCGCTGGGGCTCGGACACGGTGATGGACCTGTCCACCGGCAAGCACATCCACGAAACCCGCGAGTGGATCATCCGCAACTCGCCGGTACCGATTGGCACCGTGCCGATCTACCAGGCCCTGGAAAAGGTCGGCGGCATTGCCGAAGACCTGACCTGGGAGCTGTTCCGCGACACCCTGATCGAACAGGCAGAACAAGGCGTGGACTACTTCACCATCCACGCCGGCGTGCTGCTGCGCTACGTGCCGCTGACCGCCAAGCGCGTCACCGGCATCGTCAGCCGTGGCGGCTCGATCATGGCCAAGTGGTGCCTGGCGCATCACAAGGAGAACTTCCTCTACACCCACTTCGACGACATCTGCGAAATCATGAAGGCCTACGACGTGTCCTTCTCCCTGGGTGACGGCCTGCGCCCCGGCTCCATCGCCGATGCCAACGACGCCGCGCAATTCGGTGAACTGGAAACCCTTGGCGAGCTGACCAAGATCGCCTGGAAGCACGACGTGCAGTGCATGATCGAGGGCCCCGGCCACGTGCCAATGCAGCTGATCAAGGAGAACATGGACAAGCAGCTGGAATGCTGCGACGAGGCGCCGTTCTACACCCTCGGCCCGCTGACCACCGACATCGCTCCGGGCTACGACCACATCACCAGCGGCATTGGCGCGGCGATGATCGGCTGGTTCGGCTGCGCCATGCTCTGCTACGTCACGCCCAAGGAGCACCTGGGCCTGCCGAACAAGGATGACGTGAAGACCGGCATCATCACCTACAAGATCGCCGCGCATGCTGCGGATCTCGCAAAAGGTCATCCGGGTGCACAGATCCGCGACAACGCGCTGTCCAAGGCGCGCTTCGAGTTCCGCTGGGAAGATCAGTTCAACCTCGGCCTGGACCCGGACACCGCACGCGCCTACCACGACGAGACGCTGCCCAAGGATTCGGCCAAGGTGGCGCACTTCTGCTCCATGTGCGGGCCGAAGTTCTGCTCGATGAAGATCACCCAGGAAGTGCGCGAATACGCCAAGGACCAGCGCATCGACGCCGTCGACCTGGATGCCGAGCAGGGTATGCAGGCCAAGGCCGAGGAGTTCAAAGCGCAAGGTAGCCAGCTTTACCAACGCGTGTAACAGACCGTCATGGAAGCTTGATCTGGCAGCGCTATGCTCGCTAGTGTGACGGGTAACGGGCCGCATCAGACCGTGTGAAAACATAGCGAGCGAAGGTCAGGCAAGGCAAAAAACGGCGAAAAGGCGCAGTTTACGAGCTGTAAATGAGTACTTTGAGCCGTTTTTTAACGCAGCATGAGCGAGCGCAGTAGTTTTCACACAGTCTGAGCTTGGCCCGTTACGACCATCTGGAGTGACCATGGACAAGAACGACATCGACATCATCGAGCGCGAGAACTGCTTTCGCGGCTTCTACAAGCTCGACCGGATCAAGCTGCGCCATCGCCAGTTCGCCGGCAACATGGGCCCGCAACTGACCCGCGAGCTGTTCGTGCGTCACGATGCCGTATGCGTGCTACCGTACGATCCGCAGCGCGACGAAGTGGTGCTGATCGAGCAGTTTCGTGTCGGCGCCATGGACAAGAGCAGCAACCCCTGGCTGCTGGAACTGGTTGCCGGTTTGATCGACAAGGACGAGGAACCCGAGGAGGTCGCGCGGCGCGAGGCCATCGAGGAAGCCGATCTGGCCCTGACGTCACTGTGGCCGATCACTCAGTACTACCCTTCACCAGGCGGTTCGGACGAGCGCGTGCATCTGTTCGTCGGGCGCTGCAGCAGTGAAGGCGCCGGCGGTGTGCACGGCCTGCCCGAGGAGGGCGAGGACATCCGTGTTCAGGTGATGGCGCTGGGAGATGCGCTGGCCGCCGTGCGCGACGGACGCATCGACAACGCTGCCAGCATCATCGCCCTGCAATGGTTGGCGTTGAACCGCGACGAAGTGCGAGGGATGTGGTCGTGAATCTGCTGCGTGAGCGCTATCGGGTCGACCTGGTCGAGCTGCAAGCAGCTTGCGAGGCCAACTACGCACGCCTGATGCGCTTGCTGCCAGAGATGCGCGAGCATACGCAAAGCCGTCGCGTCGCCCTGAGCCAGGGCGAGCACCTGCTCGGCATTCTGGCGCTGGAAGTGCTGGAAAGCTGCCCCTATACCACCACCCTGTGCGTGCGCCAGGAACACAGCCTGCCCTGGCTGCCGGTGCCGCAACTACAGGTACGGGTGTATCACGATGCGCGCATGGCCGAGGTGGTCAGCGCGGAAAACGCGCGACGCCTGCACATCCGCTACCCATACCCCAATGCGGCGATGCACCAGCCGGATGAAAAGAGCCAGCTCAACCTGTTTCTCGGTGAGTGGCTGAGTCATTGCCTGGCCTGCGGCCATGAATCACAGCCAGTGATGTAGGATCCGCCTCCTCGCGATCAAGCTTTCCCCCGGCCGGCCGATAGTGCAAGGTCGTGCCAATTTCTGTGATCTGCGTCTGCTTCCCAGGTTTTCCCTTTGTGGCAGCAACCACCATAATCCACTCGATAATGCCTTAGGAGATGGTCTTGCCGAGCCTGCCCACCCCACCCACTGATTCCTCGGCTCTGCTGGTGCAGTTGTCCGACAGTCATCTGTTCGCCGAAGCGGACGGCAAGCTGCTGGGCATGGATACCTGCGACAGCCTGCAGCGAGTGATCGAGCGGGTGCAGCAGGAGCAGCCGCAGATCGACCTGATCCTGGCCACGGGCGACCTGTCCCAGGACGGCAGCGTCGCGTCGTATCAGCGTTTTCGCCAACTCACCTCGGCCATCGATGCACCGGCGCGCTGGCTGGCCGGCAACCACGATGAAACCCCGCCGATGCAGGCCGCCAGCAAAGACAGTGACCTGCTGGAGCCGGTGATCGACCTCGGGGCCTGGCGCATCATCCTGCTCGACTCCTCGATCCCGGGCGCCGTCCCCGGCTTTCTCGCCGCCAGCCAGCTGGAGTTGCTCGAGCGTGCGCTGAGCGAGGCGCCGCAACGCCATCACCTGATCTGCCTGCACCACCATCCGGTGTCAATCGGCTGCAAATGGATGGAACCCATCGGTTTGCGCAACGCCGATGCCCTGTTCGCCATCCTCGACCGATACCCGCAGGCGCGCGCCGTGCTCTGGGGACATATCCATCAGGAGTTCGACCAGATGCGCGGCAATCTGCGTCTGCTCGCCTCGCCCTCGACCTGCGTACAGTTCGCACCGGGCAGCGAGGATTTCCAGGTCGGCAGCGAAGCGCCTGGCTACCGCTGGCTACGCCTGCATGCCGACGGCAGCCTGGACACCGGGGTATCACGCGTCACCGGCATCCATTTCGAAGTGGATTACAGCGTCAAGGGTTACTGACATACCCCTAATCAGCTTGAAGCTTGCAGCTTGAGGCCCCGGACGAGTAGCCTCCCGCTCCATGACCGCATCCATCCTCTATATCCACGGCCTGAACAGCTCGCCAGCCTCGCACAAGGCAAGCCAGCTGAGCCGCGCCATGGCTCATTTGGGCCTGGAAAACCAGTTGCGCGTACCAGCCCTGCACCATCATCCGCGCCAGGCCATGGCGCAGTTGCAGGCGCTGATCGGCGAACTGGGCGCGCCACTGCTGGTGGGCAGCTCCCTGGGTGGCTATTACGCCACCTATCTGGCGGAGCAACACGGGCTCAAGGCGCTGCTGGTCAATCCGGCGGTACGGCCGCACCTGCGCTTCGACGGCTACCTGGGCCCGCAGAAAAACCACTACAGCGACGAGACCTGGGACCTGACCGCCGATCATGTCAGTGCCTTGGCCGAGTTCGAAGTGGCGCCGCCAGACGATCCGACGCGCTATCAGATCTGGCTGCAGAGCGGCGACGAAACCCTCGATTACCGCGACGCCGAGCGTTACTACCGCGCCTGCGCCCTGCGCATCCAGGCCGGTGGCGACCACGGCTTCCAGGGCTTTGCCGAACGCCTGCCAACGCTCTTCGCTTTCGCCGGCATTAACGCCACACTTTGGCGCGATACCGACTTTTCCGCATTCAATTGATGAACAAGAGACCCTATGGCCCAGCAGAACGCCTATAACGCAGACGCCATCGAAGTCCTTTCCGGCCTCGACCCGGTGCGCAAGCGCCCGGGCATGTACACCGATACCACGCGCCCCAACCACCTGGCCCAGGAAGTGATCGACAACAGCGTCGACGAAGCCCTGGCCGGACACGCCAAGACCATCCAGGTGATCCTCCATGAGGACAACTCACTGGAAGTGCTCGACGACGGCCGCGGCATGCCGGTGGACATCCACCCGGAAGAAGGCGTGCCGGGCGTGGAGCTGATCCTCACCAAGCTGCATGCCGGCGGCAAGTTCAGCAACAAGAACTACCAGTTCTCCGGCGGCCTGCACGGCGTCGGCATCAGCGTGGTCAACGCCCTGTCGACCCGCGTGGTGGTCACCGTCAAGCGCGATGGCAACGAGTACCAGATGAGTTTCGCCGACGGCTTCAAGGCCAGCGAGCTGGCAGTCATCGGCACGGTGGGCAAGCGCAACACCGGCACCAGCGTGCATTTCTGGCCGGACGCCAAGTACTTCGACTCCTTCAAGTTCTCCGTCAGCCGCCTCAAGCATGTGCTCAAGGCCAAGGCCGTGCTGTGCCCGGGCCTGTCCGTGACGTTCGAGGACAAGGCCGCCGGCGAGAAGGTCGAGTGGCATTACGAGGACGGTCTGCGTTCCTATCTGGTCGATGCCGTCAGCGAGTTCGAGCGCCTGCCCGCCGAGCCCTTCTGCGGCACCCTGGCCGGCAACAAGGAGGCGGTGGACTGGGCCCTGCTGTGGCTGCCCGAAGGCGGCGACGCGGTGCAGGAAAGCTACGTCAACCTGATCCCTACCGCGCAGGGCGGCACTCACGTCAACGGCCTGCGCCAGGGCCTGCTCGATGCCATGCGCGAGTTCTGCGAGTTCCGCAACCTGCTGCCGCGCGGCGTCAAACTGGCGCCGGAAGACGTCTGGGAGCGCATCGCCTTCGTCCTCTCGATGAAGATGCAGGACGCCCAGTTCTCCGGCCAGACCAAGGAACGCCTGTCCTCGCGCGAGGCGGCCGCGTTCGTCTCCGGTGTGGTCAAGGACGCCTTCAGCCTGTGGCTCAACGCCAACCCGGAAACCGGCCTAGCCCTGGCCGAGCTGGCCATCAGCAATGCCGGGCGGCGTCTCAAGGCGGGCAAGAAGGTCGAGCGCAAGAAGATCACCCAGGGACCGGCACTGCCCGGCAAACTGGCCGACTGCGCGGGGCAGAACCCGCTGCGCTGCGAACTGTTCCTGGTCGAGGGTGACTCCGCCGGCGGCAGCGCCAAGCAGGCGCGCGACAAGGAATTCCAGGCCATCATGCCGCTGCGCGGCAAGATTCTGAACACCTGGGAAGTCGATGGCAGCGAAGTGCTGGCCTCGCAGGAAGTGCACGATATCGCCGTGGCCATCGGCATCGATCCGGGCTCCAACGACCTCAGCCAGCTGCGCTACGGCAAAATCTGCATCCTCGCCGACGCCGACTCCGACGGTCTGCACATCGCCACCCTGCTCTGCGCCCTGTTCGTGCGTCACTTCCGCCCGCTGGTCGATGCCGGCCATGTCTACGTGGCCATGCCGCCGCTGTACCGCATCGACCTGGGCAAGGAGATTTTCTACGCCCTGGACGACGCCGAGCGCGATGGCATTCTCGACCGCCTGGTCGCCGAGAAACGCCGCGGCAAGCCGCAGGTCACCCGCTTCAAGGGGCTCGGCGAGATGAACCCGCCGCAGCTGCGCGAAACCACCATGGACCCGAACACCCGGCGCCTGGTGCAGCTGACCCTGGATGATTTCGAAGGCACGCGCGAAGTGATGGACATGCTGCTGGCGAAGAAGCGCGCCAGTGATCGCAAGAGCTGGCTGGAAAGCAAAGGCAACCTGGCCGAGGTACTGGCCTGATGCGCCGTCACCTCCTGGCACTCGGTCTGCTGGCCGGCGTCGCGAACGCCGAGCCGGTGGCGCTGGAAGAGCTGCAGCTGCAGGCTGAATACCCGGTGGCGGACATGCCCAGCGGCAACCTTTCCGGCCTGGCCCTGTGCGGCGAGACGCTGTGGGCGGTTTCCGACCGTGACGACGAGCGCATCTACCAACTGCACCGTGAAGAAGGCCTGCTGCGCGCCGAGGCGGAAACCTTCGTCGCCCCGGAGCCGCCCGAGAGCGCCCTTCCCTGGGGCCTGCGCATGCGTAACTGGGCCGCCGGGCTGGTGCGTGGCGGCACGCTGGATTTCGAGGGAATGTCCTGCGACGCGCAAGGCAATCGCTACCTGGTCAGCGAAACCCGCGCTGCCGTGTTGCAGATCAGCAGCAACGGCAGCACGCAGTGGCTCAACCTGCCGAGCGGCCTGGTACGCCAGGCACGTGCCAGCGGCATGCTGCTGCACTTCAACCAGGGTTTCGAAGGCATCGCCATCGACCCTGCAGGCGAACGCCTGTGGCTGGCGGCAGAGCAACGCCGCCGTGGCCTTACCGTGCTGCATCAGCGCGGTAACAGCTGGCGCTGCACCGGCGGCTGCGTGCTGAACAGCGAAAGCGGCGAAGAAGCCTCGCCAGAAGCACTCGGCGGCCACGCGGCACCACGCGACTTCTCCGGCCTGGCCTATTTCGGCGAAAAGCTCTTCACCCTGGAGCGCCAGGCTCATCGCATCTGCCGCCGCACCCTGAGCGACGGCGTCGCGGACATCTGCTGGTCGTTCGCCGCCGAGGCCTTGACCGAGCCGCGTCGCTACACGCCGGACTACGGCATGGCCGAGGCGTTGTGGATCGACAAGGACGGCGCCTGGATCGGCATCGACAACGGCAGCCAGGCCCGCGCCGACGGTGAGGAGCGCCCCATCGTCTGGCGTCTCAACGCGCCCAAGGGCGGCTGGAGCCGGCGCCCGTGAGCGAGCAGACGCCCGGTCGTCGCGCCGGACGAGTGATGTGGGTGCTCGCCTGGGGCGCGGGCCTGCTGCTGGCCACGCATTTCTTCGGCAACTGGGAAGATCGCCAGCACAACCCCAACCAGACGCCGCAGTCGGTGCGTGGCAATGGCTTCGTCGAAGTCAGCCTGGCCAGCAGTCGGCAGGGGCATTACGTGGTCAATGGCCAGATCGATGGGCATGACGTGACCTTCCTGCTCGATACCGGTGCCACCCAGGTGGCGATCCCCAGCGCGGTTGCCGAGCAACTGGGCCTGCAACGCGGAGCACCGATCATCATCAGCACCGCCAACGGCCGTGCCACCGGGCACCGCACGCGCCTGGACAGCCTGCGCCTTGGCGATATCGAGCTGCGCGACGTCGCCGCCTTGATCGCACCCGGCATGGACGGCGACGAAGTGCTGCTGGGCATGAGCGCCCTGAAGCAACTCGAATTCAGTCAAAAGGGCGGCACCCTGGTGCTGCGCCAATCAACCTTGCAATGAGGCCCGCATGAGCGAATCCCTCGATTTGAGCCTGGAAGGCGTTGAACGCCGGTCACTCGCCGACTTCACCGAGCAGGCTTATCTCAACTACTCCATGTACGTGATCATGGACCGCGCCCTGCCGCATATCGGCGACGGCCTCAAGCCCGTGCAGCGCCGCATCATCTACGCCATGAGCGAGCTGGGCCTGGACGCCGATTCCAAGCACAAGAAATCGGCGCGTACCGTCGGTGACGTGCTCGGCAAGTTCCACCCGCATGGCGACAGCGCCTGCTACGAGGCCATGGTGCTGATGGCGCAGCCGTTCAGTTATCGCTACACCCTGGTCGATGGCCAGGGCAACTGGGGTGCGCCGGACGATCCCAAATCCTTCGCCGCCATGCGCTACACCGAGGCGCGCCTGTCGCGTTACTCGGAAGTGCTGCTCACCGAGCTCGGCCAGGGCACGGTCGACTGGGTGCCGAACTTCGACGGCACGATGAACGAGCCGGCGACCCTGCCGGCGCGCCTGCCCAACCTGCTGCTCAATGGCACCACCGGCATCGCCGTGGGCATGGCCACCGACGTGCCGCCGCATAACCTGCGCGAAGTCGCGAGCGCCTGCGTACGCCTGCTGGATGAGCCCGGCGCCACCGTCGAGCAGCTCTGCGAACATATCCAGGGCCCGGACTTCCCGACCGAGGCCGAGGTCATCACGCCCAAGGCCGATCTGCTGAAGATCTACGAGACCGGCCGCGGCTCGGTGCGCATGCGCGCCGTCTATCGCGTCGAGGACGGAGACATCGTCGTCACCGCCCTGCCGCATCAGGTCTCCGGGGCCAAGGTGCTGGAGCAGATCGCCGGGCAGATGCAGGCCAAGAAGCTGCCGATGGTTGCCGACCTGCGCGACGAGTCCGACCACGAGAACCCGACCCGCATCGTCATCATCCCGCGCTCCAACCGTGTGGATGCCGATGAGCTGATGACTCACCTGTTCGCCACCACCGATCTGGAGTCCAGCTATCGGGTCAACACCAACGTCATCGGCCTCGACGGCAAGCCGCAGGTCAAGGATCTGCGCACCCTGCTCAGTGAATGGCTGGTGTACCGCGTCGGTACCGTGCGCCGACGTCTGCAGTTCCGCCTGGACAAGGTCGAGAAGCGCCTGCACCTGTTGGAAGGCTTGCTCATCGCCTTCCTCAACCTCGACGAAGTGATCCGCATCATCCGCAGCGAGGATTCGCCCAAGCCGGTGCTGATGGAAACCTTCGGCCTCACCGATGTGCAGGCCGACTACATCCTCGACACCCGCCTGCGCCAGCTGGCCCGCCTGGAAGAAATGAAGATCCGAGGCGAGCAGGATGAGCTGGCCAAGGAGCGCGAGAAGCTACTGGCCCTGCTCGGCAGCGAAGCCAAGCTGAAGAAGCTGGTGCGCAAGGAAATCATCGAAGACGCCGAGAAGTACGGCGATGACCGCCGCTCGCCGATCGTCGCTCGCGCCGAGGCCAAGGCCCTGTCGGAAACCGAGCTGATGCCGACCGAACCGGTCACCGTGGTGCTCTCGGAAAAAGGCTGGGTGCGCTGCGCCAAGGGCCACGACATCGACGCCACGGGCCTGTCCTACAAGGCCGGCGACGGCTTCAAGGCGGCGGCACCGGGGCGCTCGAATCAGTACGCGGTATTTATCGATTCGACTGGCCGCAGTTATTCGCTGACGGCCCACAGCCTGCCATCAGCGCGTGGCCAGGGTGAACCGCTGACCGGCCGTCTGACGCCGCCGCCAGGCGCCAGCTTCGAATGTGTGATGCTGCCAGAAGACAGCGCGCTGTATGTCATCGCCTCCGACGCCGGCTACGGCTTCGTGGTCAAGGGCGAGGATCTGCAGGCCAAGAACAAGGCAGGCAAGGCGCTGCTGACCCTACCCAACGGCGCCAAGGTGGTCCCGCCCAAACCCGTCAGCAATCTCGAAAACGACTGGCTGGCTGCGGTGACCACCGAAGGCCGCCTGCTGCTGTTCAAGGTCACCGACCTGCCGCAACTGGGTAAAGGCAAGGGCAACAAGATCATCGGCATTCCCGGCGAACGCGTGGCCTCGCGCGAGGAATACCTGACCGATCTGGCCGTGCTGCCCAGCGGCGCCAGTTTGGTTTTGCAGGCCGGGAAGCGTACCCTGACACTCAAAGCCGACGACCTGGAGCACTACAAGGGCGAACGCGGCCGCCGTGGCAACAAGCTGCCGCGCGGCTTCCAGCGTGTCGACCAGCTTCTGGTGGAATAGCGTCGGCAACACGCCTCGTTCTTCCAGAAAACCCGCGCGACCGGCAAGCAGCCAAGGCTGGAGTCATAGCGCGGTTTGACGGATGATACGCGCCCTGGGTCATGTGCAAATGACCCCCTGAATGATATGGGATCGATGTGCAGCTGCCCCAGAAGCGGCTGCCTGGGATTGATGATGACTGTAGTACGCCCTGTGGCCCTGCTTCTGACCGCGCTGCTCGTATTGAGCGGTTGCAGCCTGCTGCAGCAGAAGCCGGTTCCCCTTTACCAACTGGACGGCGGCAAGGCCGTAACTCCCACCAAGGACAATGGTGTGACCGTGCTGGTCGGCCCGATCAGCGTGGCCGATTACCTGCGTCAGCAAAATCTGCTGCAGCGTCAGGCCGACGGCAGCCTGGTCGCGGCCCAGAACGCGCGCTGGGCCAGTGGCCTGGCCAACGATATCGACCAACAGATGCTGCGCCAGCTGGCCTGGCGCCTGGATAGCCAGCGCCTGGTTCTGGCGCCGGCAGCTCCCGGTTTCAGTGCCGATGCGCAGGTCATGCTGACCATCACCCGCCTGGATTCCGGCCCGACCCAGCCGGCTGTGCTGGAGGCGCAATGGCGCCTGCTGGATCGCCGTGGGCAACTGCGCGACAGCCGTCTGATTCGTCTGGAAGAACCGCACAGCGGTCCTCTGGCTGAACAGGTCAAGGCGCAAAGCGCCCTGCTGCAACGCCTGGCAGCCGAGCTGGCGGTGGCCATTCAGCCCATCGCGGCGGCAGATCCGGCGCCTGAACCGTCACGCAAGAAGACGCCGATGGCCAAAGCCAAACCACAGGAACCTGCCCCCGGGCCGAAAATCCCGGTGGCAGAACCTATCAAGATCGACACGGAAGTCTTCCGTTTCTAAGCAAAAAAGCCCGCTATTGCGGGCTTTTTCTTTTACTGCTTGAGACCTTGCAACGCTCTATTTGAGCTCACTGGAGCTCTTGCCCAGCAGCCGGCGCGCGACGATCAGCAACTGAATCTGCTGCGTGCCTTCGAAGATATCGAGAATCTTCGAGTCGCGGGCCCACTTCTCCAACAGCTCATCCTCGCCATAACCCAGCGCACCGGCCAGCTCGACGCACTTGAGCGTCACTTCACTGGCCACGCGCCCAGCCTTGGCCTTGGCGATGGAGGCCTCTTTCGAATTGGGCAACTTGTTGTCGGCCATCCAGGCAGCCTTGAGCGTCAGCAGCCGCGCCGCCTCCCACTCCGCTTCCAGGCGATACAGCGTGGCCTCGGCGTGAGTGACACAGAGCAGCGGCTTGCCGTAGTCGAGACGGCAACCCGCCTTGTTCAACAGTTCACGGGCACGCTCCAGCGCTGCGCGCGCGACACCGACAGCCATGCCGGCGACCAGCGGCCGGGTGTTGTCGAAGGTTTCCATGACCCCGGCAAAGCCCTTCTGCACGTCGATCTCGGCATTGCCCAACAGGTTGGCTGCCGGCACCCGGCAGTCGCTGAAGCTGATCGAAGCGGTGTCGGACGCCTTGATCCCCAGCTTCTTCTCCAGACGCGTAACCGTCATCCCAGGCGTTCCCTTCTCGACCACGAAGGATTTGATCGCCGCTCGCCCCAGGCTCTTGTCCAGGCTGGCCCACACCACGACCGAATCCGCCCGCTCTCCGGACGTGACGAAGATCTTCTCGCCATTGAGGATGTAATGATCGCCGTCCCTCACTGCCGTGGTGCGAATCGCTGCGGAATCGGAGCCGCAGCCCGGCTCGGTGATGGCCATGGCGGCCCAGGTCCGGCCCAGGCGCGCGAGCTGTTCATCGTTGGCCACCGCCGCAATCGCCGCATTGCCGAGCCCCTGGCGCGGCATGGCCAAAAGCAGCCCGACGTCGCCCCAGCACAACTCCATCACACCGAGCAGCGCCGCCATATTGCCGCCGTTCTTGATGCCTTCCTGCTGCTCGCGGGCCGCCCCGCGCTTGCTGGCCGAGCCGGCGCCGACCGCATCGGGCGAGCCTTCGTTCATGCCGTCGAGCAGCGCGGCGAGCAGATCCAGCTCCTTGGGATAGGCGTGTTCGGCCTTGTCGTACTTGCGCGAGATAGGCCGGAAATAATGTTTGGCCACCTGCCCGGCCTGGTGCTGCAGGCCGCGGAATTTCTTCGGGGTTTCCAGATTCATGCAGGCACTCCTCTCAAAGGTGCAAACCGCCGGCAAGCACGGCGACACTGCGCAGATCGCGATACCAGCGCTCGACCGGGTGCTCCTGAGTAAAACCGTGGCCACCGAGCAGTTGCACGGCGTCGGAGCCGATTTTCATCGCCTTCTCGGCACACAGCAGACGCGCCAGGTAGGCCTCGCGATGGAAGGGCTGACCGGCCTCGGCACGGGCGCAGGCACGCCACAGCAGCAGGCGCATGGCATCCAGCTCGATGGCGATATCGGCCACCATGAAAGCCACGCCCTGGCGGTGGCTGATCGGCTCACCGAAGGCTTGGCGCTCGTTGCAGTATGTCGTCACGTAATCCAGCGCAGCCTGGGCCGTGCCCACGGCCAGCGCGCAGAAGGCCAATGCCGAATGATCGAGAAAGGCCGTGAAGTCGAACGCATCGCCAGCCAGGCGGCAGTCGCTCGACACCTTGACGCCCTTCAGCTGGACACGCGCCAGCCCACAGGCCTTGAGTCCCATGGCGGGCTCGGCAGTGCGACTGACGCCCTTGCTCGCCGCCTCGACGATGAACAGCGCCGGCCCATCACTGGCCTGGGCGCTGACGACCAGCCGACTGGCATCCAGGCCGGCAATCACCAGCGTCTTCTCACCGTCGAGCAGATAGTGCCTGCCGCGCTTGCGCGCCCGCGTCGCAGGCTGGCCTGGATCGCTCAGCACAGCAGGCTCATTGACGGCCAAGGCGAACGCCGGCGCGCCTTGCTCGCCAACGAACGCCGGCAGCCAGGCGGCCTGCTGTTCAACCGTTCCCCAGCGGCGAATGCAGTTGGCGGCCGATAGCGGCACCAGCAGCGCAGCGGCCAGGGAAAAGTCACCCTGCGCCAGACTCTCGGCGATCAGCGCATTGCTCAGAACGGTGCGCTCGCCGGCCAGGCCGCCCTGCGCCTCGCCCACGCCATAGTGAGCCAAGCCCAGCTCGCGCGCCTGATTGATCAGCGCAGCCGGCACCCGCGCCTGCGCATCCGCCTCATGCGCTACCGGACGCAGTACCTCCAGGGCGAAGCCCTGCAGCATGTCCACCAGCATTTGCTGCTCATCGGTGAATGACAGATCGAACAGCTCATCCGCTGTCTGACGCGCCTCACGCGGCTTGCTCGCCGCACGCCCAGCCGCCAGGCGAAAGCTGGCGCGGCTCCCGCTGTAAACGAGTTTTTCGAAGGACTTGCGTACCTTCAGGCGATCCGGCCAGTCGGCCTGGGCCAGCTTGCTCAGTACACTCAGGGCCTGGCCCTGTACATCGACGGTCATGGCATCTCACTCCACATGAGGGATGCCATTGATGATGAGGTCAGGGTCAGCGAGTGCCTATGACCCTCAAGACAGGCTGCTGCGGCAATCGGGTCAAGCCATGGCTGGAGGCGAACGGACTGAGCAGGACTTGCACCTGGCTCAGCCTGCTGTCACTTGCTGCGAATCTTCTCGACGATCGCCGTGGTGGAGCTGTTTTCCACCAGGCCGAGCACGCGCACCTCACCACCATAGGCCTGGACGATATCGGCGCCGACCACCTGCTCGATACCATAGTCGCCGCCCTTGACCAGTACGTCCGGCCGCACCTGCCCCAGCAGGCGTTCGGGGGTGTCTTCGCTGAAGCTCACCACCCAGTCCACCGCGCCCAGACCGGCGAGCACCGCCATGCGCCGATCAACGGCGTTGATCGGGCGGCCCGGCCCTTTCAGACGGCTCACCGAAGCGTCGTCGTTGATCGCCACGATCAGCCGATCACCCTGCGCACGCGCCTGTTCCAAGTAGGTCACATGGCCGGCATGGAGGATATCGAAGCAACCGTTGGTGAAGACGATCTTCTCGCCATGAGCGCGGGCATCTTCGATGGCGATCAGCAGTTGATCCAGGCTCAGCACGCCGCGCTCGGAGCCTTCCTCGCGCTGCACCGCACGGCGCAGTTCAGGCGCACTGATGGCCGCCGTACCCAACTTGCCGACGACGATGCCGGCTGCCAGGTTGGCCAGGGCCACCGCCAGTGGCAGCTCCTCACCGGCGGCGATGGACGCGGCCAGGGTGGAAATCACCGTATCGCCGGCACCGGTCACGTCGAAGACCTCACGGGCACGAGCCGGCAGGTGCAGCGGCGGATACTCCGGCCGCAGCAGGGTCATGCCGTGCTCGCCACGCGTCACCAGCAATGCACCCAGCTCCAGCTCATGCATCAGCGTGGCGCCCTTGCTCACCAGTTCGGCCTCATCGACGCAACCACCGACGATTAGCTCGAACTCATGCAGGTTTGGCGTGATCAGGCTGGCACCGCGGTAGATGGAGAAGTCCTTGCCCTTGGGATCGGCCAGCACCGGGACACCCTTGTTGCGCGCCGCCTGGATCAAAGCCTGATGGTTCTGCAGCGCGCCCTTGCCGTAGTCCGACAGTACCAGCACCTTGACCCCGTCGAGCAGTGCATCGACTTCACGCGCCAGGGCTGCGGTGTCGGTATTGAACGGCTCCTCGAAGTCCATGCGCAGCAGTTGCTGGTGACGGCTCATCACCCGCAGCTTGACGATGGTCGGCTGGCCGTCATGGCGCTGGAAATGGGCGTCCACGCCTGCGCCACGCAGGCTGTCGCTCAGGCTCTCGGCGGCTTCATCGTTGCCGGTCACGCCCACCAGCAACGCGCGCGCGCCGAGTGCGGCAATATTCAGTGCCACGTTGGCAGCACCACCGGGACGATCCTCGATCTGGTCCACACGCACCACCGGTACCGGCGCCTCCGGGGAAATCCGCGAAGTGCCGCCATGCCAGTAGCGATCGAGCATCACATCGCCCACCACCAGAACGGCGGCTTGGTCATAGCGGGGCATGGTCAGTTTCATGGCAGCTCCAGAAGGGCAGAAAAACGGGAAAAATCATAGCATGACGCATTCGGTGTACCGCTCTAGCGGGTACGCACCCAGAACAGCTCATGGCGGCGCACGGCCTTGCGGAAGAACTCGTCCTCGCCCGTGACAGGCCAGCGGCGCCCGGCCAAGGCCCACTGGATCAGGCGGCGCAGGCGCCGCTTCAGCGGCAGCGGAGCTTGCAGATCATGCTGCATGCCCAGCGCCATGGCCTTGTCCAGTTGCCGCTCGGCATCGAGCAACGGGCTCCACAGACGCTCGGCCGGCAGCGCCGTGATCGCCGGTGGCAGGGCAATGCCATGGCCGGCCGGCCCCATGGGCCAACGGTCGTTGTCATGCAGGTGGTTGGCATAGAGCAGCAGCGTTTTCGGCTGCCAGGCCGCACGCTCGCAGGCTTCCAATAAGGCGCGCGTACTGGCGACGTGATCATGATGAGGGTCGAGCTCCGGATGCGGCGTCAGCACGACTTCGGGCCGGTAATGCTCGATCACGGCGACCAGATCGTCGATCAGGTTGCTCCAGGTTGGCTGTCCGTCGGCATCGCCCGGCAAGGACAACGGATTATGGCGGCGCACAGGGCGCACATCGCTCTCGCCCGACTCCCGCGAACCGAAGGGTACGTGCGGTTGCTCGGCCATGGCCGGCAACTGCAGGCAGTAGTAGCCGAGCTGCACGCAACGCGCCTGATTGACCCCACCCCACAGCGGTGCGGCCAGGCTGTCCCAGCTGCGTAAGCGCCCTTTCAGACGCGCAGCGGCGGCCTTGTCCAGCCCGAAACGCTGATAGGCCTCGGCCTCGATCTCGCCTTGAGTGAGGGTCACGATGGCAGTGTTGGCCGCGCGGCTGTACTGACCAAAGGCCGCCAGCTCGGCATCGTCGGCATGCGGCGCGATGATCAGCATGCGCTGCTCGGCGAAATCGGGATTGCGCATGGCATGCAGGCGCAACTCGCCACCGATGCGACAGAAGCGCGGCACGATGCTCAGAGCCTGCGCCTGCTGCCCGGACAGGTTGAGGTAACGACGGCCAGCCACGCCACGCTCGAAATCCTGACGGTCATCGCCCAGGCGCACATAGGGATCGAACCACCGGCCAAGCCAGGTCGCCGTCAGACGCAGCTCGAGTATCAGCGTGTCGTAGCCCTGCAGGTCAGCCTCGACCTGCAGCTGCCCCTGCTCGATGCGCGCCGATACGCTCAGGCTGTCCTCGGGGAAGTCGTAGCGATAATCGTCGCGCGGTGAATAAAAGAGGTGATCGGCGAACCAGGCCTCATGCGCGACCCAGCCCAACACCAGCAGCACTGGCGGCAGCCACCAGGCGACGAGCACACCGAGCGCCAGCAACGTCAACAGTGCCAGCAACAGGGCGATGCGTTTGTTGCGGCGATGGCGTTTGAGCAGTTGTTGCTTGCGACCGTTCATGCGCTCACACCTGATAGACCGGTACCCGGTTGCACCAGCGATCCTTGTATTCGCGGTCAGCGCGGCCAAACGAGTAACGCAGAGGCTTGCCCAGCGCCCGCGCCTGCTCCCACTCGCTTTGCGTGTTGACGAAGCTGAGTACGCTGCCAGGGCTGAACTCGCGCTGCTGCGGATCGACCCCGCCGTTGATGTATTCCAGACTGACCCATTGCGGCGCCTCGACCCGGTACAGCACCTGGATCGCCACCGGTTCGTCGTTGAGGTAGATCAGCGAGCCGGTCATGAAATCGCGCAGCAGGCCGAACACTTCTGTCAGGTGCTCCTTGCCAGTGGCCTCGAAGCCCCAGCGACGCTGGAACAGATCGGCATAGATGCGCGCCTGCTCCTCGGGCGTCAGCTCCAGCATCGGCCGGATCACCCCGCCCGCCTCTTCCAGCAAGCGTTGCTCGCGGCGCTGGTTGTAGCGAAATTTCTTGCTGTATTGCTCAGGCTCACGAGCCAGCGCCAGGCCCTCGGGCTGTTCGCCGACACCGATGAGTCCTGTTGCATTGAGTTCAGACAGGTAGCGTGCCCGATGGCGCAGCGAAACCTGCGCCTGCGGAGCCAGAGGCAGAATGATCTCGGCATTGCCCAGATCGAACAGACCGCGCTTGCCTTGCTGCTTGAGCACATCCTTGGACAGGGCCAGATACCGCCCCCAGGTAGCAACTGCAGCCTGCAGTTCGCCACCGACCTGCCAACCCAGATAGCGCACGGGAATACCAGCCAGGTCAGCCAGCCGCACCACCACCTCGGGATGAGTCGCGACGCTGCCGCCAAAACGGGCCCAGGCCTCGGCATAGTCGGCAGCAGTAATCGGCGTCCAGCCGCGTTCACGCCAGAATCGTAGACGGCTCAGCATCAGACGCTCTGCTCGACCACGACCGACTCGTCGCCGTCCTCGAACTGCTTGGCATGCAGACGCGCGTAGTAACCGTTCTGTGCCAGCAACTCGGCATGACTGCCGCGCTCGACGATCTGCCCCTGATCCATCACCAGAATCAGGTCAGCCTTCTCGATGGTAGTCAGGCGGTGGGCGATGACCAGGGTGGTACGGCCCTGCATCACCTGATCCAGCGCCGCCTGGATATGCCGCTCGGATTCGGTATCCAACGCCGAGGTGGCCTCGTCGAGAATCAGCAACGGCGCATCCTTGAGCAGGGCGCGGGCGATGGCCAGGCGCTGACGCTGACCGCCGGAGAGCAGCACGCCGTTCTCACCGACCAGGGTGTCGTAGCCTTGTGGCATCTTCTCGATGAACTCGGCGGCATAGGCGTCACCCGCAGCCTGTTGCACGGCCTCCAACGGCGCGCCAGCCAGATCACCGTAAGCGATATTGTTGCGCACGGTATCGTTGAACAGGGTGACGTGCTGCGTGACCAGCGCGATGTGCCGGCGCAGGTTGCGCAGGGTGTAGTCCTCGACATCCACGCCATCGAGCAGAATCTGCCCCTGATCATGGTGGTAGAAACGCGGTATCAGATTGGCCAGGGTTGACTTGCCACTGCCGGAGCGCCCGACCAGCGCCACCATCTGCCCGGGCTCGGCGACGAAGGAAATGTTGTTTAGCACGGATTTCTCCGCACCGGGGTAGCTGAAGCTCAGATCCTTCACCTGCAGCCGGCCGCTGATGCGCTCGCGCTCCTGAGTGCCACGATCAACTTCCGGCTCCTCGTCGAGTTGCTCGAAAATGCTTTCGGCCCCGGCGACACCCTTCTGAATAGTCGAACTGACCTCGGATAGCTGGCGAATGGGCTTGGGCAGCAGACCTGCCAGGGTGATGTAAGCCACCAGATCCCCTGCCGAGGCATCGCCGCGCAGCAGCAGCACCAGGAACATCAACACGGCCATGGCACTGTAGATCACCAATTGCAGTGACGGCGTGTAGACAGCGTTGGTCTTGACCATCTTCAACTGCTTGAGCTTGTTTTCCTCACTGGCGCCCAGAAAACGCTGCTTCTCGTAGTCCTCTCCACCGAAGCTGCGCACAACGCGATAACCCTGGATGCTTTCAGAGGTCACATGGGTGACATCGCCCATGCTGGTCTGGATATTCTTGCTCTGCTTGCGGAATTTCTTGCTGGTGCTGGTCACCATCAGGCCGATCACAGGCAGGATCGCCACCATCACCAGCGTCAGTTTCCAGTTCATCCACAGCAAGGTGGCGAACAGGAAGATCACCGTCATCCCTTCGCGCACCACGACCTTGATAGCGTCGGTGGCAGCACCGGTGACCATGGTCACGTTATAGGTGATGCGCGAGATCAGATGACCGGAGTTGTGGTTGTCGAAGTAACGGTTGGGCAGCGTCAGCAGGTTATTGAACAGCTCGACACGCAGGTCCTGCACCAGCCCCATCGAAACCTTTGCCAGGTAGTAATTCCCCAGGAAAGAGCCAATGCCTTGCCACAAGGCAATCAGCACGATCAGCAGAGGCACTGCCTGCAGCAGCTTTAGATGTGCCAGCCAGGGCGCATGCTCCAGCAACCAGGGCACGCCTGCAAAGAGGCTCGCATCAGGATTGGACAATCCGTCGACGAAGTACTTGAGGATATAACCCAGCATTGGCTGAGTGGAGGCGAAAATCAGAAAGCCAGCCAGACTGAGCAGGAACAAACCGATGTAAGGTCTGACGTATCGTAGTAAGCGAAAATAGATCTTCAAACTGGAGGTGGCTTGAAGGTCCGCAGAGGTATCGGTCATGGAAATATGCCGCAGCCAGAACAGGGGCGAATACTATCACAGCCCCCTGCCGCGTCATGGATGCGCGAAAAATCCACTGGTATCCCGTAGAATCGCGCCTCGAATCAGAATCGGGGAATACAGGATCAATGTCGCTTTCCTTGGGCGCATGGCCGCGCAATACATCGAACTTCATTAGCGAATGGATTTTACCAATCGGCTATTTCTGTTTGCTGACCGGGCTGACCTGGCTGGATGATCGCAGCCAGTATCACAAGCTCTTCTATGCTCTGATGGCAGCACCAGCACTGATTGCGATCGTGATGCAGCCCAAGCAGATTGCCCTGCAACTGAGTGAGCCCGTCACTCTTTTGTTTCTTGCCTTCTCAGCCTGGGCACTGATCAGCATCTCCTGGTCAGGAACCGAAGATTCCTTTGCCTCGCTTGCCAAGAGACCGCTCTATATCTTCATGCTTTTCACAGCCTGCATGCTGATGACCCAACGCAACTGCTCGCGCCTGCTATTGGTCCTGTCCCTGGCATCGCTGGCGATTATTCCTATAGCGGCGTATGGATTAGTCGACTTCGCTACCCACTACACCCCCGGCGCTCGCCTGGTAGGTAGCGGAGCGTTGGATAACCCACTGCTGAGCTCACATGTATTTGGCTTGTTCTGCGTGATATGGCTTGGCTGGGTCATGACCTCCTCGTCGCGGTACTACTGCTTCGCGCTAATTCCGCTGGCGGTACTATCAGTGACGCTACTTGCAACGGGCTCCCGTACTCCGCTTGTCGCAGCTGCACTTGCGGCGGCCTGGCTGATGCTTTGCTGTTGGAACAAACGCGCACTCCTGCTCGCCTGCGCCGGCGCTTGCGGGTTAATTATCCTTCTGCTGGCCTTCCCTGAAAGCCTGCTTAACCGAGGTACATCCTACCGCCTGGAAATCTGGCAATTGGCGCTGGAGCAGATTCGCTTACAACCATGGATCGGGCACGGCTTCGATGCGCATCTCGCGATCAATGTTCCTGGTACTCACTACTCATTCAGCGAACCTCATAGCTTCTTTCTAGGCGTGCTCTATTATACCGGCGTAATCGGCGCCCTCTGCTGGGCGCTCATGCACGGTGCGGCACTCTGGACCTGCTGGCGACGACGCAGTGACTTGTATTTCATCATCGCTGGTGCGTTGGTTGTTTACGGACTGGGCGCAGGCCTTACTGAGGGAGGGGGAATTCTTCCTCGCCCCAAAGAACACTGGTTCTTGACTTGGATTCCGCTGGCATTGGTGGCAGCGCTAAGTATCGGACGCAAACAGGAGCATGCACTTTGATGCAGCGTCTGTCAGAAGGACAACTGCAGGCACTGATGCTCGGCTCCAGCGTATTGGAGCAAGACGGGCTCGGCCCCAAAGTCCTTCGCCTGCAGGACAGCAGTTTTCTTAAGCTATTCCGTATACGTCGACTGTTTTCCAGCGAAACCCTGAAACCCTATGCCAAGCGCTTCGCAGACAATGCCAGACAACTACAGAGCCTGGGTTTTATTGCACCACAGATAATCGAGGTATACCGCGTAGAGGACGACGTGAACGGGACTGCCGTGCACTATTGGCCACTTCCGGGCGAAACACTGAGACAGGCCCTGGAGAAGGCACAGCCGGAGCAGCGCGGCCTGTTGATTAACCAGTTCGGGCAGTTGCTGGCGCGCCTGCATGAGAAGGGCGTCTATTTCCGCTCCATCCACTTGGGCAACGTACTGGTGATGCCTGATGGCGCCCTCGGCCTGATAGATGTCGCTGACATGAAATTTGGACGACGCCCACTCAACCTGAGCATGCGCCAACGCAATCTGAAGCACATGCGTCGCTACGAGCAAGACGAGGAGTGGCTGTTCAAGTTGCATAAGGACGCCCTCATCGATGGCTACCGCCAATGCGCCCCTCGCCTTGCTCAGGCGCTGCTACTGAGGCCGGAGTGACGCAGCACGTCGCTCCACGTACTCAAGAAAAGAATCCAGCCGCTCACTGCACAGTAGTGCACTGACCTTACGCACCTCGTCTTCAGGCCATTCCCACCACCTCGCAGCCAGGAGCGCCTCCCTGACTGGCTCGCTGAAACGCCACCGGATGTGTTTCGCTGGATTACCAGCCACAATCGAGTATGGAGCCACGTCTCGGCTTACCACGGCACCAGCAGCGACCACCGCACCATCGCCCACGGTCACGCCAGAAAGAATCATTGCCCCAGTACATAGCCACACATCACTGCCAATCACGACATCACCGCGAGTGAAGGCATAGCCGGTAATATCCGCAGCCTCGTCAATCATGGCCGGGAACGGGTAAGTCGTAACCCACTCAGTACGATGATGCCCACCGAGAAATATTTCGACCTGCTCAGCGATGGATGTATACGCACCTATACGAAGCGTAGCGCCCTCACTCCAGTCATGGACGATGGGTAGACCATAACTGCCTACACCTATCGAGTAGTGAGGATAGCGCTGGAGAAAGCGGGCCTGACCGCGATACAGCCTCGGCAGCTTACGGATCGCACGCTTGCTCCGACGCTCTCGAAATCTTGCCCAGAAACCCATGATCAGTTCTTCTCCAGAGGCGAGAAAAAAAGACGCCCCAGCCCACGCCAGGTTTTCTTGTTCCATCTACGCAACGGAATCTGCCTGAGCAACTGCCGCGCGTAATCACGGTCTCGATTGGAACACTTCAGGAACATAGAGCTGAGAAACCGAGTCCTGACGAACTCGTATTGAGGGTGGTCCTTGAACAAGGCATAAGTACGCAGAATGCTATCCACCATGAACGGGGTGTTCTTGGAGGAGTTACTGCCATGCTTGCGGTACTGAGCCAACACCTCGCCAAGACAGTCGATGTAATAACCTGCATGAGTGATCTTGAGTTCGATAAGAAGATCCTCTAATCGGATCTCAGGATCGAACCCCCCTACCCGTTCCAACGCTTCTTTGCGAAACAGTAGCGTGGGCGCTGGCGGATAGGGTTTACGCTCCATGAACACGTCATCGAAATCCAGTCGACGAAACGCTATATCTCGACGCTGACGAAACTCGGGAAACAGATGACCGTCCGAATCGATCAACTCGATATTGCCGGCACAGATCCCGACTTCCGGCTTATCCCGCATGTAAGCGACCTGCTTGGCTATACGCTCCGGCACCATGATGTCATCCGAGCCGAATGGAGCAATCAGGCTGCCTTGGGCGCGCGAAACCGCGTCATTGAGCGTATGCGTCAACCCCCTGTTCTGCTGGACACGAAAGTCGAATCCATATTCTTGCTGCAAGCGTTCGATTCGCGCCACGCTGTCGTCCGTGGAGCCGTCATCGATCACCAACAACTCGATATTCGGGTATGTCTGCTGCACGACACTGAGAATGCAGCGCTCGATGTAGGGCGCATGGTTGTATGAAGCGATCACCACCGTGACCAATGGCAGTTGCTCCGTCATTTCCTCACCTCGTTAAGCGCAGATTCGATCAACTCCAGATACTGCTGGCGAAACACGTCAATATCGTGCTCTCTGTTCAAGTAACTGTAAGACTGCTCACCCTTGATCTGAAGCTGCTCATCACTGAGGGAAAGATACTCATCCAAGGCCTGGCTCAGTCCCTCGACGTCTGCCGGAGCAACAGCGATACCACCAGCTCCCTGGATCAACGGGAGCATGGCAGGAACATCGCTCGCGATTACCGGTAGCCGCCCACTCATCCCCTCAAGCAACGCCAAACCCAAGCCCTCCGCCAAAGAGGGCATGGCCCATATGTCGAACGCCCGCACATAGCGTAGAGCGTTATCTCGAAAGCCAAGCAAATGGATACGCCCTTGCAAACCAAGAAGCTCCACTTCCTGTAGCAAGCGGTCGCGCTCGCGCCCCTCCCCGATGATTGCCAGCTGTACATCTGGATAGCGCTGCGCAATCTGCGCAAAAGCACGGATCAGATGTATGTGCCCCTTTACCGGGACCAGTCGCCCCAATGCCCCGACAATCCGCACATTGGGCTCGAGCCCCAACTGAGAACGCGCCTGGTCACGTGATAACTGCAGACTTTCGGCCTGCACGATATCGATGGCATTGGTTATCGCAACGGTGTTGCTCGGAGTGAAGCCGCACTGACAATCCAGGAGGTACTGCTTAACCGCAGGAGAAACACCCACGAAACGCCAAGCGGGGCTCACCAGCCGAGCAGTCTGCTGACGACGATAGGCCCGATCGTATTCGCCAAAACCATGGGCGATACCGATACAAAGAGGGATCTTGAGCCAGCGATTGAGCATCAGCATCATGTTCACGGGCTTGAAGCGATTACAGATCACCACATCGAAGCGCTCGCTGCGGCAATACTGAAATAGCCGCCACATAGCACGAATGCGCATGCCCTTGAGCTGCGCATCGGAGAACTCGAAGTAAACAGAACGCTCAGCACGACTCTCCGGCTGACCGGTAGTCGGCCGTCCCCGGAGAAACGCATTGACTGTCTCGAAGCGCTCAGAAGGAAGGGCGTGAAAAATCTGCTCCCCCAAATCAGCAAAATCGTGCGTCTTGATGTTGTAGTCAGGATGCAACTGCAAAACCTTGATACGACGCGCCATGCTCATTGCCATTGCGAAAATCCTTCTTCACTTACCATCCAGGCTCGCTTACCGGCCAATGCTTGCATCGTTTCCTGCGAGGGAGACGCCTTGTCAGACCACTCACCTCGCTTCCATATGGCGAAGTGGAAATAAGGAAACTGTCGATCACCGTCCTGATCGTTAGTCAGGCAGCCATCGCGCCAGAACCAGCGATCAGGAAAATGAAAGCCTCCATCAATCCAAGGTATACAGCCATTTGGGGTGCTGAATGCTTCAACGAACTCACTGCGCCGGCGCAAGGGGTTGAAACGCCCCACCAAGTTGAAAAGCGGCTTTGGAAAATTCTTTCGCCATAAGAACAGGCGACTGAATGCTCCCTCGTCAAGCGCATGATGCTCTTGATCCCCCAAGCGTTCCTGCCAAGACGGCATACGCATGAAGACTCTACGCATTGCCTCGGTATTACGAATCAGGCATAAGTGACCCGACACACGCCGAGCATGGGTGGAGTAAAGGTCGTAACGTGCAAGTCGCTCGTCAGAGAAGTACTGACGTAAGCGTCCGTAGATCAGATCGAGATCGCCAAACGCCCAAAAATCATATCCCCGTAACTGCTCCTCATGGATATAGCCAAGAGCAGGTTTCAGATCACAAAGCTTGTAGGGATTATGCGGCGTAAACGTTATGCCCAAGCGCACCGACACCAAAGAGCAATAATCTGCATACGTCACCGGCTCAACACGAACATTGGCCGGCAAGTTATCCGGCTCACCACAGTCGCTGAATAGCAACCAGTCGATATCCGGATTACTTCTGCAACTTTCCAAGAACAAAGGCATCCAGAACGGCCAGCGCCCAAAATACGGAATGATGAAGCAAATGCTAGGGCTCACAGTAACGATCCGGGAATACAGTCAGAACAAGACAAGTTATTGGGACAGCCAATCGAACGCCCAGAAGCGCACTCGTGCCGCCTGATCACTAAAGCACAGACTCAATCTACGCGCAGGTAACGAGGGATCGAGCGGGCTCAGGGAACAGTCACGGAGCGCCCCAGCCAACGCAGCAGGTTGACCGAATGCGACCAGCAAACCTTCGCCATCCACCACCTCACGACCACCGCCACAATCGCTGCATATGACTGGCACTCCGGCGGCCATCGCCTCCAGCAATACCATGCCGAATGGCTCATGATCGGAGGTCAGCGCAAAGACATCGAAGGCCTTGAAATAGCGCCGTCCATTCGCCACCTGACCAAGAAAACGCACGGACTCGCTGACGCCCAGCTCCAACGCCAGTGCCCTGAGCGCAGACTCCAGCCGACCAGTACCCATGATCGCCAGCAAGCTGCCATCCCGCAGCTGCGGCAATGCCTGGGCGAAGCCGCGGATCAATGTGGCCTGGTCCTTGTCCGGATGCAGGCGACCGACGTTGCCAACCACCCAGGCATCCTGCGGCAAATCCAGATGCGCGCGAGCCTGCTCGCAAGAAACCTGCTCGGCTTGTACCGCCTCGACATCGATACGGTTGTACAGCGTTTCGATACGCTCGGCCGGCCAGTCAGGCAGACAGGCGCGCATGTCGTCACGTACGGCGTTGGAAACGCCCAGCAATGCCAGGCGCTTGCGGAAGAAATTGGCGAACAGCTGACGGGAACGGCGCTTGTAGTCGCCGAAAGCGTGATGCACGCCGATCACCGGCAGATCGCTGCCGAGCAGCGCCACGTAGATCGGCTTGAAGCGGTGAGCGATGCACAGGGCAAAGTCGCGCGACGCGACGATGCGGCGAAAATCGCGGATCGCCGCCAGTTTCAGACCACGCACCTGTGCACTGGAGTAATCGAGGAAGATCACCTCGTCGGAAGCCGAGCCGCGCTCGACCTCCGCTGACGGAGCGCCGGTCAGATAAACAGTGCAGACCTTGTACGGCGTGCCCTTGAACAGCACGGCGTACTGCCGTGCGCAATCCAGAAAGGGGCCGTCATAGCCGTGACAGAACTGCAGAACCCAGCGCTGCGCCTGGCTGGCAGTCGGCTCAGACGCCGTCATACCAATCCTTGCCATCCTTGACCACGAGCACGTCTTCCATGATCAGGTACTGCAGATCCGAACCGTAGAACATGTTCAGCGCGTCGGTCGGCGAGCAGATCATCGGTTCGCCACGGCGGTTGAGCGACGTGTTCAGCGATACGCCGTTGCCGGTGAGTTTCTCCAGCTCCAGCATCAGGTCGTACCAACGCGGATTGAAGCGGCGCTCCAGCACCTGAGCGCGCGAGGTGCCGTCTTCGTGCACCACCTCGCCGACGCGCTCTTTCCACTCCTCATTGACCTCGAAGGTGAAGGTCATGAACGGGCTCGGATGATCCACCTTGAGCATCTTCGCCGCCACGGTATCGAGCATCGACGGGCAGAAGGGTCTCCAGCGCTCGCGGAACTTGATCTGCTCGTTGATACGGTCGGCGACACCCGGCACGCTCGGGCAGCCGATGATGGAGCGCCCCCCCAAAGCACGCGGGCCAAACTCCATGCGCCCCTGGAACCAGGCAACCGGGTTGCCGTCGGCCATGATCCGGGCGATACGCTCAGGGGTATTCTCGATGCGCTTGAACACCGGCTGGTTCGGGTGCCTGGCGCATGCGGCGATGACGTCTTCGTTGGAGTAGGACGGGCCGAGATAGACGTGCTCCATCTTCTCCACCGGCACGCCGCGCTGGTGCGACACGTAAGCCGCGGCACCAACGGCGGTGCCGGCGTCGCCGGAAGCCGGCTGCACGAACAGTTCCTTCACATCGTCGCGGGCGATGATCTTCTGGTTGAGCTTGACGTTCAGCGCGCAGCCCCCGGCGAAGGCGATCTTGCCGGTTTCCTTGAGGATGTCGCCGAGGTAGTACTCCATCATCTGCAGCGCCAGCTTCTCGAACAGCGCCTGCATGCTGGCTGCGTAATGGATGTAGGGGTCATCGGCGATGTCGCCTTCACGCTTGGGCCCGAGCCATTCGATCAGCTTGGGCGAGAAGTAGTAGCCCTTGCCGTTTTCCTTGTAGCGGCGGAAACCGATGACGTTGGCGTACTCGGTGTTGATGATCAGCTCACCATTCTCGAACTTGGCCAGGCGCGAGAAATCGTACTTGGCGGCGTCACCGTAGGGCGCCATGCCCATGACCTTGAACTCACCGTCGAGCATCTCGAAGCCCAGGTATTCGGTGATCGCGCCATACAGGCCACCGAGCGAATCCGGGTCGAAGAACTCCTTGATCTTGTGGATCTTGCCGTTCTCGCCGTAGCCAAAGAAGGTGGTGGCGTACTCACCCTTGCCGTCGATACCGAGGATCGCGGTCTTTTCCTTGAAGCCCGAGCAGTGGTAGGCGCTGGAGGCGTGCGCCAGGTGGTGCTCGACCGGCTCGATCTTGACCTTCTTCAGGTCGAAGCCGAGTTGCACCAGGCACCACTCGATACGCTTCTTGTAGCGGTGGTAGCGACGGTTGCCGAACAGGATGGCGTCCAGAGCGCGATCCGGCGCGTAGGCGTAACGCTTGGCGTACTGCCAGCGGGCCTTCTCGAAGATGCTGATGGGGGCGAAGGGAATGGCCACCACGTCGACATCCGACGGCTTGATGCCGGCCTGTTCCAGGCAGAACTTGGCCGACTCGTAGGGCATGCGGTTCTTCGCGTGCTTGTCGCGCACGAAGCGCTCCTCTTCCACGGCCGCGATCAGTTTGCCGTCGATGTACAGCGCGGCGGACGGATCGTGACTGAGGGCGCCGGACAGGCCGAGAATGGTCAGTGCCACAGGTTTGAGCCTCTAATTCGGGCAGGTGCCGGGCACCTGCGGTAAACGTTGGTCGAGCAACTGGTGCAGGGCGGAGTCCGCCGGCCAGTTGCGCAGAAAACGGGCGCGGTCGCGAGCATAGGCCCGGGCGAAACTGCGCGTACTGCGATGCTGGCGCATGGCATCCAGGTCGATCAGCGACCAGGCGCCCTGGGCGTCATCCCAGAACAGGTTGTGCCCCTTGAAATCACCGTGACTGATGCGTTCGCGCTGCAGGGCAGCGAACAATCGATCAAGTGCCAACAGGTCGCTTTCCGGGGGCGTTGCCTGCTTGTATGCCTCAAAACGCGCGATTATATCCTGCCCGCCACAATAGTCGGTAATCAGGTAGGCACGACCGCGCAGCCAGCACCAGCGCCGCTCGATCACTGCCAGCGGCGTTGGCGTGGCGATGCCCAGCAGTTGCAGGCGATTGCCCTCGCGCCAGCTATGCCAGGCACGACTGGGGCGCCAGACGCGCTTGAGCCAGTGCAGCAGGTTTTTCACGTTATAGCGTTTGACCACCAGCGGCCGGCCGTCGAGCTCCACGCACGCGACGGTAGCGGCGCCACCGGTCTTGTAGATATGTCCGGCGTCGGTCCGAGCATCCAGATCAGCCAGCAGCGGCTGCAGGGCGGGCTCGGCCTGGCGGCGCACCACACACAGGCCAAAGGCGCCGATGCGTGCGGCGAACAGACTGCAATCACGCGCCGCTTTCTTCAGATAATCGCGCAGGCGCCAACGGCGCACCTTGGCTATTTCGGCCTGCAGCATCTCCAGCGGCAGCGCGTGCTCGCCGTTAGCCAGCAGGTAGTGGATTAGCAGCTCTTCCAGGTAGGGGTCCAGCTCGGCCGGCAGCTGAGCGAAGAAAACCCCGAGGTTTTCCAGCACTCGTGCCCGTGACAGGGGTTGCCCTGCTGTTTCGCAGCGCACGCCACCGCCGTCGATCAGGTACAGGCGGCCCTCATGGCGCAACAGGTTGTCCAGATGCAGATCGGCCTGCCACAGGCCCTGAGCATGCATCTGCCCGATTGCCGTCAGCGCTTCGGCCAGCACGCTCTGCTGGGCGTCGCTCAACAGCTGCTCGCGAGCTGCTTCACGCCAGGCATCCCAGAGGCTCTGTGCGCTCTCCAGATATTCGAACAGCAACCAGCCGCCCTGCCCGTCGATGAAATCCTGAGCCAGCAGCCTGGGCGTGACGAGCCCCTGGCCAGCCAGATACTCGGCGCCTTCACGCTCGCGCAGAAAGTGCCGCTGCGCCTTGTCGCCAACCAGCAACTTGGCCAGCACCGGACGCCCCTGCCAACGCGCAACGCCGACATAGCGCTGCCCTGGCAGCACACGTAGCAGGCGCTCCAGTACCAGCGGCTCGCCCGCCACCTGCAGTGTCAACGGCAAATCAGGTGTGCGGCCAGCCTGGCTCAACTCAACCAGTTGCATCAACGCGCCTCCTTGTAGCGCTGCCGAGCAGCGAGCTGCCGCCACCAGGCATCGACAGCGCCCTCATCGCCCAGATAGGCCCCCAGCAGCTCACGCACCTCAGCCTCGTTCCAGACTCTGGCACGGCGCAACAGGGGCTCGATATCCTTGACTCGATCACGCTGCCCCAACAGCAAAGGACGGGTTTTCTCCAGATCGATCAGTTGCGCCTCGAACACGCCCTCCAGCTCGCGCAGGAAGATATGCTTGGGATAGAAACAACCATGCATCTGCCCCGCCTGATGCAAACAGCGCGCAAGACGGCCACAGGCATGAAGGATGGACGCACGCCTGGCACCGTCGAGTGCAGACCATCGGGTCAACCATTGTTCCAGATCCTGCCAGCCGTCCAGTGCGCGAGTCAGCAAGACGGCACGGCGCTCGCCCGGCAAACGACGCTCGGCGAAATAGGCCGCCTGCAGCGCCGGAATGCCCAGTTCGGTGTAACGGCGGATATTGCGAAACTCGCGCGCGAAGGTCGGCTCACCGAAGGGATGCAGCAGACTGCGCGTCAGGTGATTGCTTTGCCGCTTCAGGTAGAAGGCACGCTCGTCCAGTTCCAGGCGATATACGCTGCTCCAGCCGCCACGTTCGGTGTTGGGCTCGTCCACGGCTTCCAGTTTCAACGCCCACAGGGCATCGAAACTGGCCAACCCGTGACGCTCGAGCAGGGCGCGATCCTGCTCCGCGATGAAGTCGCTCATTCCCGGCCCTCGAAGAACTTCAGGATTTGCAGGACGCGTTGTTTATCCGCGCCACTGAGCCGGTTGCACTCGCGATATTGCAGATAGAAACGCAGACGCTGCGTTCTCGACAGCACGCGCTTGGCCACTTTGTCGAGACAGGCCAGATCCTTGATGATCCGATAACGCAATAGCGGCCCCCACCAGAAACTGCCGGTGGGGCAGTCGATGAAGAACAACTCGGCCTTTTCATTGACCAGCAGGTTGCGCCACTTCAGGTCGTTGTGGGTGAAGTGGTGCTCATGCATCGTCCGCGTGCCCCTGGCCAGTTGCTGACTGACGCGCAGAACCCACGACCGATCAGCCAGGCGCGGGTCATCACGGTTGGCGATCGCAGCAAGATCGAGCGTATTTTCCAGCTCGCGTGTCACCAGCGCTCCACGCACGAAAGCCCCCGCCTTGCGCTGGAGACCATGCGCAACGATCGGCGCCGTCGGGATGCCCCACTTGGCGAACAACTTGAGGTTCTGCCATTCGGCCTTGACCCGCGGGCGCCCCAGATAGCGGCGCAGACCTTTACCCGCTCCCCAGTAGCGTTTGACGTAGTAATGCACGCCATCACGCTCGATACGAATGACCTCCGACAATGGGTCCTTGGTCAGCCGCTCGCCCTTGATCGCGAAAACAGCCTCCAGAGAGCCGAAGTCCTCGGTCAGGGCATGGTACTCAGGGGCAAGGATCCAGCTCGCCATCAGAGCGCATCTCCGTAACGCTGCTTACGTTCATACAGTTTCACTGCCTTGCGCTCCAACCAGGCGAGCAGGCTCGCCTCCTCGCGCAGTACCTGGCGCAGGGGCCGCTGAAAATAGGTACGCAGAAAGCGCAGCTTGTCGCGGCGGGTCAGGCCGATATCCAACGCCGAGAAATACAGTGCGGCCAGATCCTTGTCACGCCAGCGGCGGGGCACGGCGTCGCGCACCTGGGCACGGTGCAGGTCGATCACCGACAGGAGCAGGTCGCTGGCCTGGATCGGCCTGTCGGTGTGCAGCAGGAAGTGGCAGATATAACAGTCGCGGTGATTGACCCCCGCGCGGTGCATGGTCCCGGTCATCTGCGCCACTCGCTCGATCAGCGCCCACTTGAGCGCCGGCTTGGGTGGCTGTTGCGCCCAGTTGAGGCTGAGCTGCTCCAGGTCGACGGTCGGCGCCAGCTCCTCGGTGACGATGAACGAGTGCTGCCGCGCCGGATTGCTGCCGCGCTCGCCATAGGCAACTGCGGTCATGGTCGGCACACCTGCCTCGGTCAAACGCTGGATCGCCTGCCACTCCTGCGCCGCGCCCAGTACGGGCGCCTTGGCCGTGAGCAGGTTCTTGACGATCTCCCCCCAGCCGATGCCGCGATGAATCTTGACGAAATAGCCACGGCCATCGACCTCGGTACGCAAGGTGCGGCGACCTTCCAGCTCACGGTAGACCTGGCCCTGCAACACCTCCACAGCATCGAAGGCGTCGCGCCCTGCCCACAGGGTCTTGAAGGGTTCAGCGAGCATCAGCTTCACACGTGCTTCTCCGCCAGGATCACGTCGGCAGCCTTCTTCGGCATCGAATACAGATCGGCACTGTCGGCATACGCCAGCGCGTTGCGCTCCCAGAACGCGCGGCGCTCCGGATCGGCGAGCATATCGGTCAAGGTACGGTTGAGCCGTTCCTGTTCGAAGGGGCTGGGTAGTACGCGGCCGCAATCAGCATCGGCAATGTAGTGGGCATAACCACAGACATCGGTGACCAGCACCGGCAACCCGGACACCAGCGCCTCCAGCAGCACGGTGCCGGTGTTCTCGTTGTAGGCCGGGTGGATCAGCAGGTCGGCGCCGAGCAAAAAGCGCGGGATGTCGCTGCGACCCTTGAGGATCTGCACCTGATCGGACAGCCCCAGCGCCTTGATCTGCAGCAGGAATGGCTTGGGGTCGTCCTGACCAATGGCGATCAGGCGGGTGCGTTTGCGCAGCTCACGCGGCAACGCGGCCAGCGCCTTGAGGCTGCGATCCAGGCCCTTGGTCTTGAAACCGGAGCCGATCTGCACCAACAGCAGGTCGTCGTCGGCCAGCTTGAATTCACGGCGGAACTCGGCGCGAATTTCTGCGGCATTGGCCGGCGCACGACGATCCTGGGCGATACCGGGCGGCAGCAGATGGAAGCGCTGCAGCGGCGTCTTGTAGTGCTTGATGAACAGCGGCTGCTGCACTTCGGAGATCATCAGGATCTCGGTCTTCGACTCCGGCGCAAACACTGCGCGCTCGTAGTCGGCGAAGTGCTTGTAGCGACCCCAGCGCCGGTAGATCGGGTTACGCAGGGTCTGCGCCTTGTCCTCGAAGCAGCCGTCGGCGGCGTAGTAGACGTCGAGGCCGGGCATCTTGTTGAAACCTATCACCCGGTCGACTGGATCGCGCGCCAGATCCGCCTGCAACCAGGCCGTGAACTTCTCGTTGCGGCGATGATTGAACAGCGCGCGCACCGGCGCCACGCGCACGTCGAAGCCGCCGGGGTTGTCACCTTCCCAGATCGGCGTGTAGACGCGAATGGCATGACCACGCGCCTGACACTCCAGGGCAATGCGCATGAAATCGCGCTGTAGCCCGCCGAACGGGAAGTATTTGTAGAGAACGAAGGCCAGTTGCATAGCCGCTCCTTAAAGGGTGCCGGGAGGCGCGAGCAGCAGCGCCTCCAGTTCCAGACCGACGCGCTCGGCGCCCAGGCCATCGAAGCAAGGCTTGTCACGATCCCCGCCGCCAGCCCCCGGACCGCTGGCGCACAGGTGAATCTGGCTACGGCCATAGGCGCCCACCTTGCCGGGCAGGGTCGGGCCGTAAAGGGAAATATTGGGAACGTCCAGCGCTGCGGCCAGATGGCCGAGCCCGGTATCGACGGAAACGCAGGCGCTGGCGCCGGCAATCACCTTGGCCACGCCGGCCAGGTTCAGCTTCGGCAACACGGCGGCATGCCTCAGGCCGGCAGCGATACGCTCGGCACGCGCCTTTTCCGCCTCGTTGCCCCAGGGCAGGCGCACGGCCCAGCCCAGCTCGTCCATGCGCTCGGCCAGGGCACGCCAATCAGCTTCCGGCCAGTGCTTGCTGGCCCAGGTGGTACCGTGCAGAAACACCAGGTAGGGCGGCGCCGCAGTATCCATCATCGCCGCGCGGTTCAGCCCGTAATCGGCGGTGCCAGACGGCAGCGGATAGCCCAGCGCCTTGGCGAACAGCTGGCGCACGCGCTCCAGGGCATGCTGATCCTTGGCGACCGCATAACGCCGAGCATAGAAGCGGCTGGCCAGCGGTTCGCGCGCCGAGTCGCGATCCAGCCCGGCCACCGGCGCCTGCACATAACGCGTCAGCCAGGCACTTTTGAGCAGACCCTGAGCGTCGATCACCAGGTCGTAGCGGGTCTCGCGCAGTCGCTGCTTGAAGCGCGCCCACTCGCCACTGCGCCAGGTGCGCAGCGGATGCTTGCGCCAGCGACGAATGGCCACGGGAATCACCTGGGAAACCGCCGGGTGCCAGGCCGGAATCTCGGCGAAACCTTCCTCGACCACCCAGTCGAAACGGATGCCAGGAATCGCACGGGCTGCATCGGTCAATGCCGGCAGGGTATGCACCACGTCGCCGAGCGACGAGGTCTTGATGATCAGCACCCGCAAATCAGTCGCCCTCGACCAGGGTCAAGGCTTCGCCGACCAGCCGATCCAGCGCCTCGATCACCGGACGCGGTTTGAGCTCGCGCAGGCAGTTGTAGTGACCGTAACGGCAGGTACGCTCGAAGCATGGGCTGCACTCCAGCCCCAGGCGGACGATCTCGACACGATCGGCCAAAGGCGGGGTGAACTGCGGCGAGGTGGAGCCATAGACCGCCACCAGCGGACGGTTCAGGGCGGCAGCGACGTGCATCAGCCCGGAGTCGTTGGACACCACGGCAGTGGCCGCCGACATCAGGTCGATGGCCTCGGCCAGGCTGGTCTGCCCGGAAAGATTGCTGACTTCCTCGCGCAGGCCCGGAATCAGACGCAGGCGAATATCTTCGCCACCGGCATGGTCGTTCTTCGATCCGAACAACCAGACCTGCCAGCCTTCACGAATCTTGGCCTCGGCCACCTTGGCGTAGTGCTCGGCGGGCCAGCGCTTGGCCTCGCCGAACTCGGCGCCCGGACACAGCGCCAGCACCGGCCGGTCCAGTTGCAGGCCGAACTTGGCCAGCGCGGCGTCGCGACTGGACTCATCGATCTGCAGACGCGGCTGCGGGTAAGGCTGGGTCAGCAGCGTATCGGGCTCATAGGCCAACGCCATGAAACGCTCGATCATCAGCGGATAGCGGTCTTTATCCAGCGTGCGGATATCGTTGAGCAGGCCATAGCGCATCTCGCCCTTCCAGCCAGTGCGCTTGGGAATACCGGCGAACCAGGGCACCAGCGCGGATTTGAGCGAGTTGGGCAGCAGGATCGCCTGATCGTACTGACCGGCCAGCGACTTGCCGATACGCCGACGGCCGGCCAGATCGAGCACGCCATGCCCCAGCGGCAGGCTCAGCGCGGCGCGCACTTCGGGCATGCGCTCGAGGATCGGCCGGCTCCAGTCCGGTGCCAGCACGTCGATCTCGCACGCGGGGTGGCGCTGCTTCAGGCACTGGAACAGCGTCTGCGCCATCACCATGTCGCCCACCCAGCTAGGGCCGATGATCAGTATTTTCATGCCTTTTCCAAAAACAACCGGGGAGGCTCAGAGCCCACCTGCAATCAGCTGCGCGTCGGTCATGCGTCGTTGCAAAAGGGCCTTGGGCGTTCATTTACCGCAGTAAACTCACGCCCTCCCCCTGTCGCGCCTAGCCTGACTCTAGCTCGCAAGATTGCCGACAGACTCCTGAAGCCTCCCCGTCGGGCCTTCGAGGAATCGCTTATTTGACCAGCGTACGCCATTCGGCGTGGCCGCTGGTCTTGCCGGTAACGAGGTCGAAGTAGGCCTTCTGCAGCTTCTCGGTGACCGGACCACGGCGGCCGGCACCGATCTTGCGCCCGTCGACTTCGCGGATCGGCGTAACTTCGGCAGCGGTGCCGGTGAAGAAGGCCTCGTCGGCGATATACACCTCGTCGCGCGTGATGCGCTTCTCCACCACCTTGATGCCGTGCTCGTCGGCCAGGGTGAGGATGGTGCTGCGAGTGATGCCGTTGAGGCAGGAGGTCACTTCCGGGGTGTACACCACACCGTCCTTGACCAGGAAGATGTTCTCGCCCGAACCCTCGGCTACGTAGCCTTCCGGATCCAGCAGCATGGCTTCGTCGGCGCCACCGGAGATGGCTTCCTGCAGGGCCAGCATCGAGTTGATGTAGTTGCCGTTGGCCTTGGCACGAGTCATGGCGATGTTGACGTGGTGGCGCGTGTAGGAGCTGGTGCGCACCTTGATGCCGGCCTCCAGCGCTTCTTCGCCCATGTAGGCGCCCCAGTGCCAGGCGGCAACGATCACGTGCACCTTCAGGCCAGCGGCGCGCAGGCCCATGCCCTCGCTGCCGAAGAACACCATCGGGCGCAGGTACGCGCTTTCCAGGCCGTTCTCACGCACCGCAGCGCGCTGGGCTTCGTTGATCTCTTCCTTGGTGAAAGGGATCTGCATGTTGAAGATGTGCGCGGAATCGAAAAGACGGTCGGTGTGCGCCTGCAGGCGGAAGATCGCGGTGCCGTCCGGGGTGTTGTAGGCACGTACGCCCTCGAACACGCCCATGCCGTAGTGCAGGGTATGGGTCAGCACATGGGTGTTGGCTTCGCGCCACGGCACCAGTTTGCCGTCGTACCAGATCACGCCATCACGGTCGGACATCGACATCTTGCCTGCTCCTCAAATTCGCTTCACGGTTCGAACAATTAGGTGGGGCCGCAGCCCCTGCCATTCAACTCAGCCCCAGCTGACGCCACAGGCGCATCACGGCGCGACGCTCATCCTGGAACTGATCGCCCGGCACCACACCGGGCTGCTTCTGCAGCGCCTGGCGATGAGCAGCCGAGCGATAGATCTTGTAGACCTCGCGCAGCAATGCGGCATCCTCGGCGCCCATCAATCCGACCCGCTCCAGACCCTCCAGAATGCGGATGTTATCGGTGAACTCGAGTAGCTGCGGGTGTTGCCACGACCAGGCCAGAGCCGCGTATTGCACCATAAATTCGATATCGACGATACCACCGGCATCCTGCTTCAGATCGAAGGAGGACGTGGCCTCGAAGGCATTCGGCGCCGTCCCGGCCGCGGTATTTTTGTTGCCAAGGTTGTCGCGCATCTTCGCGCGCATCTCGCTGACCTCGACCCGCAGCGCCTCGACATCACGCTGACGCCCCAGCACCTCGGCCCGTACGCGAGCGAATTCGCCGGCCAGACGCGAACATCCCACCAGCACCCGCGCCCGCACCAGCGCCTGGTGCTCCCAGGTCCAGGCCTCGGTTTCCTGATAGCGCTGAAAAGCGCCCAGCGAACTGACCAGCAGCCCGGCTGCGCCAGAAGGTCGCAGGCGCATGTCCACCTCATAGAGCGCGCCGGAGGTGGTCTGGGTGGTCAGCAGATGAATGATGCGCTGCCCCAGGCGGGTGAAGAACTGCGCACCATCGATGGATTTGGCACCATCGGTCTCAGCCTGCGGGTCGCCGTCGTGGATGAACACCAGATCCAGGTCCGAGCCATGGCCAAACTCCAGACCGCCGACCTTGCCGTAGCCGACAATGATGAAGTCCGGATCACAGGGCGTACCGTCGGCACGATACGGCCGACCATGACGCTGCACCGTGTGCTGCCAGGCCAGGGCCAGCACCTGATCGAGAATCGCCTCGGCCAGCCAGGTCAGGTAGTCCGACACTTTCATCAACGGCAGCGTACCGGCGATCTCCGAGGCTGCCACGCGCAGGCTGTGCGCCAGCTTGAAGTGGCGCAGCGCCTCCATCTGCTGCTCCAGGTCGTCCTCGGGGATGCGGATCAGCCGCTCACGCAGCTCGGCCGCCAGCTCCGGCGCCAGCGGCGGCGAATACAGGCGTCCTTCGTTGAGCAACTCGTCGAGCAACAGCGGGTAACGAGCGATCTGCTCGGCAATCCACGGGCTGGCTGCGCAGAGGCTGATCAACCGCTCCAGCGCACCGGGGTTCTCGGTCAACAGCACCAGGTAGGCCGAGCGCCGGGCCACCTTTTCCACCAGAGGCAGCACCCGCTCCAGCACCAGGTCCGGGGCATCATGCTCCACCGCCTGCACCAACAGACGCGGAATAAAGGCATCCAGTCGCTCGCGCCCCAGACGCTGCATGGCGCGGACCTGCGGACCGTTACGCAGATCGGCCAGGCGCCGACAAGCGGCGACAGCATCGACGAAACCGCTTTCCAGCAGTTGCTGCGCAGCCGCCTCTTCATCCAGCGCCCCCTGCCACAAAGGCAGCCACTCGGCGCCGACACTGGCCTCGCCAGCATCCGACTCATCCTCATCAGGATCGGCGATCACCTGCTGGAAATGCCATTCGATGCGCCCGCGCCAGTGCATGAGGCGCTCATGAAAACTCGCCCAGTCAGCAAAACCCATGATTGCCGCCACGCGCGCCTGATCTTGCGCATCGGCCGGCAGCATCTGCGTCTGCCGATCACCAATGCCCTGCAAGGCGTGCTCGGTGTAGCGCAGGAACTCGTAGCCTTCCTTCATTTCGGTGACCACTGCTGGCGGCAGGTAGCCCTGCCCCTCCAGCGTACCCAGCACCTTGAGCAACGGCCGCTGCTGCAGACTGAGATCACGCCCGCCGTGAATCAGCTGGAAGGCCTGGGCGATGAACTCGATCTCACGAATACCGCCGGCACCCAGCTTGATGTTTTCGCTCATGCCCTTGCGCCGCACTTCCTGCTGGATCAGCAGTTTCATCGCGCGCAACGCCTCGATGGCGGAAAAATCCAGATAGCGGCGATAGACGAAAGGTCGCAGCATCTCCAGCAACTCGGCACCTGCTGCCTGGTCGCCACCAACCACACGCGCCTTGATCATCGCGTAGCGCTCCCAGTCGCGGCCCTGATCCTGGTAGTACTGCTCCAGCGCATTGAAGCTGAACACCAGCGCACCGCTGGAACCATAGGGCCGCAGGCGCATGTCGGTGCGGAACACGAAGCCGTCGACAGTGATCGCATCCAGCGCCTTGATCAGCCTCTGCCCCAGGCGAATGAAGAACTCCTGATTGTCCAGCGGGCGCTTCACCCCTTCGGTCTCGCCGCCCTCCGGGTAACCGAAGATCAGGTCGATGTCCGAGGACAGATTCAGCTCATGCGCGCCGAGCTTGCCCATACCGAGGATGACCATATGCTGCGGCTGACCGCTGCGCCGGCCCACCGGCGTACCGAACTGCGTGCAGTGCCGCGGATACAGCCAGTGATAGGCCAGGTCGATACAGGCATCGGCAAGATCGGACAGGTCGCGACAGGTTTCACCGAGCGCCGCCTGGCGGCTGAAGTCGCGCCAGATGATGCGCAGCTGCTGACGATTGCGAAAACGCCGCAGACTACGCCCCAGCGCGTCCTCATCAGCGCATTCGGCCAACTGAGCCTCCAACTGCTGACGCAACTCGCCAGGCGCCAGGCTGCGCTCCAGCTCACCGGACTCCGCCAGCGCGACGAACATCTGCGGATCGCGCTGAGCCTGCTCGGCGACGAAGTCGCTCAGGGCCGAGACCTGCCGCCATGCATCGTGCCGCTCGCGGGGCCAGGCAGCGACACGCTGAGCCAGCGTCTCATGCTCGGCCAAGGCGCTTTGCAACGACGTTTCGGCGCGCTCGGCCAGGGATACGAGGGAGGGGGGCAACTCGACCAGCAACGGCAGGCTCATGGTCTATCCTTTTGGCGGACTGCCGGACGCACGGTGCAATCGCCCGCAGCCCCGCTCCAGCGGGGCACGCGCGGCCGGCGGTGCCGCGGATTGTAGTTTTACTACGAAAGAATTGTATCCAGAGGGCTGAATCCGCCGTCGAAATGTAGTAAAACTACATACGGCCGGTCCTACCCCCGGTAAATCCAAGAATTTCAACTCGCCCGCCCAAAAAGCCGGTGAGACCCAACTGGCCTCCGATTCTGGAAGCCTTTCCGCCCTGGAGCAAGCCATGCAAGACCTCGATCCGATCGAAACCCAGGAATGGCTGGACGCCCTTGAATCCGTCCTCGACCGTGAGGGTGAAGACCGTGCCCATTACCTGATGACCCGTCTGGGCGAGCTGGCCACCCGTAGCGGTGCGCAACTGCCCTACGCGATCACCACGCCTTACCGCAACAGCATCCCGGTTACCCATGAAGCTCGCATGCCCGGCGACCTGTTCATGGAACGCCGCATCCGCTCGCTGGTGCGCTGGAACGCCCTGGCCATGGTGATGCGCACCAACCTGGACGACCCGGACCTGGGCGGCCACATCTCCAGCTTCGCCTCTTCCGCGACGCTGTACGACATCGGCTTCAACTACTTCTTCCAGGCCCCGACCGACGAACACGGCGGCGACCTGGTGTTCTATCAGGGCCACGCCAGCCCTGGGGTCTACGCCCGCGCCTTCATGGAAGGTCGCATCGCTGAAGACCAGATGAAGAACTTCCGCCGCGAAGTGGATGGCAAAGGTCTGTCGTCTTACCCGCACCCCTGGCTGATGCCGGACTTCTGGCAGTTCCCCACCGTTTCCATGGGTCTGGGCCCGATCCAGGCGATCTACCAAGCGCGCTTCATGAAGTACCTGGAAGCACGCGGCTTCATCCCGGCCGGCAAGCAGAAGGTCTGGTGCTTCATGGGCGACGGCGAGTGCGACGAGCCGGAATCCCTCGGCGCCATCTCCCTGGCCGGCCGCGAGAAGCTGGACAACCTGATCTTCGTCATCAACTGCAACCTGCAGCGCCTCGACGGCCCGGTCCGCGGTAACGGCAAGATCATCCAGGAACTCGAAGGCGTGTTCCGCGGTGCCCAGTGGAACGTCAACAAGGTGGTCTGGGGTCGCTTCTGGGATCCGCTGTTCGCCAAGGACAAGGACGGTGCCCTGCAGCGCCGCATGGACGAAGTGGTCGACGGTGAATACCAGAACTACAAGGCCAAAGACGGCGCCTACGTACGCCAGCACTTCTTCAACAGCCCCGAGCTGCAGGAGATGGTCAAGGACCTCTCCGACGACGAGATCTGGAAGCTCAACCGTGGTGGCCACGACCCGTACAAGGTCTACGCGGCCTACCATCAGGCCGTGAACCACAGCGGCCAGCCGACCGTGATCCTGGCCAAGACCATCAAGGGCTACGGTACCGGCGCCGGTGAAGCGAAGAACACCGCGCACAACACCAAGAAGGTCGATGTCGACAGCTTGCGTCAGTTCCGCGACCGCTTCGACATCCCGGTCAAGGACGAAGACCTGGAAAACCTGCCGTTCGTGCGTCCGGAGCCGGGCAGCCCCGAGTACAAGTACCTGCACGAGCGCCGCAACGCGCTGGGCGGTTTCGTCCCGCAGCGTCGCCAGCAGAGCTTCAGCATCCCGACGCCGCCGCTGGACACCCTCAAGGCTATCCTCGATGGCTCGGGCGACCGCGAAATTTCCACCACCATGGCTTTCGTGCGCATCCTCGCGCAACTGGTCAAGGACAAGGAACTCGGCCAGCGCATCGTCCCGATCATCCCGGACGAAGCCCGTACCTTCGGTATGGAAGGCATGTTCCGTCAGCTCGGCATCTACTCCTCGGTCGGCCAGCTGTACGAGCCGGTCGATAAAGACCAGGTGATGTTCTACAAAGAGGACAAGAAAGGTCAGATCCTCGAGGAAGGCATCAACGAAGCCGGCGCCATGAGCTCCTTCATCGCGGCGGGCACTTCGTATTCCTGCCACAACCAGCCGATGCTGCCGTTCTACATCTTCTACTCGATGTTCGGCTTCCAGCGTATCGGTGACCTGGCCTGGGCCGCTGGCGACAGCCGCACCCGTGGCTTCCTGATTGGCGGTACCGCCGGTCGTACCACCTTGAACGGTGAAGGTCTGCAGCACGAAGACGGTCACAGCCACATGCTGGCAGCGACCATCCCCAACTGCCGCACCTACGACCCGACCTACGGCTACGAGCTCGCCGTGATCATCCGCGAAGGCATTCGCCAGATGACCGAAGAGCAGCAGGACATCTTCTACTACATCACCGTGATGAACGAGTCGTACCAGCAGCCCGCCATGCCGCAGGGCGTGGAAGACGGCATCATCAAGGGCATGTACCTGCTCGAGGAAGACAAGAAGGAAGCCGCGCACCACGTGCAACTGCTGGGTTCCGGCACCATCCTGCGTGAAGTCGTCGAGGCGGCGAAGATCCTGCGCGACGAGTTCAACATCGGCGCCGATGTATGGAGCGTCACCAGCTTCAACGAACTGCGTCGCGACGGCCTGGCCGTGGAGCGCAGCAACCGCCTGCACCCGGGCCAGAAGCCCAAGAAGACCTACATCGAGCAGTGTCTGAACGGTCGCAAGGGTCCGGTCATCGCCTCCACCGACTACATGAAGCTGTTCGCCGAACAGGTTCGTCAGTGGGTTCCGAGCAAGGAATACAAGGCCCTGGGCACCGACGGCTTCGGCCGCAGCGACAGCCGCAAGCAACTGCGTCACTTCTTCGAAGTGGATCGCAACTGGGTCGTGCTGGCCGCTCTGGAAGCCCTGGTCGACCGTGGCGAGATCGAAGCCAAGGTGCTGGCTGACGCCATCGCCAAGTTCGGCATCGACGCCGACAAAGCCAACCCCCTGGACTGCTAAGGAGCGTAGCGATGAGTGAGTTGATTCGCGTACCCGACCTCGGCGGTGAAGGCGAGGTCATTGAACTGCTGGTGAAGGTCGGCGACCGTATCGAAGCCGACCAGAGCGTACTGACCCTGGAGTCCGACAAGGCCTCCATGGAAGTGCCCTCGCCCAAGGCCGGCGTGGTCAAGGAACTGAAGGTCAAGATCGGTGACCGCCTGAAGGAAGGCGACGAGTTGCTGGTGCTGGAAGTCGAAGGAGCCGCAGACGCGGCGCCTGCGCCGAAAGCCGAAGCAGCGCCAGCCGAAGCGCCGAAAGCGGCCGCTCCGGCAGCCGCGCCCGCTGCCAGCAGCAGCGTGCAGGACGTGCACGTGCCGGATATCGGCACCGACGGCAAGGTCAAGGTCATCGAAGTCATGGTCAAGGCCGGCGACCGCATCGAAGCCGACCAGTCGCTGATCACCCTGGAGTCCGACAAGGCCTCCATGGAAATCCCCGCGCCGGCTGCCGGCGTGGTGGAGTCGGTACAGGTCAAGCTGGACGATGAAATCGGCACCGGCGACCTGATCCTCAAGCTGAAAGTCGAAGGGGCCGCACCAGCGGCCGCTCCGGCTCAAGCGGCCGCAGCGAAGGCCGAAGCTGCTCCCGCGGCTGCCCCGGCACCGGCCGCCGCGTCTAGCGGTAGCAGCGTGCAGGACGTCAACGTGCCGGACATCGGTACCGACGGCAAGGTCAAGGTCATCGAAGTCATGGTCAAGGCCGGTGACAGCATCGAAGCCGACCAGTCACTGATCACCCTGGAGTCCGACAAGGCCTCCATGGAAATCCCCTCACCGGCTGCCGGCGTGGTGGAGTCGGTGCAGGTCAAGCTGGACGATGAAATCGGCACTGGCGACCTGATCCTCAAGCTCAAGGTAGCGGGCGCAGCCCCGGCCGCCGCGCCGGCGCAAACCAGCCAGCAAGTGCATCGCGTGCCGGAAGGTGCGGCACCGGAAGTGGCCGCCGAAGTGCGCGCCATCGCCTCGCTGTCGGCTGCTGCCGCCGAAGTCGCCAACGCGCCCAAGCGCGATGGCGCCAAGGTGCATGCCGGCCCGGCCGTGCGTCAGCTGGCTCGCGATTTCGGCGTGGAACTGGCGGACATCGCCGGCACCGGTCCGAAAGGTCGCATCCTCAAGGAAGACGTGCAGGTTCACGTCAAGGCGATGATGCAGAAGGCCAAGGCCGCACCGCAGGCGACTGCCGCAGCCGCCACCGGCGGTGCCGGTATCCCGCCGATCCCGACCGTGGACTTCAGCAAGTTCGGTGAAATCGAAGAAGTGGCGATGACCCGCCTGATGCAGGTCGGCGCTGCCAACCTGCACCGCAGCTGGCTCAACGTGCCGCACGTAACCCAGTTCGACTCGGCCGACATCACCGACCTGGAAGCCTTCCGCGTCGCGCAGAAGGCCGTGGCCGAGAAAGCCGGCGTCAAGCTGACCGTGCTGCCGCTGCTGCTCAAGGCCTGCGCCCACCTGCTCAAGGAGCTGCCGGACTTCAACAGTTCGCTGGCCCCGAGCGGCAAAGCGATCATCCGCAAGAAGTACGTGCATATCGGCTTCGCCGTCGATACGCCGGACGGCCTGCTGGTGCCGGTGATCAAGAACGTCGATCAGAAGAGCCTGCTGCAGCTTGCGGCTGAGGCCGCTGCCCTGGCGGAAAAAGCGCGCTCCAAGAAGCTCTCGGCTGACGACATGCAGGGCGCCTGCTTCACCATCTCCAGCCTCGGTCACATTGGCGGTACCGGCTTCACGCCGATCGTCAACGCGCCGGAAGTGGCGATCCTCGGTGTCAGCAAGGCCACCATTCAGCCGGTCTGGGATGGCAAGGCCTTCCAGCCCAAGCTAATGCTGCCGCTGTCGCTGTCCTACGACCACCGCGTGATCAACGGCGCTGCCGCCGCTCGCTTCACTCAGCGTCTGTCGCAGCTGCTGGCCGATATCCGCACCATCCTGCTGTAAATCGTTTCGAGCACGCCACGCTCGCATCCTCAACCCCGTCTGCTTAGGCGGGGTTTTTTTTGCCTGTTTCTTGCCAGTCGAAACGCGGACGACCGCAGCGGCGCGGGGAATGGCCGCTGGCTAGGTGCTCCGCTTCAGCCCTTCTGCACGTTGCGAATCAGAAAGCTCAGCGCCTTGGCCAGCTCGCCGGCACCCTGGTGATCACGCAGAATGCTCAGCAGCGGGCTGCCGTCGGCCGGGTTGAACAGCACGCAACGGATACCGCCGGTCGGACATTCGTAGCGGATGAACGGATCGATACCAAATACCGCGACCCGCTGATTACGTACCGCAATGGCTGTACCTTGCGCGCCCCTGGTCTCCTCGCGCAGGACGAGCTCGCCCGCACCACCGACACTGAAGTGGTACAACAGGTCCTGCCGCTGCGCCTGGCCTACCTGGTAACCGGCGCGCAGGGCGTAGGTTTCCAGCAATGCGTTGCTGTGCGCGAGCAACGCCTGACGCTCGTTGTCGGTCAGATAAAGACGCTTTAGTCCATCCAGATACGCTGCCTGTTCGGCGCCCTGCAACGCGGCCTTGTCGTCGGCACTGGCCAACGCGGGTAATGCCGCGCACAGTGCGCCGCCCAACAGCATGGCCATCAGTTTTCTTGTCAGTCTCGCTTGCATGATGCACCCTTGCCGAACGCTATAGTGAAGTAGGCCTGAGCCCTAGCCTCCGTCCAAGCCGATGCGCCATCTGGCTGCAGCGGCCCTGTACCGAGAACGGATGCCTCGCCTGGTCAGCATACTGGAAGCCCAACGCCCAATGAAAAGCCATCCCGATGCCGGCACCCGCTCGGCAGCCGAGGTTGTGACGCAGTTGCCAGTGCCTTCGCGGCTCGGCATGTTGCGTTTCGAGCGCTTGAACGAACCAAGCTGGGCCCTGCTTTTTCTCGATCCTACCTGCGAGCGCAAGCTCGGCATCAGCGCCGCGGACCTGTGCGCATTGGTGGACGCGCCTTACGCCAGCCTGATGGAGCCCGAGGTACGCTATCGCCTGCACGATGCCATCCAGCAACAACTGCTACAGGGGCCGCACTACCTGGTGCGTTACACCCTGCATACGCCTCAGGGCCCGCTGAATCTGCTCGAGCTCGGCGAGCCATTCAAACAGCGCAACCGGCAATTGCTGCGTGGCTATCTGCTGATCACCGACGAAAGCCTCGATGGCTACGCCCCGGATGAGCGAGAGCTGCAGACACAGAACCAGAACCTGCGCAGCTCGCTGCAGCACTATCAGCGCACTCAGGACGACCACCTGAAGCACCTGGCGCGCTCGCATACCCAGCAGCAACTGATCATGCGCCTGGCGCGCCAGCGTTATGTTTCCAGCGATCCGCGCCAGGAGGCTGCCGAACTCATCACCCAGGCCGCCTGCGAGGTCTATGGCATCGCTCGTGCCGGGATCTGGAGCCTGCGCAGCAACACCCTCGAGTCCGTGGCGCTGTACCGTCGCGACCTGGGCCGGCACGAACAGCAGGCCCCGACCGACGCCAGGAGTTTTCCGCACTACCTGCAGGCCCTGCAAAGCGACCGCGCGATCGACGCCCACGACGCCCAGCACGACCGCCGCACTCGCGAGCTGGCTCCCAGTTATCTGACGCCGCAGGGGATCACCTCGACGCTGGATGCCAGCATCCGCATCGAAGGCGAAGTGGTCGGCGTGCTCTGCCTCGAACACATCGGCCCCAAGCGCTTCTGGCAGGCCGACGAGATCGCGTTCGCCGGCGAACTGGCCGACCAGTTCGCCCAGGTGCTGATCAACCAGGAGAAGCGCACTGCCACTCACGCCCTGTACCTGTTCCAGCGCGCTGTCGAGCAGAGCGCCAGTGCCTTCCTGCTGGTCGACCGCGACGGCAGGGTCGAGTACGTCAACCCCAGCTTCACCGCCATCACCCTGTACAGCAGCGACGAGGTCTGCGGCCATCGCCTGTCCGAACTGCCTGCGCTGGACAATCTCAGTGACCTGCTCTTCGATACCGACTCAAGCCTGGCCGAGCACAGCAGCTGGCAGGGCGAGTTTCGCAGTCGGCGCAAGAATCAGGAGCCCTACTGGGGCCACCTGTCGATCTCCAAGGTGTACGGCGACGACGGCGAGCTGACTCACTACATCGGCATCTACGAAGACATCACCGAGGCCAAGCTGGCGCAGCAACGCATCGAACGCCTGGCCTACACCGACAACCTGACCAACCTGGGCAATCGCCCGTCGTTCATCCGCAGCCTGGAAGAGCGCTTCGCCCGCAATGTTCAGGCGCTGGGCTTGCTGCTGGTGGACATCGACAACTTCAAGCGGATCAACGACAGCCTCGGCCACCAGACCGGCGACAAGCTGCTCTCGGCGCTGGCAAGGCGCCTGCGCAACAGCCTGGGCGCCAAGGGCACCCTGGCACGCTTCGCCAGCAACGAATTCGCCATCCTGCTCGACGGCTGCGATCAGGACAGCGGCCTGCACGTCGCCCACCAGGTGCTGCAGACGCTGGACAAGCCGCTGTTCGTCGACAACCAGCTGATCAGCATCACCGGCTCGGTGGGCCTGGCCATCGCCCCGGAGCACGGTGACGACCCGCAAACCCTGATGAAGCACGCCGGTCTCGCCCTGCACAAGGCCAAGGCCAACGGCAAGCATCAGGTGCAACTGTTCACCGAAGCCCTCAACGCCGAGGCCAACTACAAGCTGTTCGTCGAGAACAACCTGCGCCGCGCCCTGACCCAGAACGAACTGGAAGTCTTCTACCAACCCAAGCTATGTCTCAAGAGCGGGCAACTGCTGGGCATGGAGGCGCTGCTGCGCTGGCAGCATCCGGAAAAAGGCATGATCAGCCCGGACCAGTTCATCGGCGTTGCCGAGGAAACCGGCCTGATCATCCCCATCGGCAAATGGGTGGTGCGTCAGGCCTGCCGCATGAGCAAGCAGATCGCCGCCATCGGCCTGGGCAATCTGCAGGTGGCGATCAACCTGTCGCCCAAGCAGTTCTCCGACCCGGACCTGGTCGGCTCGATTGCCGCCATCCTGCATGAGGAACAGCTCGACCCCAGGCTGCTGGAGCTGGAACTGACCGAAAGCCTGCTGCTGGAGGCCACCGACGACACCCGCCACCAACTCGGTCGCCTGAAAAGCCTGGGCCTGACCCTGGCCATGGACGATTTCGGCACGGGCTATTCGTCGCTCAGCTACCTGAAGAAATTCCCCATCGACGTGATCAAGATAGATCGCAGCTTCATCAAGGACATCCCCGACAACCAGGACGACATGGAGATCACCTCTGCCGTGATCGCCATGGCCCACAATCTCAAGCTCAAGGTCGTGGCCGAAGGTATCGAGACCGGCGCTCAGCTCGGTTTCCTGCGCCGCCAGCTATGCGACGTCGGCCAGGGTTACCTGTTCGACAGACCGATTCCCGGTCGCGAGCTGATCGACAGTCTGCGCCGCTACCCCTGCCGGCCGCACACCGAGAGCAGTCGCCAGACCGACCAACGGACGTAATACGCCACACTGCGCGTAGTCCACCAGTTAGCCATTTTCGAGGAGACCGCCATGGTTCTGCGTTCCCAGATTCTCGTCAACAAGGATGCCCTGCCGACGGCCGAACAGGCACTACCGGGCCGCGCCGAGCCGCTGCCGGTGACCGACACTCACTACATCAACGGCAACCCGATCAAACCGCCCTTCCCCGCTGGCCTGCAGCAGGCGGTGTTCGGCCTGGGCTGCTTCTGGGGCGCAGAGCGCCGCTTCTGGCAGCAACCCGGCGTGTTCAGCACCGCGGTCGGCTATGCCGGCGGCCTCACGCCCAACCCCACCTACGAGGAAGTCTGCTCCGGCCTGACCGGGCACAGCGAAGTGGTGCTGGTGGTGTTCGACCCGCAGCAGACCAGCTTCGAAGCACTGCTCAAGGTGTTCTGGGAAGTGCACAACCCGACCCAGGGATTAGGAGGACCGTCAAGAGTAAATCTATGCTAGGAATCCTATTGCTAGCGCGCCTCAGCATAGCTATAGCCCAGCCAGGCGATCTACGTGACAGCAGAGCAGCCATACTGCACCCATATCGGCAGCACCCCAGCCCCCTGAATTTTATACAGAGACCCGTATGAAAACCGAAAAAATAGTACTGGCAGGCGGTTGCTTTTGGTGTCTTGAACCAGTCTTCAAGAGAATCAAGGGCGTTCAGTCTGTGAAATGTGGCTACACGGGGGGAACCCTCAACGCACCAACATATGATGATATATGCACTGGCAAAACAGGCCATGCCGAAGCAATAAAGATTGAATTTGATAGTAGCAAAATCAGCCTATCCGAATTGCTTGAGATTTTCTTTGCAATACATGACCCAACCACTCTAAATAGGCAAGGTGCAGATATTGGAACCCAATATCGATCTGCCATATTTTATGATAGCGACGAACAGCTAGTAACCGCGAAAACCGCAATACTAGAAACTGAAAAAAATGGCCTTTGGAAAAACCCAACGGCAACCACCTTAGAGAGGTTAACTGAATTCTTCGAAGCCGAGGAATACCACCAAGACTTCTTCACAAAGAACCCAAGCAATAGATACTGCCAGATATCAATAGCACCAAAGCTCGCAAAGCTGGAAACTATATTCAAAAACCAAAAAGCAACTGGGCGCGAATAGTGCCCAATGTAAAACCGAGTCCAACCATCACGACCGCCCGCCCCGATGGGCGAGGAGGTGGCGGATGATGAAGAAGCTGCGTAAGCATCAGACTCCAGCTGCCTAGCAGGCTTTGAGGCCTGCAGGCCCATTGCCTCACTCTTGGGTAGCATTGGCGATTGGGCGCTAGGCGGCATGATGCTCTGCCGCTCGGCGGAATTTCGAAGGCTAGTTATTTAAAGTTTTTAGAACGTGAGTTAGGCTACACTGCCATATCAGCCGCACTGCTCCAAACTTTTAATCTCAAGTGTGTTTAGCTATTTAATGAGGAATGGAGTCCTTGACCATGAAGATCAAAATGCGAAACAATTTATTGCAAGTTATGTAGCCGCAACTGGGTTTATCAATACCTACATATAATATAAAATAGCGGTAACTCAGAGGGTGGCGACTATGGCCAATGGGAAAATTCTTCGCCAGTTGTTCAAAGCGGGCACTGCAGGTGATACCGATGCGTTTCGCCTTGCCTCTAAAGCTGTTATCGAGGAAGAGCGGCAGAAACAACACCATCTTCTCGCTAATGATCTAGAGCAAATCCTCTACGGCAGCGACTTGAACTTCAAAGCATCTAGTAGCACATCACGCACTCACTATGATGTTCCCGTAGATAAAGAGCGCGGTTTACCGCTGCTTGACATAAGGTCACCTAAGCGCTCCCTTGATGAAGTGATTCTCCCTCCCAGCAGCTCTGCTGCACTAGAGGAGATACTCGAAGAGAACCGTCGTGCTGATGTGCTCCGCAGCTACGGTATGAAGCCCGCGGGCAAGGTGATTTTCTTCGGCCCACCGGGCTGCGGAAAGACACTGGCAGCCGAGGTAGTAGCGTTCGAACTTGATCGACCTTTGGCAATTGTCCGATTGGATGCGCTGGTTTCGTCTTTCCTTGGTGAAACGGCTGCCAACCTTCGCAAGGTCTTCGATTTTATTGCCCAGCATCCGTTTGTTGTTCTATTCGATGAGTTCGATGCAATCGGTAAAGAGCGCGGCGATAGTGGCGACCATGGTGAGCTGCGACGTGTAGTAAACGCAGTGCTTCAGATGATGGACTCATACGAAGGTCGCAGTTTGATCTTGGCTGCTACTAACCATGAGAAGATTCTGGACACTGCCATTTGGCGACGATTTGATGAATCCATCGAATTTCCGCTCCCGGATGAGAAGCAACTGAAAGATATTTTGTCACTGAAGCTGAGAGGAATCCGGCGTCAATTTGAGATTGACGACAAGGAAGTATTGACGGAGTTTAAGGGCAAGAGCGGAGCTGATGTTGAGCGAGTTATACGTCGCGCCGCGAAGCGGATGATCCTGCGGGAGCAAGAGTTTCTGACCCTCAAAGAGCTGAAAAGCGCACTTGCAAGAGAAGATCTCAGGAAGTCCTGAATCATAACAATTCAAGGAAGAAGCGGTGGCTACCTACAAGCATCTGAACATTGCACGGGAAGTTCTGGATAACTCACGCCGGACCAAGAATCCCCCTCCCTTCACCAAACGTGAAGATCGTCGAGGGCATGGCCAGAAACTCAATGCTTACTTTCTTACGGCTGAAGGGCAAGCCAAAAAGCAGATCGGCTCGACAGCTAACTCTCCCTACGTCCTCAAACTGAAATACGACGGCACTCTCAACTTCTCAAACCTTGATGTCCATGGCTTGGAGTTCGTCAGCCAGGAGGATAAACAGCTTTGCGTTGTTTTCGCGACAGAAGAAGGTTTGGCCAAGTTCGCTGACCATCTGACGAAGCTGGGTGTTATGGACGACGCCTTGACCTATGGCCAGATTCTGGAGGCTATCGCAGGGGTGGAGACATGGTCTGCGGAGGATCGGAAGAGCTGGGCGATCACCCATATCGGGATTCCGGACACCCCCACCTTCAAGCTTGATGTCGAACTATGGCCTGTCTATGTAGCGAGCCACCCGAAGCGAATCCTACTCACAAATGCTTTCGAGGCCTGGCTCTCAGGGGAGCGCATTAAAAGGCTCGACAAGCTGAATCTGGACAGCTTGCTCATGTACCGGGTTGAGGTGACGCCCGAACAAGCACAGCTACTGCTGAACCACCGCGATGTCCGGCTTGTTGATCTCATTCCCGCCACCGGAATCAGCATTCAGCAGCTGAATCGGGATATCAACGAGCTACCTCGAAACATACCTGCACCGGCCGCAGATGCGGCACGGGTCTGCATTCTGGACAGTGGTATCAACGGGAACCACCCCCTCTTGAAACCTGCGATGGCTGAAAGCGCCTCCTTTGTGGATGAGGAAGGAGACGATGACCAGGCGGGACATGGTACTGCTGTAGCCGGTGTGGCCCTGTATGGCGACGTAGAGGCCTGCAACAACTCAAATTTCTGGCGCCCGGAGCTCTGGATTTTCAATGGGAAGGTGATGAAGAAGTGTCCGCATACTGGCGATGCGATCTATGACGAGCTCTCGCTTGAGGCATCACTGACGAAAGCGGTTGAGTACTTCGTCGAGCTTGGATGTCGGATCTTCAATCTCTCCCTGGGTAACAATAATGCTCCGTACGATGGAGCTCATGTCAGGGGGCTCGCCTACATCCTGGACGTCCTCTCAAGGCGGCATAACATTTTGTTTGTGGTCTCTACGGGTAACTTCCGCGGCTCTGAAGAACCTCCAGTTCCGGTAAACAGCTGGCGTGACGAGTACCCCGAATATCTTGTCGCAGAACAAAGCGCAATCATCGATCCGGCACCCGCAATGATGGTGCTGACGGTGGGAAGCATCTCCCGGCACAACGCCACTTTTGACAGCCAGAAATATCCAGATATCAGTCAGCTCTCGCCTGCCTCGGAAAACCAACCATCACCTTTCACTCGGCATGGCCCCTCGGTTAAGGTTCAGCTGAATTATTGAAAAACTGCGGAATTTTATGTGAGAGCTGTGAGAGCCTCGAATCGTGACTACTGCGAAAGTCAACATTGACACTCAGAACCATGTACACTCCTCTGTGACCTGTCGCAAAGTCAGTACAAAACAAAGATAAGCCCGGAACGGCTAAATCCAGTTACTCAATTTTTTAAGAAACAAAACTTCGGAACTTTGCGGAAACGCCGAATACGCCTCGGTATCGCGAAATAGCTAATCTGCAACACTCATGGTTGCTGGGCTGCATATTTCGAGAAAGGATCTTCTCAGACCATTCGTAGAAGCTAGGCTGGCGGTGATATCAGTTTACATAGATAGCTGCCAGGCCAAGTCATACTAACAGGGCATGCGCCAGGGCAATGACAAGGGCACCCAGTACCGTTCGGCGATCTACTGCCAGGACGAAGCGCAGCTGAGCGCTGCCCTGGCCAGTCAGGCGCGCTTTCAGTCCGAGCTGGACAAAGCGGGAATCGGCAGCATCACCACCGAAATCGCCGAGGCGCCGACCTTCTACTACGCCGAGACCTACCATCAGCAGTACCTGGCGAAGAACCCCAACGGCTATTGCGGTCTGGGCGGAACAGGCGTATGTCTACCCCCTGAATCTTGAGCACGGGTGAAGGGTCGTGGAGCTGAGCAGCATTTCCAGTCAGGTGTCGAGCCAGGCATCTGCGCAGATCTCTGCGCAAATGTCGCTCCTGCTGCTGCGCAAGACGCTGGAGCTGCAAGCTGCCAACATCACCGGCCTGGTACAGTCGGCCGCACCGGCCAGTGCGCCCAGCAATCCCCCCAATCTGGGCAACAGCATCGACGTGATGGCCTGAACAACTGATGCCTTTAAGCCATCAGGCGGACTAAACTGCAGGCCAATCGCCAGCCATCGACGAGTCCGGCATGCCTGCCCCTCTCCCCACCATCGTCCCTGATCAGCTTTGCGTCGGTCTCTACGTTCACCTTGATCTGAGCTGGTGGGAGCACGACTTCGCCTTCAGCAACTTCAAGATCAAGGATCAAGCACAGATTCGCGCCCTGCGCGCCCTCAACCTGAAACAGCTGCGCTACGACCCGGCGCGCAGCGACAGTACGCCCCTGCCTCTGGTCAACACGGCCACCGCGCCTGCGGTCGAAGAGGCGCCGCTCGATCCGGAAACCCAGGCTCGCCAGGAACGTGCGCAGAAACTGCGCCATCTGCGCAGCCGCCTGGCCGAGGTCGATCGCCGTTTCATCGAGGCCAGTCAGCGCATCAAAGCGCTCAACCAGACCCTGCGCAGCCGCCCGGAAGATGCCATGCGCCAGGCCGGCGCCATCGTCGGCGAGATGGTCGAGACGTTGCTGGGCGCCCCCGGCGTGGTGCTGCATGGCATCACCGGCAAGGCCGCCGAGGACAGCTACTTCCATGCGCTCAACGTCACCGTGTTGTCCCTGCTGCTCGGGCGCCAGCTCGGCCTCGACAGCGAGGCCTGCCACAGCCTCGGCCTCGGCGCCCTGCTGCACGACATCGGCAAACTGGAAGTGCCGAGCAAGGTGCTGCTCAAACCCGAACCGCTGACCCGCCCGGAGCAACAGCTGCTGCAGATGCACACCGACTTCGGCCTGCGCATGGGCCATAAGCTGATGCTCGACGACGAGGTGCTGCGCATCATTCACGAGCACCACGAGCATTGTGACGGCAGCGGCTACCCCCGTGGACTGCGCGAAGCCGGCATCGCCCGCCTCAGCCGGCTGGTGGCCATCACCAACCACTTCGACGGTCTGTGCAACCCGCTCGATCCGCGCCAGGCCCTGAGCCCGCACGAAGCCCTGGCGTTGATGTTCAAGCAGCAGAGTGAACGCTTCGACGAAGTGGCATTGAAAGCCTTTATCCGCGTCATGGGCATCTACCCGCCGGGCAGCCTGGTGCAGCTGGAGGATGAGCGCTATGCGCTGGTGCTGGGGATCAACCCGACCCAGGCGCTGAAACCGACGCTGATTCTCTACGACGCCGACGTTCCCATGCAGGAGGCACTGATCGTCGACCTCACGCAGGAGCCGAAACTGGCCATCGACCGCAGCCTGCGCCCCTCGCAGCTACCGCTGGAGGTGCTGGAGTACCTCAGCCCGCGGCGCAACCTCAGCTACCACATCGAGCCCAGCGACAAACGCAGCTGAACCCGGGGCGGCGGCTCAGCCAGCCGGCTTTTCCTCGATCAGCCAGTCCAGGCGCCAATCGCCCTGACTCTGACCGAGCGCATTGGCCAGCCAGGGCAGCAACTGCTTGAGTTCATCCTCCAGGCCCCATGGCGGATTGCTGATCACCAGGCCCGAACCGGTCAGCCGTGTGGCATCGTCCGGCGCATGCACGTAGAGCTCGGCGCGCAGCAGCTTGGGCGCAGCGCTCTTGCTCAGGTCACGATAGAAACGCGCCAACTGGCGCTCGTCCTTGATCGGGTACCAGATCGCCACGATGGCCTGACGCATGCGCCCATGGGCCTCGTTCAGTGCTTCGACGCAGCGCTGCAGCTCGTCGGCCTGTTCGAACGGCGGGTCGATCAACAGCAGCACGCGCTTCTCGCGGGTCGGCATCAGCGCCCGCGGCACGTGCCAGCCCTCGCCCAGGTGCACGGCCACACGGCGGTCGCCGCGCATGTTGTCCTTGAGCAGACGGCCATCTTCGGGGTGTTTCTCGTTGAGCTGCAGACGGTCCTGCTCGCGGCTGAGCAGGCGCGCCAGCTCGGGCGAGCCCGGGTAATAGCGCAGCTCGCCATCCGGGTTCATCGCCCGCACCACTTCCAGGTAGGCCTCCACGGCGTCCGGCAGTTGCGTGGCCTGCCACAGACGCGCGATGCCTTCCAGGTACTCACCGGTGCGGCTGGCCGCATCGCCGTGCAGGTCGTACAGGCCGATGCCCGCGTGGCTGTCGAGGTAGGCGAAAGGCGCCTCCTTGCGTGACAGCAGGGCGAGCAGGCGGGTCAGCACCAGGTGCTTGAGTACGTCGGCGTGGTTACCGGCGTGGAAGGCGTGGCGGTAGTTCATGGGGGTCTCCGAAGCGGTCGCCAAGTTTACCAGACCGTCGAAAAACTACCTCGGCTTTGGCTTCCTGCGTCGCTCTACCTCCTGCATCCATGCAGTCGTGGTTGCCATCGCCTACGTTCTTCAACGGTGTGTTACCCGTTGAGCGGGCTTTGCGCGCGTATCAGCTCCAGCAACAAGGCCAGTGATGGATGCTCGCCGGCGTCGCGACGACGCACCAACAAGGTGGTGGTCGCACCGAGCTCCGGGGCGATGGGCTGATACTGCACCAGGTGCAAGCGCGGATGGCTTTCGAGCAGGCTGCGTGGCAACAGGCCTATGCCCATGCCGGCAGCGATACCGGCGAAGATCGCGTCGATGGAGCCGTAGCTCTGCCGCGCCGCCACCTGCAAACCACGACTGACCGCCCAGCGCTCGAGACGCTCACGGTAGTGACAGCCTTCGGGGAATCCCAGCAGCGTCTGCGCTTGCCCCTCCAGCCCCGCAGCATCCTGAGCAGGCGGCAGCACCAGCATCAGCTCCTCCTGCCAGAGCGGCGTGCACTCGAGCTGCGCATGCTCGAACGGCCCACCGACCAGGCCTGCATCCAGCTCACCGGCCAGCACACCCTCAATCAAGCGCCGGCTCGGTCCGGTGCTCAATTGCAGGTTGACCCGCGGTGCCCGCTGATGAAATGCCGCGAGCAGCTCCGGCAGACGCACTGCCGCCGTGGTTTCCATCGCGCCCAGACGCAGATCGCCGCTCCAGATGTCTTCCTGCACGCTGCGCCAGGCCGTCCGACACAGCTGCTCCAGGTGTTCGGCATGAGGTAACAGGCGCTCCCCCGCTGGCGTCAGCCGCAAGCGCTGCCCCTGGCGCATGAACAACCGTGCATCGAGCTGCTGCTCCAGTTGGCGCAGGCGCGCCGAGACGTTCGACGGCACGCAACTCAAGTACAAGCCTGCGGCGCTCAATGAGCCTTCCCGTGCGATCGCCAGAAAGTAGCGAAGCAGCTGTGGATTCAGTCGTTGCCAGGCGCCCATAAACATCACCAAAAGTGAAAACCATCAGCACTATTTTTCACTAACACCCAATTCTCGACAACGACTAAGGTGCGCAGCACGACCGGAGGCCCGATGTTCAAACTCGACCGAGACAGCTTCAAGGCCATCCTCGCCGCAGCCCTTGCGCTGGTGGCGGTGCATGCCCTGGGGCGTTTTGCCTACACCCCGCTGTTGCCGCTGCTGCTCGACGATGGCCTGTTCAATCTGGCACAAGGCGCCCAGCTGGCCACCTGGAACTACCTGGGCTACCTGCTCGGCGCCTTGCTCGCGCTGCCCATGGCCAACCCGCGTGGACTGCGACTGGGCCTGCCGGCAGCACTGCTGATCAACGCCGGTCTGACCCTGGCTCAGGTCTTCACTCGCGACATCGATATGCTCGCCTTACTGCGCCTGAGCAACGGCATCAGCAATGGCGTGGTCTTCGTGCTTGCTCCGGCGCTGGTGCTGGAATGGCTGGCTGTACGTCAGGCCACGGCGCTGAGTGGCCTGGTCTACCTGGGCCTGGGCGGCGGTATGTTGCTGTGTGGCGTGCTGGTGGTGCTCAGCCCCTGGCAGGGGCCGATGCGCTGGCTTCCGATGGCCTTGTTCGCCCTGCCGCTGGCACTACTCAGCGCGATAATGCTGCGAGGCTTGGCGCTGCAACTACCTGTCATGACTCAAGCCAGCACGCACGGGCGGCTGATCGACCGCAGCAGCCTGCCATTACTACTGGCGTATCTGGGCGCCGGCCTGGGCTATATCCTGCCGCTGACCTTCCTGCCCGCGCTGGCCCGCGAACAGCTGCCGCCAGATCACCCCCTGCTGATCGGGAGCTGGTGGTGGACCGCGCTGGCCTGCCTGATCTCCGCCACCCTGTGGAATCACGTCGGTGGCTGGCTCGGCGACCGCCGTGCCCTGCAAACCAACTACCTGCTGCAACTGCTGGGAACCGCCCTGCCAGTACTGCTGCCCGGACCAATCGGGGTGTTGGGCTGCGCCGTACTGGTCGGCGGCACCTTCATGGGCACCGTCCTGCTCACGCAGCGACTCGCCCGCGCACTCAAGCCGAGCCAGGGGCCGCGTCTGGCAGCACTATTGATCAGCCTCTACGGCAGCAGTCAGCTGGTCGGCCCCTGGTTCGTGGAACACTGGACTGCCGCCGGTTACAGCCTGACCAGCAGCTTTTCGATCGGCGCGCTGGCACTGCTATGGTCGTTGTTCTGGACCTGGCGCACGCCTGCCGCCCCACCGCCCACTGAAAGGGACACATCCCATGCTCGTGAATGATCTGCTCGGCAGCGAACTGCCCCTGATCCAGGCGCCCATGGCCGGCTCGCAGGACCACCGCCTGGCTGCCGCCGTGAGCCGGGCCGGTGGCCTCGGCTCGATTGCCTGCGCCATGCTCACCCCTGCCGCGCTACGCCAGGAGCTGGAGGCCATGCGCGGTTTGACCGAGCGGCCGTTCAACCTCAACTTCTTCAGCCACGTGCCTGCACTGCCGGACATGGCGCGTGATGCCGCCTGGCGCGAAGCGCTTGCCCCCTACTACGACGAACTGGGCGTGGATCCGGCCAGCATCGCCAGTGGCCCAGGGCGCCTGCCATTCAACGACGAGGCTGCCGCACTGGTGGAGGAATTCCGTCCGGCCGTGGTCAGCTTCCACTTCGGCCTGCCGGAAGAAGCCCTGCTGCAGCGGGTGCGAAACAGCGGCGCGGCGATTCTCTCGAGTGCCACCACCCTCGACGAAGCCCTGTGGCTGCAGGAGCGCGGCGTCGATGCGGTAATCGCTCAGGGGCTGGAAGCGGGCGGCCATCGCGGGCACTTTCTCGACCTCGATCTGAGTCGTCAGCTCGGCACCTTGGCGTTGCTGCCGCAACTGGCGGATGCGCTGGCGGTGCCGGTCATCGCGGCCGGCGGCATCAGCGACGCCCGGGGTGTGGCCGCGGTCATGGCCCTCGGCGCGGCCGGCGTGCAGGTCGGCAGCGCCTACCTGCTGTGCCCGGAAGCCACCACCAGCGCCCTGCACCGCGCCGCCCTGCAAAGCCCAGCGGCACGCCATACCGCGCTGACCAACCTGTTCAGCGGGCGCCCGGCTCGCGGCATCGTCAACCGCCTGATGCGCGAGCTGGGGCCGCTCAGCGAGCGAGCACCCGCATTCCCACTGGCGACGGCAGCCATTGCCCCCTTGCGCGCGGCTGCCGAAGCGCAGGGCAGCGGGGACTTTTCGCCGCTGTGGGCCGGGCAGAACATCGCGAGCTGCCGAGCAATGCCGGCCGCCGAGCTGACCCGTGAGCTGGCGCGGGGTTTCGTTCGAGGTTGAGGTTCGCGGCTGAAACCGCTCCTACGGTGCTGGAATTGGCTGGGTGATGTGGCGCTTTATCACCATGACTGATGATGCTGGGCAGCCGGGCTAGCCACTGCCTAGACTCGACTGATCATCTGGAGGCCCGTTCCATGTCCGAGACCCTGCTCAGCTCCCGCAACCTGGCGTTCGAACTCTATGAAGTGCTCGACGCCGAAGCCCTGACCCAGCGTGCGCGCTTTGCCGATCACAACCGCGAGACCTTCGACGCGGCGATCAGCACCGCACGCGGCATTGCCGAGGAGCTGTTCGCCCCGCACAACCGCAAGAACGACGAGCACGAGCCGCAGTACGTCGACGGCGGCGCGGTGCTGATCCCGGAAGTCGAACCGGCACTGCGCGCGTTCCATGAGGCCGGCTTTCTCAATGCCACCCGCGACTTCGAGCACGGCGGCATGCAACTGCCCAACCTGCTGTCGCAGGCCTGCTTCGCCCACTTCCAGTCGGCCAACATCGCCACCAGTTCCTACTCGATGCTGACCATGGGCGTGGCCAACCTGATCGAGGCCTTCGGCAGCCAGGAGCAGAAAACCCGCTACCTGCAGCCGATCATCGACGGCCGCTTCTTCGGCACCATGGCGCTGACCGAACCGCACGCTGGCTCCTCGCTGTCGGACATTCGCACCAAGGCCGAGCCGCACGCCGACGGCAGCTACCGGATCAAGGGCAACAAGATCTTCATCTCCGGCGGCGACCAGCCGATCTCCGAGAACATCGTGCACATGGTGCTGGCCAAGCTGCCGGATGCACCGCCCGGGGTGAAGGGCATCAGCCTGTTTCTGGTGCCCAAGTTTCACGTCAACGACGATGGCTCGCTGGGCGCACGCAACGACGTGACCCTGGCCGGGCTGTTCCACAAGATGGGCTGGCGCGGCACCACCTCCACGGCGCTGAACTTTGGTGATAACGGCGAATGCGTCGGCTATCTGGTGGGCAAACCACATGCTGGCCTGTCGTACATGTTCCAGATGATGAACGAGGCGCGTATCGGCGTCGGCATGGGCGCAATCATGCTCGGCTACGCCGGCTATCTGTATTCGCTGGACTACGCCCGTAACCGCCCGCAAGGCCGCCAGCCGGACGGCAAGGACCCGAGCAGCCCGCAGATTTCCATCGTCGAACATGCCGATGTGCGGCGCATGCTGCTGACGCAGAAAGCCTACGTCGAAGGCGCCTTCGACCTGGGCCTGTACGCCGCGCGACTGTTCGACGACACCCACACCCTGGAAACCGCCGAAGAGCGCACCCGCGCCCTGGAACTGCTCGACCTGCTCACCCCCATCGTCAAGTCCTGGCCGTCGGAGTTCTGCCTCAAGGCCAACGAGCTGGCGATCCAGATCCTCGGCGGCCACGGCTACACCCGCGAATACCCGGTGGAGCAGTACTACCGCGACAACCGCCTCAACCCGATCCACGAGGGCACCCATGGCATCCAGTCGCTCGACCTGCTCGGCCGCAAGGTCTCGCAGAATGGTGGCGCCGCGCTCAAGCAGTTGCTCAAGCTGATCAACGACTGCTGCCTGCGCGCCAGCGCGTATGAGTCGCTCACGGCCCTGCGCCAGCCGCTGGAACAACTGCTGGCGCGCCTGCAGGCGGTGACCCTGGCCCTGCTCGGCGACCTGATGAGTGGCAAGGTCAACCAGGGCCTGGCCAACTCGGCGCTGTACCTGAAGGTATTCGGCCATACGGTGATCGGCTGGCGCTGGCTGGAGCAGGCGATTCGCGCCGAGCAGGGCCTGGCGCAGGCGGACAATGCCGAGGAGCAGGCGTTCTATCGCGGCAAGCTGCAAGCCGCGCGCTACTTCCTGACCTGGGAAGTGCCCAGCTGCCACCACGACCTGGCCATTCTCGAAGCCCGCGACGACACCTGCCTGGGCATGCAGGACGCCTGGTTCTGAAACCGGGCCGAACGCCCCGGGCGACCGAACACGGGCGCTCCGGGGCAATCTAGAAAAATGTAATAACCTTTTTGACAGCGGTACGAAGGCTACGGTTAGAATCCCTGGCACGCGCCATGCATAACGGCGCACCCGATGACCCAGCCAGGAGTACGCGCCGTTGGATGCCAGCGCCATCAATAATCTGTTCTTGATCGGCGCATTGCTGGTAGCGGCCAGTATTCTGGTCAGCGCATTCGGTACCCGTTTCGGCATCCCGATTCTGGTGATCTTCCTCGGCGTCGGCATGCTGGCCGGCACCGACGGTCCCGGCGGCATCGTCTTCAACAACTATCCCCTGGCCTACCTGGTCGGCAACCTGGCGTTGGCGGTCATCCTCCTCGATGGCGGCATGCGTACGCGGGTCTCCAGCTTCCGCGTGGCCTTGTGGCCGTCGTTATCGCTCGCCACCGTGGGCGTCGTGGTCACTGCCGGCCTGACTGGCCTGGCCGCTACCTGGCTATTCAACCTGACCCTGCTGGAAGGCTTGCTGATCGGCGCCATCGTCGGTTCCACCGATGCGGCGGCGGTGTTCTCTCTGCTGGGCGGGCGCGGCCTCAACGAACGGGTCAGCTCGACGCTGGAAATCGAGTCCGGTAGTAACGACCCGATGGCCGTGTTCCTCACCGTGACCCTGATCGCCATGCTCGCCAGCGGCCAGACCGGCTTCAGCTGGGACCTGCCGATTCAACTGGTGCAGCAGTTCGGCCTGGGCGCGCTGCTGGGGCTGGGCGGCGGCTGGCTGCTGCTCAACCTGGTCAACCGCATGGAACTGGCCGCCGGTCTCTACCCGCTGCTGGTCGTCAGTGGCGGCCTGATAATCTTCGCCATCACCACTGCGGTAGGGGGCAGCGGCATCCTCGCCATCTACCTGTGCGGCCTGTTGCTCGGCAACCGGCCGATTCGCTCGCGCCACGGCATTCTGCATATGCTCGATGGCCTGACCTGGCTGGCTCAGATCGGCATGTTCCTGGTTCTCGGCCTCCTGATTACCCCGCACGAGCTGCTGCCCATCGCTCTGCCGGCGCTGGCCCTGGCACTGTGGATGATTCTGTTCGCGCGGCCGCTGTCGATCTTCCTTGGCCTGCTGCCATTTCGCGCCTTCCACGACCGCGAACGGATCTTCATCGCCTGGGTCGGCCTGCGCGGCGCGGTGCCGATCATCCTCGCCGTGTTCCCGCTGATGGCCGGCCTGCCCAACGCGCAGCTGTTCTTCAACGTGGCGTTCTTCATCGTGATCGTTTCCCTGCTGCTGCAGGGCACCAGCCTGCCACTGGCCGCCAAGCTGATGCGGGTGACGGTTCCGCCAGAGCCTTTGCCCGTTTCACGCGCAGGCCTGGAAGTGCATCCGACCAGCCAGTGGGAGCTGTTCGTCTACCGCCTGGGGGCGGAAAAATGGTGCATCGGCGCGGCCCTGCGTGAGTTGAACATGCCTGAGGGCACCCGTATCGCCGCGCTGTTTCGCGGTCGCGAACTGCTTCACCCATCCGGCAGTACGCGTCTGGAAGCCGGCGATCTGCTGTGCGTGATCGGTCACGAGCACGACCTGCCAGCACTCGGCAAGCTGTTCAGCCAGGCACCCAAGCGAGGTCAGGATCTGCGCTTCTTCGGTGATTTCGTGCTGGAAGGCGATGCCGAACTGAACGCGGTTGCCGCACTCTATGGCCTCAAGACCGAGGACGTTGAAGGCAACCAGCCGCTGGGGCGCTTCATCGCTCATCTGATCGGCGGCGAACCGGTGGTCGGCGACCAGGTGGAATGGCAGGGCCTGACCTGGACCGTAGCGGCCATGGAAGGGAACAAGATACGCAAGGTCGGCGTCAGATTTCCCGAAGGTACACGCCCGGGGCCCGGGCTGCACTTCTAGCCTGCGGGTGGAAACTCCCCGCTAGGACTCTGCTAGCATCAGCACCAAGCGCGGGCCTCCAGGCCCGCGTCTTCGTTGTGCCACGTGCCACTCAATCGCCATCGCTCACTCAGTAGATCCGATCATGTCCCTGTCGCGCTTCCCTCTAGCTGCCATCCTGCTTGCCCTGTGCCTCGGCATCGCGCCGGCATTCGCCGATGAGCCCCCAAAGGCCGAGAACGTGCAGCAGAGTCTCGACAGCCTGGCGGATCGCAAACTGCCGGAAGCCGAGCAACTGGCGCTCAAACAAACCCTGGAGCAGACGCTGCGCATGCTGCAGGACCGGCAGGCCGCCGAGCAGCGCCTCAGTGATCTGCGCAAGCAGCTGGACGAGGCGCCGCGCCTGATCAGCGAGGCCCAACGCGAACTCAGCCGGCTCAAGGCCAGCCCTGAAGTGCCGATCGCAGAGCGTCACGCGCGCACCAGCCTGGCTCAGCTGGAGCAATTGCTCGCCGAACGTTCCAGCCAGCTCAGCGAGTGGAACAAGGCCATCATCGAAGCCAACAGCCTGGTCATCACCGCACAGACCCGCCCCGAGCGCTCGCAAGCCGAGATCAGCCAGAACCAGGCGCGCAGCCAGGTCATCAATGACGCGCTCAAAAGCGGTCGTTACGACGGAAAGACGCTGATCCCGGAACGCCGCGACCAGCTCAATGCGGAGCTGGCGCTGCTCGCAGCGCAGACCCAGTTACGACGCCAGGAGCTGGCCGGTAACAGCCTGCTGCAGGACCTGGGTGGCGCCCAGCGCGCCCTGCTCGAAGAGCGCATCAACCGCGCCGAGCGGGACCGTCAGGCACTGCAGAGCCGGATCAACGAGCGCCGCCGCGCCGAATCTGAGCAGACCGTTGCCGAGCAGTCACTGGAAGCCGAGCGCGCCAGCTCGGACAAGCTACTGGCCAAGGAAAGCACGCTCAATCTCAAGCTGTCCGACTACCTGCTGCGTTCGACCGATCGCCTGAACAGCGTGACAGAGCAGAACCTGCAGACCCGTCAGCAACTGGACAACCTGGCACAGGCCGATCAGGCCCTAGACGAGCAGATTAGCGTGCTGCAGGGCAGCCTGCTGCTGTCGAAGATTCTCTATCAGCAAAAGCAGGCCCTGCCGAAGCTGAAACTCGAAGACGGCTCGCTCGCCGACGAGATTGCCGATATCCGGCTGTACCAGTTCGAGCTGAACAAACAGCGCGACGAGATCAGCGATCCCGGTCGTTATGTGGACAACCTGCTGACCAATCAGCCAGACGAACAAGTCACCAAGGAACTGCGCAAGGCCCTTCTCGAGCAGCTCGACACGCGCCGTGAATTGCTCGACCGCCTGAACCGCTCACTGAATGCGCTGCTCAACGAGTCGATCACCCTGCAGCTCAATCAGAAGGAGTTGCAGAGCACCGCCAGCAGCCTGCGCGCGACCATCGATGAGCAGATGTTCTGGATTCCCAGCAACAAGCCGCTCGATCTCGAATGGCTGAAGGCGGCGCCGCGTCACCTCCAGCAGCAACTCTCCGAAATGCCCTGGGGCATGGCCATCACCGAGCTGGGCGCCGGCCTGATCGAGCGCCCGCTGGTGTTTCTGCCGCTGATCCTGCTCTGCGCACTGATTCTCTGGCGCCGCCAGTACCTGTTCAGCAAGCTCGGCGCACTGCATGGTGACATCGGCCATTACAAGCACGACAGCCAGCTGCATACCCCCATGGCATTGGGGTTGAACCTGATCCTGGCCCTGCCGGTCACCCTGTTCCTGGCGCTGTGCGGCTACGCCCTGCTGCACGATGCCCGCGGACAGAACCTCTATCTGGGCGCCGCGCTGTACGAGATGGCCGAAGCCTGGCTGGTGTTCTACACCCTGCACCGGATTCTGTCCCCGGATGGCGTTGCCATCCTGCACTTCCATTGGCCACCGGCCAATGTCGCCTTCTTCCGCCAGCACATGCGGCGCCTGGGGCTGGTGGTGATGGCCCTGGTGGCGGTGGTGAGCATTGCCGAACATCAGCCGGACAGCCTGACCAACGACGTGATCGGCATCGCCGTGGTGCTGAGCTGCTACGCCCTGATGGCCTGGCAACTGTTCCACCTGCTGTTCAGCGCCCCGCTGCGCGAGAACACCTCGGCCTTGCGCACCAGTGTCGGCGTACTGTTCAACCTGCTGCCGCTGGCACTGATCGGGGCGGTCGCCTTCGGCTACTACTACACCGCCCTCAAGCTCACCGACCGCCTGATCGACACGCTCTATCTGCTGATTATCCTGCTCATCGTCGAAGCGACCCTGGTGCGCGGCCTGAGCGTGGCAGCCCGGCGCCTGGCCTATCAGCGCGCCCTGGCCAAACGCCAGGCGCAGAGCAAGGAAGGCCACGACGGCGAAGCGCCCGTGGAAGAACCCACCCTGGATATCGAGCAGGTCAACCAGCAGTCCCTGCGCCTGATCCGCCTGGCCCTGCTCGGCGGTTTCCTGGTTTGCCTGTACTGGGTCTGGGCCGACCTGATCGGGGTGTTCACCTACCTCGACACGGTCAACCTCTACGAGTACAGCAGTGGCACTGGCGAGACTGCCACCCTGGTACCCATCAGCCTGATGGACGTGATCGGCGCGCTGATCATCGTCGCCATCACCGTGGCCCTGGCGCGCAACCTGCCCGGCCTGCTGGAGGTGCTGGTGCTGTCACGCATGCGCCTGGCCCAGGGCAGCGCCTACGCCACCACCACCCTGCTGTCCTACGCGCTGGTGACCATCGGTATCGTCACCACGCTGTCGACGCTGGGGGTCAGCTGGGACAAGCTGCAGTGGCTGGTGGCCGCGCTGTCGGTCGGCCTGGGTTTCGGCCTGCAGGAAATCTTCGCCAACTTCATCTCCGGCCTGATCATCCTGTTCGAGCGCCCGGTGCGCATCGGCGATGTGGTGACCATCGGCAACCTGTCCGGCACGGTGAGCAAGATCCGCATTCGCGCCACCACCATCACCGACTTCGATCACAAGGAAATCATCGTTCCGAACAAGACCTTCATCACCGGCCAGCTGATCAACTGGTCGCTCAGTGATACGGTCACCCGCGTCACCCTCAAGGTCGGCGTTGGCTATGGCTCGGACCTCGACCTGGTGCGCAAGCTGCTGCTGCAGGCCGCGCAGGAAAACCCAAGGGTACTCAAGGAGCCGGCGCCGATTGCCTATTTCCTGAACTTCGGCGAAAGCACGCTGGACCACGAGTTGCGCATTCATGTGCGCGACCTCGGCGACCGCAACCCGGCCACCGACGAGATCAACCGTTTTATCGACAAGGAATTCCCCAAGAACGGCATCAATATCGCCTTCCGCCAGGTGGAGGTCTACGTGAAAAACCTTGAGCACGGCGAACAGAAACTCGACCAGAAGGACCTGATCAAGGCCGCCGCCGCAGGCGCCGCCGCCGTACAAGACACGCCCCCGCCCCCCACCACGCCCTGATCTGCAGAGGAGCCCCAGGTGAAAAGCCTCGACACGCTGACCTTCGACAACCGCTTCGCGCGCCTCGGTGACGCGTTTTCCACCGAAGTGCTGCCCGAGCCCATCGAGCAGCCGCGCCTGGTAGTGGTCAGCGAGTCGGCCATGGCCCTGCTCGATCTGCAGCCTGCCGAAGCACAACGCAGCGAGTTCGCCGAGCTGTTCGCCGGGCACAAGCTGTGGCCAGAAGCCGAACCGCGCGCCATGGTCTATTCCGGGCATCAGTTCGGCGGCTACACGCCACGCCTGGGCGACGGTCGCGGGCTGCTGCTGGGTGAGGTGGTCAACCAGGCCGGCGAGCACTGGGATCTGCACCTCAAGGGTGCCGGCATGACGCCCTACTCGCGCATGGGCGATGGCCGCGCCGTGCTGCGCAGCTCGATCCGCGAGTTTCTCGCCAGCGAACACCTGCACGCACTGGGTATCCCCAGCTCGCGCGCACTGTGCGTCACCGGCTCGAGCACGCCGGTGTGGCGTGAGAAGCGCGAAAGCGCAGCCATGGTGCTGCGCCTGGCACAGAGCCACGTGCGCTTCGGCCACTTCGAATACTTCTACTACACGCGCCAGCATGAGCAACTGAAGACCCTGGGCGAGCACGTCATGGCCTGCCACTTCCCGCAGTGCCTGGAACAGGACGAGCCCTGGGTGGCCCTGCTGCGCGAGGTGATCGAGCGTACTGCAGCGATGATCGCCCACTGGCAGGCCTACGGCTTCTGTCATGGGGTGATGAACACCGACAACATGTCGATCCTCGGCATCACCTTCGACTATGGCCCCTATGCCTTTCTCGACGACTTCGATGCCAAGCACATCTGCAACCACTCCGACGACACCGGCCGCTACAGCTTCAGCAATCAGGTACCGATCGCCCACTGGAACCTCGCCGCGCTGGCCCAAGCCATGACGCCATTCGCGTCCGTGGACGCACTGCGTGAAGCGCTGGATCTGTTCCTGCCGCTGTACCAGGCGCATTACCTCGACCTGATGCGCAAGCGCCTGGGTTTCACCAGCGCCCGGGACGACGACGAAGCGCTGATCCAGCGCTTGCTGCAACTGATGGACAAGGGCAAGGCCACCGACTACACGCTGTTCTTCCGCCGCCTCGGCGAGCAGGCGCCCGCCGAGGCGCTGAAGAGCGTGCGCGACGACTTCGTCGACCTGGCCGGCTTCGATGCCTGGGGCATCGATTACCTGGCACGCTGCGCGCTGGAAAGCGGCGCACAAGACGAACGCCAGGCGCGCATGCACGCAGTCAACCCCAGGTACATCCTGCGCAATTATCTGGCGCAGCAGGCCATCGAAGCGGCCGAGGCGGGCGACTATGCTCCGCTGCGCGAGCTGCACGCGGTCTTGTCGCGGCCGTTCGACGAGCAGCCGGGAATGGAGCGCTATGCCGAGCGTCCGCCGGAGTGGGGCAAGCACCTGGAGATCAGCTGTTCGTCGTGATCGAGAGCGTGATCTGGCGGGCTTCAACCCGGGCAGAGAAGCGCCTCGCCAGGCCTCGATATCGCTTATCCGTTAAATCGAAAAGGCATATCAATCTACCCAAACATTCTTAGACTATCTAAGAGAACCCCTCTATCTTGGCGCCCAGCCAGGCCGCCCAGTGCGTGCCGATACCTCACACGAGATTCGCTGCCAAGGATCTTCATGCCCTGGGACTCCCTCCCCCTGTTATTCGTCGGCGCCCTGCTGATCTGGGTGCTGTATGCCTTCGTCCGGGAGAAGTGGAGCCCGGACATCGTCGCGGCCATTGCCGTGGCCACGCTGCTGGTCACCCAGTTGCTGACGCCGAGCGAAGTGCTCAGTGTGCTGTCCAACTCCGCGCCGGTGACCATCGCCTGCATGTTCGTGCTCTCCGCCGCGCTGGAGCGCACCGGTTGCATCGACGCCCTCGGCAACTGGCTGGGCAATCTGGTGGGCACCAGCCCGATTCGCGTGCTCACCGGCCTGACCGTCACCGCGCTGGTGGTCTCCGCCTGCCTGAACAACACGCCGGTAGTCGCCATCCTCACTCCGGTGGCGATCGCGCTGGCCCGCCGCGCCGGTACCCTGCCGTCCAAGCTGCTGATTCCGCTGTCCTACGCCACCATCCTCGGCGGCACCCTGACCATGATCGGCACCTCGACCAACATTCTGGTCGATGGCGTGGCGCGCAAGGCCGGCATGGCGCCGTTCGGCATTTTCGAGATCACCGGTGTCGGCCTGGTCATGGCCACGTGCGGCATGCTCTACCTGCTGACCATCGGCCGCCACCTGCTGCCGGAGCGCGAGACGCTGTCGCGCCAGCTGCGCCCCGACCTGTCACGCACCTTCATGACCGAACTGCTGGTGCCGCACGACTCACCGATGATCGGCAAGACCCTGCACGAGGCCCACCTCAACGGCGGCAGCGGCCTGCAGGTACTGAAGCTGTTTCGCGAAGAGCAGGAGCTGACCGAACCCGGCGCGGAAACGCTGCTGGCCAGCGGCGACCGCCTGGTGCTGCATGGTCAGGTCAAGGACGTGGTGGAGCTGCGCGAGAGCGGCCACCTGAGTTTCAACCGTGGCGATGCCTTCGAAACCATCAGCAGCCACGACGTGATCCTCGCCGAAGCCATAGTCGGGCGTAACTCACGCTACAGCCACCGGCCGATGCGCGACCTTGACCTCACCGCGCGCTACGGCATCGCCGTGCTCGCCGTGCATCGCCAGGACGAGAACGTGCAGGGCAATCTGGACGACTTCGAGCTGCAGTTTGGCGATGTGATGCTGGTCGAGGGCACCCCCGCGCAGATCAAGCGCTTCGCCGACAACGGCGAGCTGATCAGCCTCAACGCCGTACAGGAGCGCGCCTTTCGCCGCGACAAGGCACCCATCGCGATCATCTCGACCCTCGCCGTCATGCTGCTGGCCGCTTTCGGCGTGATGCCCATCGAGGGACTGGCGATCATCGGCGCGGTGACCGTGCTGGCGACCCGCTGCCTGGATGTGGAAGACGCCTACAAGGCTGTGGACTGGAAAATTCTCAGCCTGATCTTCGGCATGCTGGCCATCAGCATCGCCATGGACAAGGTCGGTCTGGTCAAGCTGCTGGTGGAGAACGTGATGGGCTGGCTGCCGTGGGCCGGCCCTTTGTTGATGCTGAGCTTCATCTACCTGTTCACCTCGATCCTCACCGAGATGCTGTCGAACAACGCGGTAGCGGTACTGGTGACGCCCATCGCCATCGGCGTGGCGCAACACCTGGGCGTCGATCCGCGCGCTTTCGTGGTCGCGGTGATGTTCGCCGCCAGCGCCAGCTTCGCCACCCCCATCGGCTACCAGACCAACACCTTCGTCTACAACGCCGGTGGCTATCGCTTTACCGATTTCATGCGGGTGGGGATTCCGCTGAACCTGCTGCTGTGGTGCGTCGCGACGATGATCATCCCCTGGTTCTTCCCGCTGACACCGGTCTAAGGCATAAGCGCCCAATACAACGTTCTAACCCAGGGCCCGTTTCGTTGCTCCAGCGCATTGACCGGGCCCTGCTGCATTCTCCATGCTGCGATCCTTTCAATCTGCCCAGAAGGAACGCGCGCATGAAACTGGAAACACTGGCCATCCACGCCGGCTACGATCCGGATCCCACCACCAAGGCCGTGGCCGTACCGATCTACCAGACCAGTTCCTTCGCCTTCGACGACACCCAGCACGGTGCCGATCTGTTCGACCTGAAGGTGGCTGGCAACATCTATTCGCGCATCATGAACCCGACCAATGCCGTGCTCGAGGAACGCGTGGCGGCGCTGGAAGGCGGCGTCGGCGCACTGGCCGTGGCCTCCGGCATGGCCGCCATCACCTACGCGATCCAGACCGTGGCCGAAGCCGGCGACAACATCGTCTCGGTGGCCAAGCTCTACGGCGGCACCTACAACCTGCTGGCCCACACCCTGCCACGCTTCGGCATCCAGACCCGCTTCGCCGCGCACGATGACATCGCCGCGCTGGAAGCGCTGATCGACGAGCGCACCAAGGCGGTGTTCTGCGAATCCATCGGCAACCCGGCCGGCAACATCGTCGACCTGGCGGCACTGGCCGATGCCGCGCACCGCCATGGCGTGCCGCTGATCGTCGACAACACCGTGGCCACCCCAATCCTCTGCCGCCCCTTCGAGCATGGCGCGGACATCGTCGTGCATTCGCTGACCAAGTACATCGGCGGCCATGGCACCAGCATCGGCGGCATCGTGGTCGACTCCGGCAAATTCCCCTGGGCCGAGCACAAAACACGCTTCGCGCTGCTCAACACGCCCGATCCGTCCTACCACGGTGTCACCTACACCGAAGCCTTCGGCCCCGCGGCCTTCATCGGCCGCTGCCGCGTGGTGCTGCTGCGCAACACCGGGGCGGCGCTGTCGCCGTTCAATGCCTTCCTCATCCTGCAAGGCCTGGAAACCCTGGCCCTGCGCATGGAGCGGCACACCGAGAACGCCCTGAAAGTCGCGCAGTTCCTGCAAGAGCACCCACAGGTGGCCTGGGTCAAATACGCCGGCCTGGTCGACCACCCCGAGCACGGGCTGGCCCAGCGTTACTTCGGCGGTAAGCCGGCGGCGATCCTGTCCTTCGGTATCCAGGGCGGCCAGGAAGCTGGCGCGCGCTTCATCGATGCGCTGCAACTGGTGGTACGCCTGGTCAACATCGGCGACGCCAAGTCACTGGCCTGCCACCCGGCATCCACCACGCACCGCCAACTCAGCGACGAGGAACTGCAGAAGGCCGGCGTACCGCGCGACATGGTGCGCCTGTCCATCGGCATCGAGCATATCGACGACATCCTCGCCGACCTGACCCAGGCACTCGAGGCCGCGCGCGGCTGATCGCTTGAAAAGCCGCCGCTTCGGCTCCAGATAGGTGTCATTGCCGCTGGAGCCGAATCATGAGCGATCCCCTGCTGATCCCCTGCCCGCACTGCAACGGGCTCAACCGCATTCCCGCCGAACGCCTGGCGGACACGCCACGCTGTGGCCGCTGCAAGGCCGACGTGCTACCGGCCGCGCCCATCACCCTCAGCCAAGCCAACTTCGCCAGCCAGCTGAAGGGCGACCTGCCTCTGCTGGTGGATGTCTGGGCCAGTTGGTGCGGCCCGTGCCAGGCCTTCGCCCCGACCTTCCAGCAGGCCGCTGCCCAGCTTCAAGGGCGCTGCCGCCTGGGCAAGCTCGACAGCGAGGCCAACCCGAATCTGGCCGGGCAACTGGGCATTCGCTCGATCCCCAGCCTGATCCTGTTCAAGGGTGGCGTCGAAGTCGCGCGTCAGAGCGGCGCCATGCCACTGCCGCAACTGCAGGCCTGGTTGCGCCAGCAGGGCATCTAGCGTGCTTCTGTAACCCGGACGCAATCCGGGGAATCAGGGCGCCAGCCATTTCCGGGTTGTATCCGGGCTACGCCACTTGAGCGTTTGCGTCAGTGACGGCGGCCACTGCGGTCAATTGCACGGCGACGAGCAAGCCGTAAGCTGGCCTGACGCCCGCTCAAGGAGTCCGTCATGCCCCTGCCCGTGGAAATCGCCCGTCAACTCACCGAAGAGCAGATCGCCTTCGTCAAGCGCAGCGGCCTCAAGGCCGAAGTGCTGGAGCCTGGCTTCGTCCGCCTGCGCATGCCGTTGCAAGGCAACCAGAACCATATCGGCAGCATGTACGCCGGCGCCCTGTTCACCCTGGCGGAAATTCCCGGCGGCGCACTGTTTCTGAGCAGCTTCGACGCCCAGCGCTTCTATCCCGTCATCAAGGAAATGAACCTGCGCTTTCGTCGCCCCGCCACGGGCGACATCCGGGTCGAAGCGCGCCTCGCGGCCGAGGAAATCGCCCGACTGGAAGAGCAAGCGAGCCAGCAGGGCAAGGCCGAGTATGTGCTGGAACTGCAACTGACCGACGGCAGCGGCGAAGTGGTCGCAGAAAGTCGCGGCCACTACCAATTGCGTTTACGCTCAATGGCGCCGCTGCCAGCATTCGCAATCGGTAACAGTCCCTGACCTTGCCACAGGTCAAAAGAGCGGCTATCTGAACAGGCACAATAAAATTGCCGAGGGGTATCGGCAGGAGAGCCGTCACCATGTTCAAGCACATTCTTATCGCCCACGACCTGCGCGACACCGCTGACATGGCGCTGTGCCGCGCCACTCAGCTGGCCCAGCAGCACAACGCCCGCCTGACCCTCCTGCATGTGCTCGACCCGAGCCAGGGCAGCGAGCAGCACGAGAAGGCACGCCAGGCACTGGATCGCAGCCTGACCCAGTACGCCCCACCAGGCACGGAGCTGCGCATGCTCAGCGGCAAGCCCTCGGAAGTGGTGCTGCAACAGGTGCAGGACAGCGGCTGCGACCTGCTGGTACTGGGCGGGCACCAGAAACGCCACGACTTCTTCTCCGGCACCAGCCTCGACCGCATCGCCCGCCGCTGCACCGTGCCGCTGCTGTTGGTAGCACGCAACGACTTCCAGCCTTATCAGCGGGCGCTGGCCGCGATCGACTTCTCCCTGTGCGCCTGCAGCGCACTCGGCCAGGCGTATCAACTGCTGCCTGGCAATGCCGAGCTGCACGCCCTGCACGTGTTCGAGCCGGACAAGGGCACGCCGCAGCAGGTGGAACTGCAGCTGCAGACTCAGCAAGGCCTGATCGATCAGCTACTGCACGACGAAGCGCAGCTGCTGCCAGCGGGCGGCCCGAAACTCAGTCATGAAGTGCTGCAAGGCGGCATCCTGCGCAGCCTGCAGGAGCAGATCAAGACACGTCGAGGCGAGCTGCTGGTGCTCGGCAGCCACGGCCGCAGCGCCTTCTCCCAGGCCCTGCTGGGCAGCCTGGCGCAGCACTTCCTGCACAAGGCGCCATGCGACGTGTTCGTGGTGCGCTAGACCAGCCACAAGAGTACACACGGTCAGAGACAACCCATTGCCCTTGCTCGGGGCGGCCCGTCGGCCGCCCTTTGCACAGCAGTAACAAACCCGCCTACCGAGCAGGGCCCCAGAAGCCCTATGGTCAGCATCCAAACGCCTACTCAATACCTAGTCACTGCAGCGCAGATGCCAATTCGCCATCATCCTTGTAGAATCGCCCGTCCAATGCCCAACCGATGCACACAAGGAGTAGTTCTATGAGTATGGAAAAGACCGTCAGACTAGCCGGCGTTAGTCTTCTGCTGGCGCTTTGCGTTGGCTGCGCCACGAGCCGTTCCGAGATCGATGTGAAGGCCCCTTCGCTGGAGCTGGCCGGCACCCCTGAAGCCAGCAACGGTAAGAAGGTGTACATCAGCGCAGTCGATGAGCGCGTTTTCGAAATCAAGCCGAGCCAGGCCGACATTCCGTCGCTGAAGAATGCAGAAACCACTGATCGCTCGATCACCGAGCGGGCCTTTGGCCGCAAGAGAAATGGCTATGGCAAAGCGCTCGGAGACGTTTTGCTGCCATCTGGCCGTACCGTGTCTGCCCTGGTCGAAGAGTCCGTGGCCTCTGCCTACCGGCAAGCTGGCTATGAGGTGGTGACAGCTCCTAATGCCGACGGCGCTACCGAGGTGAAGGTTCGCGTCAAGGAGTTCTGGTCATGGTTTTCGCCCGGCTTCTTCTACGTGACGGTCAACAACAAGTCGCGCTTGAACATCGAAGCTGCTGGCCAACCGAATATGGAAATCGTCACGCTGAAAAGCGATGGCATGCAAGCCGTCACCGATAGCGACTGGAAAGCCATCACCGAAGCAGGTCTGCAAGAAATTGCTCAGGAAGCCGCCAACAAACTCTGACAGGTCAACTGAAACAAGAACGCCCCGATCATCTCGGGGCGTTCTTGTTTGGCGGGAACTGAAGGCTTGTAACAAAGCAGCCCTGATCAACCTTAGTCTGCAGCGTTGAGCAGATCGTGCAGTTCGACGAACTGCTGCGTCAGCTTGTGCCGTGCATCCAGATAGATCAGCGGCGTGCACACTTGGTGCGATTCGCGCATCTTCACCGAACTCATCAGGTTCACCGGCAGCACCGGCAGTCCTTCGGCGATCAGCTCATCCAGCAACTGCTGCGGCAACGTGGCACGCGGCTGGAACTGGTTGACCACGATGCCTTCCACCTCCAGCGCCTCGTTGTGATCTTCCTTGAGCTCTTCGAGCTCGGCCAGCAGGCCGTACAACGCATTACGCGAGAAACTGTCGCAATCAAAGGGAATCAGCACACGATCAGCGGCGATCAACGCAGAAACTGTGTAGAAGTTCAGCGCCGGCGGCGTATCCAGGTAGATGTGGTCGTAGTCTTCGGCCAACTCGTCGAGCAGTTTGCGCAGCTTGTTGATCTTGTGCTTCTGCTCCAGCTTCGGCTGCAACTCGGCCAGTTCGGCGGTAGCCGTGACCACATGCAGGTTGTCGAATGGCGTTTCGTAGATATCCACCTTGCCCTTCTTGGCGAACGGCCCGGACGAGAGCGTCTGCTTGAAGAAGTCGGCGATGCCCATGGGGATTTCCTCGCCGGTCAGGCCGGTGAGGTAGTGGGTCGAATTGGCCTGGGCATCGAGGTCGATCAGCAGCGTGCGATAGCCCTGAGCTGCGCTCACTGCGGCGAGATTACAAGCGATGCTGGACTTGCCTACGCCACCTTTCTGGTTGAATACCACACGTCGCATCGTTGCTCTCCCTGATCTGGAATGTTCCGAATTCTATGCAAAGGCCATGACAGGCACGAGACGTAGACCACATCGCCATCATCCGCCTATCAGAAGAAGCTGCGCAATGTTTGCACAGTCCTGCGCGCATCTAGATAATGCCCGACCGAACAAGTACCGGCACTATGCCATGGCACTGACTGATAGCGACGCCTTCAGGCGTATCGTCGTGCCCACCAGTATGCCCGGAGTGGCGAAAAGCCTCGTGCTATGAATTTCCACATCGAAGGATTGCGCGCCTGGGCCCCCGGCCTGGAGTCAGAGGATGATTGGCGTGCCTGGTGCAGCGCTCCTGTGGTCGTGCGCGACGAGCAACAACAACCGGACGTGAGTTTTCTTCCCGCCATGCAACGGCGCCGCCTCAGCCGGCTGGCGCGGATGCTGTTCCATGTCGCCTGGCCGCTCGCCGAAGGGCAAGGTCCTCTGCCGATGGTATTCGCCTCGCGTCATGGCGAAACTCCGCGCACCCTGAACATTCTCACCGAGTTGGCGCAAGACGAACCGCTGTCGCCCACCCAGTTCAGCCTGTCGGTACACAACGCCATCATCGGTCTGTGGTCGATCCTGCGCGCCGACGATAGCGAAATGACCGCCATGGCGGCGACCGGAGACGGCCTTGAGCAGGCCATGGTCGAAGCCAGTGGCCTGCTGGCCGAAGGAGCGCCGGCGGTGCTGCTTGTGATCGCCGAAGAATTGCCGCCCGACCTCTACACGCCCTACATAGATGACGTACCCTTCTCCTACGCGCTGGCTCTGCTGCTGAAACCGGGCAAAACCTGGACCTTGAGCCTCGCGCCCGCCGTCTCTGGCTTACCCGCCGCCTGGCCACACCCTCTGAACCTGCTGCGCGCCTTCCATGGCGGGCAGCCAACGCTGACTCATAACTGGAAACACCGTCAATGGACCTGGTCACGCAACGAGGCCTGAGCCAATACAGCCCGCCTTACGCATGGCGGCTCGTCGCCACCGCCCTGAGCTTCGCCCTGTTTGGCGTCGGCGGTGTGCTGCTGCGCGTCCTGGTTTTCCCCCTGCTCAGCCTGCTGCCCGGCGACACCTTGCGCCGCCGCAGTCGCGCCCGGGCGGTGGTCAGCTGGACCTTTCGCGTATTCGTTCAGTTCATGTACCGCACAGGCGTGCTCACCTATGAAGTCGAGGGTGCCGAGCGTCTTGGCCGCCCCGGGCAGATGGTGATCGCCAATCACCCTTCGCTGATCGACGTGGTCGTGCTGATCGCCTTCATCCGCGACGCCAACTGCGTGGTCAAGCAGAGCCTGTGGGAAAACCCCTGCATGCGCGGGCCGATTCGCGCCGCCCAATACATCAGCAACAGCGGCAGCATGGACATGCTCGATGAAGCCGCCGGCGCTCTGCAAAACGGCGAAACCCTGATCGTCTTCCCCGAGGGCACCCGCACCGTACCTGGCAGCAACCCGGAATTTCACCGTGGCGCAGCCGCCATCGCCGTGCGCGGCGCCAGCGTGGTGACCCCGGTGGTCATCAGCGTGACCCCCACCACCCTGACCAAGGCCGAGCCCTGGTACAGCATTCCGTCGCGCCGTTTTCACTTTCGCCTGCGGGTCGGGGAGGATATCGATCCGCGGCAATACACCGAGCAGGCCCCGTTGCCGATTGCCTCGCGCAAGCTCAACGACCATCTGCATCAACACTTTATGAAGGAGCTCGCCTCAGATGAGCGATCTGCAACTTGAAATCAAGAACCTGATCATCGACGCCCTCGGCCTCGAAGACATGAGCGCCGACGACATCGGCGCAGAGCAGACCCTGTTCGGCGAAGGCCTGGGCCTGGACTCGGTGGACGCGCTCGAACTGGGTCTGGCCATCCAGAAACGTTTCGGCATCAAGATCGACGCCGAAGCCAAGGACACCCGCAAGCACTTCGCCAATGTCGCGAGCCTGGCTGCGTTCGTTTCTGCCCAGAAAGCCGCTTGAGGATTAGCCCAGATGCAAAGCCGCGAAGAAATCTTCGTCACCCTGCGTAGCGCCCTGGTGGAGCTGTTCGAACTGGACGCCGAGCGCGTGACCCTGGACGCCAGCCTGTATGAAGACCTGGAAATCGACAGCATCGACGCCGTCGACCTGATCGACCATATCAAGCGCCAGACCGGGCGCAAGCTGGCGGCCGAGGAGTTCAAGAGCGTACGTAGCGTCGGCGACGTGGTAGAAGCCGTGTACCGCCTGATCAACGACGCACCCCAGGCCCAAGCCTGACCCCATGGCGCGCCTGTTTGGCCTGCTGTTGCTGATCGCCGGCATCCTCTATCCCTTCGCCGTCTACTACGGCATGGAACACTGGTCGCCACGTGTGTTTGCTGCGTTGCTCGGCGGGCTCTGGCTGGCCCGTGCGTTGACGGCACGTCGCCGCCCCGGTGGCCTGTGGCTGGCCGTGGCGGCGCTGGCGTTCTGCCTGCTGCTGGCAGTCGCGGACGAGCCGGCCCTGCTGCGCTGGTACCCGGTATTGCTCAACCTGATGCTGCTGGCGCTGTTCGGCCTCAGCCTGAAGTTCGGCCCGCCGCTGGTGGAGCGCCTGGCACGCCTGCGGGAGCCGCAGCTACCGGACATCGCCGTGCGCTACACCCGCACCGTCACCAAGGTCTGGGCGCTGTTCTTCCTAGGCAATACCGTGCTGCTGATGGCACTGGCGATGTGGGCGCCGCTCTCTTGGTGGACGCTCTACACCGGATTCATCTCTTACGGCCTGATCGGCCTGTTGTTCGCTGGCGAATGGTTGATCCGCCAGCAGGTAAGGAAACACGAATGACCTGGTTGCCCCTCACTGATCTGCTGCTGGAAGCCCGGCCTGACCGGCAGGTGGCCCTGGAGCCGACCCTGCAGCATGCGCAGCTGCAAGAACGCGCCTTGCGCCTGGCCGCTGCCCTGCAGGCGCGAAGCGTGGAACGCGTGGCGCTGTATCTGGAGGATGCCGGCGAACTGGCCATCGCCCTGCTCGGCGCCTGGCGCGCCGGAGTGCAGGTGTTGCTGCCCGCCGATGCCCAGGCGCAGACGCGCCAACGTTTGGCAGATCAGGTCGACCTGTGGCTGGATGACCTGAGCGGGCTGGACGCGGAGCCGCTGCCGAGCGCCCGCCTGCTGCCCGAGCATTGCCACCTGACCCTGTGCACCTCGGGCTCCAGCGGCGAGCCCAAACTGATCGACAAGAGCCTGGTGCAACTGGCCAACGAGGTCGAGGCGCTGGAGCGTTTGTGGGGCGCGCACCTCGGCCAGGCCACCATCCTCGGCAGCGTCGCCTGCCAGCATATCTACGGCCTGCTGTTTCGCCTGCTCTGGCCGCTCTGCGCCGGCCGACCGCTATACCGCCGCGCCCTGCCCTTCCCTGAAGACCTGCAGCAGGCCAGCCTGGCTATCGCCAGGGGCCGTACGAGCGCAGAGGCTGGCGCCGCCCCTGACTTCGCCTGGATAGCCAGCCCCGCCTTGCTCAAGCGCATGGGCGACAACCTCGACTGGCCGGCGCTGAGCCAGGTCAAACAGCTGTTCTCCTCTGGCGGCGCCCTGCCTGCCGAGGCCGCCCAGACCCTGCATGAGCGCCTGGGCCAATGGCCGACGGAAATTTACGGCAGCTCGGAAACCGGCGGCATCGGCTGGCGTCAGGGCGACAGCGCCTGGCAGCCTTTCCCGGGCGTCGAGCTGAGCCTCGATGCAGCCGGCGCCCTGCGTATCGCTTCGCCGTACTTGCCCGCCGGGCATGTCGAGCAGAGCGCGGACGCCGCCGAGATCGGCGACGACGGTCGTTTCGTCCTGCGCGGGCGGCTCGACCGCATCGTCAAGCTGGAGGAAAAACGCATCTCCCTGCCCATGCTGGAGCAGGCGCTGACCGGCCACGACTGGGTTGCCGACGCTCGCCTGGGGGTGATCCAGGAAGGCCGCGCCTTTCTCGGCGCCGTGCTGGCCCTGAGCCCGAGTGGCGTACACGCCCTGCGCAACCAGGGTCGCCGCACGCTGACCGAAACCCTGCGCCGACATCTGGCCGAGCACTGCGAAACCATCGCCCTGCCACGCCGCTGGCGCCTGCTGCTGGAGCTGCCCTACAGCAGCCAGGGCAAACTGCCACAGAGCCAGGTCGACGCCCTGCTGAGCGCCCCACGGCCGACTCGGGTAGAGCCCGTCAGCGCCGAAGCACGCGACGGCGAATGGCTGTTGCAGTTGCAGGTGCCGCTGGATCTTGCCCACTTCACTGGCCACTTCCCGCAGACCCCGGTACTGCCAGGTGTGGTCCAGGTGGACTGGGCGCAGCAACTGGCGCGCCAGTTGATCAGCGACCTGCCGCCACGTTTCGCCGGCATGGAAGTGCTCAAGTTCCAGCAACTGGTGCGCCCCGGCGACACCCTGCAGCTCACCCTGCGTTTCGACACCGAGCGCGGCAAGCTCTACTTCGCCTACCACAATGGCGAAGCGGCCTGTTCCTCCGGGCGCATCCTGCTGGAGCCGGCCCATGGCTGAATCTGGCTTCAAACCCTGCGCGGTCATTCCGGTGTACAACCACGAGCGACCATTGCCTGGCGTGGTCAACGAACTGCACCGCGCCGGGCTGCCCTGCCTGCTGGTGGACGATGGTTCCAGTGCCACCTGCGCCGCCGTGATGGACGAACTGGCGCAGCAGTCAGGCGTCCACCTGCTGCGCCTGCCCAGCAACCTGGGCAAGGGCGGCGCGGTGATGGCCGGCCTGCGTGAAGCAGCGCGCCTCGGTTACAGCCATGCCCTGCAGGTCGATGCCGACGGTCAGCATGACCTGAGCAGCATCGATGCTTTCCTCGACACCGCTCGAGCGCATCCAGAGGCGATGGTCTGCGGCTACCCGCAATACGATGCCAGCGTGCCCAGGTCGCGCCTCTATGCCCGCTACCTGACCCACATCTGGGTCTGGATCAACTGCCTGTCGCTGCAGATCCGCGACTCCATGTGCGGCTTTCGCATCTATCCGCTGCCGCCCACCCTGGCACTGCTGGACACGGTCAAGCTCGGCCGGCGCATGGACTTCGACACCGAGATTCTGGTGCGCATGGCCTGGCGCGAGCAGCCGATGCACTGGCTGCCGACCCGCGTGCACTACCCGGCCGATGGCCTTTCGCACTTTCGCCTGTGGCACGACAACCTGCTGATCTCCGGCATGCATGCCCGTCTGTTCTTCGGCATGTTGCTGCGTGCACCGCGCATTCTCTGGCGCAGGCTGACTGCATGAGCGCTACCGAACACAAGGATCACTGGGCTCGCCAGAAGGAGCGCGGCAGCTTCCTGCTGATGCGTTTCACGGTCGCCGCCGTGCGTCGACTTGGCCGCCGTCCGCTGACGCCACTGCTGTACCTGATCGTCCTGTACTTCTACATCTTCGGCCGCAGCGCGCGCACCAGCATCCATCAGTACCAGCACAACCTGGCAGCATGGAGCGCACGCCCCGAACTGCGCCCGAGCCGAAGTTCGGTGCTACGTCAGTTCCTCGCCTTCGCCGACAGCCTGCTGGACAAGCTCGACGCCTGGAATGGCCACCTGCCGTTGCAGCACCTGCAACTGCACGACCCCGACAAGCTGCGGGAAAAGATGCACGACGGCAGCCGCGGGCGGCTTCTGGTCGGTGCCCATCTGGGCAATCTGGAAGTCTGCCGCGCACTGGCCGAACTTGGCGAGCAGGTACGCATGAACGTCCTGGTGCACACCAAGCATGCCGAACGCTTCAACCGCCTGCTGGGTGAGTCCGGCGCCAGCCACCTGCGCCTGATTCAGGTGAGCGAACTCGACCCCGCGATCATGCTGCAATTGGCCGAGCGCCTGGAGCGCGGCGAATGGCTGGCGATTGCCGGCGACCGCGTGCCCCTGCACGGCGGGCGCAGTGTCGAGGTCGACTTCCTCGGTCTGCCGGCCGCCTTCCCCCAGGGCCCCTGGCTGCTGGCCGGCCTGCTGCAGTGCCCGGTGGAACTGATTCATTGCCTGAAAATCGACGGCCGCTACCAGGTGCGCCTCGAACACTTCGCCGATGCCGTGGCCTGGAAGCGCAGCGAGCGCGACCAGGTGATCCGCGACTGGGCACAACGCTATGCGCAACGCCTGGGCGAACACTGCCTGGACGCCCCCAACCAATGGTTCAACTTCTACCCTTTCTGGAAGCGAGATGACGACATACCAGCCTGAGCCGGTGATCTTCGGCGAGCGCCCGCTGAACATCGAGAACATCGTAGCCCTGTCGCAACGCCAGGCCCGAGCCCAGTTGCAGAACGACGCGGCCTACCGGGAAAAGATCGCCAAGGGCGCTCGTTTTCTCGACACCCTGCTAGACAAGGAAGGCGTGATCTATGGCGTCACCACCGGCTATGGCGACTCCTGCGTGGTAGCGGTGCCGCTGCACCAGGTCGAGGCACTGCCCAAGCACCTGTTCACCTTCCACGGCTGCGGCCTGGGCAAACTGCTCGACGCCCCCAGCACCCGCGCAGTGCTCGCGGCCCGCTTGCAGTCGCTGTGCCATGGGGTATCCGGGGTACGCGTGGAGCTGCTCGAGCGCATCCAGGCGTTCATCGATCACGACGTGCTGCCGCTGATCCCGGAAGAAGGCTCAGTCGGCGCCAGCGGCGATCTCACCCCGCTGTCCTACGTCGCCGCCACCCTCAGTGGTGAGCGTGAGGTGCTGTACAAGGGCGAACGCCGCAGCGCCGCCGACGTGCATCGCGAGCTGGGCTGGACGCCCCTGACCCTGCGCCCGAAAGAAGCCCTGGCGCTGATGAACGGCACCGCAGTGATGACCGCCCTGGCCTGCCTGGCCTATGCCCGCGCCGACTACCTGCTGAAACTGGCGACGCGCATCACTGCACTCAACGTGATCGCCCTCGAAGGCAACCCGGAGCACTTCGACGAGCGCCTGTTCGCCGCCAAGCCGCACCCCGGACAGACCCAGGTCGCCGCCTGGATTCGCCAGGACCTGGCCGTCGAAGCGCCGCTGCCGCCCCTGCATCGCCTGCAGGATCGCTACTCGATCCGCTGCGCGCCGCACGTGCTTGGCGTGCTGGCCGACAGCCTGGGCCTGCTGCGCCAGTTCATCGAGATCGAACTCAACAGCGCCAACGACAACCCGCTGTTCGATGCCGAGACCGAGCGCACCCTGCACGGCGGGCACTTCTACGGCGGGCATATCGCCTTTGCCATGGACAGCCTGAAGAACCTCATCGGCAACGTCGCCGACCTGCTCGACCGCCAGCTCGCCCTGCTGGTGGACAGCCGCTACAACCACGGCCTGCCGAGCAATCTGTCTGGCGCACCGCTGGAAACCGCGATGATCAACCACGGCTTCAAGGCCGTGCAGATCGGCGCCAGCGCCTGGACCGCCGAAGCGCTGAAGAACACCATGCCGGCCAGCGTGTTCTCGCGCTCCACCGAATGCCACAACCAGGACAAGGTGAGCATGGGCACCATCGCCGCGCGCGATGCGCTGCGCAGCCTGGAGCTGACCGAACAGGTCGCCGCCGCCACCCTGCTGGCCGCCAACCAGGGCGTGTGGCTACGCGAGCGCGCTGGCAAGCGCGACATTCCCGCGCCGCTGGCAGCCATGCGCGAGCAACTGGCCAGTGACTTCCCGCCGGTGATCGAAGACCGCGCCCTGGAAGGTGAGCTGCGCCTGTGCCTGGAGCGCATTCGCAGCCAGCACTGGGGGCTGTATGCGTAAATCAGGCGTGTTGCAGGCGCAGATCGAACTGCAGGTGCAGTTCTACGACGTCGACATGATGGAAATCGTCTGGCACGGCCACTACGTCAAGTACTTCGAGCAGGCGCGCTGCGCCCTGCTCGACAAGCTCGACCACAACTACCGGCAGATGCGTGACTCCGGCTATGCCTGGCCGGTGATCGACCTGCAGCTGCGCTACGTGCGCGGCGCCCAGTTCGGCCAGCGCATCGTCGTGCGCGCCGACCTGGTGGAGTGGGAAAACCGCCTGAAGATCAACTACCTGATCAGCGATGCCGAGACCGGTGAACGCATGACCCGTGGCAGTACCGTGCAAGTGGCCGTGGAAATCGCCACCCGAGAAATGCAGTTCAACTCGCCGCAGGTCTTCATCGATGCCGTGCAGAGGGCCATCGCGTGAGACGCCTGCTCAGCGCCGTCCTGGCAGGCTGCGAATGCATAGCCCGGATGAAATCCGAAAAGCGTGTTGCGCTCAGGATGCCGCGGATTGCATTCGGGCTACTGCTGGCCGGCATTGCCCAGTCGGCGCTGGCGTTCGACCTCGACCAGCTCAGCGCGCAACTTGGCAAACCCGAGGTGGTGCGTGGTCACTTCATTCAGGAAAAGCACCTGCGTGCCCTGCCGCAACCACTGACCAGCCGCGGCCGCTTCGTCCTGGCCAGGGACCAAGGCCTGCTCTGGCTGCTCGAACGCCCACTGCAGCAGGACTACCGCATCGATGCGCAGGGCATCGCCCGACGTAGCGAACAGGGCTGGCAGCTGGTCGCCCAGCAAAGCGCCAGCGCCCAGCAGAACCGCCTGTTCCTCGCCGTGCTCAAGGGTGACAGCAGCGGCCTGCGTCAGGACTTCGAACTGAGCCTGAGCGGCTCGGCCGAGGCCTGGACGCTCGACCTGACGCCGCGTAGCGTCCTGCTCAAGCAGGTCTTCAACGCCATCCATATCAGCGGCGGCGCCCTGGTGCAGCGCATCGAGCTGCAGGAAACCCAGGGCGACAGCACCGTGCTGCGCCTCGAGGACAGCCAGCCCGGGCAAGCCCTGAGCGATGCGGAGCGACATGACTTCCAGAATTGAATACTGGGGTTCACGGCTCTTCCCGCTCGCCCTGCTCCTGCTCGTCGTCGTTGCTGCCTGGCAGTGGCGAGGCGGTGCGCCCGTTTCGGCCAACCTGCTGGAGCTGGTGCCCAGCGGCAGACCCGACGCGCTCGAAGAGCAGGCCGTGCAACGCATGCAGGAGCCGCTCAACCGCGAACTGCTGGTGCTGATCAGCCACCCGCAACGCGAACAGGCCCTGGCGCTGGCTGCCGAACTGGGTCAGCGCTGGCAACAGCAGGCGCTGTTCGAGAAGGTGCAGTGGGATCCACAAGCCGACCTGGCCGGCATACGCCAGCAACTGCAGGAACAACGCCTGGCATTGCTGTCGGCAGCCGACCGCCAGCTGCTGATCGACGACCCCAGTGCCTTCGTTGCCAGACGCGTACAGGATCTGTTCGACCCCTTCCGCAGCCAGGGCGTGGTCGCCACCAATGACGACCTGCTCGGCCTGAGCACCCTGGTAGAGAAAAGCCTGCCCCATCAGCACAACGTTCAGGTCGATCTCAGCGGCGCCTTGATCGCCGAGAGCGAGGGGACCACCTGGGCACTGCTGCGCGCCCGCACCACTGCCGATGCCTTCGACGGCAACCTGGCGCTGGCGGCGGACGATCTGGTCAGCCAGGCCCGCGACCAGGTACAGGCGCGTGGCGGCCAGCTTCTGGCCAGTAGCGGGTTGTTGTACTCCGCCCATGGCCAGCGCGAGGCCACAGGCGAAATCAGCCTGATGGGCAGCCTTGCCAGCGCCGGGGCGCTGCTGATGATGCTGCTGGTGTTTCGTCGGCTGCGCATCCTGCTGGCCTTCGTCCCCGTCGGCATCGGCGTGCTCGCCGGGCTGACGGCCTGTGTCGCGGTGTTCGGTCATATCCACGTGATGACCCTGGTACTCGGCGCCAGCCTGATCGGCGTGGCCATCGACTACCCTCTGCACCTGCTGTCGAAGAGCTGGACACTGCAACCTTGGGATAGCTGGCGTGCCCTGCGTGCTACGCTGCTGGGCCTGACCCTGGCGCTGCTGACCAATGTCATCGGCTATCTGGCACTGGCCTTCACGCCCTTTCCGGCCCTCAAGCAGGTGGCGATCTTCTCGGCAGCCGGGCTGCTCGGCGCCTACCTGAGTACCCTGTTCCTGCTGCCAACGCTGCTCGGCAAAGCCGAGATTCGGCCCTGGCAGCGCCCTCATGCTCTGGCGCAGCGCCTGCTCGACTGGCGCGAAGCCTTGCTGCGCAAGGTGCCAACACCCTGGCTGCTGTTGATCTTCGTCATGTTCAGCACAGGCGGCGTGCTGCAGCTCTCGCACAAGGACGACCTGCGCCAGTGGGCCAGCGTGCCGCCACAATTGCTGGAGCAATCGAAAACCATCAGCCAGATCGTCGGCATGCAACCGACCAGTCAGTTCTTTCTGGTGCGTGGCGACGATGAGGAGCAACTGCTGCAGCGCCAGCATTTGCTGGGGCAGCGCCTGGACAAGCTGGTGGAGAAAGGTCAGCTGAAAAGCTATCTGGCGCTGAGCCAGCTGATCGCGTCAGCCACGCAGCAGGCAAGCCTGCGCCAGGCGCTCGCCGCACTGCCCAGCCACAGCGCCGCGCTCACCGAACTGGGCATCCCTGCCGAGGCCATCGAGCACGAGACCCAGCAGATGCAAGCGCTGCCCACGCTGAGCATCGAGCAGGTGCTCGGCGCACCGCTGAGTGAACCCTGGCGCCCACTCTGGCTGGGCAATACGACAGATGGACAGGTCGCCGGGCTGATCAGCCTGCAAGGTCTGAGCGACAGCAACCTGCTGGCCGCTCAGGCCGCCGGGCTCGACGGAGTGAAACTGGTCGACCGCCTCGGCGAGCTCAATCGCCTGTTCGCGGCCACCCAGGTCAGCGCCGCCAAGCTCAAACTGGCCTCCTGCCTGCTGATCTTCGCCCTGCTGTGCAGCTGCTTTGGTGCACGCGGCGCCGCTCGCATACTGGCGGTGTCGCTGCTGGCGGCGTTGGCCAGCCTGGCCAGCCTGGGTTGGCTCGGCCAGCCGCTGACGCTGTTCAGCCTGTTCGGCCTGTTGCTGGTCACCGCCATTGGCGTGGACTACGCCATCTTGATCCGCGAGCAGGTCGGCGGTGCAGCCACCAGCCTGCTCGGCACACTGCTGTCGGCCCTGACCACCTGGCTGTCGTTCGGCCTGCTGGCGCTGTCGAGCACCCCGGCGGTAAGCAATTTCGGCCTGACCATCAGCATCGGCCTGGTCTTCAGCTTCCTCCTCGCGCCCTGGGCAAGCGACAGGCAAGCCGAGGCGCAGTCGACATGATCGGACCTGTATTAACCACTCCCCATAAAACCTGGCGCACGATGTGCCGGGTATGCCCACAACCTTGAGGCGAAGAAGTCGTCATGCAATCTCCTGAAATCGAACAGCGTCAGATCGTCGTTATCGGTGCAGGCCCGTCCGGAGCAATCGCGGCAGCCATTCTCAAACGCCAGGGGCATGACGTGCTGGTGCTGGAGCGACAGCGCTTCCCGCGCTTCTCCATCGGCGAAAGCCTGCTGTCGCACTGCCTGGATTTCGTCGAGGAAGCCGGCATGCTCGAGGCGGTGCAGGCCGCCGGCTTTCAGACCAAACACGGCGCGGCGTTCGCCTGGGGTGAGCGTTACACCAGCTTCGACTTCCGCGACAAGTTCACCGAAGGCAAGGGTTCGACCTATCAGGTGATCCGCGCCGACTTCGACAAGCTGCTGGCCGACGAAGCCGAGCGCCAGGGTGTGGAAATTCGCTACGAAGAGGAAATCTTCGCCGCCGACTTCAGCGGCGATTGCCCGCGCCTGTCGGTACGCCGCCTGGCCGATGGTGCCGAGTACCAGGTCGAATGCGCCTTCGTCCTCGACGGCAGCGGCTATGGCCGCGTGCTGCCGCGCCTGCTCGACCTCGACACGCCATCGGCCTTCCCGGTGCGCCGCGCGGTGTTCACTCACATAGAGGACAACATCGACCCGGCCTCGGGCTTCAACCGCGAGATGATCCTCATCACCACCCACCCGACCCTGCGCGACGTGTGGTTCTGGACCATCCCGTTCAGCAACGGCCGCTGCTCGCTGGGCGTGGTCTGCGCCGCCGAGCACTACGCGAACTACCCGCAGGATCTCGACGCCTGCCTCAAGCAGTTCGTTGCCGAGACCCCGTCGCTGAGCAAGGTGCTGGGCAATGCCGTGTGGGATACCCCGGCACGCGAAATCAACGGCTACTCGGCCAACGTCAAGAGCCTGCACGGCCCGGGTTTCGCCCTGCTCGGCAATGCCGCGGAATTCCTCGACCCGGTGTTCAGCTCGGGCGTGACCATCGCCATGCGCTCGGCGAGCATGGCCGCAGGACTGCTGCATCGCCAACTGGGCGGCGAGACGGTGGACTGGGAGAACGAGTTCGCCATCCCGCTTAAGCGCGGCGTGGATACCTTCCGCGTCTACGTCGAAGGCTGGTACGAGGGCTCCTTCCAGGACGTGATCTATTACGAGAAGGCATCCCCGGAAATTCGCCGCATGATCAGCTCGATTCTTGCCGGCTACGCCTGGGACGGTAAGAATCCCTATGTCTCCGAACCTCGCCGGCGCCTGCGCGTTCTAGCAGAGCTTTGCGCCCAAAACTGAGAACCTATTTACAATCAGCTGCGCGCCGGCCCTACAGCGTTAGAAACAGGCTCGGAATGCTCATTTACAACTCGTAAACTCCGCTTCCTCGCCTGCTTCTGCCTTGTATGGCTCAAGCTCGCTAGCCCGTGAATAGATTCTAAACAAGGATCGTCGATGAACGCCCTGCGCCCCGTCTCGCCCACCTACGTAGAAGAAACCCGCTTCGGCTTCTGGTTCCTGCAAAGCCATGTCTGGCAGCACCATGTGCTGCGGGTTGCGATCAACGATCTGGTGCGTCTGATAGACGGCCCGCTGCCGCACGCACCGGTCCTGCTGGACGCAGGCTGCGGCCAGGGGCGCTCCTTCGGCCTGCTCGACGCAGCGTTCTCGCCAGCGCGACTGATCGGCCTCGATGCAGACCCGCACAGCCTGGACTGCTCGCGCCACGAGGCCGAGCGTCTGGGTCTCGAAGTCGAGCTGATCGCCAGTGACTGCGCCGCCATCGATCTGCCCGACGCCAGTGTCGATCTGCTGTTCTGCCACCAGACGCTGCACCATCTGGTGGAGCAGGAGAAAGCCCTGGCCGAGTTCTGGCGCGTGCTCAAACCGGGCGGCCGGTTGCTGCTGGCCGAATCGACCAAGTTCTACATCGATACCTGGGTGATCCGCTGGCTGTTCCGCCACCCGATGCACGTTCAGCGCAGTGCCGAGCAGTATCTGGAAATGCTCGGCGCGCAGGGTTTCCAGTTCGACCAGAGCAGTATTTCCTACCCCTACCTGTGGTGGAGCCGCTCCAAGGACTTCGGCCTGCTGGAGCGCTGGGGGCTGATGCGACCCAAGCCGGTCGGTCAACGCGACGAAACGCTGCTCAACGTAGTGGCGCGCAAACCGTGATGCCACGCATACTCCTGCTCGCCGCCAGCCTGCTGCTGAGCGCCTGCGCCGCACACACACCCGTGCCGCAAACGCCACCGGCACTGGTCGCGCCCTTGCCGCTCAGCCTGCAGATCCAGCGCGAGCAGGCGCAGGAGCGACAGGACTGGCTGCTGGTGGTGCAGCGTGAGGGCTCGGCCCTGCGCTGGTCACTGATGGACCCACTGGGTATCCCGCAAGCACGTCAGCTACTGGATGCCGGGCAATGGCGTAACGACGGCCTGCTGCCGCCCAATGCCGAGGCCCGCGAACTGTTCGCCGCGCTGTTGTTCGCCCTGAGCCGCCGCGATGCGCTGCAGGCTTACCCGGCCGGCAGCTGGCAACAGCTGAACGATGATCAGCGCCGTCTCGCGCCGGACTGGACCATCGATTACCACGGCCCTGTGGATTTCACCCTTGGCAAGACCGGCCTGAACTACCGGATACGTGCACTGAACCTGGAAGAAAGCGATTGATGTCCCGCGCCCCTACCCCCAGCTATCTCCACGCACTCGGTCTGCTCTGCGCCCTCGGCGAAGGCAAGCAGGCGGTCGCCGATGCGCTGTTCGCCGGCGACACCTCAGGCATGCGCGCCGAAGACGGCTGGGTCAGCGAACGCAGCCTGACGGTGGGCGCCGTGCATGCCGATCTACCCGCCATGCCGCCCGGTTTCGAGACCGCGCACAGCCGCAACAACCAACTGCTGTTGGCGGCAGCGCTGCAGATCGAGCCCGAGCTGCGCGCGGCCATCGCCCGCCATGGCGCTCATCGCGTCGGCCTGGTGCTGGGCACCAGCACCTCAGGGATTCGCGAGGCAGGCGAGCACATCGGGCGCCACATCAACGAAGGCGCACTGCCGGCCGAATACGATTACGCCCAACAGGAAATGGCCGCACCCGCGAACTTCCTGGCGGACTGGCTGAAGCTTGGCGGCCCGGTCTACTGCCAATCCACGGCCTGCACCTCCAGCGCCCGCGCCCTGCTCAGCGCTCATCGCCTGCTGCGCATGGGCCTGTGCGACGCGGTGATCTGCGGGGGCGTGGACAGCCTGTGCCGGCTGACGCTCAATGGCTTCTCCTCGCTGGAAGCGGTGTCGGCCGAACCCTGCAACCCGTTCTCGGTGAATCGCAACGGCATCAACATCGGCGAAGCCGCCGCCCTTTTCCTGATGACCCGTGAGCCTGCCCCCATCGTTTTTCTGGGCGGCGGCGCCAGCTCCGACGCCCACCATATTTCCGCCCCGCACCCGGACGGCCTGGGTGCCCGCAGCGCGATGGAAAAGGCCCTGAGCAACGCTGGTCTGACGCCGGAGCGCATCGATTATCTGAACCTGCACGGCACCGCCACCCGACACAACGACGCGATGGAGAGCAAGGCCGTGCACGCCCTGTTTCCTGCCGGCCTGCCCTGCTCGTCGAGCAAGCCCATGACCGGCCACACCCTGGGCGCCGCCGGCGCACTGGAAGCAGCCTTCTGCTGGCTGACCCTGAGCGAGTACAACCGCGACGGCCTGCTGCCACCCCATCTCTGGGACGGCCAGCCCGACCCCGAGCTGGCGCCGCTGGAACTGGTCCGGGCCGGTACCCGCCTGAGCCGTGCCCAGGGTCGTCACCTGATGAGCAACTCCTTCGCCTTTGGTGGCAACAACGTCGCGCTGATTCTGGGGGATGCACCATGAAACTGTGGCCCGTAGCCGAACTGGTGCCCCATGCCGGCAACATGGTGTTGCTCGACGAAGTGCTGAGCTGCGACACGGAAGCGATCGAGGTGCGCCTCACGGTGCGCCCTGACGGCCTGCTCAACGACAGCGACGGCAGCCTGCCAGCCTGGACCGGTATCGAGCTGATGGCGCAGGCCATCGCCTCATTCGCCGGCATCCAGGCCAAGCGCGCCGGCTTGCCGGTGGAGCTGGGCTTTCTGCTCGGCACGCGCAAGTACAGCTGCAACGTCGAGCGCTTCCCGGCTGGCAGCGAGTTGCACATCCGCGCCCTGTGCTCGCTGCAGGACGACAACGGCATGGGCGTGTTCGAATGCCACCTCCAGGGCCCCGGCATCCAGGCCGAAGCCCGCCTCAATGTGTTCCGCCCGCCGCAACCGGCGGTCTATCTGCAAGAGCGATCCCATGACTGAAAGCACCTCTGCCGCCACCGTTCTGGTCACCGGCTCCAGCCGTGGCATCGGCCGCGCCATCGCCCTACGCCTGGCTCAATCGGGCCATGACCTGGTCCTGCACTGCCGCTCGCGCCGCGATGAAGCCGAAGCCGTGCAGACGCAGATCGCCGAACTCGGCCGCCAGGCGCGCATCCTGCAATTCGACGTATCCGACCGCGCGGCCTGCCGCGAAGCGCTGGAAGCCGACATCGAAGCCCATGGCGCCTACTACGGCGTGGTGTGCAATGCCGGCCTGACCCGTGATGGCGCCTTCCCGGCCCTGTCCGAGGACGACTGGGATCAGGTGTTGCGCACCAACCTGGACGGTTTCTACAACGTGCTGCATCCGCTGACCATGCCGATGATCCGCCGCCGCGCAGCGGGCCGCATCGTCTGCATCACCTCGGTCTCGGGGCTGATCGGCAACCGCGGCCAGGTCAACTACAGTGCCTCCAAGGCCGGCGTGATCGGCGCCGCCAAGGCCCTGGCAATCGAGTTGGCCAAGCGCAAGATCACCGTCAACTGCGTCGCGCCCGGCCTGATCGATACCGAGATTCTCGACGAGCTGGTCCCGGTGGACGAAATCCTCAAGATGATTCCCGCTGCCCGCATGGGCACCCCGGAGGAAGTGGCCGGCGCGGTGAACTTCCTCATGTCCAGCGAGGCGGCGTACATTACGCGTCAGGTTCTCGCGGTCAATGGTGGGCTGTGCTGATGAAACGTGTAGTAGTTACCGGCATGGCCGGCATCACCTCGCTGGGCAGCGACTGGCCGAGCATCGCCCAGGCCTTTCGCGAAGGCCGCAGCGGCATCCGCCGCATGGACGAGTGGGATCGTTTCAGCGAAATGAATACCCGCCTGGGTGGCCCGGTGGACGACTTCGTCCAGCCCAAGCACTGGAACCGCAAACAGACCCGCAGCATGGGCCGGGTGGCGAAACTGGCGGTATTCGCCGCCGAGCGCGCCCTGGAGCACGCCGGTCTGCTCGGCGATCCATGCATCGCCGACGGGCGCATGGGCGTCGCCTGCGGCTCGTCCACCGGCAGCACCGAAGAGGTCAAGGCATTCGGCAACATGCTGCTGAACTCGGTGGCCGACGGCCTCAACGCCAACTCCTACATCCGCATGATGCCGCACACCACGGCCGCCAACATCAGCATCTTCTTCGGCCTCAAGGGCCGCCTGATCCCCACGTCCAGCGCCTGCACCAGCGGCAGCCAGGGTATCGGCTACGCCTACGAGGCGATCAAGTTCGGGCGCCTGAAGATGATGCTCGCCGGCGGTGCCGAAGAACTCTGCCCCACCGAGGCGATGGTCTTCGATGCGCTGTACGCCACCAGCCTGAAGAACGACACGCCGCACGCCAGCCCACGCCCCTACGACAGCGGCCGCGACGGTCTGGTGATCGGTGAAGGCGCCGGTATTCTGGTTCTCGAAGAGCTGGAGCACGCCCTCGCCCGTGGCGCCACCATCCATGCCGAGATCGTCGGTTTCGGCTGCAACTCGGACGGCCAGCACGCTACCAAGCCGGCGCAGGAAACCATGCGTGGCGCCATGCAACTGGCGCTGGACGACGCCGGTCTGGCGGCCCAGGCCATCGGCTACGTCAACGGTCACGGTACCGCCACCGAGCAGGGCGATGTCGCCGAGACCCAGGCCACCAGCAGCCTGTTCGGCCCGCGTATGCCGATCAGCTCGCAGAAGAGCTTCCTGGGTCATACCCTGGGCGCCTGCGGGGCGCTGGAATCCTGGTTCAGCATCGAGATGATGAATTCGGACAGCTACGTGCATACCCACAACCTGGACGCCATCGACCCGGCCTGCGGCGAGCTGGATTACCTGCGCGGCGAGTTCCGCCAGATGAGCCACGAGTATGTGATGAACAACAATTTCGCCTTCGGCGGCGTGAACACCTCGCTGATCTTCAAGCGCTGGAAATGACCCTTAACGACATGGAGTCCCATATGCCCCGCAATATTTCTCGCATCTTGCTCATTCTGATGCTGCTAGGACTTGGCGCGTGCAGCCGCATGCAACCGGTGCTGACCGTACAGCAGCCGCTACCCACGGACAGCGCATCTTATCTGGACGAGCAAGCGATGCAGCAGGCACTCATCAGAGCCCTGACCCGCACCCGCTGGCAGATCGAGGGGGGACACCAGGGGCTGATGCAGGCTCACATGAACTTCCGCGGTCGTCACAAGATCTGGATCGACATTGATTACGCTCCAGACCACTACAACATCCGTTACCGCGACAGTCAGAATCTGGACTACGCCGATGGCAAGATTCACAAACGCTACAACGCTCTGGTGAAGAAACTAAACGGCGTCATCCAACAGGAGCTGCGAGTAGCACGCAGTATGAAAGCCCTACAACAGTAAGCATCACCCGCCAAAAAGGAGAGAGCATGATGAACAAGCAATACTGGATGGCTGCTGCACTTGGCCTGGTTCTGCTACCTGGCCTGAGCCAGGCGGCTGACGACGTGAACTTCCTGCCGTTCGATGCGGCTGTACAGGAAGCAATCAACTCCGGAGTTATCGACGGTAGCGTTAAGTTCTACCTAGGCGACAAGAAGCCAACAGGCAAGGTCAGCGTGCTCAAATCCGGCCTCACCACCAGCCAGAAGAGCAACGCCTTTGGCAAAAGCGTGGAGGCTTCCTGTAACCGTGCTCTGCACTCTTCGCTGATCCGCTTCCAGAAGTCGGCAAAGGCCGCTGGTGCCAATGCCGTGGTCAACCTAGTCAGCAACTACAACAACAACGTCTACAAGGACAATGAGAAGTACGAGTGCCACAAAGGCAGCATCATGTCTGGCGTGGCGCTCAAGGGCGATCTGGCTAAGGTTCAGTAACGAGTGAGCTGTCAGAACCGGCCTTTCCCTGGAAAGGCCGAGTGACGCCCTCAGAAGAGCAAGGGCACGAACATCCAGCTGCGTCTCATGTAGTCGCGATAAGCATCGCCGAAATAGGCCAGGCACTCGCGCTCCTCGCAGCGTGCCGAACACCACAGCAGCACGCTGGACAGTACCGCCAGCAGCATGATCAACCCATCGATGCGCTTGCAGGCGATGCCCCAGGCCAGCAGCAACAACGAGCAGTACATGGGGTGACGGATATAACGGAAGATGCCGCCCGTCACCAACTGCGAGGTGCGCTCGAAGGCGAACAGCTCATCATCCTGGCGTTGCTCGCCTGCCTGGCCGAAGCGGCGCATCTGGTAGATCCCGGCGAACAGCACCGCCAGTGACAGGCTCAGCAGGACCCAGGATATGCGCTGACTCAACTCGCTCCGGTCGCCGAACCACGAGGACGCGTTGAGCACCAGCATCACCAGCATCGCCTCCCAGGCGAGGAAACGATAGAACCCGTGGCTGCGCACATTACCCAGCGTGCGCCAGGAAATACCCACCAGGATCGCGCTGATCGTCACAAAAGCCAGCCACTGCCACATCGTCACCCCATCCTCCCTCTATCCCTGCCTCTGTTACACTGCGTCGCCCGAAACGCCCAGACCGCTCGCCATGGATCGCACCCAACTGCACACACTGCTGCCGCACCAGGGCGACGCTCTCTGGCTGGATGCCTTGCTCGATCACGATGCCAAGGCCATTCGCGGTCTCAGCGCCTGGCAGCACCTCGAAAAACTTGGGCAAGATGCTTCGCCTTGCCTGCTGTTCGAGGCCGCTGCCCAGCTTTGCGCCGCACATGGTGCCCTATACGGCGAAGCGGATGCCATCGAAATGGCCCTGGTCGGCAAACTTTCCCAGCTCCATCTGCACCCGGTCACACGTCGCGACGAACCACTGCTGGTCAGCGCCCGGCAGGAGGCCCTGAGCCCGGCCGGCGCGCTGTATGCTTTCGCCATCCAGGCCGGCGGCCAGCCGCTGCTGGACGGCAAACTGCTGCTGGTGCTCGTCCATGCTTGAGCTACATGACATCAGCTACCGCTACCCTGGCGCGGACAGCCCCGCCCTGCAGCACATCGACCTGCAATTGCAGGAAGGCCAATGCCTGGGCCTGCTCGGCAGCAACGGCGCCGGCAAGACCACCCTGCTCGCGCTGCTCAGCGATACCCTCGCCCTGCAGCAGGGCGAAATCCGCTGGGACGGCCCGCGCAGCCTGGGCCTGGTGCCCCAGCAACTGGCGTTCTACGCCGAGCTCACGGTCGCCGAGAACCTCGCGCTGTTCGCTGATCTGTACCGCCTGCGCGGTGCCCAGCGCCGCCAGCGTCTGGACCTGAGCATTGCCAGCACCGCCCTCGAAAACAAGCTGTCGCGTCGCGCCGCACGCCTGTCCGGCGGCGAACAGCGGCGCCTGAATTTCGCCATCGGCCTGCTGCAGCCGGCACGCCTGTATCTGTTCGACGAAGCCACGGTGGGCGTCGATGCAGCCAGCCGGCAACTGCTGCTCGACGCCGTCGAGCACCTGGCTGGCGAAGGCCATGGGGTGATCTACACCAGCCATTACCTGGACGAGGTTGAGCGAGTCGCCGGGCGCATTCTGCTGCTGCACGAAGGCAAGGTGCGTCTGGACCTGAACAAACAGCAACTGCTCGACAGCGGACACGGCCTGCTGCTGGAGTGGCCGCAGCGGGTGCCCGATGGCTTGCCGCAATTGCTTGCTCGCTTGCAGCTGGACGCGGAGACACTGCCCGACGGCCTGCGCATCGCCAACCTGGACGGCCAGCAACTGCTGGCCATCACCCAGTTCATCGCCGCCCAAGCAGTGCCTCCGAGCCTGCTGCGCTTCGGCCGCCCCTCGCTGGAGCAACTCTACCTGAGCCTCAACGGAGGCCGCCTGTGAGCCCGATGCTGGCGCTGATCCGCAAGGAATGCCTGCTGCTGCTGCGCGACCCGCATGCACTGGCCGTGCTGTTCATCATGCCGATCCTGTTTCTGGTGCTGATGGCGGCCGCCTTGTCCAACTACCTGCGTGATCAGCCACCGCCCCTGGACCTGGTGGTCGAGGTCCCGCAACCGAGCGATGCCAGCGCGTTCTTCCAGCACGCGCTGCAGGCACAGTTGCCAGGCAGCCACCTGCTCGCCAGCAGCGACGAGCCCCTGCCCCGCATCAGCCTGGCCACGAATTTCTCCGACACCCTGCTGGAGACGCCTCACGTCGGCCCGACGCTGAGCTTTGCACCGCGTACCGATGGCCAGTCTCGCCAACGCCTGCGCGCGGCGCTGAACATCGCCCTGGCGCAGACCCGCCTGCTGGCCTACCTGCAAGACAGCGACGCGCTGGACCCGAGCATGAGCACCGAGCAGCGCTGGCAACTGATCAGCCAGCGCACCCAAAGCCAGGTCAGCGAACGGCAACTGCTGGCCAGCGGGGAGCTCAGCGGCAAGGCCAACGCCAGCCAGTTGAGCGTGCCGGCCTGGCTGATCTTTGGCATGTTCTTCGTCGCCCTGCCGATGGCTGGCGGTTTTCAGCGCGAGCAACAGAGCGGCGCCCTGCTGCGCTTCCGCGCGCTGGGGCTGAGCCCTACCACCCTGGTGCTGAGCAAGCTGCTGCCCTATCTGGTCATCAATCTGCTGCAGTTTGCCCTGTTGTTGGCCATCGGCGTGCACGTGCTGCCGCTGCTCGGCCTCAGCGGCCTGAGCCTGCCCGGCGCGCCACTGGGCTATGCCCTGCTGGCCCTGAGTCTGAGCCTGGCCGCCTGCAGCCTGGGGCTGCTGCTGGCGGCACTGGCGCGTAGCGGCGAACAGGCGTTGCTGCTCGGCGGCGGCCTCAATATCATCCTCGCCGCAATCGGCGGCATCATGGTGCCCAAGAGCGTGATGCCCGAGGCCATGAGCCAACTGGCAGAAGTCTCGCCGATGAGCTGGGCGCTGGACGCCTTCCTGACCCTGCTGGTGGGCCAGGGAAATCTGGCCGACATCGCCCCCGACTGCGCCCGCCTTCTGCTGTTTGCCCTGGTACTGGGCGCTGGCGGGCTTTTCCTGTTTCGCAAACGAGTGCAGCAAACGCAATGGACGACACACTACTAGAACAAGAACTCAAGCAATTGCTGATCCGTGAGTGCGACAAGGAAGACGACATCGACTGGCAGAGCATCGACAACGACGAACCACTGTTCGGCCAGCACAGCCGTATCGCCATGGATAGCCTCGATGCCCTGCAAGTGTCCCTGGCCCTGCAGCAGCAATATGGCGTACGCATCGAAGGGGCCAAGGATGGCCGGCGCATCCTCAATAGCATCGCCAGCATCGCCGCCTTTATCAGGCAGAAACCGTGACGCCGATCTACCTGCAACGCGGCGCCCTGCACAGTGCGCTGGGTGCCGACCTGCGCAGCGCCGGCAACGTATTGCGCCAAGGGACACATGCGACTCCTGCATCTTTCCTGCTGCACGAACTGCAGCAACCGCGTGCCTACCTGGGCATCGGCCACAACGACGAAAGCCTCGACCAACGTTTCGATCGTCTGATCGGCGAGACCCTGGCCGAGCCGCCACAGGACCTGAGTGATTGCCTGCTGATCGTTGCCAGCACCAGTCTCGACATCAATGACCTGGAAGCGCAGGTGGCACGCGAAGGCGGCTTTCGTGCGGAGCATTCGACCACACTCGACCTGCTGGCCCGCACGCTGCAGCAACGCTGGGGCTTCGCTGACGCCTTCACCCTCAACACCGCTTGCACCAGCGCCGCCAACGGCCTGCTGTATGGCGCACGAATGCTCGCCGCCAGCCTGTATGAACGCGTGTTGGTCTTGGCCTTCGAAACGCCCAGTGCTATCGCCCAGCAAGGCTTCGGCGCACTCGCCCTGACCAGCCCGAGCGGCGTTTATCGTCCCTTTCACCCGGAGCGCGACGGCCTGATTCTTGGCGAAGCCTATGCCGCCACCCTGCTCGCACGCGAGCCCGGCACCGCCCCACTGGCAAGGCTGCTCGGCGGCTTCAGCGCCTGCGACACCAGCAACCTGACCACCACCCGCGAAGACGGCAGCCATATCGACTGGGTCATGCGCGAAGCCTTGCGCAGTGCCGGTGCCACTGCCGAGCAGATCGCCCTGGTGAAACTGCACGGCACCGCCACCGGCGCCAACGACCGCGCCGAGAGCAATGGCGTGCGCTTGCTGTTCGGCGCTGCCTTGCCTCATCTGTGCGTGCTCAAGCCTTGGCTCGGTCATACCCTGGGCGCCTGCGGCCTGAGCGAAACCCTGCTGCTGCTGGAGAACCTCGACCATCTGCCTGGCCTGGACTATGCCGACGAGGCCCTGCTGCCCCTGAATGGCGCACCACTGGCCATCGAGCCAGGCAGCCTGCTACTGGCCAACTTCTTCGGCTTCGGCGGCAACAATGCCAGCCTGGTGCTGCAGGGCTGCGCGGGAGAAACCCCATGAAACCGGTCATCGCGGCCTGCAACGTACGCGGTCAGGCGAGCTGCTCCGACAAGGCGCTGAAAGCCGCGCTGGGCCAGTGGCTGGCCACACCGCCGCGGCGTATCGACCGGCTGATTCTGCAGGCCCTGCTGTGCACCGCGCCACTCAAGGCCAAGGTGCGCCGCGACTGCGGCCTGTACCTGGCCTCCCGCCATCCGGCGCGTGCCACCATGGGCTCGCTGCTCGACAGCGTGTGCGTGCACCAGCTGCAGCCCAAGCCCTTCGAATTCGTCAACAGCGTCAGCAACGCCGCCGGCTTCCACGTCGCCGCGCAACTGGGGCTGGAAGGGCCAAACCTTTTCATCGGCGCCGGGCCGAACGTCTGGAAGCAACTCCAGGCGCTGGCCGCACTGGATCTCGGTGATGGCCTGGTCGATCAGGCGCTGCTGGTGGTGATCGACGAGAACAGCGACTTTCAGGCGCAGGCGGTGCTGATCGAAGCACCCACCAAAGCAGAGGATTTCGCCGAGCTGACGGCAGCAACCGACGTCCTGCATCTGCAGCTCTGATCGGGTTTGTTGGTGATCCTGGTGGGCCAGCGCCCACCCGCCTTGAGTTGCAGGGTGGACGACGCTTACCCCGGTCATCGCCTCACACTGCCATGGTCAAAGGCAAGGCCGGCCGGGCGACGCTCCGCTTCAGCCCAGCACAGACAGCCTCTCACCAAGCAAGGAGCACCAACCTCATCCCTTGCGCTTGGCCCAGGCGCCCAGCTCCTTCATCAGCGCCCGCTCCTGCCCGGCGATACCCCGCAGCATCTCGGCGATCGGTCTGAAGTCAGGGGCTTCACCCTTGCTGCGACTGGCCCGCACGCAGGCCGAGGCGAACTGGCGCCAATCATCGCCCACGGCCGTGAGCCGCGCCGAAGCCGCCTGCAGGTTGGCATCACCGATCTTCTCGCCGGCCTCCTGCAAAAAGCTGGCGTACATGAAGCGGAAGCCCGCACCGCCGGTGCCGATCTCTTCCTGCATGCGCACGATATGAGTGAGGTACAGGCGGTTGTACTTGGCCTGCCCCGGGTCGAGCGCCTCGACGCATTTGGCCAGGTGCTGGATGCCACGAATGCCGATCCACGGCAGCGGCATGCCGTCGAGAATGCGCGAGGTGGACAGCACGCTCTGACGGATCAGCCGCTCCCAGTCCTGCTCCGGCGACACATCGTCGAGGTAGTACATCAGGCCCTTGGCCGCCAGCGCCCCCTTGGCGAAGCGCGCCTTCTGCAGATCGGCGCTGGCGCAGCGCACCGGTTCCTCGAACACCGGGTCGCTGAGCAGGTACTCGTCACCCTCACGGCCATAGACCAGCAGGTTGTGCGCGTTGAAGTGAAAGCGCATCTCCGGCGGGAAGTACGGCAACCAGAACACCGAACTCTGCAAGCCAGCCAGGCGGCCGCTGTCGAGCGCCGCATCCAGCGCGAAGCGGCCCTGTTCGGGATTGGCGAAGGTACGGCTGGTCAGGCGCACGCCCAGACGCTTGCTCAGCGTCTTGATCAGGTGACGCGGCGGCATGCGATAGGCGATCAAGGGCATGCCACCGATCTTGACGATGGGCAGGTAGGCGAAGGCCAGGCCGGATGCCAGGCCGAAGGCCATCGGCTCGCTCATCGGCAAACCGGCATGGGTGAGCAGGCTGGCCATGACGCCACTTTCGCAGTGGGCGCTCTGGCGGTGCTGGAACGCGGTCATGGCAACTCTCTCTGGTAGCGACGCAACTCGTCGACGGTCAGGCCGAAGGCGTCGGCGTAGCGCGCCAGCACCGAGGTGCTCAGGCGGCGATAGATGTGCGGGCGAAAGTGCCGGCGCAGGCGCCATTGCCACAGACCGGTGATCTGCGCCAGCGCCGGCTCGTCCATGCGGTAGCGGTACATCAGGCACTTGAGCGGCGATAGCTCGCCGCGCTGCCAGAGCGCCAGGGCCTCGGCCTCCTGCGCCTCCAGCTCGGCGACGGCCAGTTGCGTGGCGTAGGACTCGGGATCCCAGCCTACGCTCTGTGCGCCCTGGTAATGGCCGCTGTCGTCGACCGCATAAAGCAGCTTGCTGTGCCCGCCATAGGCGGAACCGGGGTCCTGGGGAACGTCGTCAAGCTTCATCGCCAACCACCGTCAAGTGCATGAACGCACTGGAGAAACGCCCGCTTTCAGGCACGTAGCAGAGCAACCGCTGGCCGCTGCGCAGGCGCCCGCCATTGAACAGCTCCTCGAGGATGATGAAGATCGACGCCGCACCGGTATTGCCCTTGCTGGTGAGGTTGGTGAACCAGCGCTCCATCGGGATCGGCAGGTCGACGTTGGCCAGGCCCAAGGCGAGCGGCTCGCGGAAGAACTCCGAAGAGTAGTGCGGCAGGAACCAGTCGATGTCCGCCACGCACAGCTCGCGCCGCGCCATGATGCGCTTGAGCGCCTCCTCCACGGTGTACTTGACGATATTCTCGTTGAGCAGCTTGACGTTCTGCTTGATCGCCATCACCGATTGCTTCGCGCGCTCGTCGGCGTCGTAACGGCTCCAACCGCGCAAGGTGTCATCCTGCATGTCGGCACCGGCATACATGCACGGCGGCATCTGGTCGGCGAACGAGAGAATGTCCAGCCAGTCGATGCGCAGGCTCAGGCCGCTTGCGTTGGGGCGATCCTGCAGCAGCACGGCGCCGGCACCGTCGGACAGCATCCAGCGCAGGAAGTCCTTCTCGAAGGCGATCTCGGGGTGACTCTCGAGCTCATCGACGCGGCTTTCGTACTCGGCGTTGAAGTTGCGCGCCTGCATCAGCGTCGAGGCGACTTCGGAGCCACAGGCCACGGCATGGCGGCTCTCGCCACTGGCCACGCTCATCCAGGCGTACTTCAGCGCCGTCATCCCGCACAGGCAGATGCCAGCAGTGGTCGCCACTTCGCAGGAGGGGTTACCCAGTTCGCCGTGCACCATTACCGCGTGCCCCGGCATGACCTGATCCGGCGACGAGGTGCTGGCCACCAGGCAGTCGAGCTGATTCAGCTCGAACCCATTGCCCTGCAAACCACGAATGGCCTCGGCACTGAGCTGGGCGTTGCTCATGCTCGGCTCGCCCGTGTGCGGGTCGATCACGTAGTGGCGCTGCTGGATGCCATTACGGCGCAGCACCAGCCTGCGCGCACGCGACGGCTTGCCACCGACCATGCCCAGGCGCGCTTCCATCTGCTCGTTGTCCACAGGCTCATGCGGCAGGCAGGTGCTGATGCGGTTGATGAATACAGGGGTTACCACGGTCTTACCTCAGGGTCACTTCACTCGCCGGACGGGCCGGCAAAGTAGGCCTTCTCTTTCTGGATACGCGCCTTGAACAGCGGTGCCAGCAACTTCTTCAAAACAGCCGTGATCGGCACCACAGTCAGGATCAGGCAGATCAGAAACACGATGTACAGCACCAGGCCGGCGCCGCGTCGGCGGCTCTGCTGCGGGCCAAGCGCCGACAACAGACGGCTCCACAGGGTGAAACTGCGATTGCCAACCTTCTCGCTGGCGATCAGCTTCTCATCCACCTTGACCGCGCCGAGGCCTGCGAGCATCGGCAGCTCGATGGGCAGTCGATCCGCGCGCAGGCGGCGTGCCATAGCGTCGCCGAAGCGACTGGCCGCCGCCAATTCCCGCTCGTCGATACCTGCACGCGGCACCCAGCTATAGGGCTTCTGCCGACCCGTGAACATCCACAGCGGCGTGGCCAGGAAGCTCGCGGCGGTACCACAGGCGTCGGTCAGCACCACGTTGTCGACCAGCCGGGCACCCAGCGCCTGCAGGCGCGCCTTGACCTTCTCCTGCGCCATCAGCCACATGTTGCGGCAACCGATCAGCGTGACCACCGGCGTGCCCTTCAGCAGACGAGCGGCCTCGGGCGAAGCGAGAAAGCTGGTACAGGGCAATGAGGGCGAGAGAAACCAGACCTGATAGGCCAGGATCACCAGGTCATAGCGCTTGTCGGCATCGACGGCCAGCGGCAGCAACGGCTGCGGCTTCATCAGCACGGTTTCCGGGAAGATGCGAAAGAAACCGAGAAACGGCCAGGGAAAGGGAAATGGCTCGGCCGGTTGCAGCGCCAGGAAATCCACCTGGATGTCGTCGCACTCGCGCAGCGGCGCACAGACCGATTGCGCCAAGCGGTCTAATTGGCCAGTCTGAGAAAAATGGACGACTAAAACATGACGCATTCGTGGCGCATTCCCTGCAAAATGGCCGAATTATGCCACAGAGACTTCTTCAAACCGTAACTCGCCTGTGCCAAGTTTGCCTATTGGTTCCGCTGCTCGCCTGCCAATCGCTCCAGGCAGGCGACCTGCTGATCGAGGTGCAAGGCACATCGGATCAGGCAAACCTGTATCTGGCACTGGTACCGGCCGACCAACAGGACTGGCAACCCAGCCAGTACGAACTGCAGGGAACGCAAACGCCGCTGCGCATCGCCGCCCTGCCGCCCGGTCGTTACGCCGTACAGGTATTCCAGGACAGCAACGGCAATGGCCAGCTGGATCTCAGCCCGCGCGGCATTCCGCTGGAGCCGGTGGGCTTCTCCGGCAACCCGTCGCTGTTCGGCGGTAAACCCAAACCCAGCGACAGTCTGTTCGAACATGGCACGACGGACGGCGTGATTAACGTGCGCCTGATCCCGCCACGCAAGAAGCAGGAGCGCCTGGCGCCCGCGCCACCGCGTAACGGGGACCGCTAGCAGCCAGGCTTGGCCTGGTCGCCAGCAGGCTACGACTTACTGGTGATACTGCGCAGACAACTCGTGCACCGCCTCGAAGAAGGCGCCAGCATGCGCCGGGTCGACCTCCGGGGTGATGCCATGGCCAAGGTTGAACACATGGCCGCTGCCGGCACCGTAAGCCGCCAGGATGCGCGCCACTTCGGCGCGAATCGCCGCCGGCTTGGCGTAGAGCACCGCCGGATCCATGTTGCCCTGCAGGGCGACCTTGTCACCGACACGAGCGCGAGCGCTGCCGATGTCGCACGTCCAGTCCAGACCAAGCGCTTCGGCGCCGGTTTCAGCCAGCGATTCGAGCCACAGACCGCCGCCCTTGGTGAACAGAATCACCGGCACACGGCGACCGTCGTGATCGCGGATCAGGCCGTCGACGATCTTCTTCATGTAAGCCAGGGAGAACTCCTGATAGGCGGCTGCCGACAGCGCGCCGCCCCAGGAGTCGAAGATCTGCACCGCCTGCGCGCCAGCCAGGATTTGCCCGTTCAGATAGGCCGTGACCGACTGCGCCAGCTTGTCGAGCAGCGCATGCAGGGCCTGCGGATTGTCATAGAGCATGGCCTTGGTCTTGCGGAAATCCTTCGACGAACCGCCTTCGACCATGTAGGTAGCCAGCGTCCACGGGCTGCCGGAGAAGCCGATCAACGGCACGCGGCCATTGAGCTCACGACGAATGGTGCGCACCGCATCCATCACGTAACCCAGATCCTTCTCGGCATCCGTCACGGACAACGCCTCGACGTCGGCCAGGTTGCTGATCACCTTCTTGAAGCGCGGCCCCTCACCCGTCTCGAAATACAGGCCCTGGCCCATGGCGTCGGGAATGGTGAGGATGTCGGAGAACAGAATCGCTGCATCCAGTTGCGGGTAGCGATCCAGTGGCTGGATGGTGACCTCGCAGGCCAGCTCCGGGTTCTTCATCAGGCTCACGAAGTCGCCGGCCTTGGCCCGGGTCGCGCGGTACTCCGGCAGATAGCGACCGGCCTGGCGCATCATCCAGACGGGCGTGACATCCACGGGTTGCTTGAGCAGGGCACGAAGGAAACGGTCGTTCTTCAGGGCGGTCATGGCGGCATCCGGCGAAAAAAGTGCGGGCATTTTCGCAGAGCGCAAAACAAAAGGCACGGCGAGTGCCGTGCCTTTTGTCCATCGCGACGATTTGTCTCGTCTTTACTTGCGCTGCGTCATCAGACGCCCAGGTAGTCGAGGATGCCTTCGGCGGCGTTCCTACCCTCGAAGATCGCCGTCACCACCAGGTCGGAACCACGCACCATGTCGCCACCGGCGAAGATCTTCGGATTGCTGGTCTGGTGCTTGAACTGCGACTGCTCGGGCGCCACGACGCGGCCCTGGCTATCGGTCTGAATCTCGAACTGCTCGAACCAGGGTGCCGGGCTCGGGCGGAAACCGAAGGCGATCAGCACGGCCTCGGCCGGGATGACTTCCTCGGAACCGGGGATCGGCTCAGGACTGCGGCGGCCACGGGCATCCGGCTCGCCGAGACGGGTCTCGACCACCTTGATGCCTTCCACCTTGCCGTCGCCAACGATGGCGATGGGCTGGCGGTTGAAGAGGAACTTCACGCCCTCTTCCTTGGCGTTCTTCACTTCCTTGCGCGAGCCCGGCATGTTCTCTTCGTCACGACGGTAGGCGCAGGTCACGGCCTTGGCGCCCTGGCGAATCGAGGTGCGGTTGCAGTCCATCGCGGTGTCGCCACCGCCGAGTACCACGACGCGCTTGCCCTTCATGTCGATGAAGTCTTCCGGCGACTTCTCGAAACCGAGGTTGCGATTGACGTTGGCGATAAGGAAGTCCAGCGCGTCATAGACGCCTGGCAGATCCTCGCCCGGGAAACCACCCTTCATGTAGGTGTAGGTGCCCATGCCCATGAACACGGCATCGTACTCATCCAGCAGTTGCTGCATGGTCACGTCCTTGCCGACTTCGGTGTTCAGGCGGAACTCGATGCCCATGCCGGTGAAGACTTCACGGCGGCGGCTGAGCACGGTCTTTTCCAGCTTGAACTCGGGAATGCCGAAGGTCAGCAGACCACCGATTTCCGGGTTCTTGTCGAACACCACCGGGGTCACGCCGTTGCGCACCAGCACGTCGGCGCAGCCCAGACCGGCCGGGCCGGCACCGATCACCGCGACACGCTTGCCGGTCGGCTTGACCTTGGACATGTCCGGGCGCCAGCCCATGGCGAAAGCGGTGTCGGTGATGTACTTCTCCACCGAACCGATGGTCACCGCGCCGAAGCCGTCATTGAGGGTGCAGGCACCTTCGCAGAGGCGGTCCTGCGGGCACACGCGGCCGCAGACTTCCGGCAGGGTGTTGGTCTGGTGCGAGAGCTCGGCGGCGGCCAGGATGTTGCCTTCCGACACCAGCTTGAGCCAGTTCGGAATGAAGTTGTGCACCGGGCACTTCCACTCGCAATACGGGTTGCCGCAGCCCAGGCAGCGATGCGCCTGGTCTGCAGCTTGCGCCGGCTTGAAGTTGTCGTAGATCTCGACGAACTCCTTCTTGCGCTGACGCAGCAGTTTCTTCTTCGGGTCTTTGCGCCCGACTTCGATGAACTGGAAGTCGTTATTCAGACGTTCAGTCATTGCATTACCTCATCAAACCACTTCAGGCGCATTCTTATTGCGGGTTGGCACGGGTGCTGGACAGCAGCGACTTCAGACTGGCCGCTTTCGGTTTCACCAGCCAGAACTTGCGCAGGTAATCGTCCAGGTTTTCCAGCAGGTTCTGGCCCCACTCACTGCCGGTCTCTTCGACGTACTCGGCGAGCACGCTTTCGAGGTGGCTGCGGTAGGCCTCCATCGCTTCATTGTTGATGCGTTGGATTTCCACCAGCTCGTGGTTGACGCGGTCGTAGAAGCCGTTGTCCATGTCGAGCACGTAGGCGAAACCGCCGGTCATGCCCGAGCCGAAGTTGTAGCCGGTCTTGCCCAGTACGCAGACGAAACCGCCGGTCATGTACTCGCAGCAGTGGTCGCCAGTGCCTTCCACCACGGCATGGGCGCCGGAGTTACGCACGGCGAAACGCTCACCCGCGGTGCCGGTGGCGAACAGCTTGCCGCCGGTTGCACCGTACAGACAGGTGTTGCCGATGATGGCGCTGTCCTCGGTGGCGAACGGGCTGCCAGCGGGCGGGGTGATGACGATCTTGCCTGCCGTCATGCCCTTGCCGACGTAATCGTTGGCGTCGCCTTCCAGGCGCAGGTGCAGACCACCGGCGTTCCACACGCCGAAGCTCTGCCCGGCAGTGCCCTTGAAGCGGAAGGTGATCGGCGCGCCGTTCATGCCCTGGTTGCCATGCACGCGGGCGATCTCACCGGAAATCCGCGCACCGATGGAGCGGTCGCAGTTACCGATGTTCAGCTCGAACTCACCGCCAGTCTTGCCGGCGATGGCGTCCTTGGCCAGTTCGACCATCTTCTCGGCCAGCAGGCCTTCGTCGAACGGCGGGTTCTTCGGCACCTGGCAGAACTGCGGCTTGTCAGCCGGGATATGCGCACTGGCCAGCAGCGGCGACAGATCCAGGTTGCCTTGCTTGGCAGTTTCGCCCGGCAGCATTTCGAGCAGGTCGGTACGCCCGATCAGCTCTTCCAGGCTGCGTACGCCCAGTTTGGCCAGCCACTCGCGGGTTTCCTCGGCGACGTAGGTGAAGAAGTTCATCACCATTTCGACGGTGCCGATGAAGTGATCCTTGCGCAGCTTGTCGTTCTGCGTGGCCACGCCGGTGGCGCAGTTGTTCAGGTGGCAGATGCGCAGGTATTTGCAGCCCAGAGCGACCATCGGCGCGGTACCGAAACCGAAGCTCTCAGCGCCCAAGATCGCGGCCTTGATCACGTCCAGGCCGGTTTTCAGACCGCCGTCGGTCTGCACCCGCACCTTGCCGCGCAGGTCGTTACCGCGCAGGGTCTGGTGGGTTTCGGCCAGGCCCAGCTCCCACGGCGCGCCGGCATAACGGATGGAGGTCAGCGGCGATGCCCCAGTACCACCGTCGTAACCGGAGATGGTAATCAGGTCGGCGTAGGCCTTGGCCACACCCGCGGCGATGGTGCCGACACCGGCTTCCGCTACCAGCTTGACCGACACCAGCGCCTTCGGGTTGACCTGCTTGAGGTCATAGATCAGCTGCGCCAGGTCTTCGATCGAGTAGATGTCGTGGTGCGGCGGCGGCGAGATCAGGGTCACGCCCGGTACCGCATAGCGCAGCTTGGCGATCAGACCGTTGACCTTGCCGCCCGGCAGCTGGCCGCCCTCACCAGGCTTGGCGCCCTGGGCCACCTTGATCTGCAGCACTTCGGCATTGACCAGGTATTCCGGGGTCACGCCAAAGCGGCCAGTGGCCACCTGCTTGATCTTCGAGCTCTTGATGGTGCCGTAGCGGGCCGGATCTTCGCCGCCCTCACCGGAGTTGGAACGGCCACCCAGGCGGTTCATCGCCTCGGCCAGGGCCTCGTGGGCCTCCGGCGACAGCGCGCCGAGGGAGATACCCGCGGCATCGAAGCGCTTGAAAATAGCCTGCAGCGGCTCGACTTCGTCCAGGGCGATCGGCGAAGCGGACTCCTTGACCTTGAGCAGGTCGCGGATCATCGACACCGGGCGGGTGTCGACCAGCGTCGAGTATTCCTTGTACTTCGCGTAGTTGCCCTGCTGCACGGCTTCCTGCAGCGTGCGCACCACGTCCGGGTTGTAGGCGTGGTATTCGCCGCCGTAAACGAACTTGAGCAGACCGCCCTGCTGGATCGGCTTGCGGTTGTTCCAGGCTTCGAAGGACAGCAGCTTCTGCTCGCTTTCGAGGTCGACGAAACGCGCGCCCTGAATACGGCTGGCCACGCCACGGAAGCACAGCTCAGTGACTTCATCGGCCAGGCCGACCGCTTCGAACAGCTGCGCACCGCGGTAGGACGCGACCGTGGAGATCCCCATCTTCGACAGGATCTTCAGCAGGCCCTTGGAGATGCCCTTGCGGTAGTACTTGAAGACTTCGTACAGATCGCCCAGCACTTCGCCGGTGCGGATCAGGTCGCCCAGCACTTCGTAGGCCAGGAACGGGTAGACCGCCGAGGCGCCGAAGCCCAGCAGCACGGCGTAGTGGTGCGGGTCACGCGCGGTGGCGGTTTCCACCAGGATGTTGCAGTCGCAGCGCAGGCCTTTCTCGGTCAGGCGATGATGCACAGCGCCAGTGACCAGCGCGGCATGCGCCGGCAACTTGCCCGGGGCGATGTGACGGTCGGTCAGCACCAGCAGCACCTTGCCGGCGCGCACGGCTTCCTCGGCCTGGTCGGCCATGTTGCGCACGGCGGCTTCCAGACCCAGCGACTCGTCGTAGTTCATGTCGATGACATGACGGTCGAAGCCGGGACGATCCAGGCTCATCAGCGCGCGCCACTTGGCCGGCGAGATCACCGGGCTGCTGAGGATCACGCGGGTAGCGTGCTCCGGCGACTCGCTGAAGATGTTGCGCTCGGCGCCCAGGCAGATTTCCAGGGACATGACGATCGCTTCGCGCAGCGGGTCGATCGGCGGGTTGGTGACCTGCGCGAACTGCTGGCGGAAGTAGTCGTACGGCGAACGCACACGCTGGCTGAGCACCGCCATCGGCGTGTCGTCACCCATGGAGCCGACCGCTTCCTGGCCCTGCTCACCGAGCGGGCGCAGCACCTGGTCACGCTCCTCGAAGGTGACCTGGAACATCTTCATGTACTGCTTGAGCTGATCCGGGTCGTAGAAGGCCGAACCATGGTCACGGTCTTCCAGCGTCGCCTTGATCCGCTGGGCATGCTTGCGCAGCCACAGTTTGTAAGGGTGGCGCGACTTCAGGCGGCTGTCGATGGACTCGGTGTCCAGCACCTGACCGGTTTCGGTGTCGACAGCGAGGATTTGCCCCGGGCCGACACGGCCCTTGGCGATCACGTCCTCGGGCTGGTAGTCCCACACGCCGATTTCCGACGCCAGGGTGATGTAGCCGTTCTTGGTGGTGACCCAGCGCGCCGGGCGCAGGCCGTTACGGTCGAGCAGGCACACGGCATGGCGACCATCGGTCAGCACCACACCGGCCGGGCCGTCCCAGGGTTCCATGTGCATGGAGTTGTATTCGTAGAACGCGCGCAGGTCGGCGTCCATGGTCTCGACATTCTGCCAGGCCGGCGGAATGATCATGCGCAGACCGCGGAACAGGTCGATGCCACCAGTGACCATCAGCTCGAGCATGTTGTCCATGCTCGAGGAGTCGGAGCCGACGCGGTTGACCAGCGGGCCCAACTCGTCGAGATCGGGGATCAGCTCGTTGGCGAACTTGGTGCGACGGGCCTGCGCCCAGTTGCGGTTGCCGGTGATGGTGTTGATCTCACCGTTGTGCGCGAGGAAGCGGAACGGCTGCGCCAGTGGCCACTTCGGCAGGGTGTTGGTGGAGAAGCGCTGGTGGAAAACCGCGATGGCAGTCTGCAGGCGCTCGTCACCCAGGTCCGGGTAGAACTGCTGCAGGTCCGCCGGCATCATCAGGCCTTTGTAGATGATGGTCTTGTGCGAGAAGCTGCAGATGTAGTGATCGCTGTCGCCGGCATTGGCCACCGACGAACGGCGACGGGCACTGAACAGCTTGATTGCGAATTCCTGGTCGCTCAGGCCTTCGCCGCCGATGAACACCTGCTCGATCTGCGGCAGGCGCTCCAAGGCCAGTTGGCCGAGCACGCTGGTATCGATCGGCACCTTGCGCCAGCCCACCAATTGCAGGCCGGCCGCGAGGATTTCGCGGTTCATGTTCTCGCGCGCGGCTTCGGCCTTGGCCGAATCCTGGTTGAGGAACACCATGCCCACGGCGTATTGCCCAGGCAGTGCGACACCAAATTGCTCCTGGGCGATTGCACGCAGGAATTGATCAGGCTTCTGGATCAGCAGGCCGCAGCCATCACCGGTTTTGCCGTCGGCGTTGATACCGCCACGGTGGGTCATGCAGGTGAGGGCTTCAATAGCGGTATTGAGCAGGTGATGACTAGGTTCACCTTGCATGTGGGCGATCAAGCCGAAGCCGCAGTTATCCTTGAACTCATCAGGACGGTACAAACCTGCTTTCATAGGGGAACTCTCACCAGGCTGCCTAGACCTCAGGCAAATTACTTTCTAATTCAATTACTTAAACCCGAAAAGCGGGCACGGGCCAGCTTTGCGTGGGCAAAAGGGAGGTCATTGTACATATCCCCCCATGTCGCCACAAATCTTCGTGACGAGGGGGTGAAAATTAATGTCGCAAAATCGAAGGATAAGACCGCGAGGTCGTGCTAACGACCAGGCGGTCATCTTGCGACAGAGCGCTTAGCGGCTCATTTCCTGCTGGATGCTGCCCAGCGTCCGAGGCCAGGGCTTGCCCGCCTGAAGCTTGGCCGGCAGGGTTTTGACCGCTGCCTGAGCGGCGTCGCGACTGGAGAAACTACCATAGGTCAGCACGTACAGCGGCTGTCCTTGATGGATCTTCTTGAAGTAGCGGTATTCGCTACCCCCCTCACGCACCAGCGCCTGGATATTGGCCTCGGAGCGCGAGCCGACCACCTGCAGGGCGTAGCGGGACGCAGGTTGTTGCGCGTACCAGCCTCCCGAAGCGGCACTAGGCGTCGCAGCTTGAGCGGGCGCGGGCTTGGGGGCAGGTTTCGGTGCAGGGGTCGGAGCTGGAGCCGCAGGCTTGGGCGCAGCAGGCTCAGGCTGCTTGGCCGGCGCCGGTGCCGGTGCCGGTGCCGGTGCCGGTGCCGGTGCCGGTGCCGCAGCGACTGGAGCCGAGGGCGGAGTCACTGTCGAGGGCTCAGTCGATGCCGGCGGCTCGAAGTCGTCCAACTCCTCACCTGCAGCCTCGGCCAAAGGCTGGCGAATCACGGCTTGCGACTCACCCACCAGCGGTAGTGGCAGCGGCTGACTGGCCCCCGCGAATTCGATGGCGGGAGCAGGCCCCTCGGCGGCCGGCGTTTGCGCCGGCTCTTCAGCTTCCACGACAGGCGCAGAGGACTGCAGAGGCAGCGAGGTATTGCTGGCCACCGGCGCCGACGAAGAGGACTCACGGCCCTGCATGAACCAGGCCGCGGCAACGCCCACCAACACGACAGCCAGTGCCAGCACATGCTTCTTCGGCAGCGAGAAACCGCCACCCGGCGCGCGCCCAGAGGAGCGCTGCGCAAGCATCTGCTCGACCAGCAACTCGCGGGCTTCCTGATTGATCGCCCCCGGCCACCCCTGAGAACGGGCATGAATGTCTTCGATCTGCTCCTCGCTCAGCACATCGATATCCTGACCAGCACCCTCGAGACGCTGCGCCAGGTAGTCGCGCGTCTCGTCCTCGCCATAAGGCTGCAGTTCGATGGCGTGATAGCACTCTTCACCGCCCGCCAAAGCCTCCAGTCGAGCCAGCAATTCCTGCTCGGCGAACAGAAAGACGTGAGGCCGTCCCTCATCGCCCCCGGCAGCGAGCACCAACAGATTCTTCAGCGCCACGTCGTCCAGCTGATCAGCATCATCGACCAGCAGATAGACCTCCTGCCCCGTCAGTGCCAACTGCCCAACTTGCGCCAGAATCGAGCGCACATCAGCCTGCGCAACGGACAAGCCCTGCGCCACCTGGCGCAACAGCGCCTCGCTACTGGTGACACCCTGCGCAATCACTACGCTCTGCACCGCCTGCTTGTTGGTACTGGCGACAAGCGCCTGCCGCAACAGCGTTTTACCACTGCCCTGCGGCCCAACCACCGCCAGCAAAAGCTGGCTGTATCGCGCCAGGTGGTGCAACTGCCCCAGCACCGGCTTGCGCTGGGCAGGAAAGAACTTGAAGCCGGGCACGCGCGGCGCAAAGGGGTCGTGACTGAATTGGTAATGCGCCAGGAAAGCTTCGTCAGCATGCAAACTGGTCATGAATCACTCTTCAAGAGTTGGACGACTGAGCCAGCGCGACGTAATCGCTACGCAGCGTGGCGTCGAGAATTTCACGCGGATAATCAGCGGTCACTACCGCTTCACCCAGGCGTTTGAGCAACACGAGGCGCAACTGCCCATCGAGGACCTTCTTGTCGACCGCCATATGTTCCAGGAACTGCTCTGGCGTCATGTCCTGCGGAGGCACGACAGGCAGGCCGGCAGCCTGCAGCAGGCGCACACCACGATCGCGCTCTTGTGCCGACAACCAGCCCAGACGATAAGACATTTCCAGCGCCATCACCGTTCCGGCGGCGACAGCCTCGCCGTGCAACCAGACACCATAACCCTGCTCGGTCTCGATGGCGTGACCGAAGGTGTGCCCCAGATTCAACGTCGCACGCACGCCGGACTCACGCTCATCCGCACCGACCACCTGGGCTTTGGCCGCACACGAACGCTCGATGGCGTAGGTCAGCGCAGCACCATCCAGAGCACGCAGGGCGGACATATTGCCCTCGAGCCAGTCGAGGAAAGGCTCGTCGCAGATCAAACCGTACTTGATGACCTCGGCCAAGCCGGCGGAAAGCTCACGCGGCGGCAAGGTATGCAGGCTAGCCGTATCGATCAGCACTGCCTTGGGTTGATAGAAGGCGCCCACCATGTTCTTGCCCAGCGGATGATTGATCCCGGTCTTGCCGCCGACCGAAGAATCGACCTGCGACAACAGCGTGGTCGGCACCTGAATGAAATCCACGCCGCGCTGGTAGCAAGCGGCAGCGAAACCCGCCATATCACCGATCACGCCACCGCCAAGGGCAACAACAGTGGTGCGCCGATCATGGCGTGCCGTCAGCAGTCCATCAAAGATCAGTTGCAGGGTTTCCCAATTCTTGAAAGCTTCGCCATCGGGCAAAACGACCGACGCGACCTTGAAACCCTCGAGGGAGCGCATCAGCGATTCGAGATAAAGAGGCGCCACGGTCTCATTGGTAACCACCGCCACCTGCCGCCCAGCGATATGACGCGTGAGCAGCTCGGAGCGCGCCAACAGGCCATCGCCGATGTAGATGGGATAACTACGCTCGCCGAGTTCAACGTGAAGAGTCTGCATGAGGCCCCCAGAGTAAAAAGGCCACTAGGATAGCGCAGTTCGCTCCGCGCTTTAACGGGGCGACAAGGCTTCCAGACGCGAGAGAATTTCCTGAACGACCATACGCGGCGGACGCTCATCAGTCTCTATAATGATGTCAGCGACCTCTCGATACAGAGGATCGCGCATGGCCATCAGATCCCTGAGCACCTGAGCGGGATTGGCCGTACGCAACAAAGGACGATTTCGATCACGCGATGTGCGGTCGATCTGCTGCTCGACCGACGTATGCAGGTAAACCACACGCCCACCGGCATGCAACGCCTGCCGGTTCTCTGGACGCATGACCGCCCCACCACCAGTAGCCAGGACAAGGCCATCCTGCATCGAAAGCTCGGCGATCACCGCCTGCTCCCGCTCACGAAAGCCCTGCTCCCCCTCGACATCGAAGATCCAGGGAATGTCGGCACCGGTACGCTGCTCGATCTCCTTATCAGAGTCCTTGAAAGGCACACGCAGCTCTTTGGCAAGCAAACGCCCGATGGTGCTCTTTCCAGCACCCATCGGGCCAACGAGGATTACATTCCGCACTTAGGTCATCGATTCACGGCAATGGCTTGATTGTTCATGATACGCGGGGTAAGGAAAATCAACAGCTCTTCCTTGCTATCTTGAACAAGATCACGCCGGAACAAACGCCCCAGGTAAGGCAGATCGCCAAGGAATGGAACCTTATCGACGGACTTGGTCTGCGTGTTAGAGAAAACACCACCAATGACGATGGTTTCACCATCAGACACCAGTACCTTGGCATTGACCTCATTCTTTGCTATTGCAGGGACCCCATTAGTTTGAGCAGCCTGTGAAAAGTCCGGCGCATCCTTTGTAACTTTAACCTCAATAAGGATGCGATTATCAGGCGTGATCTGCGGCGTAACCTCCAGGGAAAGCGCCGCCTCTTTGAACGAAGTACTAGTCGCCCCACTCGAACTAGCTTCCTGATAAGGAACTTCAGAACCCTTCAGTATCTTGGCGGTCTCTTTGTCAGAGGTAACAACTTTCGGCTGAGAAACCACCTCACCATTACCACTAGCCTCCATTGCAGAAAGCTGAAGATCCAAGATAGTGTTATCAGTGATAAACCCTATACCAAAACCAGAACTGGCACTGGTCGCACCAAGATCTACAAAATTGCCGAGGGAAGGGGTTGGATTCTGCACCCCAGGGTTTTGACCATATCCTGGGGCACCAGGCCTATTACCGCCCTGACCACCGATTACAAAATTATTATCACCAACCCTTGCTCCACGCCAGTTCACACCTATCTGTTTTTCGTAATCGACGTTCGCCTCAACAATACGCGCCTCAATCATAACTTGGCGAACCGGGATATCGAGCTGAGCGACAATCCGACGCAACTCATCCAGGCGGTCCTGTGTCTGATAAGCAATAATGCTATTAGTGCGATCATCAACAGTTATCGAACCCCGATCCTCAGCGGCGCCATCAACAGTCGTAACCGACTGAAACAGTTTCGCCATATCAGCAGCCTTTGCATAGTTAACTTGAATTAATTCACGACGCAGAGGAGCCAACTCTGAAATCTGACGACGCGACTCTAGCTCCTGCCTCTCACGTGCTGCGATCTCATCGGCAGGGGCAACCAAAAGAACATTGCCGACCTTTCTTTGGTCCAGCCCCTTGGTTTTAAGCACCAAATCCAAGGCTTGATCCCAAGGAACATTTTGCAATCGCAGAGTAATATTACCGCGCACAGTATCACTGGCAACCAAATTTAAATCAGTAAAGTCTGCAATTAGCTGCAAAACGGAACGAACGTCAATATCCTGAAAATTTAACGACAGCTTCTCGCCTGAATATGCAAACTGATCGACTTTTCTCTGTTCCTGATCCGCAGCAGTGAGCGGCTTAACACTAACAGTAAGTTTATTATCTGCTTGATAAACCAGATAATCATACATACCGGTAGGCTCAATTAAGATGCTAGCTTTGTCAGAAGAAGCACTAGCATTTACGAACTGTACTGGCGTAGCAAAATCCTTTACATCCAAGCGAACCCTTAAAGATTCAGGCAACTGAGTCCTTGCAAAATCCAAACGAATTTTACCACCCTGATCCTGAATATCAGGACTTACAGAGGAATCCGCGAGCTCGATTACTACATTACCCTCGCCTTGCTCCCCCCTTTGAAAGTCGAGATCACGAATCGCCCTACCCACAACAGCCGGCGCCTTCGCAGGCGCAGCCGCCGAGCGCGACGTAGAACCACTCCGCCCTGCAGATACATCGCCTACCAATATAAACAGCTCATTACCCTCAACACGGGTACTGTATGGAGCCAGAGAGGTAAGATTTACTATAAGACGCGTACGATCCTTGGCCTCGACAACAGTTACACTTCTGGCATTACCCATGCCAAGCTCGCGACTCTTGCTACCCAGCTGATTAACAACACCCGGAAGATCAAGCGCAATACGAGCCGGCTGCTCAATCGTATAGCCCCTAGGAGCCACAACTGGTTCATCAAACCGCAATTTTAGCTCAACGCGATCACCCGGCAACGAGGCCACATCCAAATGCTGCAAATTGGCTGCCAGCAATACCGGCGAAATAAACAGCATTGACAACGCATAACCAAATTGCGAGAAGGAGATATTCATTAGGTGCTTCCGTTGTGCAGACTGGTATTTTTTTTTCATATAACCCTCGCCTTTCTAAGAGCGCTCTTTGAGCACCAGGCTTCGCGGCCGTTCCAACCAACCACCATCACCATCAGGAACGATTTCAACAACCTCGATAGCGGCAGTATCTACGGCTACTATTCGACCATGGTTTCTTCCAAGATAGTCACCCACCTTAACTCGATGCACTCCGCCCGCACCGCTGACTAGCGCATATGTACCCGCACCATTAGAGAGCGTACCAACCATTTCAAAGCTTTCTATATTAAAGCCTTCAAGAAACTCTCGAACACGCTGTTCATCAGGCTTGATTTCTTTAGAACCTTTTGGCCGGCTAACAGTCTCTACTTTAATAGGAGGCTGAAACGGACTACGAAGGGAGGATGCATTGTAGGAAAATGCCTCATAGGGCTGAAACTTCGGTAATGGCTCGATGGAACCTTTAGGCCTAGCCTTAACCTCCGCCATAAAGGCCTGCAAGTCAGAGAAATTACCCTCACCACCACACCCCTGCAGCAGTACGAGAAAAAAAGAAAGCAACAAAAACCTGTCAGCCCTCACTTGTCCACCCCCTTATCGTTATAACGATAAGTCTTCGCCAAAACGGTCATGCGCAAAACAGATGAACCGTCCTGAGCAACTGGTTTTATTTCAAAGTCATGCAAGGTAACGATGCGCGGAAGGCTGGCTACGCCACTTACAAATGTAGCGAGATCATGATAGGTCCCCTCAACAGCAATCTGTATCGGCAACTCTATATAGAATTGCTGAGCAACCTCAGGAAGCAGCTTAATCTCTTCAAACTCCAAGCCACTCCCCAAACCAGTGCGAGTAATATCCTCCAGCAGCCCTGGCACCTCAGTATCGCTTGGCAACTGCCTAAGTAGAGCGCCAAATGACACTTCCATCTCAGCCATCTGCTCTTTATAGGCCTCTAAATTTGCTGCCTGGAAAGCCTTGGTTGAGAACTGCTGCTTAAGAGCCTCCTCTTGACCTCTTGATACATCCAAAGCACTTCGCAAATCACTAAGGTAGAAATAGTATCCACCACCGACAACCAACAAAAAAAACAGCAGAAAAACTATTCCTTTCGCCGCAGCAGGCCAGCTGCCGATATTGTTCACATCCAGATCATTTAGATCGACTTTACGCAGGCTATCGATAGATTCAGCGAGGCTCATTTTTTATCACCCTCAACTACTTCTACTTGAGGCTGAGTCTGCTGCACACTCAGCTGAAAGACATTAGCCTGATCCAGCGCTCCCGCCGTAGTTGCTTTGACCTGACTCAAATTCGGCAGCTCCAGCCAATCAGACGAATCCAAATTACGCATAAGATTAGAAACACGATTGTTGGACTCGGCTGCCCCGAGAATGGCTATATTCTTACCAGTCATTTTGATACTAGTGAAATACACTCCATCAGGAAGAGTTCTCGCCAACTGATCAAATATTCGACCAATTATCGGTCGGTTACCCTGCAGATCCTGGATAATCTTCATTCGCTCTAAAAGCTGCTGGCGACGCGTTTTCAGTTCACTGATTTCTTTTATCCGCGAATCCAGCACAGCAATTTCCGACCGGATAAAATTATTACGGGCATCCTGCTGCTCAATAGCTCCATTGAGCAGCTGCCCGCCAAGGAATACAACGCCAGCGCCCAGAACCAGAACACCGACCAAAGTGACCAAAAACCGCTGCTTGCGCTCCTCGCGCAGCTGTTCACGCCAGGGAAGTAGGTTAATCCGCGCCATCAGTCGAAACTCCTCATCGCCAGACCACAGGCAATCATCAGTGCCGGCGCATCACTGGCCAGCGCACCGGCGTTGACCTTGCTGCTAAGCGCCATATCGGCAAAGGGATTGGCCACTAACGTCTGCGTACCGATCTTCTGCTGGATCAGCCGATCGAGATCAGGGATGGACGCGGTGCCACCGGCCAGAAGGATGTAGTCGACATCGTTGAACTGGCCTGCGGCGAAGAAGAACTGCAGCGATCGCGAGACCTGCTGAACGACAGCCTCCTTGAACGGTTGCAAAACCTCACTGTCGTAGTCATCTGGAAGACCACCCTGCTTCTTGGCAAGCCCAGCCTCCTCGACGGAGAGACCATAGCGACGCTGAATCTCCTCGGTTAGCTGCCTGCCACCGAAGAGCTGCTCACGGGTGTAGATGGTGCGGCCGTTGTGCAGAACGCTGAGTGTGGTCATGGTCGCGCCGATATCCACGACCGCAACCGTGAGCTCCTCATGGCCTGCACCCAGTTGCGCTTCCAGCAGCCCGTAGGCGCGCTCGAGGGCGTAGGCTTCGACATCGACCACCTTTGCAGTCAGACCGGCGAGCGCCAGAGCCGCTTCGCGGACCTCCACGTTTTCCTTGCGGCAGGCGGCCAGCAGCACTTCTACCCGATCAGGGTTACGCGGAGCCGGGCCTTGCACCTCGAAGTCGATGGCGACTTCTTCCAGAGGATAAGGAATGTACTGGTCGGCCTCGATCTTCAGCTGGTTTTCCAGATCATCATCGGACAACCCAGCTTCCATCTCGATGGTCTTGGTGATCACGGCCGAACCGGCAACCGCAACGGCAGCTGTCTTGACGCCGCTCTTGGCCTTGGCCAATACGCGAGAAAGCGCCTGACCGACCCCTTCCAGCTCGGCGATGTTCTTTTCGACCACTGCGTTTGGCGGGAGCGGCTCGACTGCGTAAGCCTCTACCTTGTAGCGGCTTCCCGAGCGACTCAGTTCGAGGAGCTTGACCGAAGTCGAGCTGATATCGATCCCCAGCAGCGTATTCGCTTTCTTAGTGAAGAGCCCTAGCACGACCGTTTTCCTATTGGCATCCGCGACTTACGGACTATTTATGTTTTTCCACATTAAATATCAGTCTTGACAGAAGCGCAAATGGCTCCCCGGGAAAAAAAACGCTTATAATGTGATCAGCTTTTCCCTTTTCGCCTCAGCTCCTGCTTAACTCATTCTTTTACTTGGAATTCCGAACATTTTGATACGCCTGCTGAAGTTCATCTGGTGGTCCTGCGTTGCCGTTTTTTGTGGGCTGTTGCTCAGTTTCAGCGGCGCGTTTCTTTATCTTAGCCCGACCCTTCCGTCCGTCGAGTCACTGCGTCAGGTGCAGCTGCAGATTCCTCTGCGGGTCTACAGCAGCGACGCCAAGCTGATTGCCGAGTTCGGCGAGATGCGCCGCTCGCCCATTCGCTTCGATGAAATCCCCAAGGAATTCATCAGCGCCTTGCTGGCTGCCGAAGACGATAATTTCGCCAATCATTATGGCGTCGATGTGACCAGCCTGATGCGCGCTGCCACGCAATTATTGAAAAGCGGTCAGATTCAGAGCGGCGGCAGCACCATCACCATGCAGGTGGCGAAGAACTTCTTCCTCACCAACGAGCGAAGCTTCTCCCGCAAAGCCACCGAAATCCTCCTGGCCCTGCAGATCGAGCGCGAACTGAGCAAGGACGAGATCCTCGAGCTCTACGTCAACAAGATCTACCTTGGTCACCGAGCTTACGGCATCGAGGCGGCGGCACAGGTGTACTACGGCAAGTCCATTCGCGACCTCAACCTGGCGCAGATGGCAATGATCGCCGGCCTGCCGAAGGCCCCTTCGCGCTACAACCCGCTGGTCAACCCGACCCGAGCCAAGGAACGTCGCGACTGGATTCTCGGCCGCCTCTACCGCTTGGGCCGCATCGACCAGGCCAGCTACGAAGAAGCACTGGCCGAAGAGGTGGACGCCCGTTATCACGTTCCGACGCCGGAACTGAGTGCTCCTTATATAGCCGAGATGGCGCGCGCGGAAATGGTCGGCCGCTATGGCAGTGAGGCCTACACCGAAGGCTTCAATGTCACGACCACCGTTCCCAGCCAGCTGCAGGAAGTGGCCAATACCGCGCTGCGTGACGGACTGATCACCTACGATCAACGTCACGGCTACCGCGGCCCAGAAAGCCGCCTGCCAGGCATGACACGAGAAACCTGGCTCGCCGAACTGGGCAAGTTCCGCAGCATCGGCGGCCTGGAGCCCGCCGTAGTGACTCAGGTCGAGAAGAGCGGCATCCTGGTGATGACCCGCAATGGCGAAGAACAGGCCGTGGCGTGGGACAGCATGAAATGGGCGCGTCCCTTCCTCAATACCAACAGCCTCGGTCCACGCCCGCAGCAACCCGGCGACGTTGCCCAGGTCGGCGATATCGTGCGCGTGCAGCGCCAGGACGACGGCAGCCTGCGCTTCACCCAGGTTCCCGCAGCGCAGAGCGCGCTGGTCTCTCTCAACCCTTACAGCGGAGCCATCCAGGCGCTGGTGGGCGGTTTTTCCTTCGACCAAAGCAACTACAACCGCGCAGTACAGGCCAAACGCCAACCGGGCTCCAGCTTCAAACCCTTCATCTATAGTGCTGCACTGGATAGCGGTTACACCGCCGCCACCCTGGTCAACGACGCCCCGATCATCCTCTCCGACGACTATCTGTCACAGAAGTGGCGGCCGAAGAACGACAACAACACCTTCCTCGGCCCGATCCGTATGCGCGAAGCCCTGTACAAGTCGCGCAACCTGGTCTCGATTCGCCTGCTGCAGGATATGGGCGTCGACCGCAGCATTCGCTACATCGAACGCTTCGGGTTTGCCCCGCAGGACCTGCCACGCAATCTGTCGCTGGCGCTTGGCACTGCCAGCCTGACACCGATGGAAATCGCCGAGGGCTGGGCGACCTTCGCCAATGGCGGCTACAAGATCGAACCCTACTTGATCGAACGCATCGACGATCGCAACGGCAAGCCACTGTTCCGCGCCAACCCGGCACGTGTCCCCGGCAGTCAGCCGACCGAGGAAAATGCCAACCTGACCGTGAACGCGACGGACGACCTGCCACCGGAAGAGCCCAAAGTCGCTGAACAGATCATCGACGAGCGTACGGCCTACATCATGACCAGCATGCTGCAGGACGTGATCAAACGCGGCACCGGCCGCCGCGCCCTGGCCCTGGGACGTAGCGATCTGGCTGGCAAGACCGGCACCACCAACGAGTCCAAGGACAGCTGGTTCTCCGGCTATAACGCCGACTACGTGACCACCGTCTGGGCTGGCTTTGACCAGCCGGAAAGCCTTGGTCGCCACGAGTATGGCGGCACAGTCGCACTGCCGATCTGGATGAACTACATGGGGCCGATACTCAAGGATCGTCCGAGCCATCTACCCAAGGAACCCAAGGGCATTCTGACCCTGCGCGTCGACCCGGTCAGCGGTCGCGCTGCGGCGCCGGGCACCCCGGATGCCTACTTCGAGCTGTTCAAAAGCGAGGACTCGCCGCCACCGATGAGCGAGTTCGAACCCGGCATGGGCGCGCCTGGCAGCCCGCTGCCAGCCGACGAAATGGCGCCGATCGATCTGTTCTGATCGGCACCTTGCCGGCGCGCGCTGACGAGCAAACAGCAGACAACAAAAAACCCGCCTAGGCGGGTTTTTTGTTTGTGCATCCAATCGGCTTAGCCGTTGAATACCTCATCCACCGACGTCAGCGGATAGTGCTTCGGATACGGCAGAGTAGCCACACCGGACTCGATGGCAGCCTTGGCCACGGCATCGCAAACCACGGTGATCAGGCGCTGATCCATCGGCTTCGGAATGATGTACTCACGACCGAACGACAGCGCAATGCCGCCGTAGGCGTCGCACACGTCCTGCGGTACTGGCAGCTTGGCCAGGTCACGCAGCGCCAGCGCGGCAGCGATCTTCATCTCTTCGTTGATGCGAGTGGCGCGAACGTCCAGAGCACCGCGGAAGATGAAGGGGAAGCCCAGCACGTTGTTGACCTGGTTCGGGTAGTCGGAACGACCGGTGGCCATGATCACGTCGTTGCGGGTCTCGTGCGCCAGCTCCGGCTTGATTTCCGGATCCGGGTTGGAGCAGGCGAAGACGATCGGGTTGGCCGCCATGCGCTTGAGGTCTTCCGCGCTCAGCAGGTTGGCACCGGACAGGCCGACGAACACGTCAGCACCTTCGAGCGCGTCGGACAGCGTGCGCTTGTCGGTCTCGGTGGCGAACACGGCCTTGTACTGATTGAGGTCGTCACGACCGGCATGGATCACGCCCTTGCGATCGATCATGAAGATGTTCTCGACCTTGGCACCCATGCTCACCAGCAGTTTCATGCAGGAGATGGCTGCAGCACCGGCGCCCAGGCAGACGATCTTCGCCTCTTCGAGCTTCTTGCCGGCGATTTCCAGCGCGTTGAGCATACCGGCAGCGGTCACGATGGCGGTGCCGTGCTGGTCATCGTGGAACACCGGGATGTCGCACTGTTCGATCAGCGCGCGCTCGATCTCGAAGCACTCGGGGGCCTTGATATCTTCCAAGTTGATGCCGCCGAAGGTGATGGAGATGCGCTTTACGGTGTCGATGAAGGCCTGCGGGCTTTCCGCATCGACTTCGATATCGAACACGTCGATACCGGCGAAACGCTTGAACAGCACGCCTTTGCCTTCCATTACCGGCTTGGAAGCCAGCGGGCCGAGGTTACCCAGACCGAGGATGGCAGTACCGTCGGAAATCACGGCGACCAGGTTGCCTTTACCGGTGTAACGGTAGGCCAGCTCGGCATCGCGAGCGATTTCGCGTACCGGCTCGGCGACACCTGGGCTGTAGGCCAGCGACAGGTCGCGGGCAGTAGCGGTGGCTTTGGTCAACTCGACACTCAGCTTACCGGGACGGGGCTGAGCGTGATATTCGAGAGCGGCAGTTTTTAGATCTGACATAGTGGCATTTCCGCTTTTGTTGGCTGTTGAACGGGCAGCGGCCGAGGATACGCAAGTTGTATACACCTGCACAAGACCGTTCGGTCGCGATTGAAGCACCACACTAGCGCAGCGTTTTCAGCCACTCGCCAGGGCGCGGCTCACCACTCGGATACAACCCATTGAGCAACCTGAGCTGCGCTTCGCCATCAACCGGTAGCGGCGAATCCTTGGCCAGAGTGGAGAAGCGCTGGCCCGCCTTGGCCCGCACCACATGCAGACGCACCGGCTCGGCCAGCTTGCGCTCGGCTGCCGTCAGCGGCCGGTAACTACGGATGACATCGAGAAAGTGTTTATCCTCGGTTTCCAGCGAAGCGCGCCCCTTGACCGCCGCCACGAACAGGTACGCATTGTCGCCGCGATAGATCACCGCAACGCGGCGCGCCGCCTGCCCCTGCAGGATCGCCGTATAGCCTTGCAGCGCACCCACCTTCAGCTCCTCGCCCGCCACCAGACGCTGATTACCGACGCGCTTGCGCAGAAATTCGGCCGGCGAAAGTCGCTTGTCCACCGCCTCCAGGGTCATGGCGATGAAGGCCTGCTCATCCGCGGTATGGCCAATCAGCACATCCGGGCGATTGACCAGTTGCCAGCCCTGCGGGTAGGTCAGAGCGAAGTCCAGTTCGCCATGATAGAAATTGCGCCCACGGCGAATACCGCTGGCGGCCGAATCGCCGAACACCAGACCGTCGAGCATCTGCAGAAAGTTGTCGCGCCCGACCTCCTGATTGCCACCTACCAGCGCACTCGCCGGGCCGATCACCTGCTGCAGGCGGCGATCATTGTCCGGATGGGTGTCGAACAAGCCGTGATAACCACCGGCAGCCGGTGCTTCTCCGCGCTTGGCCGCCTGCGCGCGGGCGAAGTCCTCCTGGCCCTTGAGCACCTTGACCACCTCTATCATCGCTTGCGGGTCATAGCCACTGCGTGCCAGATACTGCGCGCCCAGACCGTCCGCCTCCAGTTCCATGTCACGTCCATAACCGCGCACGAAGGCGTTGCCCATGACACTGGTCAGATCGCCTACTGCACCGACGCCCGTGCCGATGGCTGCGGCCTGGCCAAGCAGCCCCCAGGCCGTGGACTGACTCTGCTGGCGCACGCTGTGACGCGCCGTCACGTGGCCCACCTCGTGCCCCAGCACGGCGGCCAGCTCCGCCTCGGAGTTGAGATAGGCGAGCAGGCCGCGATGGATATAGATGTAGCCCCCCGGCAGTGCGAAGGCGTTGACGTCAGGACTGTCGACCAAGGTGAAGACGTAGTTGAGCTGATTGCGATGGCTGCTGCGCGCCACACGCTCACCAACGCGCTGGATATAGGCCTGCAGCTTGGCGTCTTCGTAGCGCGGATATTGCTTGAGGATTTCCTGGTTGTAGCGCGCGCCGAGATCCAGCTCCTGGCGCTCGCTCATCATCACGAAATCGGTACGCCCGGTGGCGGGATTGACCGCACAACCGGCCAACCAGCTGCAGAACAAGCACAGCGTCAATGCACGAATCATGGCAACACCTCCAGCATCGCCGAATGGGTAAGCGGCAGCATCCAGCGCGCCTGCCCGGATTTCAAGCCACCGCGACTCTGCCGATCGATGACCCAGCCTCGCGCCTCCACCCGTCGCCCCTTGAGCGCCTGCAAGGCGCGCAGGTCGAACTCATCGAGCAGCTCTGGCGCCACGCGCAACACCCGACCGCCATCGAGGTCGAGCCAGAGACCGCCACGATTGCGCTGCACAGCGATGACCCGGCCGCCGAGCAAGGCGAAGCCACCGCCGCGCAGTTGGCCAGCCGTCTTCACCTGCCCGTCACGCCACACGCCAAGTCGCTTGCTGCGCGCCTGACGCTCGGCTTGCGCCTGGCAGGTCACCAGTGCCGCATTGGGCGACACTGCCACCATGAAACCAAGGCCTTCACTTAGCAGTTGCGCTTCGAGATTATGCCCCTGGCGGTCATAGAGATGGGCCAGGGTGCGTCCGTAACGATCCTTGCGCTGCGCGCCATAGAGAAGGCCTACGCGGCCATCGCTGGCATCCACCAGCGCCTGCAGGCGGCGCTTGGCCTGCACGGCATAGGGCTCATCACTGCGGCCCTTGCGGCCCAGTTCAGGGGCGTTGATGCCGATCAGACGAATGCTGCGCCCGTCGGTCAGGCGCACGGTGTCGCCATCGACCACATGGCGCACGGCGACCTGAGTAAGGTCGGCGCGCTGCGGACAGAAGGCCTGAGCCAGATCGACGCACAGTAGAGAAACGAAAAAGGCGCCCACCAGGGACGCCTTTTTCAGTATCACGGAGTGGCGCATGCCAGATTCCGTTATCGTTCGGCCGCTTACTTGGCGCCGAATACGCCGAAGCGCTGCTTGAAGCGATCGATACGGCCGCCGGTGTCCAGCACTTTCTGCTTACCGGTGTAGAACGGGTGGCACTCGGAGCAAACGTCGAGGCTCAGGTTCTTGCCCAGGGTGGAGCGGGTCTTGATCACGTTACCGCAGGAGCAGGTAGCGTCGATTTCGACGTAGTTCGGATGGATATCGGCTTTCATCGTGCTTTCCTCAGGGTAGTCGTGCCGCCACCCGACCAATGTCAGGCACCGCACAGAAATAGGCCGCGCATCTTACCAGACGCGCGAGTCGATGCAAGCTGCGCAAGGCGCCGGTCGTCGCGTGCTAAGATCGCCGGCCTGTCAAAGGAGCTCCTGGCTTGCCCAACCTGATCCTGCGCCTCGCCCTGCCCTCGCCGCTGCGCCGCCTGTTCGACTATCTGCCGCCTGCCGGCGTGTCGCGCAGCGCCTTGCAGCCAGGCGCACGCCTGCGCGTGCCCTTCGGCCGGCGCGAGATGATCGGCGTGCTGGTGGAGGTCGATAGCCAGAGCGAAGTGCCTCTCGACAAGCTCAAACCCGCACTGGAGCTGCTCGACGCCCGCTCGCCGCTGCCAGCGCCGCTGTTCAAGCTGTGCCTGTGGACGGCGCAGTACTACCAGCACAGCCTCGGCGACACCTTGAGCTGGGCCTTGCCGGTGTTGCTGCGCCAGGGTGAACCGGCCGAGACCCGCCAGGAGCGTTACTGGCTGGCCAACACAGGCGCCAGCGTCGAAGACCCACGGCTGGCCCGTGCCCCCCGCCAACGCGACGCGCTCAAGGCGCTGGCGCAACATCCGCACGGTGTCGCCCACAGCCTGCTCAGCCAGCTGCAACTCAATCGCGACAGCCTGCAATTGCTGCATGAGAAGGGGCTGGTACGGGTCGAGGTGCGCCGCACCCAACCTCACGCCAAGCCCGCGCACTGGCTGGCGCAACCGGAGCTGCCGCTCAACGCCGAACAACGCGCCGCCGTCAACGCCGTGGCCTCGGGCTGGGATCAGTTCAATGCGTTTTTGTTGGCGGGCGTCACCGGCAGCGGCAAGACCGAGGTCTACCTGCAGCTGATCCATCAGTGCCTGGAGGCTGGCAAGCAGGCCCTGGTGCTGATCCCCGAGATCAACCTCGGCCCGCAGACCTTCGACCGCTTCGCCCGTCGCTTCAACGCGCGCATCGCTCTGCTGCACTCGGCGGTCAATGATCGCGAGCGCCTGGACGCCTGGCTGGCCGCGCGCGATGGCGAAGCCGACATCATCATCGGCACCCGCTCGGCGCTGTTCACGCCGATGAAGAACCCGGGGCTGATCATCGTCGACGAAGAGCACGACGCCTCCTATAAACAGCAGGAGGGTCTGCGCTACCACGCCCGCGACCTGGCGCTGGTGCGCGCCCGCCAGGAAGATGTGCCCATCGTACTCGGCTCGGCCACCCCCTCGCTGGAAAGCCTGCACAACGCCCACAGCGGCCGCTATGCACTGCTCAAGCTGACCCAGCGCGCCGGCGGCGCCAGCCAGCCACGCTTCCTGCGCCTCGACGTAAAGAGCCGACCGCTGGACTCGGGCATCTCCGGGCCGATGCAGCAGGCCATCGCCCAGACCCTGGCGGCCGGCCAGCAGGTGCTGGTATTCCTCAACCGCCGTGGCTTCGCCCCGACCCTGCTCTGCCACGACTGCGGCTGGCTGTCCGAGTGTCCGCGTTGCGATGCCCGGATGACCGTGCACCAGCGCTACCAGGAACTGCGCTGCCACCACTGCGGGCATGTGGAGAAGCAACCGAGCAACTGCCCGAAATGCCAGCACGTCGACCTGCGCCCGGTCGGCGCAGGCACCGAGCGCGCGGAAGAGCGCCTGGCGGTGCTGTTCCCCGATTACCCGGTACTGCGCATCGACCGCGACAGCACCTCGCGCAAGGGCGCGATGGATCGCCTGTTCGCCACCATCAACAAGGGCGAACCCTGCATCCTGGTCGGCACCCAGATGCTCGCCAAGGGTCACCATTTTCCGCGGGTGACCCTGGTGTCGATTCTCGACGCCGACGGCGGCCTGTTCTCCGCGGACTTTCGCGCCAGCGAGCGCATGGCGCAGCTGATCGTGCAGGTCGCTGGCCGCGCCGGCCGCGCCGAGGAGCCGGGCAAAGTGATCATCCAGAGTCACCTGGCCGACCATCCGCTGCTGGTGCAACTGACCGAGCAAGGCTACTTCGCCTTCGCCGAACAGGCGCTAAGCGAACGCCGCAGTGCCGGCCTGCCGCCGTTCTGTCACCTGGCCCTGTTGCGCGCCGAAGCGCACAAGCCAGGGCAGGCGGAGGGCTTCCTCGATGAAGCCTGCAGCGAGGCCGAACACCTGCTCGGTGAACTGAATCTCTCCGGCATCGAACTGCTTGGCCCGGTTCCGGCACCGATGGAACGCCGCGCCGGCCGCTTCCGTGCGCAACTGCTGGTGCAGGGCAATGCCCGTGCGCCACTGCACCGCCTGCTCAACCGCTGGCTGCATGCACTCGAGCAAATGCCCAGCGGCCGCGCAGTGCGCTGGTCACTGGACGTCGACCCAATCGACCTGTTCTAGGGTAGGGTGCCCATGCGCAGCGACTGCCGCGCACAGCACAGCCCACAAGTTATGGCCTGCCGCTCGCTGCTGCTTTTATAATGCGCAGTTTTCGACCAAAGCCCCAAGGCAACCCGAGCCGAACATGAAAGACAGCATTCGCCACCTGATCCAGCAAGCCCTCGACCGCCTCACCGCCGAAGGCGTGCTGCCTGCCGGGCTGACACCGGCCATCCAGGTGGAGAACACCAAGGACAAGAGCCACGGCGACTTCGCCAGCAACATCGCCCTGATGCTGGCCAAACCGGCCGGCATGAAGCCGCGTGACCTGGCCGAGAAGCTGATCAAAGCACTGCCGGCCGACGAGCAGGTCACCAAGGTGGAAATCGCCGGCCCCGGCTTTCTCAACTTCTTCCAGAACAGCGATGCCCTGGCCCAGAGCCTGGAAGCCGCACTGGCCGACGCCAAGCTCAGCGTGCGCAAGAGCGGCCCGGCGCAGCGCGTGGTGGTCGACCTGTCGGCCCCCAACCTGGCCAAGGAGATGCACGTCGGCCACCTGCGCTCGACCATCATTGGCGATGGCGTGGCCCGTGTACTGGAGTTTCTCGGTGACACGGTCATCCGCCAGAACCACGTCGGCGACTGGGGCACCCAGTTCGGCATGCTGCTGGCCTACATGCAGGAAAACCCGGCGGCTGCCGAGAGCGAGCTGGCTGACCTGGAAGGTTTCTACCGCGCCGCCAAGAAGCGCTTCGACGAGTCGCCCGAGTTCGCCGACCGCGCCCGCCAGCTGGTAGTGCAACTGCAGGCCGGCGATGCCGAGTGCCTGCGCCTGTGGCACCGTTTCAACGACATCTCGCTGAGCCATTGCCAGGCGCTGTACGACCGCCTCGGCGTCAAACTGGGGATGGCCGACGTCAAGGGCGAGAGCGCCTATAACGACGATTTGCCCAAGGTGGTCGCCGATCTCGCCGCCAAGGGCCTGCTGACCGAGGACAACGGCGCCCAGTGCGTATTCATGGACGAATTCAAAAACAGCGAAGGCAACCCGCTGCCGCTGATCGTGCAGAAGGCTGGTGGCGGCTACCTGTACGCCACCACCGACCTGGCCGCCACCCGTTACCGCGCCGGCACGCTCAAGGCCGACCGCGTGCTGTACTTCGTCGACCAGCGCCAGGCCCTGCACTTCCAGATGGTCTTCGCCTGTGCGCGCCTGGCCGGCTTCGTCCCCGCCAGCATGGACATGGAACACATGGGCTTCGGCACCATGAACGGCCCTGATGGCCGCCCGTTCAAGACCCGCGACGGCGGCACCGTGAAGCTGGTGCAACTGCTCGACGAAGCCGAACAGCGCGCCTACACCCTGGTCAAGGACAAGAACCCGGATCTGGCTGAAGACGAACTGCGCCAGATTGCCCGCGTGGTCGGCATCGCCTCGGTGAAGTACGCGGATCTCTCCAAGCATCGCGCCAGCGACTACAGCTTCAACTTCGACCTGATGCTGAGTTTCGAGGGCAACACCGCGCCCTACCTGCTGTACGCCTACACCCGTGTCGCCAGCATATTCCGCAAGCTGGGCAAGGGCGTCGACGAGATCGGCGGACAGATCAGCCTGGTCGCCGATCAGGAGCAGGCCCTGGCCGCCAAGCTGGCGCAGTTCAACGAGCTGCTCGGCAACGTCGCCGAGAAGGGCACGCCGCACATGCTGTGCAGCTACCTGTACGACATCGCCGGCCTGTTCTCCAGCTTCTACGAGAACTGCCCGATCCTTACGGCCTCCGACGAGGTGACTCGCAACAGCCGCCTGCGCCTGGCCGCCCTCACCGGCCGCACCCTCAAGCAGGGCCTGGAACTGCTCGGCCTGGAAACCCTGGAGCGGATGTAAATGGCAGCGCGCAAGAAACCGGCACCGAAACGCGGCGCCAGTCGCTATCAAGCCCCGGCGAAGAAGCCCGTACCGGGCTGGATCTGGCTGGCCTGCGGTCTGGTGGTCGGCGGTTTCTTCATGTTCCTGTTCAGCCTCGAACCGGGTCGTGACGAGATCAAGCGCGACAAGGGCGAGCAGGTGCGCAGCACCAAACCGGAACCCAAACCGACCAAGCCGGAACCCGCCAGGCCCAAGTACGACTTCTACACCCTGCTGCCGGAGTCGGAAGTGATCCTGCCGCAGGCGCTGGAAGAAACGCCTCCACCTGCGCCCGAGCCAAAGCCGGTTACCCCGGAGGAAGCTGCGAAAATCGACACCGCTCGCGCCGAAGCCGCACTCAACGGCCAGGTGCCGCCGCCCGCACCACCGGTGCTGGCCAGCGCGCCGGTCACCACGCAGTTCTTCCTCCAGGCCGGCTCGTTCCGCAAGCGCGACGATGCCGACACCGTGCGAGCGCAGATCATCCTGCTGGGGCAGAACGTACGTGTGGAAACCGGCAAGGTGCGCGAGGAAACCTGGCACCGCGTCCTGGTCGGCCCGTTTGCCAGCCGCGAACAGCTGGCAGCAGCGCAGAAAACCCTCGCCGGCAATGGTTACAGCAACCTGCTGTTACAGCAGCGCCAAGTCCGCTGATCGTCCGACAGGCCGTTGAAAAACGTAGGCGAGGCAGACTGGCCGGGGAAAAAACAGCCGAAAAACGCTCGGAGTCGCGCTCGACTTTACGCGTTGTAAATGAGCATTTGATTCGCTTCGCTCACCCCTACGGGGCCGCGCCAAAGCGCGTTCAATCTTCGATTGTGAGGCTGTTTTTAACGACGGCCAGACAACGCAGGTAGTTTTTCAAAAGCCTGTTAAGCCCGTCGCCGGTTGAAAAGCGGAGGCGGGCACCCCATCTGATTCTCCATCCGGGCAATTCGCCCCGCAGCGTGGAGATTCACCCTTGACCACCATCGTTTCAGTGCGCCGCCACGGCAAGGTCGTGATGGCAGGCGACGGCCAGGTATCCCTCGGCAACACCGTCATGAAGGGCAACGCCAAGAAGGTGCGTCGCCTCTACCACGGCCAGGTGCTGGCCGGCTTCGCCGGTGCCACCGCCGATGCCTTCACCCTGTTCGAGCGCTTCGAAGGCCAACTGGAAAAACACCAGGGCCACTTGGTGCGCGCCGCTGTCGAACTGGCCAAGGACTGGCGTACCGACCGCAGTCTGAGCCGCCTGGAAGCCATGCTGGCCGTGGCCAACAAGGACGCCTCGCTGATCATCACCGGCAACGGTGACGTGGTCGAACCCGAGGAAGGCTTGATCGCCATGGGCTCCGGCGGCAACTTCGCCCAGGCCGCGGCGCGCGCCCTGCTGATGAAGACGGATCTGTCCGCCCTCGAGGTAGCGCAGACTGCACTCGGTATCGCCGGCGACATCTGCGTCTTCACCAATCATCACCAGACCATCGAGGAACTGGACGCTGCCGAGTAGCGTCCACTGCCTCAGAACCTGTTCCCGATACGGCAGAGCAGGTTCTTACAGTTTTCCGATAGCGAGCCAAATTCCATGTCCATGACGCCCCGCGAGATCGTTCACGAACTCAACCGCCACATCATCGGCCAGGACGACGCCAAGCGCGCCGTCGCCATTGCCCTGCGCAATCGCTGGCGGCGCATGCAGCTGCCGGCCGAACTGCGCCAGGAAGTGACGCCGAAGAACATCCTGATGATCGGCCCGACCGGCGTCGGCAAGACCGAAATTGCCCGGCGCCTGGCCAAGCTGGCCAACGCGCCATTCCTCAAGGTCGAAGCGACCAAATTCACCGAGGTCGGCTATGTCGGCCGCGACGTCGAGTCGATCATCCGCGACCTGGCCGATGCCGCCGTGAAGATGCTGCGCGAGCAGGAAATCATCAAGGTCCGCCACCGCGCCGAAGACGCCGCCGAGGAACGCATCCTCGACGCCCTGCTGCCGCCGGCACGCCAGGGCTTCGGCGACGAGCCGCCGCGCAACGAGGACTCCAACACCCGACAGCTGTTCCGCAAGCGCCTGCGCGAGGGACAACTGGACGACAAGGAGATCGACATCGAAGTGGCCGAATCGCCCATGGGTGTCGAGATCATGACCCCGCCGGGCATGGAGGAAATGACCAACCAGCTGCAGAACCTGTTCTCCAGCATGGGCAAGGGCAAGAAGAAGAGCCGCAAGCTCAAGGTCGCCGACGCCCTGAAGCTGGTGCGCGACGAGGAAGCTGCTCGCCTGGTCAACGAGGAAGAGCTCAAGGCGCGCGCGCTGGAAGCTGTCGAACAGCACGGTATCGTCTTCATCGACGAGATCGACAAGGTGGCCAAGCGCGGCAACACCGGCGGCGCCGACGTCTCCCGTGAGGGCGTACAGCGCGACCTGCTGCCGCTGATCGAGGGCTGCACGGTCAACACCAAACTGGGCATGGTCAAGACCGACCATATCCTGTTCATCGCCTCGGGCGCCTTCCACCTGTCCAAGCCCAGCGACCTGGTGCCGGAACTGCAGGGCCGTCTACCGATTCGCGTCGAGCTCAAGGCGCTGAGCCCGGAGGACTTCGAGCGCATCCTCAGCGAGCCGCATGCGTCACTGACCGAGCAATACAGCGCGCTACTCAAGACCGAGGGGCTGGACATCGAGTTCGCCGAAGACGGCATCAAGCGACTGGCGGAGATCGCCTGGCAGGTCAACGAGAAGACCGAAAACATTGGCGCGCGCCGCCTGCACACCCTGCTCGAACGCCTGCTGGAAGAGGTATCCTTCAGCGCCGGCGACCTGGCCGCGCAACACGATGGTCAGGCCATTCGCATCGACGCCGCCTACGTCAACGGCCACCTCGGCGAGCTGGCTCAGGACGAAGATCTGTCGCGCTACATCCTGTAAATCCAGGAGCACGATCTTGCCGCCAGTGGCCGGCATCATTCTGTAGGAGCGGCTGGGCGGCATTCCGCTTCAGCCGCGAAATTCGCGGATAGATCCGCTCCTACAGACCGCGGCAATCACTCACCTGGGCGTAGCGCCTAACTAGATCACGGAAATCAGCCATGCCCATTCCCAGCGCAATCAAACTGCACAAGGCGTCAAAAACCCTGGAGCTGCGGTACGGCGAGCAGAGCTACTCGCTCAGCGCCGAGTTCCTGCGCGTGCACTCGCCTTCGGCCGAAGTACAGGGGCACGGCACGCCGATACTGCAGACCGGCAAGCTCAATGTCGGCCTCGAGAAAATCGAACCGGCTGGCAACTATGCACTGAAACTGTGCTTCGACGATGGCCACGACAGTGGCCTGTTCACCTGGGACTATCTCTTCGAACTGGCCACACGCCAGGATGCGCTGTGGGCCGACTACCTGGCCCAACTGAGCGCCGCCGGAAAAACCCGCGACCCCAACGAGTCAGTCGTGCGCCTGATGCTCTGAGCCGCTGCAAAAGCCCTGCAGCAGAGCCCTCGCGCCCATTACATAGAGTCACGTTAGCGACAGTTAGAGCGCGTTTTCTAATCTATCGCGGCATACTCCTGCCCCACTGACTCGCTTGCTTAACTGCAAAAACTCGGGTAACCAAGGAACTGGCAGGTTCCCTGCATTTGGCTGTGCCAGGTGCAACGAAAGATGCGGACTCGATCCGCCCCCGGTAACCCGAGCAGTACCAGGCCCCGTGTCGCCGCGCGCCCTCGCAGGCCGGTATTCGTCTCAGGACAATGGAGCGTCGTAGATGAGTGACAAGAATAACGAAGACCTGAAACGCCAGGCCTCGGAAAACACACTGGGACTCAACCCGGTGATCGGCATCCGCGGCAAGGATCTTCTGACCTCTGCCCGCATGGTGCTCACCCAAGCACTCAAGCAACCCTTCCATAGCGCCAAACACGTCGCCCATTTCGGCCTCGAACTGAAGAATGTCGTGCTCGGCCAGTCCGCACTCAAGCCCGAAGACGGCGACCGCCGCTTCGCCGACCCGGCCTGGAGCCAGAACCCGCTGTATCGCCGCTATCTGCAGACCTACCTGGCCTGGCGCAAGGAGCTGCACGACTGGATCGAACACAGCTCGCTGTCCGAACAGGACGCCAGCCGCGGCCACTTCGTGATCAACCTGATGACCGAAGCCATGGCCCCCAGCAACAGCATGGCCAACCCGGCAGCGGTCAAGCGCTTCTTCGAGACCGGCGGCAAAAGCCTGCTGGACGGCCTCTCGCATCTGGCCAAGGACATGGTGCACAACGGCGGCATGCCCAGCCAGGTCAACATGGAGGCCTTCGAAGTCGGCAAGAGCCTGGCCATCACCGAGGGCGCGGTGGTATTTCGCAACGACGTGCTGGAGCTGATCCAGTACAGGCCAATCACCGAAAGCGTGCATGAGCGCCCACTGCTGGTGGTGCCGCCGCAGATCAACAAGTTCTATATTTTCGACCTGTCGCCGGACAAGAGCCTGGCGCGCTTCCTCCTGCGCAGCCAGGTGCAGACCTTCGTGGTCAGCTGGCGCAACCCGACCAAGGCGCAGCGCGAATGGGGCCTGTCCACCTATATCGAGGCGCTCAAGGAAGCCATCGAGGTCATCTGCGCCATCACCGGCAGCAAGGACATCAACATGCTCGGCGCCTGCTCTGGCGGCCTGACCACCGCGTCGCTGCTCGGCCACTATGCGGCCCTCGGCCAGCCGAAGGTCAACGCCCTGACCCTGCTGGTCAGCGTGCTCGACACTCAGCTCGACACCCAGGTCGCGCTGTTCGCCGACGAGAAGACCCTGGAAGCAGCCAAGCGCCGCTCCTACCAGGCCGGCGTGCTGGAAGGCAGCGACATGGCCAAGGTGTTCGCCTGGATGCGCCCCAACGACCTGATCTGGAACTACTGGGTCAACAACTATCTGCTTGGTAACGAGCCGCCGGTGTTCGACATCCTCTACTGGAACAACGACACCACGCGCCTGCCGGCCGCGCTGCACGGCGAGTTCATCGATATGTTCCAGACCAACCCGCTGACCCGTCCGGGCGCTCTGGAGGTCTGTGGCACACCGATCGACCTGAAGCAGGTCACCTGCGACTTCTTCGTCGTCGCCGGCACCACCGACCACATCACCCCCTGGGACTCCTGCTACAAGTCGGCCCACCTGTTCGGTGGCAAGTGCGAGTTCGTGCTGTCCAACAGCGGCCATATCCAGAGCATCCTCAACCCGCCGGGTAACCCCAAGGCGCGCTACATGACCAACAGCGAAATGCCACTGGACCCGAAGGCGTGGCAGGAGAGTTCGACCAAGCACGCCGACTCCTGGTGGCTGTACTGGCAGGCCTGGCTGACCGAACGTTCGGGCAAGACCAAGAATGCATCCAGCACAGTGGGCAACAAGAAATTCCCGGCCGGCGAGGCCGCCCCGGGCACCTACGTACATGAACGCTGATCGTCAGCCTCAACCGCAGCGGCACCGGGAAGTGCCGCACGCCTCGACGGGCCAACCGGCGCGGCGAACCAGGTAGATCCTGGTAACCCTGGAGGCGGCCCGGATGGCCCTCTCCAGCGCTCAACTCCACAGGGGCTGCGCCCATGCCGCAACCATTCGTATTCCGCACCATCGACCTCGATGGGCAGACCATCCGCACCGCGGTGCGGCCGGGCAACAGCCAACTGGTGCCACTGCTGATCTTCAACGGCATCGGCGCCAACCTGGAACTGGTGATGCCCTTCGTCGCCGCCCTCGACCCGGAGCTGGAAATCATTGCCTTCGATGTCCCCGGTGTCGGCGGCTCCTCGACCCCGGCAATGCCCTATCGCTTCCCCGGCCTGGCCAAGCTCGCGGCACGCATGCTGGACTACCTCGACTACGGTCAGGTCAATGCCATCGGCGTGTCCTGGGGCGGCGCCCTGGCGCAGCAGTTCGCCCATGACTACCCCGAACGCTGCAAGAAGCTGATCCTCGCCGCCACCTCGGCTGGCGCGGTGATGGTGCCAGGCAAGCCCAAGGTGCTTTGGCGCATGGCGAGCCCGCGGCGTTATGTGCAGCCGTCCTATGGCGTACGCATCGCCCCGGACATCTACGGCGGCGCCTTCCGCCGTGACCCCAAGCTGGCCATGGCGCATGCCAGCAAGGTGCGCTCGGGCGGCAAGATGGGCTACTACTGGCAACTGTTCGCCGGCCTCGGCTGGACCAGCATCCACTGGCTGCACAAGATCCGCCAACCGACGCTGGTGATGGCGGGCGACGACGACCCGCTGATCCCGCTGATCAACATGCGCCTGCTGGCCTGGCGCATTCCCAACGCCGAACTGCACGTGATCGACGACGGCCACCTGTTCCTGGTGACCCGCGCCGAGGCGGTGGCCCCGATCATCATGAAGTTTCTCGAAGAGGAGCGGCACCGCGCGGTGATGCACCCGCAGCCAACTCCTGTGCGCCAGCACTAGCAAACCGTTCGAATACCTAGGCGACGACTGCATGGATGCAGGAGGTAGAGCGACGCAGGAAGCCAAAGCCAAGGTAGTTTTCTAGCGGCTTGTTGACCCGCACCAGCTTAGTGCGCAATGTAGGGCATGCTCGAAGAAGGGGCCGGTATCGGCCCCTTCGATTTTCCAGCCAGCGCTCTGGGACGGATCTCCCGCGCGTCTGGTACAGGGCTTGCTGCACATCGTGCACAAGCACAAGGTGCGCGTCAGGCAGTCCGCGCCATGAAAGTCTCTTGCAGGTCGTTTTCAACGGCTTGCCAGGCGGTTTGACGATGGAGTGTTACACCATGCGAGACAAATCGACTCCGGCTTCACTGCCGGCACCTGCCAGTTTCATGAATGCCCAGAGCGCCGTAGTCGGCGTTCGCGGTCGCGACCTGCTATCGACCATGCGCCTGCTGGCCGCCCAGGGCCTGAAGAACCCCGTGCGCAGCGGACGCCACCTGCTGGCTTTCGGCGGCCAGCTCGGCCGGGTACTGCTCGGCGACACCCTGCACAAGGTCAACCTGCAGGACCCTCGTTTCGCCGACCCGACCTGGCACCTCAACCCCTTTTACCGACGCAGCCTGCAGGCCTATCTGGCCTGGCAGAAGCAGTTGGCGGCGTGGATCGATGACAGCGACCTGTCAACCGATGACCGCGCCCGCGCGCGCTTTCTCGCCTCGCTGATGAGTGACGCCCTGTCGCCCTCCAACAGCCCGCTCAACCCGCAGGCGCTCAAGGAACTGTTCAATACCGGTGGCAGCAGCGCCTTCAAGGGTCTGCGCCATCTGCTCGACGACCTGCTGCACAACGACGGGCTGCCCAGCCAGGTCACCAAGCATGCCTTCGAGGTCGGCCGCAATCTGGCCTGCACCCCGGGCGCGGTGGTGTTTCGCAATGAGCTGCTGGAGCTGATCCAGTACAAGCCGATGAGCGAAAAACAGTACCTGCGTCCGCTGCTGATCGTGCCGCCGCAGATCAACAAGTACTACATATTCGATCTGTCCAACGACAAGAGCTTCGTCCAGTACGCGCTGAAGAACGACCTGCAGACCTTTATGATCAGCTGGCGCAACCCCGACCCACGGCATCGCGAATGGGGCCTGTCGAGCTACGTGCAGGCCGTCGAGGAGGCCGTCGACGCCTGTCGGGCCATCACCGGCAGCAAGGATGTCAACCTGCTCGGCGCCTGTGCCGGCGGCCTGACCATCGCCGCCCTGCAAGGTCACCTGCAGGCGCGCCGACAGTTGCGCAAGATCGCCAGCGCCACCTACATGGTCAGCCTGCTCGACAGCCAGATCGACAGCCCGGCCATGCTTTTTGCCGACGAGGAAACCCTGGAATCGGCCAAGCGCCGCTCCTACCAGCAAGGCGTGCTGGATGGTCGCGACATGGCCAGGGTATTCGCCTGGATGCGCCCCAACGACCTGATCTGGAACTACTGGGTCAACAACTACCTGCTCGGCAAGCAACCACCGGCGTTCGACATTCTCTACTGGAACAACGACAACACCCGCCTGCCCGCCGCCCTGCACGGCGACCTGATCGACTTCTTCAAGCACAACCCGCTCAGCCGCACTGGCGGCCTTGAAGTCTGCGGCACGCCGGTGGACCTGGCCAAGGTCACCGTCGACAGTTTCAGCGTGGCTGGCATCAACGATCACATCACACCCTGGGATGCGGTCTATCGCTCGACCCTGCTGCTTGGCGGCAACCGCCGCTTCATCCTGTCCAACAGCGGCCATATCCAGAGCATCCTCAACCCGCCAGGCAACCCCAAGGCCAACTACTACGAGAACGCCAAGCTCACCTCCGACCCACGCGCCTGGTACCACGACGCCCAACACCAGCAGGGTAGCTGGTGGCCGCAGTGGCTGGAGTGGATCCAGGCCCGTTCCGGCGAGCAACGCGAAACCCTGATGGCTCTGGGCAACCAGAACCATCCGCCCATGGAAGCAGCGCCGGGCACCTACGTGCACATCCGCTGAAAGCGATGGCCGGCAGCGTAGCGGCCGGTTATCGTCAGGTCTTCGCGCCCAGCCGAACAAGAAGCCAAGGATGAAAACCCGCGAACGTATTCTGCAAACCGCCCTGCAGTTGTTCAACGAGCAGGGCGAACCCAACGTTTCCACCCTGGAGATCGCCAACGAGCTGGATATCAGCCCCGGCAATCTCTACTACCACTTCCACGGCAAGGAGCCGCTGGTATTGGAGCTGTTCGAGCGCTTCCAGAGCGAGATGGCGCCGCTGCTCGATCCACCTGCGGAAGCCCAGCTGGACGTCGAGGACTATTGGTTGTTCCTGCACCTGATCGTCGAGCGCCTGTCGCAGTACCGCTTTCTCTTCCAGGACATGTCCAACCTGACCGGGCGCCTGCCGAAACTGGCGCGCGGCGTTCGCCACTGGCTGAACGCCCTCAAGCGCACCCTGGCGGCCTTGCTCGCCCGCCTCATGGCCGCCGGACAGTTGAACAGTGGCACTCAAGCGCTCGGCCAACTGGTCGAGCAGATCACCCTGACCCTGCTGTTCTCCCTCGACTACCAACGCATTCTCGACCGGGAAGGCGAAGTGCGCCTGGTGGTGTACCAGATCATGATGCTGGTGGCACCGCACCTGAACCAACCGTCACGCGGCACCGTCGAGCAACTGGCGCAGCGTTATCTGGAAGCCTGACACTGCTCCGCCGTTGCTAGGCATCGCGTGCCCGACGACCTGAAATGAAAACGCCCGGCACTAGGCCGGGCGTTGTCCATTACCGAGAAACTCAGGACGAAGTGGCTGGCGCTGCAGGCGTGGCAGCCGGAGCTGCGGCCGGGGTAGCAGCTGCAGGCGCCGCCGGAGCCGGAGTAGCCGCTTTCGGCGCTGCTGCCTTGGCCGCAGCAGGTTTCTTCGCGGCCGGCTTCTTCGCAGCTGCCGGCTTGGCCGCAGGTTTGGCGGCTGCCGGTTTGGCGGCGGTGGCAGGTTTGGCAGCGGGTTTCGCGGCCGCCTTGGCTGCTGGTTTCGCCGCTGGTTTAGCTGCCGGCTTGGCCGCCGCCGCAGGCTTCGCCGCAGCTTTGGTAGCGGCCGGTTTGGCTGCTGCTTTGGCTACTGGCTTGGCCGCCGGTTTGGCAGCGGCTTTCGCAGCTGGCTTGGCGGCCGCCTTGGCAGCGGGTTTCGGCGCAGCTTTGGCAGCAGCAGGCTTGGCGACCGACTTGGCGGATACGCCAGTGATCTTCTCCAACTGCTTGGTCAGGCTGTCGACCTTGTCGTTCAATGCCTTGACCTCGTTGCGGCTGGGGACACCCAGACGCGAGATGGCATTGTTCAGACGCTTGTCGAAAGCCTCTTCCAGCTCACCCCATTTGCCGATCGCCTTGCCCCGCACTTCATCGACCTTGGAGCGGGCCGAACCGACTTTGGAACCGACGCCGGTTTTCACCGCATCGACCTGCTTGTCGACTTCGCTCTTGGCCAACTTCTCGGCTTTCTCGCCATCCTTGACCAGCGTATCGAACAGCTTGGTGCCGTCCTTGCTGACCTTGGAGTAAGCGCCCAAGCCTGCCAACCAGATCTGGCGCGAGTATTTCTCGACCTCGCCGATCCAGGAGCTGGTCTGTTTCTCGGTTTTCTTCTTAACAGCCATCCTGATCTCCTTATTTGGTACGCGCGACATGCTTGAGCAACGCGCTCAGCTCATCCAGCTTAGCAGAGAGTGCTTCAACATCCTGCTTGGACGGAATGCCGATACGGTTCAGAGCGGAAGCCACACGAGTATCGAAAGCCTTCTCGATCTTGTCGAGTTGAACTTCGACCCTGCCTTTAACGCTGGTGACGTTGCTGTTGACCGACTGCTTGACCGATTCGATCTGGCTGTTGGCAGCATCTACCTGCTCGTCGACCAGCTTCTTGCCTTTGCTCTCGACGCCTTCGCCGGCCTTGACCAGCTCCTTGAAGTATTCGGCCCCCTCGACACCCGCCTTGGCGTAGGCGCCCAGGCCAGCGAGGTAGATCTTGCGGGCATAGCCCTTCACGTCGTCGAACAGACCGGCTTTGTCTTCGACCACGGTTTCTACTTTTTTCTTCACGGCGACTTTCGACATGGTGCACCTCACGCGCTTTGACAGTTAGCGGAAACGCCCACGGATTGCAGGCTTGGGTACACCCTAAGGAGAAAAATTAGAAATCGCATACTAGGAGCAGCTGCAGCGGGTCGGAAGGATCACGCGTCACCGTTCCATCCGCCCTACGTACTGACTTGAAGCTTAAGGCGGCCTGTTCAGACCAGGGATTTGTCCAGCACCTGCTCGATCTCGCGCTGAATCATGCCGCCCATCGGCGACAGCAGCAGCCCGAGCTTGAGTTCGACGCGCACGGTATCGTCACCGACCGCGATGCTGCCATCGGCACCGCTGCGCTTGAATTCCAGGGTGTCGCCATTCCAGCGATAGCGCACGTCGTACTCGCTGGCCAGGCGTTCGGCCAGGCGCTCGGCCTTTTCGCGGGCGGCTTCGCGGCCGAGGGAATGGGATCGTTCGACACGAATACGGGACATGACAACTCCTTGAACTGGCAGCGCGCCGCATGGCTGCGGCATGAGGTCACATCACTCTATCAGCCCACCGCACGGCCGGGCACCCGAGCAAGACAAAGACTGCCTGCACCTTTAGAATGGGGCGGTTTTCTACCCGGTGAGAGCGACATGAGCGATCCACGCAAGGCCCAGGAGCAGGAACCCACCACTCACTTCGGTTTCCAGGATGTACCGGAAAGCCAGAAGGCGGAAAAGGTAGCCGAAGTCTTCCATTCGGTGGCGGCCAAGTACGACCTGATGAACGACGTACTGTCCGGCGGCCTGCATCGTCTGTGGAAGCGCTTCACCATCGAGCTGTCCGGCGTACGCCCGGGTAACCGCGTGCTCGATATCGCCGGCGGCACCGGTGACCTGACCCGCAAGTTCGCCAGCATCGTCGGCCCCACCGGCCAGGTGGTACTGGCCGACATCAACGACTCCATGCTCAAGGTCGGCCGTGACCGCCTGCTGGACAAGGGCGTGGCCGGCAACGTGCAGTTCGTTCAGGCCGATGCCGAGAAGCTGCCGTTCCCCGACAACCACTTCGACGTGGTCACCATCGCCTTCGGCCTGCGCAACGTCACCCACAAGGAAGACGCCCTGCGCTCCATGCTGCGCGTGCTCAAGCCCGGTGGCCGTCTGCTGGTGCTGGAATTCTCCAAGCCCGGCAACCCGCTGCTGGCCAAGGTCTACGACACCTATTCGTTCAGTTTCATGCCGCTGGCCGGCAAACTGATCACCAATGACTCGGAAAGCTATCGCTACCTGGCCGAGTCGATCCGCATGCACCCGGATCAGGAAACCCTCAAGGCGATGATGGTCGACGCCGGCTTCGAGCGCGTCACCTACCACAACATGACCGGCGGTATCGTCGCCCTGCACCGCGGCATCAAGCCCTGATGCTGATAACCGGCTTGCTGGCCAGCGTCGAAGCCGGCCTCAATCGTGTTCTGCGCCTCGATGGCACGGCCTTGCCGCGCCTGCAGGCGCTCAGCGGCAAGGTAATTGCCGTGCATTGCCAGAGCCCGGTGCTGGAGCTGTTCATCCTGCCCAGCGGCGCTGGCCTGCAACTGGCATCGCAGTGGCACGCCCCTGCCGACTGTACCCTCACCGCCCCCGCCGCCAGCTTGGCGCGCCTAGCCCTGAGCCGCGACAAGACCGCTGTACTGCACCGCCCGGAAATTTCCCTCGACGGCGACAGCGCCGTGCTGCTGCAGTTGGCCGGCATCCTCCAGGATCTGGAGCTGGACTGGGAGTACGAAATATCCCGCTGGCTCGGCCCGCTGGCCACCACGCTGTTCGCCAGCCATTTGCGTAGCCGGGTCAACCTGGCGACCAATGGCGCTGCCAGCCTCAAGCAGGACCTGGCCGACTACCTGGCCGAAGAGTCACGCACCCTGGTAGGCCAGCGCGAAGCCGATGTGCGCTTCGCCGAGCTGGACCAACTGAAACTCGCCCTCGACCGCCTGGAAGCACGCATCGAGCGCCTCACTTCTGCCAATAAGTCCGACGCATGAAGCTGCTTGCCGTTCGCCGTCTGCTGCGCATCCAGCGCGTAGTCATCCGCTACCAACTGGACGAAATGCTGTTCGAGCTGCCGCTGCCGTTCTGGCTGCGCGCGCTGTCCTACCTGCTGCCCTGGCGCTGGCTACCGCGCAAGCCGCTGGAGCTGTCGCGCGGTGCGCGCCTGCGCCTGGCGCTCGAAGACCTCGGGCCGATCTTCATCAAGTTCGGTCAGTTGCTGTCCACCCGCCGCGACCTGATGCCGCCGGACATCGCCGACGAGCTGGCGCACCTGCAGGACCGCGTCCCGCCGTTCCCCGAGGATCAGGCCATCGCCCTGATCGAGCGTCAGCTTGGCGCCCCGGTAAGCGAGCTGTTCGCCCGCTTCGACAGCCAGCCGCTGGCCTCGGCCTCGGTGGCCCAGGTGCATGCGGCGCAGCTCAAGACCGGCGAGGAAGTGGTGGTCAAGGTGGTGCGGCCTGGCCTCAAACCGGTCATTCGCCAGGATCTGGCCTGGCTGTTCCTGATCGCGCGCATCGCCGAGAAAGCCTCCGCTGATGCCCGCCGCCTGCATCCGGTGGAAGTGGTCAGCGATTACGAGAAGACCATCTACGACGAGCTCGACCTGCTGCGCGAGGCGGCCAACGCCAGCCAGCTGCGGCGCAATTTCGACGGCTCGCCGCTGCTCTACGTGCCGCAGGTGTACTGGGACCTGTGCCGCCACCAGGTGCTGGTGATGGAGCGCATCTACGGCATTCCGGTGACCGACCTGGAGACCCTGGCCGACCAGCGCACCGACATGAAACTGCTGGCCGAGCGCGGCGTGGAGATCTTCTTCACCCAGGTGTTCCGTGACAGCTTCTTCCACGCCGACATGCACCCCGGCAACATCTTCGTCAGTACCCGCACGCCCTGGAGCCCGCAATATATCGCCATCGACTGCGGCATCGTCGGCAGCCTCACCGACGAGGACCAGGACTACCTGGCGCGCAATCTGCTGGCCTTCTTCAAACGCGACTACCGCAAGGTCGCGCAACTGCACATCGACTCGGGCTGGGTGCCGGCAGAAACCAAGGTCAACGAATTCGAAGCGGCGATCCGCACCGTGTGCGAGCCGATCTTCGAGCGGCCGCTAAAGGACATTTCCTTCGGTCAATTGCTGCTGCGCCTGTTCCAGACCGCGCGACGCTTCAACATGGAAGTGCAGCCCCAGCTGGTGCTGCTGCAGAAAACCCTGCTCAACATCGAAGGCCTGGGCCGCCAGCTCTATCCGGACCTGGACCTGTGGAGCACCGCCCAGCCCTACCTCGAACGCTGGATGCGCGAGCGCATCAGCCCCCTGCACCTGCTGCGCAACCTGCAGCAACAGGCCGAACAGGTGCCACACCTGTCGCAGATCGCCCGCGACACGCTGCAGCGCCTGCAGCAATCGCAAAGCGAAGAACCGCGACCCAGCAGCGACCGCTGGCCACTGCGCCTGCTCGGTGCCGCACTGATTGGCGCCGGCACCCTTCAGGGACTGGCGCCGCTGCTCGCCGCCTGGCCCGCCTGGCTAATGGTCGGCGGCGGCCTCTATCTGGTGCTGCGCCGATAGCCAGCTAGCCACGGCACTGGCACACTTGGCGAATTGACAGTCCGGCAACCCCGGCAGACTTGGAACACCGATGAACGATTGGCTCGACGAAATCCACTGGAACGAAGACGGCCTGGTGCCGGCCATCGCCCAGGATCACAAGACCGGCCGCATCCTGATGATGGCCTGGATGAACCGCGAATCCCTCGCCCTCACCGTCAGCGAACAGCGCGCCATCTACTGGTCACGCTCGCGTGGCAAGCTGTGGCGCAAGGGCGAAGAATCCGGCCACGTGCAGAAGCTGCATGAGCTGCGTCTGGACTGCGACGCCGACGTCATCGTGCTGATGGTCGAGCAACTGGGAGGCATCGCCTGCCACACCGGGCGCGAGAGCTGCTTCTACCGCGTATACGAGAATGGCGGCTGGAAAACCGTCGACGCCGTGCTCAAAGATCCGCACGCCATCTATGCAGGACACAGCCATGAGTGACACTCTTAGCCGTCTGGCCGAGGTACTGGAAGCGCGCAAGGGTGCAGCACCGGACAGCTCCTATGTCGCCAGCCTGTATCACAAGGGCCTGAACAAGATTCTGGAAAAGGTCGGTGAGGAATCGGTGGAAACCATCCTCGCCGCCAAGGACGCCGCCAACAGCGGTGACTGCAAGGACCTGATCTACGAAACCGCTGATCTGTGGTTCCACAGCCTGGTCATGCTCGCCGCCCTCGGCCAGCACCCACAGGCCGTGCTGGATGAACTGGATCGCCGTTTCGGCCTCTCTGGCCACGCGGAAAAAGCCGCGCGACCGCAATCCGAATAACTTTCACAACGGAGAACTCATCATGGGTTTCGGCGGCATCAGCATCTGGCAACTCCTGATCATCCTGCTCATCGTGGTCATGCTGTTCGGCACCAAGCGCCTGAAGAACCTGGGCTCGGATCTGGGCGACGCGATCAAGGGCTTCCGCAAGTCGATGGACAACGGCGAAGCCGACAAGCCGGCCGTCGAAGAGCCCAAGGGGCAGACCATCGACGCCCAGGCACGCAAGGTCGAAGAGCCGGCGAAGAAAGACTAAGCCATGTTCGACATCGGTTTTACCGAACTGCTGCTGGTAGGCCTGGTGGCCTTGGTAGTGCTCGGCCCTGAGCGTTTGCCAGGTGCCGTGCGCACGGCCAGCCTGTGGATCGGCCGGATCAAGCGCAGCTTCAACTCGATCAAGGCCGAGGTGGAGCGCGAGATCGGCGCCGATGAAATTCGTCGCCAGCTGCACAACGAGCGAATTCTCGAGCTTGAGCGCGAGATGAATGCGATGAAGCAGGACATCCTAGGCACCGGCAACGGCACCAGCCCGCCTGCCGAAAGCAGCGCCAAACCGACAGCCGAAGCGACCCCGAGCGTTCAGGACAAGAATCCCCAGCCATGAGCAGAAACCCGCAAGACGACCAGGAAATGCCTCTGGTCTCGCACCTGACCGAGTTGCGTACTCGCCTGCTGCGCTGCGTCGTGATCATCCTGCTGATCTTCGCCGGCCTCTTCTACTTCGCTCAGGACATCTACGCCCTGGTGGCTGCGCCGCTACGCGCCTACTTGCCGGCCGGCGCGACGATGATCGCCACCGGTGTCGCCTCACCGTTCCTGACGCCGTTCAAGCTGACCCTGATGTGCGCACTGTTCCTTGGCATGCCGGTGATCCTGCATCAGGCCTGGGGCTTCATCGCACCGGGGCTCTATACCCACGAACGACGGATTGCAGTGCCGCTGCTGATTTCCAGCATCTTTCTGTTCTACGCCGGCATGGCCTTCGCCTACTTCGTGGTCTTCCCGATCATGTTCGGCTTCTTCGCCAGCGTGACACCAGAAGGCGTGGCGATGATGACCGACATCGGTCAGTACCTGGACTTCGTCCTGACCCTGTTCTTCGCCTTTGGCGTGGCTTTCGAGATCCCCATCGCCACCTTCCTGGTGATCTGGGTGGGCCTGGTCGACGTCGCCACGCTGCGCAAGAGCCGTCCCTACGTGGTCGTCGGCTGCTTCATCGTCGGCATGGTGCTGACGCCACCGGACGTGTTCTCGCAAACGCTGCTGGCGCTGCCGATGTGGTTACTGTTCGAAAGCGGCCTGCTGGCTGGCGCACTGCTCAAGCGCAAGCAGAAGCAAGAGCAGGAAGAGGCTGAAGACCAAGCCAAACCCGAAGACCAGCCACCCGCGCCGCAGCCGTGAATCTGCTGCTACTGGAAGACGCCGACTTCATCGGCGTCGATCGAGTGCGTCTCAGTGGCCGGCGCCTCAAGCATCTGCAGGAGGTACACCGCGCCGAAGCAGGGGATCGCCTGCGTGTAGGACGCCTGGGCGGCCTGATGGGCGAAGGGCATTTGCTCAGCCTGGATGCCGACAGCGCCGAGCTCGCCGTCGAACTCAACCAGGCGCCACCGGCCAAGTTGCCGCTGACGCTGATTCTCGCACTGCCCCGGCCGAAGATGCTCAAGCGCACCCTGCAGACCATCGCCAGCATGGGTGTACCGCGCCTGGTGCTGGTCAACAGTTACCGGGTGGAAAAGAGCTTCTGGCAGACGCCCTTCCTGCAGCCCGAGGAGATTCGCGAGCAGTTGATCCTCGGCCTGGAGCAGGCGCGCGATACCGTACTGCCCGAGGTCAGCATCGAAAAACGCTTCAAACCTTTCGTCGAGGACCGCCTACCGGCACTGGCGGCCGGCACCCTCGGCCTGACCGGACACCCCGGCGACTACCCAACCTGCCCACGCGCGGTAGAACAGCCCGTGACGCTGGCCATCGGCCCGGAAGGCGGCTGGATCCCCTACGAAGTGGAACTGCTACGCGAGGCCGCCGGCCTGCAGCCGGTGCAGCTGGGCGAGCGCATTCTGCGCGTTGAAACGGCGGTACCGGTGTTGCTGGCCAGACTGTTCTGAGGCACTCAGCGGCGGACACGCTTCGCGTTGTCCACCCTACACGCTATACCTCGAGCAAGAAGGTCACCGGCCCGTCGTTGACCAGATGCACCTGCATGTTGGCGCCAAAGCGCCCGGTGGCGACTTGCTCATGCTCACTGCGTGCGCGCTCGACCAGGGCATCGAACAGCGCGGCGCCCTGCGCGGGCGGCGCGGCACTGGAGAAGCTGGGGCGCATGCCGCTTTTGGTGTCGGCCGCGAGGGTGAACTGTGACACCAGCAACAGGCCGCCCTGCACGTCCGTCAGCGAGCGATTCATCTTGCCCGCCTCGTCGCTGAACACGCGATAGCCGAGCAGCTTGTGCAGGGCCCGCCCCACACTGGCCTGATCATCCTGTGGCTCGATGCCGACCAGCGCCAGCAGGCCCTGGTCGATGCTGCCCACCACCTCGCCTTCGACCTCGACCCTGGCGGCGCTGACGCGCTGGATCAGCAGCTTCATGCATCCTCCAGCGGCAGGTCGAGCAGGCGCCGGGCCATCTGCTCGGCGGCGCGGATCAGCGCATCGGTAATGCCCGGCTCCGCCGCCGAATGACCGGCGTCGCGGATGATCTGCAACTCGCTGTTGGGCCAGGCCTGGTGCAGCGCCCAGGCATTGTCCAACGGACAGATGGCGTCGTAACGACCATGCACGATAATGCCCGGCAGATGGGCGATCTTCGGCATGTCACGGAGCAGTTGGTTCGGTTCGAGGAAGGCATCGTTGACGAAGTAGTGGCACTCGATACGAGCGATGGACAGCGCCCGATGCGCCTCGCTGAAGCGGTCGACCACCTGATTGTTCGGGCGCAGGGTGGCGGTGCGACCTTCCCAGGTCGACCAGGCCTTGGCAGCATGCATCTGGGCGATCTGGTCGGCGCCAGTCAGGCGCTTGTAGAAAGCCTGCATCAGGTCGCCACGCTCCTCCACGGGGATGGGCGCGACATAGTCTTCCCAGTAATCGGGGAACAGGCGGCTGGCGCCTTCCTGATAGAACCAGCTGAACTCCTGCGGCCGGCACAGGAAGATGCCACGCAGGATCAGCCCGTGCACCCGCTGTGGATGTGCCTGTGCGTAGGCCAACGCCAGGGTGGAACCCCAGGAGCCACCGAACAGCACGAACCTGTCGATCCCCAGGTGCTCGCGAATGCGCTCGATATCGCCGATCAATGCCTGGGTGGTGTTGTTTTCCAGGCTCGCGTGCGGCGTGGAACGACCGCAACCACGCTGGTCGAAGGTGACGATGCGATACAGCGCGGGGTCGAAATAGCGGCGGCTGGCCGAATCGCAGCCGGCGCCTGGGCCACCATGGATGAACAGTACCGGCAACCCGTCCGCCGAGCCGCTCTCGTCGACATAGAGGACGTGCGGCGGCTCGACCGCCAGCTCGTGGCGGGCGTAGGGTTTGATCTCCGGGTACAAAGTCTGCATGGTTGGCTCCTGTTGGATGGGCTACAACTGCCGTGTTCCACTCTGCCCGGCATCATAACCATGAAAAGGACGTTCAGCATGTCGATGCGTCAACTGTATTGGTCGCTGTTTATTTCCCTCAGCCTGCTGCTCGTCGGCTGCGGCGCTCGTGACGATCCGCAGGCCGCTCTGGAAGCCGCTGTGCAGCAGCTGCAGGACAATATCGAAACCAAGCGTACTGGCGCGGTAATGGACCAGCTGCATGGCGACTTCCTGGCTCGTCAGGAGCTCGACAGCGAGTGGGCCAAGCGCACCATGACCCTGTTGTTCCTGCGCCACAAGAACGTCAAGGTGATTGCCCTGGGCAAGAACAGCTGGATCGACCCGGCAATCAGCAGCAAGGGCTACACCGAGGCGCAGGTGGGCCTGAGCGGCGCCGAGGGACTGATTCCCGACAGCGCGCGGCACTACTCGGTGAAGCTGCAATGGTGGCTCGACGGCGGCGAATGGAAACTTGCGCGCCTGGACTGGGAATGAAGGCCTGGCCCGGCTCGCATCCGGGCCAGCGCGGGCGCTGAGTCAGTCAGCCTGACGCCAGATCAGATCCGAGGTGACGTAGCCCTGCTCACGCGCCACCTCGAGCAGCTTGTCGCGGGTTTCCTGATCGACCTCCGGTGTACGTGACAACAGCCACAGGTACTTGTGCTCCGGGTGACCGACCAGCGCCACACGGTAATCCTCGTCGTGGTAGATCACCCAGTAGTCGCCCTTGATCGGCAGCAGCTTGCTGGCCCAGTTGTCGAAGCGCACCCACAGTTTGTCGGTTTGCCCTTCGACCTGAGGCTCGGCGACGCCCTTGGCCTCGATCCACTCGCCATCCTTGTCGCGGCAGCGATTGGTCACGTCGATACGACCGTCATCACGCAGGCCGTAATGCGCTTCGGACTGCACGCAATTGCGCTGAAAGAACATCGGCAGGCGCGCCAGCTCGTACCAGGTGCCCTGGTAGCGCTGCAGGTCGACCTGCATGGTCTGCGGTGGCGGTTTGGAGATGCTGCCGGTACCCGAGTTGGCGCAGCCTGCCAGAGCGAGAATGGCGCTGGCGATGAGGATCGAACGCATGGAGGCTCCTGTTACTTGAGTCCCTTGCCGGAGAACAGCATGACCTTGTCCCCGGCGTACTGGACGCTGATATAGGCTTTGTCGTCGCCCCAGGTGCAACTGGTCATCCCGAGTGCACCCGCGCACTCGCCCGGCGCGCCGAGCAGGCTTTCCACTTCCTGCTTGCTCATGCCCGCTTCGAGCTTGGAATAATTTTCCTGATTGACCTTGCCGCAGGCGGCAAGCAGGCAACAGGCGAGCAACGCGAAGATACGCATCGACATGGATGAAGCTCCTGATGGGAAGGTGCCAGCAAGCTTGGCATAGCCGGCGACGACTTGCCCGCTTGGAGTTCAGAAACTCGAGCCGGGTTCCCGCAGAAAGGCCAGCTCTTGGGCGCTAGAGGTGCGACCAAGAATCGCATTGCGATGGGGAAAGCGACCGAAGCGGGCGATCACCCGTTGATGACGCTCGGCGAAATCGAGGAAGTTCGCGAACAATGGCCGCTCATTGGCAGCGGCCTCGCTCAGCAGATCACCAAACAGCTCGACCGCGCGGTCCTGCAAGGGCAGATCCTCGGCGTGCTCGAAGATCAGGTAGGCGAAGACGCGCTGGATGGGCGTCAGCCTGCGATCCCAACCGCTATCCAGGCCAGCGCGCAGCAGCGGACGGGCAAGTGGGTCGCCAGCGAATGCGCGAGGCGTATCGCGGAAGATCATGCGCGGTAGCTGGTCGAGCAGGATCAGTTGCGCCAGCCAGCCCTGCGGGTCATCCGCCCAGCCTTGCAGCTCGCCTGCCAGGGCCTGCTCGACCTGCGCGCCGAAACGCGCCTCGGCCTCACGGTCCTGGCTGTCGCGCTTGCCGAACCACAACCCCTGGCGCGCAGCAGCCACCTCGGTGGCCGGGCCGTGATCGGCCCCGAACCACCAGTCGAGCAACGGCTGCCAGGCTTGCATCAGTTGCGGTGGTACGCAGTGATGCGCAGCACTTCTTCTTTCGAGCCGAGGTAGACCGGCACGCGCTGATGCAGCGAAGTGGGCTGGATGTCGAGAATGCGCTGGCTGCCGTCGGTCGCTGCGCCACCGGCCTGTTCGATGATCATCGACATGGGGTTGGCTTCGTACATCAGGCGCAGCTTGCCCGGTTTGTCCGGCTCGCGCGCGTCACGCGGGTACATGAACACACCGCCACGGGTGAGGATGCGATGCACGTCGGCCACCATCGAGGCGATCCAGCGCATGTTGTAGTTACGCCCCAGCGGCCCGGTTTCACCGGCCAGCAGCTCGGAGACGTAGCGCTGCACCGGGGCTTCCCAGTGGCGCTGGTTGGACATGTTGATGGCGAATTCCTTGGTCGACTCGGGCACCTTGATGTTGTCGTGGGTGAGCACGAAGCTGCCCAGTTCACGATCCAGGGTGAACCCCTTCACGCCGTCGCCAAGGGTCAGCATCAGCATGGTCTGCGGGCCGTAGATGGCATAACCGGCCGCGACCTGCTGGGTACCCGGCTGCAGGAAGGCTTCCTCGCCCAGGTCACCGGTCTGGCCATTGCGCTCAGGACAGCGCAGCACGGAGAAGATGGTGCCGACCGAAACGTTGACGTCGATGTTGCTGGAGCCGTCCAGCGGGTCGAAGACCAGCAGGTAAGCACCTTTCGGGTACTTGCCGGGAATCTGATAGGCGTTGTCCATTTCCTCGGACGCCATGCCGGCCAGGTGACCGCCCCACTCGTTGGCTTCGAGCAGGATCTCGTTGGAGATCACGTCGAGCTTCTTCTGCACTTCGCCCTGCACGTTCTCGCTGTCCAGGCTGCCCAGTACGCCACCGAGGGCGCCCTTGGAGACCTGATGGCTGATCGCCTTGCAGGCCCGTGCCACGACTTCGATAAGGAAACGCAGGTCGGCCGGGGTGTTGTGACTGCGGGTCTGCTCAATCAGGTAGCGGCTGAGGGTGACGCGGGACATGGACGGCTCCGGAAAGGGAAAAAATCGCGCGCAGTTTAACCCGAGTCGCCGCGCAATGCTGCCTGCTGGGATGGATGGCTGGGTTTGGCCTCTGCCAGCAGGTCGCAGACGCGGTTACGCCCGTCGCGTTTGGCCTGGTAAAGCGCGGCATCGGCGACCTGCAGCAGCTCGTCGAGCGCCTGCCCCTGCTCAGGCCAGTGGGCCATGCCGGCAGACAGGGTCACGCGTTGATCACCACCCCGGGTGGCGACATCCTGAGCGGCCAGCTGCGTGCAGATGCTCTGCAGGCGTTCGCCGGCCTCATGCGGGTCGGCGCCCGGCAATATCAACAGAAACTCCTCGCCGCCGATACGAAACACTGCGTCGGTACTGCGCAGGTTGTCCAGCAGGTGCTGGGCGACGGCCTTGAGCACATCGTCGCCGACCAGGTGGCCGTACTCGTCGTTGAGGCGCTTGAAGTTGTCGAGATCGATCAGCGCCAACCCCAACGGCAATTTTTCGCGCTGCACCCTGGCCAGCTCGCGCGCGAAGAATTCGTCCAGGTAACGACGGTTGTACAGCCCGGTCAGCGGATCGCACAGCGCTTGCTCGCGCAGTTGCTCGTGCAGACTGGAGATGGTGCTCAGGCGCTCCTCGCTGAGTGCCAGGGCTTCGGCCAGCTTCAGCTCACTGAGGTGGCGCTGGGTCACGTCACGGATATAGAGCATATGGCCGAGCAGCGTCGGACCATGGCGAGTGACGCGCTGGATGCCACGCACCCGCAACTCGTAGTAGCGCGCGGCGCAGGTCAGCGTCAGCGGCACGTCCGCCTCGGTAGCGCCGCGCTCTTGCAGCAGTCGTTGCAGGTCGGCGCCGAAAACCGGCCACTGCGCCAATGCCATGCCGTGCCATCCTGATTGCAGGCCCGCCAGTCTCAGCGCTGCCGGGTTGGCCTCGATCACACGGCCCCGTGGATCTATCACCAGCACCGGATCGAGCAAGGCCTCCAGCAGCAGGTGACGCGCTACCGGCAGGAGATCGAACAGGCGCACGCCGACGATCAGCCAGGAAAAAGCCAACAGGGTGAACGCGAAACTGAAGGGTGTCGGATCGAAGCCGAACAGGGTCCAACCGAATACGACGTAACCTACGTTGGCCGCCCAGGGCACAGCCGTGACCAGCACGAAGGCCAGGTAGTGGCGACGATGCAGCCCCTGGCTGAGCGCAGCGGCACGCGTGACCACGCCCATGCAGAAGGCCATGAACAGGTACACATAAACAGCCGTGGCGTAGAACAGCGGGCCATGCTCGTAGCGCACGGGCGCACCCAGGCTGGCGTCGATCGGTGCACTGCCAGCGCCGTAGAACAAGCCGTGCCAGGGATTGCTCAGCGCCAGCCCCCAGACCAGCAGTGGCACCAGACCAAGCCCGAGGATGCTGCTACGCGCCAGCGGCGTGCGCATGCTGTTGACGTATTGCCAGAGGAAAACCGCCCAGAACGTGGGCGTGGCAACAATGCCGGGCCAGGCCATGCTGGCCCAGAACATCTTGCAGTCGGCGCTGAGGAAGGCCATTTCCAACGCTGCAGCGACCATCCACCAGAGACTGGCCAGGTGCAGCAGGAAGAAGCTGTCACGCCCAGGGAAGTCGCGCTGACGGGTGACCCAGCAGGCCAGCAGGATCACGCCGAGACATACCAGCAGCGTTCCCAGCACTGGCGCCGACAGGCTCCAGCCGGAAGCCATGCACGCGTGCATCAGCGCCCCCTCCGCATTCCCGGCGAAGCAGTGCGTGAGTCGCGGACACAAGCGACACTGGACGGCTGGGCAGTGACGCAAATCGAAATACGCAAGGGCCTTCCTGACCTTCAATGCTGGATTAGCGCAAGGTGCCTAAGATACTGCAAAACCCCTGCCGCAGCAGGGGTTTGTTGGTCCGTAGCGCCTCGCTCAGGCGTCTGGCGGACGGCGCAACAGGCTGGCGGCCATCGCCGCCAGCAAGCCGACTCCCAGCAAGAGTACAGCCCAGAGTCCCCAGCGCTGCCAGTGCTGAGTGGAGCCCGCTTGCGAATCGACCGGGGCGCCAAGCGCCTCGGCCAACTCGGCACGCCCCAGGCTGGCCAGCCGTTGCGCCTGATAACCGGGAATCAGGGTTTGCAGCGGCAATGCCGCCGACTGTGCATTTAGGCGGCCCAGCGCCAGTCGATAGGGCGCTTCGCCGCGTGCGAGAAACACCATCTGCGTGGCGCGCAGGGCAACCCGCATGTCTGGCGTATCCGCGCCCAAGCCGCCACCACGGGCATCCACCTGTGCACGGAGCTGGCGCACTGGCCAGCCGGGCAGGGCCAATTCATCGCTGACCACTTCGCGCCCGGCCTCCGGTAGCCGATAGAGAACGCCACTGACCAACTGACGCCAGTTGCCCTGGTCGCTAGTACGCGCCTCGAAACGCAGCGGCGCCAGGGTATTGCTCTGCGGCAGCTCGATACGTAGCCGCTCCAGCGGTAGAGCCAGCGGCAACTGCCACTGGTACTGCCCCTCACCATTGGCGTGTGCCGGCATGGACTCGGACCACACCAGGGGCGCCGCCTGATGATCCTGCCGTTGACTGCGCAGGGTGACGGCCTCCAGTTGCGGGGCCAGGGCGGGATTGTTCCACAGCAGGCGCAGATAGCGGGCACGCAGCCCGGGCAACTCGACCTGGCGCTGATCGATGTGCTCGTCGGCAAAACTCAGGCGGGCCACCTGTCCTTCTCCCCAGCTGCGCCAGTGCTGCAGGTCGTCGCTGGCCTCGATGCTGAAACGCTGGAATCCGTCTTCGGCTCCACTCCAGTCCAGGTTCAGACTCACCAGCGGCGCATCGATGGCGCTGGCATCGAGCAACCAGCCCCGTAACTGCTGCCCGCTTGCCGTCGGCGCGTCGCCACGCAGCTCGATCAGGGTACCGCTGGTGCTGCGCTCGACGCGTAACGCGGGCATCTCCTGAGCATCGACACGCCCCCGTAGCGGAAACCAGCGCACGCCGTGTTCCTGCTCATGCTGCAGCGTCTCGCTGTACCCCGGAATCAGCGCATAGGCCTGCATCTGGCCTTTGCTGTCGAATACGCGCAGATCGCGCAAATCGCCATAGCCGGCAGCGAGGTGAGCAGCGAATGGCAGCTCCAGGCGATACCAGGGGCCCTCTCCAGCAAGTTGCAGGGCGGCACTGTGCCGATAATCCTGCAGCTGCTCGCTTGCCTGACCGAGTGTACTCAGCGCTAACCCCAGAAGCAGGCCCCAACGGATGAACCTCATACGGCAGGCTCCTGTTCCTTGGCCGCAGTATCGTCGGCCTTGCGCGGCGGCAGCGGGGCGAAATAGCCCACCACCAGCAGCAGCACCCCGACCCCGATGAACGACACGATGCGCTCCAGACCGCCGCGGTTACCCAGCTCGACGAAGAACAGCTTGGCCACCACCAGGGCAATCAGTGCAGCGCCGACCAGCCACAGCTCGCGACGTACGCGCAGATGGCCCGACAGCATCAATGCCAGGGCGATCAGGGTCCAGACAATGGACCAGCCAGCCTGTACCAGCATCGAGTCCAATAGCGCCGACGTCTGCCAGGGCACGCCGCCCCAGTGATGCGCCGAACGCATCACCATCACTGTCAGCAGCGCGAACAGCGACACCCCTGCCACACCCTGCACCAGTTGCTGTGCACGCACAGGTTCCAGACCAAAGCGCGGCAGCGCATCACGCGCCCAGACGAACAGCGCACCCAGGCACAGCAGCAGGCCCAGCTCCAGCGGATTGATGAGCGGCAAGTACGGCAGCGGATCGCTGTCGCCGGCGCTGTTGGCATTGGCCAGCCAGAACCAGATGAGCATCAGTGCGGCCAGCGGCGCCGCCGCCCACAGGCGGTATTCGCGCTCGAAGCTGGCAACCGGCCAGGGCAAGCGCCGCGTCTGCGCCATCGCCCACAGGTAAGCGGTGGGCAGCAGCGCCCAGCCCAGCCAGCGCCAGGCGTTGTAGTGATCGGACAGGCTCAGCAGCAGGTAACGCAGCTCCAGCGCCAACACAGCGATCAGCAACCAGCAGCCGAGCACATGGGCAACGCTGGCCGCGCTGCTCGGTAGTAGCCCGCTCAGGCACCTCAGCATCAGCAGATGCACGGCGATCACAGCGCCCCACCCCAGCCAGCCAAAGTTCGCCGCCGGGTGATACAGCGGATGCCAGGCATAAGCCAGGATCAGACCTGCCACCGGCGCCAGCAGACTGCACAGCACGGCCAGCTCGCGCCAACCAGTGCGCAGCGCCAGCAGCATCCAGGCCAGGCTCGACGCGGCGGCCAGTACCAGCAGCGCACTGGCTTGCAGATCAACACCGACGAAGCGCAGCACCTCACTGGCCAGGGCCAGCGCCCACCAGGCCGCGCCCCAAGCCAGCAAAAGCTGACCCAGGCGTTGCAGACTGATGCCATCGAGCCCGGTTTCCCGCCCACTGTGCGCCAGACTGTGCAAGCGCCAGGCGCCGATCTGCGCAGCCAGGCCAAGCACTGCCGGCGTCCAGAAACCGGTATGCGCCAGCGGTGACAGGCCCTCGCCACTGATGCCCGAGAGCAGCAGCGGCCCCGCCGCGAGGAAGGCCAGGCCAGCGAAAACCTGCAGCACCAGACTGAACAGGAAGGCCGCGCGCTGCTGCAGATACAGCGCCAGCCACAGAATCAACAGCCCGGTGCCGCCCCACACCGCGGCAGCCGCCACCCAGGGCAGCACGAACAGCACCGCCAGATTGATGAACACCAGCCCCACCAGCATCACCATCGACAGGGCACCGAGCAGACGGCGATTGTCGCGGATCTGCGGATCACGTGCGGCCAGCAGCATCCCGGCGATCAGCCCCAGGCCGACCATCGACGCTGCCAGCAGGCCGAACCAGCCAGCGCTGAAGCCGCCACGGCCGAACAGTGAATCCAGCGCCATCTGGCCGAGGAACAGCAGGCCACCGAGCAACTGGATGAAGAAGGCGCTGTAGACGAAGCTCGGCGCCGCAATACGCAGGCCGACGAACAGCGTCGCAAGGCCGGCCAACGCCCAGGCGATGGCGGTGCCGGGTGCCTCGAACAGCAGCGGAGCGATCAGATAGAGAAACGCCAACCCCGCCAGGCCCAGCCAGGGTTGCAAGCGGTTCTCCCGGGCACTGGCGGCCTGCGGCGCCCGGCGTAGCTGCCAATAGCTGAACAACAGGGCCACACCGAGCATCAGCGCGCCCAGCGGCGAGCCGTCGAGCAGGCGGTCATGGCCGTAATCCAGAGCACTGACGAACGCCAGGGCGGCGCCCAGCTGCAGCAACAGGGCGAACGCACGCGCCAGCGGCCGGCCCTGACGCAGCCCCAACCAGAAGATGCCGGCGCCCTCCACGGCCCAGGCCGCGCTGGTCCAGCGTGCATCCAGCGCGAGCGGAATGGCCAGGCTGGCGAATACCACGCCGAGCGCCAGGCAGGTTTCCATCAGCAGCAAGGCGCGCTGGCCAGCTCGCGCCTTGAGCACCCGCGCCAGCAGCAGATAGAACAGCCCCAGGCCGAGGGCGCTGAATGCAGCGGCGAACTCGATATGCCGCACCAGTGCGACCTGCAGACCGAAGCCGACCAGTGGCGGGCCGAACAGCGTGGTGGCATCGACGTAATCGCCGCGGCGCAGCGACCAGCGCAGCAGTTCGTCGCGTGCCTGCGGGGCATCTGCCGCGTCACGCAGGGTGCGACGGGCGAACAACAGGCCGATGGCCACGTACATCAGGAAGAACAACACCAGGAACGGCTCGGTGCTCCACAGCAGCTCCGGTGTGTAGGAACGCAGACCCCAGGCGAAACCGATGCCGAAGGTGCCGACGAAGCCGATCAGGTTGAGCAGACGCCAGGCCTTGAACCAGGCGATGACGAAGATGCCGGCATTGAGCAGGGCGAAATAGGAGAACAGCGCAACATGGTTGCCGCTGCCAGTGGAGGTGAGAATCGGCGCGGCGAAGCCGCCCAGCGCGGCAGCCGCCGCCAGGCCCAGGGCATTCTGCTGCACGGCGAGAATGGCCGAGAACAGCGTCACCGCCACCAGCAAGCCGAGGGCCATGCCCGGATCGAGCAACGGATGCAGGCGCATGGCGGCGAACACCGTCAGATAGAGCACGGCGATGCCGGTACCCTGCAGCACCAGGGCATAGCTGCGGTTACGCCGCCGCAGCCACCAGCCAAGACCGAGCAGGGCCAGGGCGCTGGCCGCAACGCCCATGTAGCGCAGCTCGATCGGCACCTCGACGCCTTCGGTGGCGTAACGCAGGAGGAAGGCCAGGCCAAGGAACAACAGCACCACGCCGACCCGCAGCACGGTATTGCCGCCAAACAGCCAGGCCTTGGCCGCCGCGATACCGCGCTCGACCAGGTTCGGCTCGCGCGGCGCTTGCTCGCGCCAGGGGCTTTGCTGTGGGGCAGGCTGCGGCTGGTGGGCGACCTGCGCGGCCAGCGGTGCGGGCTCATCGACAGGCTGCGGCGCTTCGATTTCCGGCACGGCTTCGAGCGTCCAGTCCAGCTCCGGCACGGGTTCTTCGGCAGCGACCGGCTCGGGCGTAGGCTCGGGAGGCAAGTCGATAACGGCTTCAGCAGGTGCCGGGGCAGGCACTGGCTCAGGCTCGCCGTGTTCTCCCTGCTCCACCTTGAGCAGGCGCTCGTGCATGGCGCGGGTGCCGCGCTCGAAACGTTCGGCGAAGTCCTTGAGCTGCGCGGCCAGCTGCGCATTGCGCGCCTCCATCCCCTGCAGGCGCAGCGCCTGGCCCAGGCTGAGGCCGATCAAGCCGCCGAGAAGTGCACCGGTGACCGATTCGCTGGCGCCCACGCCGAGCACCAAACCGACCAGCATGAAGATCCATTGCATGCGTTATGTCCCAACCCTGAGAAAGATCGCCTCGCGCACCTAGCAGCCACCCGAGACGGGCACACAGTATAGGAGTCGCATCGACCAACACCCAGAGAGACGACTGCCAAGCCGTTCACAGGCACAACGCATCGCAATCAGCCGCCAGCCGGTGCTTCACAAACGCCACGCGCCCGCTATCATCGCCGCCCCGTGACAGCAGCGGCACCGACCGCACGATAGCCAAACCATGATGAAGCCCCGCCTGATAGCCGCTGCAGAGATCGATCGCCTGGAAACCTGGGCCAAATACACCGCCGACATGTGCCACAGCTGCATCTCCAGCTGCTGCACCCTGCCGGTGGAAGTGCGCCTGAACGACCTGATCCGCCTGGAACTGGTGGACGAGTTCGAACGCAGCGAACCGCCGAAGAACATCGCCAAACGTCTGCAAAAAGACGGCGTGGTCGAACGCTTCAACCAGAAATCGGGCATTTTCACCCTGACCCGCATGTCCAACAACGACTGCCTGTTCCTCGACCGCAAGACGCGCCTGTGCACCGTCTACGAGAAACGTCCGGACACCTGCCGCCACCATCCCAAGGTTGGCCCAAGACCGGGGTACTGCGCGTACAAGCCCAAATAAGGGTTGCCGCGTGGGCAGTGACGCGGAGGCGCGCGCCCTGGGCGGCCGCGCGACAGCCTAGGAAGCGCGGCGCAGGCCGATGAGCCGGCCAACACAGTCCGGCTGTGGCAATCCCTGATGTTCGCTGGCCAACTGCACCACCCTGAGCGCCACTTGCTCATCGAATGGCGCACCACGGCCAGCTGCGCCGTCGATATTCATCAGCATCTGCTCGCTTTGCGCCAGGCTGGCGTCTTCGCCCGACCGGTAAAGGCCATGGTGAATGTGCAGGCGCTTGGCGTCGTGCGCCAGCAGTTGGGTGCGCACTTCTACCCGTTCGCCCTCCTTCACCTCCGCCAGGAAATTGAGGTGGCATTCCAAGGTATACAGCGTGTGGCCGGTACGGGCGCGGCCGACTTCATCCAGCCCCAGCACGTCCATCAGCGCATCGGTGGCATGGCTGAAGATCAGCAGGTAGAAGGCATCGCGCAGGTGGCCGTTGTAGTCGACCCAATCGGGGGAAATGATGGTCCGATAGGTTGGTAGATTCATGTTCGACTTCCGATTAGGCCTTCTCCCCCGGCCCCTCTCTCATAAATGGGAGAGGGGAGCACGACAGAGGCTGCCCGTAGGGTGCGCCGCGCGCACCGGGAATGACTCGTTTTATTCGGCGAAGGCAAAGCCATGCTTGGCCTTGGTCTGGCGAATCGCCTCCAGCACGGCCAGCAAGCAGTCATCGCGGTAGCGTTCGAGGGCATCCAGGCTGCGCTCACCCTGCTGCTCGGCCGTGCCTTCGACCACCGCGTCGATCAGCCCGTCGGTCAGCTCCGGCGCCTCGAGGTAGGTCCAGGGCAACTTCAGCGCCGGGCCGAACTGCGCCATGAAGTGGCGCATACCCGCCGGGCCACCGGCCAGGGTGTAGGTCAGAAAGCTGCCCATGAACGACCAGCGCAGACCGGCGCCGAAACGGATCGCATCGTCGATCTCACCGGTGGTCGCCACGCCGTCGTTGACCAGGTGCAGTGCCTCGCGCCACAGCGCTTCGAGCAGGCGGTCGGCGATGAAACCTGGCACTTCCTTGCGTACATGCAGGGGGCGCATGCCCAGCGCTTCGTATACCTTCATGGCCGCCTGCACCGCCTCGGGCGCGGTCTTCGCGCCGCCCACGACCTCCACCAGCGGCAACAGGTACACCGGGTTGAACGGGTGACCGACCACGCAGCGCTCGGGGTGCGCGGCACCTTCATAGAATTCGCTGGGCAGCAGGCCTGAGGTGCTGGAGCCGATCAATACGTCAGGGCGCGCGGCGGCGCTGATCTTCGCGTGCAGTTCGCACTTGAGATCGAGGCGCTCGGGCGCGCTTTCCTGAATGTAATCGGCAGCGCGCACGCAGTCTTCGATGCTATCGACGAAGCGCAGACGCTCAAGCGAGGCGCCAGGCGCCAGGCCCTGTTTTTCCAGTGCAGGCCAGGCATTGGCCAGGCGCGTGCGCAGTGCCTGTTCGGCGCCGGGCGCCGGGTCCCAGGCGATCACGTCGAGGCCGTGGGCCAGGGCACGGGCGATCCAGCCGGCGCCGATGACGCCGGTGCCGAGAGCGGCGAAGGTCTTGATATCGGTAACGAAGGTCATGGTTGAACTCCGGTAGCCCGGATGCGATCCGGGGAGTTGGTGTTAGGAATGCCCCGGATTGCATCCGGGCTACGGGGGGTGCACACAAACCCTCTCCCGATCGCGGGCCGCCCCTGCCCCTCTCCCGCAAGCGGGAGAGGGGAGAAAATCGCTAGCGACGCTTGAGCTTCATCTTTTCCCGGCCCTCGGCCGGGGTCAGGGCGCGGCCGCCGAGGCGCTCGATGATCTCGATGGCGCGTTCGACCAGTTGCCCGTTGCTCGCATGTACACCGCGATCCAGCCAAATGTTGTCCTCCAGCCCCACGCGCACATGGCCGCCGAGCAGCATGGCCTGGGCGACCATCGGCATCTGCATGCGGCCGATGCCGAAGCCGGCCCAAGTGATGCCAGGCGGCAGGTTATCGGCCATGGCCTTCATGGTCGTGGTGTCGGCCGGCGCGCCCCAGGGAATGCCCAGGCACAGCTGGATCAGCGGATCGTCCAGCAAGCCTTCCTTGATCATCTGCTTGGCGAACCAGAGGTGGCCGGTGTCGAAGATTTCCAGCTCGGCCTTCACCCCCAGTTCGCTGATGCGTTTGGCGCCGGCACGCAGCTGCGCCGGGGTGGAGACGTAGATGAAGTCGCCGTCGCCGAAGTTCAGCGTGCCGCAGTCCAGGGTGCAGATTTCCGGCAGCAGTTCCTCGACATGCGCCAGGCGGGTGATCGGCCCGACCAGATCGGTGCCGGCACCGAACTCCAGCGGCTGCTCGCCACGGCCGATCTCCAGGTCGCCGCCCATGCCGGCGGTGAGGTTGATGATCACATCGGTATCGCTTTCGCGGATGCGCTCGACCAGCTCGCGGTAAAGCGCCACGTCGCGGCTCGGTTTGCCGGTCTGCGGGTCACGCACATGGCAGTGGGCGACGGTGGCGCCGGCCTTGGCCGCCTCGATGGCGGCGGCGGCGATTTCCTTGGGGGTGACCGGGATCGCCGGGTGCTTGCCGACGGTGTCGCCAGCGCCGGTCACCGCGCAGGTGACGATAACCTCGTAGTTCATCTTCGACTGTCCTTTCCAGGGGCGAACAAGGGCCGACGGCCAGGCCGCAGGCGTTGTACAAAAAAGGGAATCGGCGCCGGTTGAGCCGGCGCCGGTGCATCAGTTACCGGCGACCAATGCGGCGTTGGCGGGCTTGCCATCCAGCGTAGTGACGCCTTGCAGCCAGGCGTCGACCACCTTCGGATTGGCCTTGATCCAGTCGCGCGCGACCTGTGCGGCCGGCTTGCGCTCCATGATCGGCTGCATCAACGCGGCTTCCTGCTCGCTGGTGAAGCGCAGGCTGGTGAGCAGACGATTGGCATTGGGGCAACGCTCGGCATAGTCCGGCGCGGTGACGGTGGAAACCGTGGCGGCGCCATCGTTGGGGCCGAACACGTCCTCGGTGCCGGTGAGGTAGGTGATCTGCATCGACAGGTTCATCGGGTGCGGCTTCCAGCCGAAGAACACCACCGGCTTGTCGTTACGCACGGCGCGGCCGACGGCGGCGAGCATGCCCGCCTCGCTGGACTCGACCAGCTTGAAACCGCCCAGGCCGAACTGGTTGGAGTCGATCATCTTCTGGATCGCGGTATTGGCGCCGGAGCCGGCCTCGATGCCGTAGATCTTGCCGTCCAGCTGATCCTTGAACTTGGCGATATCGGCCAGGGTCTTCAGGCCCTTTTCAGCGGTGTAGCTGGGCACCGCAAGCACGGCCACGGCATCGTCCAGCGATGGCTCGGCCGCGACTTTGACCGCACCGGCCTCGAGGAAGGGCTTGATGTTGTCGTCCATGATCGGCTTCCAGTAGCCGAGGAAGGCATCGATCTGCCCCTTCTGGATACCGGCGAAGATGATCTGTTGCGACGCCTGGGTCTGCTTGGTTTCGTAGCCGAGGCCATGCAGCAGTTCGCTGGCGACGGCGGTGGTGGCGACCACGTCGGTCCAGCCGACGGCGCCGATTCGAACGTTCTTGCAACTGGCGTCATCAGCCAGCAGGGAGGTACTGAACAGGCTCAGGGTGCAGCACGCGGCCAGCGCGGTAAGACCTTTCATCTGGGTGCTCCTCATCGTGTCACAGCGGTTCTATTTCGTTCTTCTAGAGGCCCTGGAACCTGTTCGCGATCTCGCGTGCCGCAGTGATAGCGCCCCGCCAAAACAGCTGAGCAACGCTCGGTGTCGCGCTCGATATTGCGCATGGCAAATGAGCATTGCGAGCGAGCTGGCGTTCCAGCTTGTTTTGACGCGGTAGCAGCGACGCGCACAGATCGTGGTCAGGTTCTTGGCCCCCACCGTGCTCGGGTTTCTGATCATCCCGATGAAACCACCTTACGCCTCACTCTCGCGCACCATTCGCACTTTGGCGACGCTTTGTTGACTCATGTCGACCAGTTGCTGACGCAGAAGCCGTGATGGCGTATTAATTCCAGGCCACCCCCGGATCGCATCCGGGCTACCCGTCACCCTGCACCGGCGCATGCCCCGTATGCCACAGACCTACTGTTTTCTGCTGTTACCCGGCTTCTCGATGATGGGCCTGATGTCGGCGATCGAACCGCTGCGCGTGGCCAATCGCTTCCGTGGGGAGCTGTATCGCTGGCGTCTGCTGAGCCAGGACGGCAACGCCGTGCAGGCGAGCAACGGCATGTCGCTCAACGTCGACGATGGCTTGCAGCTGCCCGATGACTGCCAGGCATTGTTCGTGGTCGCCGGCTTCGAACCGCTGGCGCACTACGACCATCACCTGGCGCACTGGCTGCAACGGCACGAGCCTGAACTGGCAATCCTGGGCGGCATCGACACCGGCGGCTTCCTGCTGGCCGAGGCCGGGCTGTTCCAGCACCAGCGCCTGACCCTGCACTGGGAAGCCATCGATGCCTTTCGCGAGCGCTATCCGGCGCTACTGGTCACCCAGGAACTGTTCGAGATCGACGGCAAGCGCATCACCAGTGCGGGCGGCACCAGCAGCCTCGACCTGATGCTCGGCCTGATCAGCCAGGCACATGGCGAACCGCTGGCCGTGCAGGTCTCCGAGCAGTTCGTGGTCAGCCGCATCCGCACTCGCCTGGATCACCAGCGCATGCAGGTGGCCAGTCGCTACGACCTGCACAACAAGAAGCTGGTGCGGGTGATCGGCGAGATGGAGCGCCAGTGCGAGCAGCCGCTGCCCAACGAGGCGCTGGCCGATCAGGCGGGCATCAGCGTGCGCCAGCTGGAACGCCTGTTCCGCCACCACCTGGCAACCACGCCGTCGGCCTTCTACCTCGGCCTGCGCCTGGACAAGGCACGCCAGCTGTTGCGCCAGAGCGATCTCAGTGTGCTGGAGGTAAGCCTGGCCTGCGGCTTCGATTCGGCGTCGTACTTCTCGCGCTGCTACCGCAGGCGCTTCGCCACCAGTCCCAGCCAGGATCGCCACGAACGACCTGCGCCCTAGGCACAGCGTCAGCCGCTTGCCGTCTCAAAACGACGCGCTTCGCAGGCCGTTTGTGCCGATGACGAGGTGCGCCGAGGCCGCGTATCCATTCGCGACCTCGGCTTGACGCTTTCGGCAAACCCCCAGTCGTTTTTGCACCGGGTCACCCTGCCCCCCAGGGATAAGCTCTCCCCAAAGCGCCGACAGCCGACTCGGCGCATCCGTATTAGGGGACAAGCCTGATGAGCCCAGCCGAATTGCACGCCGACAGCATCGTCATCGACGGTCTGATCATTGCCAAATGGAACCGCGAACTGTTCGAAGACATGCGCAAGGGCGGCCTGAGCGCCGCCAACTGCACGGTGTCCGTATGGGAAGGTTTCCAGGCCACCGTCAACAGCATCGCCGCCAGCAGCAAGCTGATCCGCGAGAACAGCGACCTGGTCATGCCGGTACGCACCACTGCCGACATCCGCAAGGCCAAGGAGCAGGGCAAGACCGGCATCATCTATGGCTTCCAGAACGCCCACGCGTTCGAGGACCAGATTGGCTACGTCGAAGTGTTCAAGCAGCTCGGCGTGGGCATCGTGCAGATGTGCTACAACACCCAGAACCTGATCGGCACCGGCTGCTACGAGCGTGACGGCGGCCTGTCCGGCTTCGGTCGCGAGATCGTCGCCGAGATGAACCGCGTCGGCATCATGTGCGACCTGTCGCACGTCGGCTCCAAGACCAGCGAGGAAGTCATCCTCGAGTCGAAGAAGCCGGTGACCTACTCGCACTGCCTGCCCTCGGGCCTGAAAGAACACCCGCGCAACAAGTCCGACGAAGAACTGAAGTTCATCGCCGACCACGGCGGCTTCGTCGGCGTGACCATGTTCGCGCCGTTCCTGGCCAAGGGCATCGACTCGACCATCGACGATTACGCCGAAGCCATCGAGTACGTGATGAACATCGTCGGTGAAGACGCCATCGGTATCGGTACCGACTTCACCCAGGGCCACGGCAAGGAATTCTTCGAATACCTGACCCACGACAAGGGTTACGCCCGCCGCCTGACCAACTTCGGCAAGATCATCAACCCGCTGGGCATCCGCACCGTGGGCGAGTTCCCCAACCTCACCGAGACCCTGCTCAAACGCGGCCATTCCGAGCGCGTTGTGCGCAAGATCATGGGCGAGAACTGGGTACGCGTACTCGCCGACGTCTGGGGCGAATAAGCCCTTTCCAATCCAATTTCTGTAGGAGCGGCTTCAGCCGCGATTCGTCCCCAAGGGCGGAATAGCCAGAGGCTTCGCGGCTTAGGCCGCTCCTACCGCTCAAACTCAGGAGTTATCCAACATGTCCACCCACGCCCCCGAAATGCCCATCCTGGTCGACGACGAAACCGGCGTATGGACCACCGACGCCCTGCCGATGCTGTACGTGCCGCGTCACTTCTTCGTCAACAACCACATTGGCATCGAGGAAGTGCTCGGCGCCGACAAGTACGCCGAGATCCTCTACAAGGCCGGCTACAAGTCCGCCTGGCACTGGTGCGAGAAGGAAGCCGAGTGCCATGGCCTGTCCGGCGTAGCGGTATTCGAGCACTACATGAAGCGCCTGTCGCAGCGCGGCTGGGGCCTGTTCAAGATTGAGTCGATCGACCTCGAGGCCGGCACCTGCGAAGTGCGCCTGGACCACTCGGCCTTCGTCTATGTCTACGGCCAGTGCGGCCGCCCGGTCGACTACATGTTCACTGGCTGGTTCGCCGGCGCCATGGACCAGATTCTGCAAGCCCAGGGCAGCAGCATCCGCACCGTCGCCGAACAGGTCTACGGTGCCTCGCAGGAAGGCCACGACCACGGCCTGTTCCGCGTCAAACCGCTCTAAACACAATAAAGGTAGGAGGGAGGGCTTCGCCGTACTGAAGCACCTCTCGACAAGAAGACCCCAGGCCGCTTTTCCGTGAGGGTGCCGCAATGGCTTTTGAAGCAATGTTCCAGCCGATTCAAATCGGCAAACTGACGATCCGCAACCGCGTGCTCTCCACTGCGCACGCCGAGGTCTACGCCACCGATGGCGGCATGACCACCGAGCGCTACGTCAAATACTACGAAGAGAAAGCCAAAGGCGGTATCGGCCTGGCCATCTGCGGCGGCTCGTCCGTGGTTGCCATCGACAGCCCGCAGGAGTGGTGGAGCTCGGTCAACCTGTCCACCGACCGCATCATCCCGCACTTCCAGAATCTCGCTGACGCCATGCACAAGCACGGCGCCAAGATCATGATCCAGATTACCCACATGGGCCGCCGCTCGCGCTGGGACGGTTTCAACTGGCCGACCCTGATGTCGCCGTCTGGCGTCCGCGAGCCGGTACACCGCGCCACCTGCAAGACCATCGAGGTCGAGGAAATCTGGCGCATCATCGGCAACTACGCCCAGGCCGCACGTCGCGCCAAAGAGGGTGGCCTGGACGGCGTCGAACTGTCTGCCGTGCACCAGCACCTGATCGACCAGTTCTGGTCGCCGCGCGTGAACAAGCGTACCGACGAATGGGGCGGCACCTTCGAGGGCCGCATGAAGTTCGGCCTGGAAGTGCTCAAGGCCGTGCGCGCCGAAGTCGGCGACGACTTCTGCGTGGGCATGCGCATCACCGGTGACGAATTCCACCCGGACGGCCTGTCCCATGAGGACATGAAGCAGATCGCCGCCTACTACGACGCCACCGGCATGCTCGATTTCCTCGGCGTGGTCGGTTCCGGCTGCGACACCCACAACACCCTGGCCAACGTCATTCCGAACATGAGCTTCCCGCCGGAGCCTTTCCTGCACCTGGCGGCCGGCATCAAGGAAGTGGTCAAGGTTCCAGTGCTGCACGCACAGAACATCAAGGACCCGAACCAGGCCACGCGCATCCTCGAAGGTGGCTACGTGGACATGGTCGGCATGACCCGCGCGCACATCGCTGACCCGCACCTGATCGCCAAGATCAAGATGGGCCAGATCGACCAGATCAAGCAGTGCGTCGGCGCCAACTACTGCATTGACCGCCAGTACCAGGGCCTGGACGTGCTGTGCATCCAGAACGCCGCCACCAGCCGTGAATACATGGGCGTGCCGCACATCATCGAGAAAACCACCGGCGTCAAGCGCAAGGTCGTGATCGTCGGTGGTGGCCCGGCCGGTATGGAGGCAGCCCGCGTCGCCGCAGAACGTGGCCACGACGTGACCCTGTTCGAGAAGCAGGAACAACTGGGCGGCCAGATCACCCTGGCCTCCAAGGCACCTCAGCGCGATCAGATCGCCGGTATCACTCGCTGGTACCAGCTGGAATTGGCGCGTCTGGGCATCGACCTGCGCCTGGGCACCGGTGCCGACGAGGCGAGCATCCTCGACCTGCGTCCGGACATCGTGGTACTGGCCAATGGCGGTCATCCGTTCCTCGAGCAGAACGAACACTGGGGCGCAGACGAAGGCCTGGTAGTGAGCAGCTGGGACGTGCTTTCGGGCAAGGTCGCACCGGGCAAGAACGTACTGGTGTACGACACCATCTGCGAATTCACCGGTATGTCCGCAGCCGACTTCCTCGCTGACAAGGGCGCACAGGTGGAGATCGTCACCGACGACATCAAGCCGGGCGTGGCCATCGGCGGCACCAGCTTCCCGACCTACTACCGCAGCCTGTACCCGAAAGAAGTCATCATGACCGGCGACCTGATGCTGGAGAAGGTCTACCGTGAAGGCGACAAGCTGGTCGCCGTACTGGAGAACGAATACACCGGCGCCAAGGAAGAGCGCGTGGTCGACCAGGTGGTGGTGGAGAACGGCGTACGTCCTGACGAATCGCTGTACTACGCCCTCAAGGAAGGCTCGCGCAACAAGGGTCAGATCGACGTCGAGGCACTGTTCGCGATCAAGCCGCAACCCTGCCTGTCCGAGGCGGGCGACGGTTACCTGCTGTTCCGCATCGGTGACTGCGTGGCCCAGCGCAATACCCACGCGGCGATCTACGACGCCTTGCGCCTGTGCAAGGACTTCTGATCTGACAACGGTCGACTGATGGTTCCCACATCGAGGCGTCGAACCGCCCGTGTGGGACCCCCCGACTCGTGACGCTCTGCGTCACACGCGCCGGACGCATAGCGTCCGGCGAATCGTTGCAACGCGCGGCGTGGCAACGATCAACGGAGACCAACGCTCATGCTGCAAACCATTCTTCCCATTTTGCTCTTCGCTGCCCTGGCACTGGCCGTGCTGGGCGCTTTGAAGCGCTTCCTGATGTGGCGTCGCGGTCGTCCCGCCAAGGTCGACTGGATCGGCGGCCTGCTGAAAATGCCGAATCGCTACCTGGTGGACCTGCACCACGTGGTCGAGCGCGACAAGTACATGTCCAAGACCCACGTGGCCACCGCCGGTGGTTTCGTCCTGGCAGCGGTACTGGCCATCGTCGTGCACGGTTTCGGCCTGCATAACCGCATCCTCGGCTTCGCCCTGCTGGCGGCCACGGTACTGATGTTCGTCGGCGCCCTGTTCGTCGCCAAGCGTCGCCTCGACCCGCCAGCGCGGCTGTCGAAAGGCCCGTGGATGCGCCTGCCGAAAAGCCTGCTGATGTTCGCCGCCAGCTTCTTCATCGCCACACTGCCGGTGGCCGGCATCCTCCCCGAGAACTTCGGTGGCTGGGTAATGGCGATCATCCTCGCCGTTGGCGTGGCCTGGGGCGTATCCGAGCTGTTCTTCGGCATGACCTGGGGCGGGCCGATGAAGCACGCCTTCGCCGGCGCCCTGCACCTGGCCTGGCACCGCCGCGCCGAGCGTTTCGGCGGCGGTCGCTCAACCGGCCTGAAAGCCCTCGACCTGGACGACCCGAAAGCACCGCTGGGCGTGGAAAAACCCACCGACTTCACCTGGAACCAGTTGCTCGGCTTCGACGCCTGCGTGCAGTGCGGCAAGTGCGAGGCCATGTGCCCGGCCTTCGCCGCCGGCCAGCCGCTGAACCCGAAGAAGCTGATTCAGGACATGGTCATCGGCCTGGCCGGTGGCAACGACGCCAAGTTCGCCGGCAGCCCCTACCCAGGCAAACCGCTGGGCGAACACAGCGGCGGTCCGCACCAGCCCATCGTCGACCTGGGCGGCAAAGCCCTGGTCGACGCCGAGACCCTCTGGTCGTGCACCACCTGCCGCGCCTGCGTCGAGGAATGCCCGATGATGATCGAGCACGTCGATGCCATCGTCGACATGCGCCGCCATCTGACCCTGGAAAAGGGCGCCACTCCGAACAAGGGTGCCGAGGTACTGGACAACCTGATCGCCACCGACAACCCGGGCGGCTTCAATCCGGGCGGTCGTCTGAACTGGGCGGCCGACCTGAACCTGCCGCTGCTCGCCGACAAGAAAGAGACCGACGTCCTGTTCTGGGTCGGTGATGGCGCCTTCGACATGCGCAACCAGCGCACCCTGCGCGCCTTCGTGAAGATCCTCAAGGCGGCCGACGTCGACTTCGCCGTACTCGGCCTGGAAGAGCGCGACAGCGGTGACGTGGCGCGTCGCCTGGGTGACGAAGCGACCTTCCAGCACCTGGCCAAACGCAACATCGCCACCCTGGCCAAGTACAGCTTCAAACGCATCGTCAGCTGCGACCCGCACAGCTTCCACGTGCTGAAGAACGAATACGGCGCGCTCGGCGGCAACTACCAGGTCCTGCACCACAGCACCTTCATCGAAGAACTGGTACGCAAGGGCTCGCTCAACGTCGGTCAGAGCAAGGCCACCAGCGTGACCTATCACGACCCGTGCTACCTCGGCCGCTACAACGGCGAGTATGAAGCGCCCCGCGCGGTACTCAAGGCCATCGGCATCGAGGTCAAGGAGATGGAGCGTTCCGGCTTCCGTTCACGCTGCTGCGGCGGCGGTGGCGGCGCGCCGATCACCGACATCCCTGGCAAGCAGCGGATCCCCGACATGCGCATGGTCGACATCAAGGAAACCGGTGCCGAACTGGTGGCCGTAGGTTGCCCGCAGTGCACCGCGATGCTCGAAGGCGTGGTCGCACCGCGACCGGAAATCAAGGACATCGCCGAGCTGGTGGCCGAAGTGTTGATCGAAGCCACCGAGGTAGCGGCCAAACGGCCGAACGCCAAGCGCGAAGTGGCGGAGGCGCAATGATGAATCTGTCCCTGCGCCATGCGAGCTACCCTGCAGAAGCGGCTGAGCGGTATTGCGCCTCCGCCCTGCAGCTCTCCTTCACGGCCGCGCCTGCACTCATTCTGGAGGTCATGCAATGAGCGACATCATTCGCCGCGACCCACGTGCCGAGTGGATCGCCCGTAACCGCCTGCATCCGCTGCACGCAGCCATGCAGAGCCAGAATCAGACCAGCTGGATGGGCCCCAACGGCATCCTGCGCAAGAACCCGCACGCCATTGCCGCTGGCTTCATCGGCCCGGCCGGCCTCAAGCGCATCGATCGCAGCGGCGCCCAGCAGGGCACCGCCGGCAAACGCAGTAGCGCCAGCGTCGAGGTCCAGCTGCCGCTGCACGTCGTCGAGCAACCGGCCTTCCTGATCTGCGTGGTGCCGGACATGGTCGGCGGTCGCCTGTCCAGTCATGACAAGGACCTGCTCGGCCTGGCCCACAAGCTGGCCGGCGAAGGCGGCGCCGTGGCGGCCGTGGTATTCGGCGAGGACAAGGAAAGTGCCTTCGACACGGCTGGCGTCGACCGCCTGCTGCGCATCACCGGCGATGCCTTCGACGGCTACGCTCCGGAAGCTCGCGTACTGGCGCTGAGCGCCGTGGAAAGCCAACTGGCGCCGCGTCACTGGTTGCTGCCCGACAGCCGCACCGGCGGCGGCGAGCTGGGCCGTCGCCTGGCCGCCAAGCTGGGTGAGCGTCCGGCCACCCGCGTCTGGCAGGTCGCCGGCGAGCAGGTCATCGGCCGCGCAGGCAGTGGCCAGCAGGATATTCAACGCGCACTGCCGCGGCTGATTCTGGCCGCTGCCGAATGCGCCGAGCCCGTCAGCGAAACCCGGCATGAAGCCCGGCCGCTGGAGCTGGCCGAGAAGGTCGCCCACAGCCTGCCTCGCATCGAAGATCTCGGCCCGGTGGCCGTGGACCCGGCGCAGATCCCCATGGCCGAAGCGGAGTTCATCCTCTCCGGCGGCAACGGGGTGAAGGATTGGGACCTGTTCCACCAGGCCGCAGTCGCCCTCGGCGCCACCGAAGGTGCCTCGCGCGTGGCGGTCGACGACGGCTTCATGCCGCGCAACCGCCAGGTCGGCGCCACCGGCACCTGGGTCACCGCTCGCGTCTACCTGGCCGTCGGCATTTCCGGCGCCATCCAGCACCTGCAGGGCATCGGCGCCTGCGACAAGGTAGTGGCGGTGAACATGGATCCCGGCTGCGACATGATCAAACGCGCCGACCTGTCAGTGATCGGGGACTCGGCGGCCATCCTTCAGGCGCTGATGGAGCGAGTCGCCGCCTGGCGCCAGGAGGGCAAGCGTGAAGCAGCCTAATCCTCACAAATACGCCCTCGTGGGAGGGGCTTCAGCCGCGACAGATTGCGCGTACGGCCATATCGCGGCGAATGCCGCCCCCACGGCTCGAGGTTGCCCAAATGACTGATCTGAATATCGTCGCCCTGGTCTCGGTCGGCGCGCACCCGACCTCCGCCCGTGCGCGCCGCGCCGAGCAGGATGCCCGCGCGGTTGAACTCGGCCTGCGCCTGGCCGGGCAGAACCTGCAATTGCTGCACGCCGGCGACCCACAGTCCGAAGCCTTGCGCGGCTACCTGGGCATGGGCCTGGAACAGCTCGACGTGCTGGAACAGCCGGAAGGCGCCGATGCCCTGCCGCTGCTGGTGGATTACCTGCAAGGCAGCCGCACCCAGCTGGTGCTCACCGGTAGCCAGGCGGAAACCGGCGAAGGCTCCGGCATGTTGCCGTTCCTGCTGGCCGAACGCCTGGGCTGGCCGATGGTGGTCGGCCTGGCTGCCGTGGAAAAGGTCGAGAACGGCGTGGCCCATGTGCTGCAGGCGCTGCCACGTGGCCAGCGACGTCGCCTCAAGGTCCGCCTGCCCTGTGTCGCCAGCGTCGACAACGCCGCCCCGGTCGCCCGTCAGAGCGCGTTCGGCCCGGCACGACGCGGCCAGATCGAAGCGCACGAGGTCACGGTGGTGGACGATGTGCTGCTGGCCGAGGCCAGCCTGCAACCGGCCAAGCCACGGCCCAAACGCCTCAAGGTGATCAAGGCCAAGACCGGCGCTGAACGCATGAAAGCCGCCACGGCCAAGGCCAGTGGTGGTGGCGGTCAGGTCCTCAAGGATGTCTCGCCGCAGGACGGCGCGGAAGCTATCTTCAAGCTACTGGTCGAAGAAGGCGTACTGCGCTAACAGGTGGGCTCGGCCAGCCGTTGGGCGGTGATCGCAGCCAGTCTGGCTGATCACCGTTCACGGCTGGCACCAGCGAATGTCCGGGAGCGAGCGAAGCGGGTACTATCAAGCTCTCGTCCGCGACTGCGAGTGCCACTCGCCTGTTCTGCGAAGCCACATGGGTCAGCACGCCGCTGGTTTCGCCCAAGTGTTTAATCGCCTGCCTTGCCATAAGGAGCACGACCATGATGCATGCCGATCTTATCGACCAGGAAGATTTCCGCGAGCGCCTGGTGGCGCTGGGTCTGAGCATTCCGCCGGGTTCCTCGCCGGAGCAGGCTTGCGAGCTGGCCGTCAGCGGTCTCAGCAGCGAACGCGCCGTGGCCCTGCGCCGCCTGGTGGAAGAGCTGCTCGGAGGTAGCGCCACCCTGCTGCCGAACGTGCGTGAGGCCATCAGCCGCCATCTGTTGCCGGCACTGGTGCCGAAGCCCGCCTGACAGACGCCAGCGGCATATACACCGAGTCAGCCAAGCGGCTCTGTACCGACTTGAGGTCACAAGGTTGCAGTGGCGCTTGCTTCGCAGCGGGGCCGCTCCCTGAAGTGAAGCTGAGCACTCATGAATCACCTTCCACAATGAAAACGGGGCGCCAGTGGCGCCCCGTTTTCATCATCGTTCGACTCAGATACGCACACTGGCAAAAGTCGACTCGCCCTGCGCACGACTGAGCGCCAACACGGCACTGGAATTGACCTGCTGATCGGGAATCGGCAGCAGCACCACCAGGTTGTTGCCCTGCTGGCCAGCACGCTCATCACGCGGCGGAATGCCGAAGTACTCGCGGTAGCACTTGGAGAAGTGCGGGGTCGATACGAAGCCACAGACCGAAGCCACCTCGATGATCGACATGCTGGTCTGCTTGAGCAGTTGGCGCGCACGGATCAGGCGCAGCTTCAGGTAGTAGCGCGACGGAGAGCAGTGCAGGTATTTCTGGAACAGGCGCTCGAGCTGACGACGCGAAATGTCGACGAAGCAGGCCAGTTCGTCGAGGTCGATCGGCTCCTCCAGATTGGCTTCCATCAGCGCGACGATTTCCTGCAGCTTCGGCTGGTTGCTGCCAAGCATGTGCTTGAGCGGCACACGCTGGTGATCCTGCTCGTTACGAATGCGTTCGTAGATGAACATCTCGGAGATGCCGGCAGCCAGTTCACGGCCGTGCTGCTGGGCGATCAGGTGCAGCATCATGTCCATCGGCGCGGTACCGCCGGAGGAGGTATTGCGATTGCGATCGATGGAGAACAGACGGGTGGTGATGGCTGCACGCGGGAAGGCTTCCTGCATCGAGGCCAGACACTCCCAGTGCACGCTACAGTCGTAGCCATCGAGCAGACCGGCCTTGGCCAGCGCCCAGCTACCGGTGCACACGGCACCGAGCTGACGGCCCTGCCGCGCCTGAAGCTGCAGCCAGCTGACGTGCTCGCGCTTGACGCTGTGCTGGATGTCCACACCGCCGCAGACGATCACCGCATCCAATGCCGGAGCTTTTTGCATGGCGGCGTCCGGGGTGATCTGCAAGCCATCACTGGCACAGACCGGCAGGCCGTCATGAGTGAGGGTGTGCCAGCGATACAGTTCCTTGCCTGAAAGCTGATTGGCCATGCGCAGGGGTTCCACCGCCGAAGCGAGGGAAATCAGGGTAAAGTTGTCCAGGAGCAAGAAGCCGATGGACTGGGCGACACGGTTCTGGGGTTGTGCCCCTTGGTTGAACTGCGACATTGATGAAACCCTCACGCTAAGCACGGTTTCGACCCGCCGATGGCGGGTCGTAGTTTTGTTATGGCGCTGGTTCGCGACCAGCTGGTCATGTTCCTCAGGCAAAGCCCATGCCGAATTTGATCAGTCCTTCAATAAAAAAACATGCCCAAGCCACCCGGGCTTTCCAAGCCTCTGCACAGTACCTGCAAATTATCCAGGAAGCCCGCTCTCAAGGGGCTCTGTGCATTTCGGTAGCACTGCTGAGCATACCCCCTACACAGAGGACCAGAAGCAGTAACGGATGGGCGGTAACAGCCGCTCTAAACTGCAGCCCTGGGCAAGATTCGAGCGCACCAAAAGCTGGCGAGAAAAACGTCTCTCGCCCCAGCCTGGATCAAATGCGCTTCGCCTTGAAAAGGACGATTCTCAACCGCTTGTCCCGGCACTGGCAGACGGAAGCAGCGCCGTAAAGCGGTCGCCAACTTGCCGGCAGCCGCGCCGACACCCACCTCGACCGAGAGCGGAAATAGGCAATGAACGAGGCACGGCCAGCCTGGGCATGTGGAAGTCGCTTTTCACGATGCAAGCGGCCCGCCATTTGCTTTCTAGTCAGCAACCGAATTCCTCTCTACGAACAGGCAGGTGTGATCCATGAACCGACTCGCTCATTGGCTACTCGCATTTGGCGTCCTTTACGGATCAAGTCTGCAGGCCGCCGAAGCCGAACGCTGTGAGCTGATCACTCTCGCCGACGTCGGCTGGACCGATATCACCATGACGACTGCCGTCGCCCGGCTGGTGCTGACTGACCTGGGCTATCGCACCCAGGTGAAGCGCCTGTCGCTTCCGGAAACCTATCAAGCCCTCGCCCACGGCAACGTCGATGTTTTCCTTGGCAACTGGATGCCGGCGCAGGCCCAGCTGGTAGACCCCCACCTGCAAAGCGGCCGCATCGAGAAACTGCAAACCAATCTGCCCACCGTGCGTTACACCCTCGCCGTGCTCGAGCCTGCGTACAAAGCCGGCCTGCAGGACTTCGCCGACATCCATCGCTTCAAGGACGAGCTGGGCGGCCAGATATTCGGCATCGAGCCTGGCAATGAGGGCAACGGCATGGTCAAGACCATGATCCGCGAGAATGTGTTCGGCTTGCGTGACTTCACCCTGGTGGAAAGCAGCGAGAAAGGCATGCTTAACCATGTCGAACGCGCCCAGCAGATGGGCCGTTCTGCCGTCTTCCTCGGCTGGGAACCACACCCGATGAACGATCGCCTGAAGATGTTCTACCTCTCCGGCGGCGACAAGTATTTCGGCCCCAACTATGGCGCCGCCCAGGTCAACACCGTCGCTCGTGGCGGCTTCGCCAACGACTGCCCCAACCTGGCCCAGCTGTTTCGCAATATGACCTTCACCATTGCCGCGGAAAACCAGTTGATGAGCAGCGTACTCGAGGGCAACACCAACCGGCGGCGCGTGGCCAAGAAGTGGATGAACAAGAATCCCGAAATGGTCAACAGCTGGCTCGTGGGCGTGAACAAACGCAGCGAATGAAATTCACATAAAAATCAATAAAAACAACTAAAAATCCGCAAACTCCAGACATATCGCCAAATAAATCACGACCTTAGCCGACAACGCCCCACCCAGCTGGCGATCGCATCCGCTGCCGCTCCCAATCGACCGGCACGCAAACCTTTTCGACGCAAAACGATCTTTTTCGACGCACTGCTGTCAATTTTTTTCAACACAAGCGCAGCCCCCGTAAAACGGCGCCTGCAGCCCGCCCAACACGCGCAAAACCGCGCCGCACGCGGCTTTCAGGGTTGACCTGAGGGTAAAAAAGTCTGTTAAGGTTTTTAACGCGTGCGCCGCACCACTCAAGCGAAACCTCATTCAGAGAAGGATTCAAGAACCGTGGAACAGCCCCCACATCGACAACTCGATAACGGGGAAAAAACGGCAAACACGCAGCGGTCAGCCCCATGTCGTCGCCCAACATGTCAGAGTCGCAAACCGACAATTGCGCAGGCTCCAAGGCTATATCGTTGAGTCAGCCGATGACGTCGCTGCCGACTCCTGCAGAGGAGCGGCAGACTGGGGCCCCACAACCCCAGACCGAAGAACAGATAAGCGCTGGCCCACCACCACGGGCGCCGGCCGAACAAGAAATTTCGGATGTACGCATGTTCCAGGATGGAACATGAACCTCCAACGGACTGGATTTCGAAACACTGCCAGAGGGTTTGGAAGCGGTTTGCAGCACGGCAAGGCAATGATCACTCACCTACACGATTCAACGGCGCGATGGCCTGCAACTGCAACCGTCAGCGTGTCGTCCGGACGTGCCCGAGTGTCGGCACCCGCCAGCGCAGCGAAACGTTCGCCAACCTCGACTTTCAGAAAACACCCACAAAAATCAGAGGTCTGCCACCGCTGTTCTACGCTTCGATGATGCGTGCCCAGCCGTGCCAGCGCCCACTGGATGCCGATTGAAGGGGAAACGTCCCATGCAGTCTGGAAAGATCGTGGTCGAACACCTGTACAAGGTTTTCGGCTCTAACCCACAAGAAGCCATCGAGCTGCTCAAGGAAGGCTGGAGCAAGGAAAGGATTCTGGCCGAGAAAGGCGCCGTAATCGGTGTCAGCGATGTATCGTTCAGTGTCGAAGAGGGCGAAATCTTCGTACTCATGGGCCTGTCCGGCTCTGGCAAATCCACCCTGATCCGCCTGATCAACCGCCTGGTCGAGCCCAGCGCCGGTGACGTCTACATCGATGGCCAGAACGTGGCCAAGCTGCCGCAGTCGCAACTGATCGACCTGCGCCGCCGCGACATGAGCATGGTTTTCCAGTCCTTCGCCCTGATGCCCTCGCGCACCGTGCTGGACAACGCCGCCTTCGGTCTGGAGGTAGCGGGAAGCGGTCGCAAGGAGCGTGAAAAGCGCGCCATGGAAGTGCTCAAGCAGGTCGGCCTGGACACCTTCGCCCACAAGTATCCGCACGAACTCTCCGGCGGCATGCAGCAGCGTGTCGGCCTGGCCCGTGCGCTGACGGTGAACCCGTCGATGATCATCATGGACGAGGCCTTCTCCGCTCTCGACCCGCTCAAGCGCCGTGAGATGCAGGACGTGCTGCTGGAGCTGCAGAAGACCCATCGCCGCACCATCATCTTCGTCTCCCACGACATCGAAGAGGCCATGCGCATCGGCACCCGCATCGGCATCATGGAAGGCGGCAAGCTGATCCAGGTCGGCACCCCGCAGGAATTGATCGAGAAGCCGGCGAACGAATACGTGCGCAACTTCTTCGATACCGTCGACACCAGCCGCTACCTCACCGCCGGCCAGCTCAAGGCCGACAGCGTACCGACCTACGTCTACAACGGCATGGCGCCGGACGCGGCGAAGATCTGCAAGGAGCTGCAGGCGCTGGACAAGCACTACGCCTTCATCGTCGACGAGCAGAACAACTTCCAGGGCTCCATCAGCCTGGAGAAGATCGCCCTGATGGTCGACGGTGACGAGTCAGTACCGCTGAACAACGCGGCGCTCAAACAGGTCGTTCCGGTACCGGAGGACATGCCTCTGGAAGACGTCATCACTCGCCTCGTGGACAACGAGGGGCCGATTCCGGTGGTTGACGCCGAAGGCCACTACTGCGGCGCTATCAGCAAGGGCCGCCTGCTGACCCGACTGCAGGGGGAATCCCATGAATGACAAGAAACTCGACCTGGGCAGCTGGGTAAATGACGTCGTACAGCATCTGCTGGACAACTACAGCGGCGCCTTCGACAGCATCGGCAAGGTAGTCAGCGGCTTCTCCGAAGCCATCGAAAGCCTGTTGATGCTGCCACCAGCCTGGCTGCTCATCGCCATCTTCGTCGCGCTCGGCCTGTGGCGTATCGGTGCGCGCTTCGCCGTCTTCACCGCGGTAGCCTTCATCCTCATCGTCATGACCGGCTTCTGGGAACAGACGGTGGTAACCCTCGGCCTGACCTTCTCCTCGACGCTGATCAGCCTGCTGCTGGGCATCCCGCTCGGCATCTGGGCAGCCAAGAGCGAACGCGTGGCAACCATCATCCGGCCGATCCTCGACTTCATGCAGACCATGCCGGCGTTCGTCTACCTGATTCCGGCGGCAATGCTGTTCGGCCTCGGTCGCGTGCCCGGCATCATCGCCACGGTGATCTTCGCCATGCCGCCAGCGGTACGCCTGACCAGTCTGGGGATTCGCCAGGTGAACAAGGAAATCGTCGAAGCCGGCCAGTCCTTTGGCTGCACCAGCCGCCAGTTGCTGTTCAAGGTACAGCTGCCCAACGCCATGCCGTCGATCATGGCCGGGGTCAACCAGACCATCATGATGGCCCTGTCGATGGTGATCATCGCCTCGATGGTCGGTGCAGGCGGCCTCGGTAACGATGTATTGGCGAGTATCCAGCGTCTGGATATCGGTCTAGGCTTCGAAAGCGGCATGGCCGTGGTGTTGCTGGCGATCATCCTCGACCGCATCACCGAAAGTTTCGGCACCAAGCAGACCGCCAAGCGCGGCGTGTTCGCCTGGTTCAGCGGCAAACTGCAGCGCCAATAAATACTTTTTCACTTCACAGGGAACCGCAGATGAAATCGTTCAAGACCACCGCCGCCATCGGCCTGCTGTCGTGCGCAATGATTCAGGGCGCCATGGCCGCAGAGCCGGAGAGCTGCAAGCAAGTGCGTTTCGCCGAGATCGGCTGGGCCGACATCGCCGCCACCACTGGCGTGGCCATGACCCTGGCCGAAGGCCTGGGCTACCAGCCGCGCAAGATCATGGCCTCGGTACCCATTGCGTTCACCGGCGTGAAGAACGGCCAGATCGACGCCTTCCTCGGCTACTGGGCGCCGTCGATGGACTCGGTGATCGAGCCCTTCCTCAAGGACGGCGGCGTCAAGGTGCTGGAAAAAGCCAACCTCGAAGGCGCCAAGTACACCCTGGCAGTACCGACCTACGCCGCCGAAGCTGGCCTCAAAAGCTTCCAGGACATCGCCAAGTTCAAGGATCAGCTCGGCGGCAAGATCTACGGCATCGAACCGGGTAACGACGGCAACCTGCTGATCGACGGCATGATCAAGAACAACCAGTTCGACCTCGGCAGCTTCCGCATGGTCGAGTCCAGCGAAGCCGGCATGCTGGTTCAGGTGTCGCGCGCGATCAAGAAGAAGGAACCGGTCGTGTTCCTCGGCTGGGCACCGCACCCGATGAACACCCAGTACGACATCACCTACCTGTCCGGTGGTGACGATGTGTTCGGCCCAGACTACGGCGCAGCCAAGGTCTACACCGTGGTACCGCCGGACTATGAAGCCCGCTGCGAGAACGTCGGCAAGCTGCTGAACAACCTGCAGTTCACCGTCGATATCGAAAGCCAGCTGATGGAAAAGGTACTGGAGAAGGAAAACCCGCAGAGCGTCGCCAAGGAGTGGATCAAGGCCAACCCGGCGATCCTCGACCAGTGGCTGAGCGGTGTGACCACCTTCGACGGTCAGGACGGCGTCGCCGCCGTGAAGAAACACGTCGGGCTGTAACAGGCCGCGACCCAATTCGGGCTCGCACCCCAGGGTTCGAGCCCGGAAACCTCCTCGCTTAACGCTAGCGGCCCATGGGTCGTGACGGGGAGACCTTGCGCGCGAACCGGCAATCTGCTGCGCAATACGGTTTCGCAAGGCCCGCAATGAGAACGAGCCAGTCAATGATTTTGCAACTGCCACTCAACTGACGGAGCACAACAAACATGCGCGTACTCAAACACCTCTGCCTCGGCGCTGCCGCCCTGGCCATCGGCATCGGCAGCACTATGGCCGCCGACAAACCCACTCTGAAGATCGGCTACGTCAACGGCTGGGATGACAGCGTCGCCGTCACCCACGTCGCCGGGGAAATTCTGCAAAGCAAACTCGGCTACACGGTCGAGCTGAAGCCGGTCGAACCCGCCATCATGTGGCAGGGCGTGGCCCGCGGCGACCTCGACGCCACCCTCTCCGCCTGGCTGCCCGCCACCCACGGTGAGTACTACGAGAAACTCAAGGACAAGGTGGAAATCCTCGGCACCAACTACGCTGGCGCCAAGATCGGCCTGATCGTGCCGGACTACGTGCAAGCCAAGAGCATCGAAGACCTGGAGAAATACGCCAAGGACTTCGACGGCAAGATCACCGGTATCGACGCCGGCGCTGGTGTGATGCGCCGCACCGAAGAGGCCATCAAGGAATACAGCCTGGCCAGCATCAAGCTGATGCCGAGCTCCGGTCCGGCCATGGCTACCGCCCTGACCCGCGCCGAGAAAGGCCAGAAGCCGATCGTGGTCACCGGTTGGATTCCGCACTGGATGTTCGCCAAATGGAAACTGCGCTTCCTGGAAGATCCGAAGAAAGTCTTCGGTGATGACGAACACGTCGACACCGTGGCCAACCCTGATCTGAAGACCAAGGCTGCCGACGCTGCCGCCTTCCTCAGCAAGATCTCCTGGAGCGGTGAAGAAGTGGGCTCGGTCATGCTGGCCATTCGCGAAGGCGCCAAGCCGGACCAGGCCGCCAAGGACTGGATCGCCAAGAACCCGGATCGCGTTGCCGAGTGGCTGAAATAAGCTAATCCACGCTCAAGACGAAGCGGGCTACGGCCCGCTTTTTCGTTTCTGGCGCCTGCCGGGTCACTCTGTTTAATTGATCAGGCGATCAAAGTCCGCCTAGACTGCGCCCTCCTGTTCCCCATGGAGAGCCCCATGCCCAAGGTCGGCATGCAGCCCATTCGTCGTTCGCAATTGATCGCCGCCACCCTGGAAGCCGTCGACCAGGTCGGCATGGCCGACGCCAGCATCGCCTACATCGCCCGCCTGGCCGGTGTCTCCAACGGCATCATCAGCCACTACTTCAAGGACAAGAACGGCCTGCTCGAGGCTACCATGCGCCACCTGATGCAGGCGCTACGCGATGCCGTGGCCGAGCGGCGCCAGGGCATGACCGATGACAGCCCACGCGCCCATCTGCGCACGATGATCGACGGCAACTTCGATGACAGCCAGGTCAGCGGCCCGGCGATGAAGACCTGGCTGGCGTTCTGGGCCAGCAGCATGCACCAGCCCGCGTTGCGCCGGCTGCAGCGGGTCAACGACCACCGCCTGTACTCCAACCTCTGCGGCCAGTTTCGCCGCACCCTGCCGCAGGATCAGGCGCGCCTCGCCGCGCGCGGCCTGGCCTCGCTGATCGACGGCCTGTGGCTGCGCGGTGCGCTGTCCGGCGAAACCTTCGATACAGCCCAGGCGCGCCGCATCGCCTATGACTACCTCGACCTGCAGTTGGCCAAGGCGGCCGGCTAATTCCGTCATGCAGGCGGGTGAGCCCCGCCGCTCGATCTGACTCACGCCCCGTGACAGCCATGCGGCCATGTCGTGATTGGCTGCGCCCTGTCGTTTTTATTGATTGATCGTTCAATTTAAATAAAATAGGCTGTTCTCCAAGCAGATTGACCGAGTTCAGAGGACAGCCCATGCCCCGTTTCGCCGAACAGCAGCTGTACATCGGTGGCCAGTACGTCGCCGCCAGCAGTGGAGAAACCTTCGACAGCATCAACCCGACCACCGGTGAAGTACTGGCCAAGGTGCAGCGCGCCAGCCAGGCCGATGTCGACCATGCGGTAGCCAGTGCCAGCGAAGGGCAAAAAGTGTGGGCGGCGATGACGGCCATGCAGCGCTCACGCATCCTGCGCAAGGCGGTGGATATCCTGCGTGAACGCAACGATGAGCTGGCCGAGCTGGAAACCCTCGACACCGGCAAGCCGCTCTCGGAAACGCGCTACGTCGATATCGTCACCGGCGCCGACGTGCTCGAGTATTACGCCGGCCTGATTCCGGCCATCGAGGGCGAGCAGATCCCGCTGCGCGAAACCTCCTTCGTCTATACCCGTCGCGAGCCACTGGGCGTGGTCGCAGGCATCGGCGCCTGGAACTACCCGATCCAGATCGCCCTGTGGAAGTCCGCGCCAGCCCTGGCCGCCGGCAACGCGATGATCTTCAAGCCCAGCGAAGTGACCTCGCTGAGCGCACTGAAACTTGCCGAGATCTACACCGAGGCCGGCCTGCCCGCCGGTGTGTTCAACGTACTGACCGGCAGCGGCCGCGAAGTTGGCCAGTGGCTGACCGAGCATCCGGGCATCGAGAAGATTTCCTTCACCGGCGGCACCGTCACCGGCAAGAAGGTGATGGCCAGCGCCTCCAGCTCCAGCCTCAAGGAAGTGACCATGGAGCTGGGCGGCAAATCGCCGCTGATCGTCTTCGAAGACGCCGACCTGGACCGCGCCGCCGACATCGCGGTGATGGCCAACTTCTACAGTTCCGGCCAGGTGTGCACCAACGGCACCCGCGTGTTCGTGCCGCGCATGCTGCAGGCGCGTTTCGAAGCCAAGGTACTGGATCGGGTCAAGCGCATCCGCCTCGGCAACCCGCTGGATGACGCCACCAACTTCGGTCCGCTGGTGAGCTTCGCGCACATGGAGAGCGTGCTCGGTTACATCGACAAGGGCCGCAGCGAAGGCGCGCGCCTGCTGATCGGCGGCACGCGCGTCACCGATGGCGACTACGCCAATGGCGCCTACGTTGCCCCCACCGTGTTCACCGATTGCCGGGACGACATGACCATCGTGCGCGAGGAAATCTTTGGCCCGGTGATGAGCATCCTCATCTACGACGACGAAGAGGAAGCGATCCGCCGCGCCAACGACACCGACTACGGACTGGCCGCTGGCGTGGTGACCCGCGACCTCAACCGCGCGCACCGGGTTATCCACAAGCTGGAAGCCGGCATCTGCTGGATCAACACCTGGGGCGAGTCGCCGGCCGAAATGCCAGTGGGCGGCTACAAGCAGTCCGGCGTCGGCCGCGAGAACGGCCTGGTCACCCTCGGCCACTACACCCGTATCAAGTCGGTGCAGTTGGAAATGGGCGACTACGCCTCGGTGTTCTGACCGCAAACGCCGCTCCTACAAAAAGCGCCGCCTCGTAGCCCGGATGCAATCCGGGGACATTCATCCAGGTTTTCCCGGCTCGCAGCCGGGCAACAGGAGGAGCCATGACCCAGGAATTCGACTACATCATCATCGGCGCCGGTTCGGCCGGCAACGTCCTGGCCACCCGTCTGAGCGAAGACGCAGATGTCAGCGTGCTGCTGCTGGAAGCCGGCGGCCCCGACTACCGCCTGGATTTCCGCACCCAGATGCCCGCCGCACTGGCCTTTCCGCTGCAGGGCCGGCGCTACAACTGGGCCTACGAGACCGACCCCGAGCCGTACATGAACAACCGGCGCATGGAGTGCGGACGCGGCAAGGGCCTGGGCGGCTCGTCGCTGATCAACGGCATGTGCTACATCCGCGGCAACGCACTGGACTTCGACAACTGGGCCACGGCCAAGGGCCTGGAGGACTGGACCTACCTGGACTGCCTGCCGTACTTCCGCAAGGCGGAAACCCGTGACATCGGCCCCAACGATTACCACGGCGGCGACGGCCCGGTCAGCGTGACCACGCCCAAGGCCGGCAACAACCCGCTGTTCCACGCCATGGTCGAGGCCGGCGTGCAGGCCGGCTACCCGCGTACCGATGACCTCAACGGCTATCAGCAGGAAGGTTTCGGCCCGATGGACCGCACCGTGACGCCGGAGGGTCGCCGCGCCAGCACGGCTCGCGGCTATCTGGACCAGGCCCGGGCCCGCCCCAACCTGACCATCGTCACCCACGCCACCACTGACCGCATCCTCTTCGATGGCAAGCGCGCCAGCGGCGTCAGCTATCTGATCGGCAACTCGAACGATGCCAGCGAGGCGCGTGCCCGTCGCGAAGTGCTGCTGTGCGCGGGCGCCATCGCCTCGCCGCAAATTCTGCAGCGCTCCGGCGTCGGCCCCGCTGCGCTGCTGCGCGAGCTGGAGATCCCGCTGGTGCATGCACTGCCTGGCGTCGGCCAGAACCTGCAGGATCATCTGGAAATGTACCTGCAGTACGCCTGCACCCAGCCGGTGTCGCTGTACCCGGCGCTCAAGCTGCTCAACCAGCCGGGCATCGGTGCCAAATGGTTGTTCGCCGGCGAAGGCATCGGCGCCAGCAACCAGTTCGAAGCCGGTGGCTTCATCCGCACCCGAGCGGAGTTCACCTGGCCCAATATCCAGTTCCACTTCCTGCCGGTAGCGATCAACTACAACGGCAGCAACGCGGTGAACGAGCACGGTTTCCAGGCTCACGTCGGCTCGATGCGCTCGCCCAGCCGTGGGCGTGTGCAGCTCAAGTCCAAGGATCCGCGTCAGCATCCGAGCATCCTGTTCAACTACATGAGCGCCGAACAGGACTGGCAGGAGTTCCGCGACGGCATTCGTCTTACCCGCGAGATCATGGCGCAGCCGGCACTCGATCCTTACCGTGGCCGTGAAATCAGCCCTGGTGCGCATGTGCAGAGCGACGCCGAACTGGATGCCTTCATCCGCGAGCATGCAGAGACCGCCTTCCACCCTTCCTGCTCATGCAAGATGGGTGAGGACGACATGGCGGTAGTCGATGGCCAGGGCCGAGTGCACGGTCTGCAAGGGCTACGCGTGGTGGATGCGTCGATCATGCCGGAGATCATCACCGGCAACCTCAACGCCACCACCATCATGATGGCCGAGAAGATCGCCGACCGAATTCGCGGTCGCCAGCCATTGCCACGCAGCACCGCGCCCTACTTCGTCGCTGGCGAACGCCCGGTTCGCGGCACGCCGCTGCGCAGCCTGGAAGACCGCTTAGTCGGGTAACTCCTGGCGGATCATCCAGTGCCCCTCGGGCGGCATCAGCCGGCCGAGATCGAAGCGATCCAATGAGCCCGCGTCGAGCATTTCGATCTGCGGGCTCGCCAGGCGCGGCAGTTTCTCGCCCTGCAAAGCACGTACGGCCAGATCCAGCGCGATACGCGCCTGAATCACCGGTGAGTCGGTCGGCGCGGCCAGCACCTGTCCCTCGCGAATCTGCTCCAGCACACGCTCGCTGGCGTACAGCGACAGCACTTGCGTCTTGGAGCCGACATTGCGCACCAGCTGTGCGGCAAAGGCCGCCGCTTCGGCATTGGCGATCAGGTAATCGAGATGCGGATGCTGCTTGAACAGCTCGCGCGCCAGTTGCGCCTGCCGGCTGCGGTCCACCGGACCATAGCCGCCATGTGCCAGGGTCACCTGGGTTCCGCGCAAGGCATCGCGCAGGCCACGCTCGGCATCCTGCACCCAACCGGCATCGGCCGGCCCCGGTAGCCAGCCGACCTGAATCGGCCGACCGCCGCTGGCGCGCACCAGGTACTCGAGCGTGGTACGCGCCATGTCGGCGAAGTCGACCCGCGAATGTGCGCTGAGCCTCGGGCATTCCAGACGATTGACCAGGTCGATCACTGGCCGCCCGGCCTTGATCTGCACTTCTGCCGCGTGGCACAGGTCATAGGTGTTGATACTGGCGACGACGAAGGCATCGGCACCCTCGGCCACGCAATGCTCGAACTGCTGCACCTGCACATCGGCATGCTCGTAACCACCCGCCTCATAGATGCCCAGGCGCACGCCCAGACGGCTGGCCTCCTGATCCAGGCCCCAGGCCACGCCCCACCAGTAACGATCCTTGCCATGAGGCAGTAGCGCGCAGATGCGCCAGGGCTGACTGGCCACTGGCAGAGGCCGGTAATCCAGCAGGCGGCCATCGGCACGCACCGGATACGGAAACCACTCGGCAGCCAGCAGTGACTGGCAGGCCAGCGAAAGCCACAAAGAGAACCAGCGCATGAAGCCATCCTTAGCCCTTGCGGGGCAATGTGCCAGTCAATCCAGCGTAGCACTGCCGTTGACTCGCGCCTGCCGCAGTTGCCGCAGCCGAGCCGTCAGCCTAGAGTGAATCGCACAGACCATGAGAACAGCATGACCAACCCCAGCCTGCTTGACCCACGCACCGCCCGCCTGCTGCCCTGGATCGTCGCCATCGCCTTCTTCATGCAGACGCTGGACGGCACCATCCTCAATACCGCACTGCCGGCCATGGCCGGCGATCTCGGCGAAGACCCGCTGCGCATGCAGTCGGTGGTGATCGCCTACATGCTCACCGTAGCCCTGCTGATTCCTGCCTCGGGCTGGATCGCCGACCGTTTCGGCACGCGGCGCATCTTTTTCGGTGCCATTGCCCTGTTCAGCCTCGGCTCGCTGCTCTGCGCGCTGTCGGGGTCGCTCAGCATGCTGATCGCCGCGCGTGTCATCCAGGGTCTTGGCGGCGCCCTGATGATGCCCGTCGGGCGCCTGGTGGTGCTGCGTGCCTATCCGCGCTCGGAGCTGGTGCGAATCATGAGTTTCATCACCCTGCCCGGCCTGCTCGGCCCGCTGATCGGCCCGAGCCTCGGCGGCTGGCTGGTGGAAGTGGCCAGCTGGCACTGGATCTTCCTGATCAACCTGCCGGTGGGACTGCTCGGTTGCTGGGCGGCGTTGCGGCATATGCCGGACCTGCGCGGGCCGGAGCGCAGTCGTTTCGATACAGCCGGTTTCCTGCTGTTCGGCGCCGCCATGCTGCTGATCACCGTGGCGCTGGAAGGGCTTGGCGAACTGCACCTGCCAACCATGCGCGTGGTGCTGTTGCTGCTCGGCGGCATGGCCTGCCTGGCCGCCTACTGGCTGCGCGCCGGGCGTATCGAACACCCCCTGTTCGCCCCCAGGCTGTTCCACACGCGCAGCTTCGCCGTGGGCATCATCGGCAACCTGTTCGCCCGTCTGGGCAGCGGAGCACTGCCCTTTCTCACGCCGTTGCTGTTGCAACTGGCGATGGGCTATTCGCCGGCCCAGGCCGGCATGAGCCTGATCCCTCTGGCGCTGGCCGCCATGGCCGCCAAACCGCTGGCCAGGCCGCTGATCGAACGCCTCGGCTACCGCAACATCCTCACCAGCAACACCCTGCTGCTCGGCGCCCTGATCGCCAGTCTGGCCCTGGTCGATGCCGAGAGCTCGACGCTGCAACTGGTCATCCAGCTGAGCCTGATCGGCGCCTGCAATTCGCTGCAATTTACCGCGATGAACACCGTGACCCTGATCGATCTGGACAACCGCGACGCCAGCAGCGGCAACAGCCTGCTGTCGGTCGTGGTGCAACTGGCGATGGGCCTTGGCGTTGCCTCGGCAGCTGCGCTGCTCAGTGGTTTCAGCCGTGAGCTAGGCGACCATGAGCATGTGCTGCAGGCATTCCAGGCCACCTACCTGTGCGTCGGTTTGCTGTCGATGCTGGCGGCGGCGATCTTCCTGCAACTGGATGCGAACGAGGGCCGTGGCAGCCGCAATATCGAGGTTTCAGCGGACGAATGAGCCAGCCTGCTACACTGCCGCCCTGTTTCGTCACCCCCGAGCACTTGCCGTGACCGCTACCGCCTTCGCCAGCCTGCCCCTCTCTGCCGCCATGCAGGCCAACCTCGCCGCCATTGGCTATGCCGAGATGACCCCCATCCAGGCTGCCAGCCTGCCGCTGATCCTCAAGGGCCGCGACCTGATTGCCCAGGCCAAGACCGGCAGCGGCAAGACTGCAGCCTTCGGCATCGGCCTGCTGCACCCGCTCAACCCGCGCTTTTTCGGTTGCCAGGCGCTGGTGCTGTGCCCGACGCGGGAACTGGCCGACCAGGTGGCCAAGGAACTGCGCCGCCTGGCCCGCGCCGCCGACAACATCAAGATACTCACCCTCTGCGGTGGCGTGCCCTTCGGGCCGCAGATCGGCTCGCTGGAGCATGGCGCCCACGTCATCGTCGGCACGCCGGGACGGGTGCAGGAACACCTGCGCAAGGGCACGCTGAAAGTCGACGGTCTCAATACCCTGGTACTCGACGAAGCCGACCGCATGCTCGACATGGGCTTCATCGACAGCATCAGCGAAATCATCCAGCAGACCCCGGCACGCCGGCAGACCCTGCTGTTCTCCGCCACCTACCCAAGCAGCATCGAGCAACTCGCTGCACGCTTCCTGCGTAGCCCGGAGCGGATCGAGGTCGAGGCCCAGCACGACGACGGGCAGATCGAACAGCGTTTCTACGAGATCGCCCCCGGCCAACGCCTGGAGGCGGTCAGCACCCTGCTGCGGCATTTCCGCAAGCAGCCGGTGGTGGCCTTCTGCGCCACGCGCCAGCAGTGCGATGAACTGGCCGCGCAACTGGAAGCCGAGAAGATTTCCGCTGCGGCCCTGCATGGCGATCTGGAGCAACGCGAGCGCGACCAGATCCTCGCCCTGTTCGCCAACCGCAGCCTCAGCGTGCTGGTGGCCACCGACGTGGCCGCGCGCGGCCTGGACATCGCCGGGCTGGAGATGGTGATCAACGTCGAGCTGTCGCGTGATGCCGAGGTGCACATCCACCGTATCGGCCGCAGTGGCCGCGCCGGCGAGAAAGGCCTGGCGCTGAGCCTGGTGGCACCGTCCGAAGCGAGTCGTGCCCAGGCCATCGAAACGCTGCAAGGCCGGGAGCTGGCCTGGTACCCGCTGCCGCAAGCCAAGGCGGGCGGCGAGCCGCTGCTGCCGCCGATGCATACGCTGTGCATCGGCGCCGGGCGCAAGGAGAAGCTGCGCCCCGGCGATATCCTCGGAGCCCTGACCGGCGATGCCGGCATTGCCGGCGACCAGGTGGGCAAGATCGCCCTGTTCGATTACCAGGCGTTCGTCGCCGTGCAGCGCGACGTTGCGCGCCACGCGCTGAAGCGCCTGAGCGAAGGAAAAATCAAGGGTAGAACTTTGCGTGTGCGTCTATTGTAAGGCTGATATAAAGACTCAAACGGCCTGGGCCGGGGTTACCCATGCGCAATATTCTGGTCATTGAAGACAGTCCACTGGTACTGAAAATCCTCGAACATCTGTTCCGTCAGGAAACCGATCTGGAACCGATCTTCTGTGCCTCGCTGGCAGAAGCCGAGGTGATGCTGGAAACTTCGGCGGCGCTGTTCTTCGCCGCCATCGTCGACCTGAACCTGCCAGACGCACCAGACGGCGAGAGCGTCGACCTGGTGATGCGCTACCACCTGCCCTGCATCGTGCTCAGTGGCAGCTACAACGAGCAGCGCCGTGACGAGCTGTTGATGAAAGGCGTGGTCGACTACGTGCTCAAGGAAAGCCAACACTCCTACGAGTACGCCTTCCGCCTGCTGCACCGGCTCGACCACAACAGCCACATCAAGATTCTCATCGCCGACGACTCTAGCGCGCAGCGCCGCTTCATTCGCCACATTCTCGAGCCGCACCACTACCAGATCATCGAGGCCAGCGACGGCAAGGAAACCCTGCGCCGGCTCAATGATCACCCGGACCTCGACCTGATGGTGCTCGACCATGCCATGCCCGGCGTCAGCGGCTTCGAACTGGTCAAGCTGCTGCGGCAGAAGCTGCGTCTCAATGACCTGATCATCATCGGCGTGTCTGCCGACCCCAAGGGTTCGCTCAGTGCGCAGTTCATCAAGCACGGCGCCGACGACTTCCTGCGCAAGCCCTTCTGCCCGGAAGAGCTGAACTGCCGGGTGATGTCCACCCTGGAGCGACGCGATCTGCTGCGTGCGTTGAAGAAGGCCGCGCAGTTCGATGCCCTGACCGGCCTGAACAATCGCCGTGCCTTCTATGAACAGGGCGCGCAGATGCTGCAGAAAGCGCAGCGCGAGAACCGCGAGGTCAGCGTGGCGATGCTCGACCTCGACCACTTCAAGCACATCAACGACGGTTTCGGCCATGCCAGCGGCGACAGTGCCCTGGTGGTGTTCGCACGGGCGATGAGCAATGCCTTTCCCGACATGCTGCTGGGCCGCCTGGGCGGCGAGGAGTTCGCCCTGCTGACCCTGCACCCAGCGCAGCACGTGGTTCAGATACTGGACAAGTTGCGCCGGCAATGCGCCGAGCTGCACTACGCCGTCGGTGCCCCGGCCTTATCGTTCAGCGCCGGGCTCTATCAGGGTGAGCCGGAAGATCTGGAAAGCCTGCTGCATGAAGCCGACATTCGCCTGTACCAGGCCAAGCAGCAAGGCCGCGCGCGCACTGTCCTGGCCTGATCAGTGCGTGTGCCGCTGCAGCGTCGCGGCATAGCTGCCATCGTCGCTCATCGCCTGAATCGCGGCATCGAAGCGCATGGCGATCTCGCGATGATGGGGATGGCTGCGCCGGACCAGGATATGCAGACCGTTCTCGCTCAACGGCAGCGGCAGAAACTCCAGCTCGTCGCGAATGCTGCTCAGCGTGTTGCCAAGCATGTAGCGCGCGACCACTTCGTCCTCCAGCGCCAACTGCACGCGCCCGGCATGCAACATGCGCGCGGCGATCTCGAAGCTGCCAACGCCAACCTTGAGCAACTGCGGATCACTGTCGAATTCCTTGGAATAGGCATAGCCCCTGACCACCGCAATGCTGTGCGAGTAGAGATCGGCCAGGGTCTCGAAGTGGATATCGCTGCCCTTGCGCTGCATGAAGCGGATGCGATTGACCAGATAAGGCTGGGAGAAATAACCATACTCGGCACGCTCATCGCTGTACCAGGCGTTGATCAGGACGTCGTAATCCTTGCGCTTGAGCCCCAGCACCGCGCGCTCCCAGGGCACCTCTACATAACTGGTGGTGTAGCCGGCGCGGGCCAGAGCCTGCTCCACCAGGTCGGTGGAAAGCCCTTTGCCGGGCAGCCGCTGATCATTGAATGGCGGCCAGGGGTCTGCCACCAGTCGCAACAGCTCAGCCGAAGCCAGTGCCGGCGACAGTAGCAAAAGCAATAGCCAGGCACGCAAAGCGGTCATTGGTGGCGATCCATCCGAAATGATCAGCTCTATTGATAGCAGGCACAACGCCATGCGTCACTGTCTCATATCTGAAACAGCCCGCCAGGTGCGCCTGCCCCGCCGACAACGCGCAGGTCAGGACCGCGGTGCAGAGCGGCTTCGGGTAAACTTCAGCGGTTTCACGCAGCGCTGGCTGCGTCAGCCGATTCACCTGAGGGCATCTCGTGTTGCAAACCGACGTACTGATCATCGGCGCAGGGGCCGCCGGCCTGATGTGTGCAGCCAGCGCAGCCGCCCGTGGTCGCCGCGTATTGATGTTGGACCACGCCAACAAGGCCGGCAAGAAAATCCTCATGTCCGGCGGCGGGCGCTGCAACTTCACCAACCTGTACTGCGAGCCGGGCAACTTCCTGTCCGGCAACCCGCACTTCTGCAAGTCCGCCCTGGCGCGCTTCACTCAGTGGGACTTCATCGGCCTGGTGGCCAAACATGGCGTGCCCTACCACGAAAAGAAGCTTGGTCAGCTGTTCTGCGACAACAAGTCCAGTGACATCCTCGAACTGCTGCTGGCCGAATGCGCCGAAGCCGGCGCGCAGATTCGCCTGAATACGGCCGTGCAGAACATAGCCAAGAGCGAAGACGGTTTCCTGCTGCAAAGCGACCTCGGCGAGATACGCTGCCAGTCCCTGGTGATCGCCACCGGAGGGCTGTCGATCCCGACCCTGGGCGCCACCGGTTTTGGCTATCAGGTGGCCAAGCAGTTCGGCCACGAACTGCTGCCGACACGCGCCGGGCTGGTGCCCTTCACCCTTACCGACCCGCAGCTCAAGACATTGTGCAGCGAGCTTTCCGGTACCTCGGTGGAGGACTGCCGGGTGAGTTGCAACGGCCAAAGTTTCGTCGAGAACATCCTCTTCACTCACCGTGGGCTGTCCGGGCCGGCGATCCTGCAGATTTCGTCCTACTGGCAAGCGGGCGATACCCTGCACATCGACCTGCTGCCGCACATCGACCTGCCCGAGTGGCTGGCGACGCAGCAGCGCGAGCGCGGCAACAGCGAACTGAAGACCCTGTTGGCCGAGCTGTTCACCAAGAAGATGGCGACCCTGCTGGTCGATAGCTGGTTCGCCAACAAACCGCTCAAGCAATATACGCCCGGTGAACTCAAGGCGATTGCCGAACGCCTGTCCGACTGGCAATTGGTGCCGGCGGGCACCGAGGGCTACCGCACCGCCGAAGTGACCCTGGGCGGGGTGAACACCGACGAAGTGTCATCGAAGACGCTGGAGTCGCTGAAGGTGCCGGGCCTGTATTTCATCGGCGAAGTGCTCGACGTCACCGGCCATCTGGGCGGTTTCAACTTCCAGTGGGCCTGGGCCTCGGGTTACGCCGCCGCACAGTACGTCTGAAGGCACGACGTTGCGCCTCCATTGATGGCGCGCCGGGAACTGCCGACGCGGCGCAGACTCTGCTATGAACAGCAGATGCAAAGCTGCAATTTCAAGGACGGCGCCGCTTCATGACACTCGAACAAGGCCAGATATTCGTCATTCTCCTCGCCAGCATGGGCCTGTTCATCTGGGGCCGCTGGCGTCACGACGTGGTGGCGCTGGCTGCGCTGCTGGCCTGCGTGATCGTCGGCCTGGTGCCGGAGCGCGAAGCCTTCGTCGGCTTCGGTCATCCGGCGGTCATCACCGTGGCTTGCGTGCTGGTGCTCAGCCATGGCCTGCAACGCACCGGAGCGGTCAATCGGCTGGCGTTGCGCCTGTTGCCCAGCGGCGCCGGGGTGATGGTCTCGATCGCCGCACTGACCGCGCTCGGCGCCCTGCTGTCGGCCTTCATGAACAATGTCGGCGCCCTGGCGCTGCTGATGCCGATCGCCCTGCAGATCGCCTCACGCCTGGAACTGCCACCCGGGCGCCTGCTGATGCCACTGGCCTTCGGCACCATTCTCGGCGGTATGACCACGCTGATCGGCACACCGCCGAACCTGATCGTCTCCAGCTTCCGTGCGCAACAAGGCGCCGGTCCCTTCGCCATGTTCGACTTCAGCCCGGTGGGCGTGGCCGTGGCCCTGGCAGGCGTGCTGTTCATCAGCCTGCTCGGCTGGCGTCTGGTACCGAAGCGCGAAGTCGGCAACGCCGCCAGTTTCGACACCGGCCATTACCTGACCGAGGCGCGAATCAAGGAAGGCGGCATGGCCCAGGGCAAGACGCTGCGCGAGATCGAGCAACTGCTCGATGAAGCCGACGCCCAGGTTGTCGCCATGGTGCGCAACAAGCTGCGTCTGACGGCGCCCAACCCACGGCGCGTGCTGCAGGCCGACGATGTGCTGGTGATCGAAGCCGACCCGGAAGAGCTGGGCGAGGTGCTCAGCAAGCTGGACCTGCTGCTGGAGGCCGAGCGCGAGGCGCAAGAGGAACAGCACAAAGAAGAACCGAGCGACACGGAGAACAAGGAAAGCAACGGCGACGAACGCGCCATGCAGGAGCTGCTGGTCAAACCCGACTCATCGCTGATCGGACGCTCGGCCAGCAGCACACGCTTACGCAGCCGTTACTCCATCAACCTGCTGGCCATTTCGCGACAGAGCCACCGCTCGATAAAGCGCCTGCGCTCGACCACGATGCAAAGCGGTGACGTCCTGTTGCTGCAGGGCAGCAGTGAAGACATCGGCGAATTCGCCAACGACTATGGCTGCGTGCCCCTGGCGGCGCGGGCGATCAATATCCCGGATTCGAGCCAGGCCAACCTGGCCCTCGTCATCATGTTGCTGGCCATCGCTGCAGCGGCCTTCGGCTTGCTCTCGGCAGCGATTGCCTTCGCCTGCGGGGTGCTGGCCTACATGCTGCTGCGCCTGGTACCGCTGCGAGCCGTCTACGAAGCCATCGACTGGCCGGTGATCGTGCTGCTCGGCGCACTGATTCCGGTAGCGGGGGCGATGTCCACCAGCGGCGCGGCCGATCTGCTGGCGCGGCTGCTGATGGAGCAACTGGCGCAAGGCAACCCGATCATCATCGTCACCCTGCTGCTGGTGGTGACCATGACCCTGTCGGATTTCATGAACAACGCCGCGACCGCAGCGGTGATGTGCCCGATTGCCCTGAGCGCCGCCAGTCAGCTCGGCGTGAGCCCGGATGCCCTGCTCATGGCCGTGGCCATCGGCGCCTCGTGCTCGTTCCTGACGCCCATCGGTCACCAGAACAACACCCTGATTCTCAGCCCAGGCGGCTTTAATTTCGGCGATTACTGGCGCCTGGGTTTGCCGCTGGAGATTCTCGTGGTCTGCCTCAGCGTCCCCCTGCTGCTGTGGGTCTGGCCCTTGTAGGCCACCAGCCTACAGCTGCTCGAGCACGCTGGCAGGTGACTGAAACTTGAGTCCATGCGCCTCGGCGACGCTGCCACAGGTAATCACCCCGCGGGCAACGTTGAGGCCGGCGAGCAGATGCGGATCGTCCTCCAGCGCTCGCCGCGTACCTTTCTGCGCCAGCGCCACGACGAACGGCAGCGTGGCGTTGTTCAGCGCCAGTGTCGAGGTTCGCGCCACCGCGCCGGGCATGTTGGCCACGCAGTAGTGCACCACATCGTCGACCACATAGATGGGGTCGGCATGGGTGGTCGCATGTGAGGTTTCGGCGCAGCCGCCCTGATCGATGGCGACATCCACCAGCACCGCGCCCGCCTTCATTTGCCGCACCATGTCCGCGGTGATCAGCTTCGGCGCTGCGGCGCCGGGAATCAGCACCCCACCAATCACCAGATCGGCGTCCAGCACCTGTTCGCGTACCGCCGCGCGAGTGGAGTAGAGCGTGGTGATGCGATTGCCATACTGGGCATCGAGCCGGCGCAACGCATCGACGCTGCGGTCGAGTACCGTGACATTCGCGCCCAGCCCGACCGCCATGGCCAGGGCATGACTGCCAACCACCCCACCGCCGAGAATCACCACCTTGCCCGGCGCCACACCTGGCACACCACCCAGCAATACGCCACGCCCGCCGCGAGCCTTCTCCAGGCAGTTGGCACCAGCCTGGATCGACATGCGCCCGGCCACTTCCGACATCGGCGCCAACAGCGGCAGGCGGCCCTGGGCGTCGGTCACCGTCTCATAGGCGATACAGGTGGCACCGCCGGCCATCAGCTCGTCGGTCTGCGCACGATCCGGAGCCAGGTGCAGATAGGTGAACAGCGTGTGGTGAGCTCGCAACCTGGCGCGCTCCACCGCCAGCGGTTCCTTGACCTTGACGATCAACTGCCCCTGCTGGAACACCTGCGCCGAGTCCTTGGCGATCTGCGCGCCGGCCTCGAGATAATCCTCGTCGGCGAAACCGATGGCGGCGCCAGCCTGGGTTTCGATCCACACCTCATGACCGAGCGCAGTCAGCTCAGCCACCGACTGCGGCGTGAGACCGACGCGGTACTCGTGGTTCTTGATTTCCTTGGGTACGCCGATTCGCATGACCATCTCCAACCATTGCGGGCCAACAGTCTGAAGTCTAGGAAAGCGTGAGCCAGCTCACCGGAAAATCCGCGAGAAATTTCGCCCGTCCGTCACTGCCCGAACAGCAGGCGCCGCGCCTCGGCGCTAAGCAGCGCCTGTGGGTCGGCGTTCACCTGCTCCACCAACGCATAAGCACGCTGCACCGCCGGGCGCGCATCGATACGTTCGAGCCAGGCGGCCATGTTGGGAAAGTCCTCCAGCTTCTGCTGCTGCGTCTTCCACAGCTTGGCCCAGGGGTAGATGGCCATGTCGGCGATGGAGTACTCACCCGCCACGTAATCGCGCCCGGCCAGTTGGCGGTCGAGCACAGCGTACAGGCGCGCGGTTTCCTTCACGTAACGGTCGATGGCATAGGGAATCGGCTCCGGCGCATAACGCACGAAGTGATGGTTCTGCCCCGCCATCGGTCCGACGCCGCCCATCTGCCAGTACAGCCACTGCAGCACGCCGAAACGCGCACGCGTCTCGCGCGACAGGAACTGCCCGCTCTTGTCGGCCAGGTATTCGAGAATCGCCCCGGACTCGAACAACGCGATGGGCTCGCCGCCATCGGCCGGCGCGTGATCGACGATGGCCGGAATGCGGTTGTTCGGCGCGATCTTGAGAAACTCCGGCGCGAACTGCTCGCCCTTGCCGATATGCACCGGCACGATGCGGTAGTCGAGCCCGGCCTCTTCGAGAAAGATGCTGACCTTGTGGCCGTTGGGTGTGGTCCAGTAGTACAGGTCGATCATTTGCTCTGCTCCACATGGATAGAGGCCCGCTTGACCGGGCCGTGGGTCGTTTCATAAGCCTGCAGGATGCGCGCGAACCAGGCACCCAGCGCCGAGTCGTCGGCCCAGGGCTGCACGCCCAGGCACCAGGCCCAGAACAGCATGCCGGCCAGCAGGTAGTCACAACCGCCAGGCGCCTGACCTTCGAGGAAAGGCTGATCACGCAGCCACATTTCCAGCGGCGCTACGCCTTCACGGAACAGCCGCTCACCGCCCTGCGGATCGGCGAACGCCTCCAGGCTCATGCCCAGCGCCTTCTCCCGGCTGCTGCGGAAATACTCGCGGTCGGCCGGATCGATCACCTGCCACACGCGCGGGATGAGCATCTTCAGCAAGGGCACGCGCACCATGTTAAAGCTCAGGCGTTCCACCAGACGCGCGCGCTCGCTGGCCAGGGCATCGCCGAGCAAGGGCTGCTGCGGATAACGCTGGTCCAGGTAGGCGAAGATCGCCAGGCTGTCATGCACCGCCTCGCCATCATCGGTCAGCACCGGCACCAGCTTCTGCCCGGAAAAGGCGATCAGCTCCTTGTCGGTGAAGCGTATCGGCCGGCTCTGCCAGTCCAGCCCCTTGTGCGCCAGGGCCAGACGCACGCGCCAGCAGTAGGGCGAGAACAGCAGCTCTGGATCGGCGCCACACAACTCGAACAATTCCCGCATATCACCTCCTTTAAAAACCAATCAGTCCAAAATTAGTCGAACAAAAAACCGCTCAAACGCAATCCAGACTGGCCATCACCACTGCAACGGTGGCGCGAATCGAATCCGCCGGCACCGCCGACTTGACCTGAGTACGCAGGCCGCTCATCACGCATTGCAGATAACCGGCGCGGGCCGCGAGGTTCTCGCCGTTGCTCAGCTCCCCGCAGGCCACGGCACGTTGCAGTGCCTGCTCGAAAATCTGGCAGATACCCGCCGTCGCTTGCTGCAGTACCGGCACCAGCGCCGGTTCCGACAGGGAGAATTCATTGGCCACGTTGACCAGCATGCAGCCGCGTGGCACGCCGTCAGGACCATCGTCTTCGAGCACGCTGAGCAGGCGCTCACGGATGAAGGCGAGCGGCGAGGTGCTTGCCTGCAACTGCTCCCGCAACAGGGCGCGACGCTGCGCCACGTAAAGGCTGAAGGCCGCAGCGAACCACGCCTGCTTGCTCGGGTAGGTTTGATAGAGACTGCTCTTCGACAGCCCGGTTACCGCCTGCAGGTCCTGTAGCGACGCGGCTTCGTAACCGCGCTGCCAGAACAGTTGCATGGCGCTTTCCAGGGCTCGCTCGGGGCAGAAGCTTTTGGGTCGTCCACGTGTCGTCATGCGCGAAATTTAGAACCGATCAGTTCTAAATTCAAGTCTTGGGCTCCTTCAGATCGACGATGCCGCGCAACAACTCCACCGGCAACGGAAAGACGATGGTCGAGCTCTTGTCACTGGCGATATGGCTCAGCGTCTGCATGTAACGCAACTGCATGGCGCCGCTCTGCCGGCCAAGTATCTCGGCGGCCTGCATCAGCTTTTCCGAGGCCTGCAGCTCGCCTTCGGCGTGAATTACCTTGGCGCGCCGCTCACGTTCAGCCTCGGCCTGACGGGCGATGGCGCGCACCATCGACTCGTTGATGTCGACATGCTTGATCTCGACGTTGGCGACCTTGATGCCCCAGGCGTCGGTCTGCGCGTCCAGCACCTGCTGGATGTCGGAATTGAGCTGTTCGCGCTCGGCGAGCATCTGATCGAGGTCATGCTTGCCGAGCACCGCACGCAATGTGGTCTGCGCCAGCTGACTGGTGGCGACCATGTAGTCCTCGACCTGGATGATGGCGTTCTCTGGATCGAGCACGCGGAAGTAGAGCACCGCGTTGACCTTGACCGAGACGTTGTCGCGGGAGATCACGTCCTGCGGTGGTACGTCGAGCACGATGGTACGCAGGTCCACCCGCACCATCTGCTGCAATCCAGGGATGATCAGGATCAGCCCCGGGCCCTTGACCCGCCAGAAGCGGCCGAGCTGGAACACCACGCCACGTTCATATTCGCGCAGGATGCGAAACGATGAGACGAGCAGCACCAGGACGATGATCGCCAGTGAAAGAAAACTCAATTCGAAACCCATCAGTGACCTCCTTGGGGCGGTGGGTCATCCACCGCGCTGACCTGCAGATGCACGCCTTCGCGCGCCGTGACTCGTACCTGTTGCCCGGGCCGTAACGGCGAGGCGCTATGCACCTGCCAGCGTTCGCCCTGCAGCGCCACCCAACCAGCGCGCGGATCGTCGTCACGCACCGCAGCGACCGCCACCAGGCTGCCTACCAGACCGCTGCCACCGGCCACTTGCTGACGCTGCCTGGCCCGGAGCGCCATGCTGACGATGGCCAGGATCGCCGCCGCGCTGATCAGCGCCAGGGTGAAGATCAGCGCCAGCGGGATGCCGAAGCCCGGCACGTCGGTATCGATCAGGATCAGCCCACCGAAGACGAACGCCACCACCCCGCCGATGCCGAGCACGCCGAAGCTGGGCAAGAAGGCCTCGGCGGTGATGAAGGCAATACCGAGCAGGATCAACGCCACCCCCGCATAGTTCACCGGTAGCAGCTGCAGGGCGTAGAGCGCGAGCACCAGACTGATGCCACCGATCACCCCGCCGACGCCGCTACCGGGATTGGAGAACTCGAAAAACAGGCCGTAGACACCGATCATCATCAGAATCAGCGCCACGCTGGGGTTGGTGATCACCGCCAGCAACCGGGTACGCCAGTCCGGCGCATGGCTGATCAGCGGCGCACCGGCGGTAGCCAGGGTGACTTCGACGCCTGCAGCTTGCAGGGTCTTGCCGTCCAGCTGGCGCAGCAGGTCGCCCTGGTCCTTGGCCAGATAGTCGATAACCTTCTGCTCCAGCGCCTCCTCGGCGGACAGGCTGACGGCCTCGCGCACCGCCCGTTCGGCCCACTCGGCATTGCGCCCGCGCATGTTGGCCAGACCGCGGATGTATGCGGCTGCATCGTTGACCTGCTTGGCGGTCATGGCATCGCCCGAGCCCTTTGCGCCTTGCGCGGGCTTGTCCGTGTCGCCCTTGCCATCGCCCTCCGGCTTGCTCGGCGAGCCAGACATACCGATGGCCACCGGCGTGGCGGCGCCAAGGTTGGTCCCTGGCGCCATGGCGGCGACATGGCTGGCATAGAGGATGTAGGTGCCGGCGCTGGCAGCCCGTGCACCGCCTGGGGCGACGTAACTGGCCACCGGGATGGGGCTGGCTAAAATCGCCTTGATGATCGCGCGCATGGAGCTATCCAGGCCGCCGGGGGTGTCGATCTCGATCAGCACCAGCTGCGCACCCTCGTCCACCGCCTTGGCCAGACCGCGCACCAGGTAGTCGGCGCTGGCCGGGCCGATCACCCCATCCACCTGCAAGCGCACCACCGCGCCCGGCGCCGCACTCGCCCCCACCGAACCGCAGAGGATCAGAGCACACAGACACTGACGCAACCAGCCAGGCAACACGTTCGACTCCCAGGCCCCGCAGCAATACCGAGCAGGTGGCGGAGGGCCTGTGTTGAGCATAGTCCATCTCCCAGCGTGGCCCGCGACGCGGCCGGCGCATGTGCTACAGGGGATGTACGGGTGCACCAACAGTTGCTCGCCGCAGGAGCATATCTATCCGCGATACGGACGACGCAATCGCGAAAGGTGCCAGGCCGAACAGATTGTCGGCAGACAGATACCCAGTGACTGGTCAGTTCCGGTAGGCTGCACGCATCGCTCCAGATCAGATTTCGTATGCCGCGCCCTCGTCTTCGCCAATCGCTACGCCGCCTCTGGGCACTGGATAAATTCAGCGCCAGCCTGCGAGTGCTCATCGCCCTGACTGGCGCCCTGGCGCTGTGCTGGTGGCAAGGCTGGATGCATGGGCTGATTCCGCTGTTTCTCGGCATCATCGCCTGCGCCCTGACCGAAACCGACGACAGCTGGCAGGGCCGCCTGGGTACCGTGCTGGTCACCCTGCTGTGCTTCAGCGCGGCGGCCTATGCGGTGGAGTTTCTCTTCCCCTATCCCTGGCTGTTCGTCATTGCCCTGGCGCTTTCCGCTTTTTCCCTGACCATGCTCGGCTCCCTGGGCGAGCGCTTCGCCACCCTCGGTTCGGGCACGCTGATCCTCGCCGTGTACAGCATGATCGGCGTCGAACAGCGCGGCGGTGTCGCCGGCCTGTGGCTGGAACCCCTGTTGCTGGTGGCCGGTGCCGCCTGGTACGGCCTGCTGTCGGTGATCTGGCACGGCCTGTTCGCCCATCAGCCAGTGCAACAGAGCCTGGCCCGGCTGTTTCGCGAGCTGGGCAAGTACCTCAAGCTCAAGGCGGCCTTGTTCGAGCCCGTGCGCCAACTGGATATCGAGCAACGCCGTCTGGACCTCGCCCAGCAGAACGGGCGGGTGGTCTCCGCGCTGAACGCGGCCAAGGAGATCATCCTGCATCGCGTTGGCGGCGGGCGCCCCGGGCCCAAGGTCAATCGCTACCTGAAGCTGTATTTCCTCGCCCAGGACATTCACGAGCGCGCCAGCTCGTCGCACTACCCCTACAACGAGCTGGCCGAAGCCTTCTTCCACAGCGACGTGCTGTTCCGCTGCCAGCGTCTGCTGCGCCTGCACGGCGAAGCCTGCCAGCGCCTGGGCAGCGCCATCGAGCTGCGCCAGCCATTCGAATACCGCGAGCTGTGCAGCCAGGCCCTGGAAGACCTGCACGCCTCGCTCGACCATCTGCACCTGCAGAGCAATCCGGCCTGGCGCCGTCTGCTGCGCTCGCTCGGCGCGCTGGCTGGCAACCTGGCCAGCCTGGACCTGCTGCTGGGTAACGCCAGCAACCCCGATGCCCTGGCCGATGAACAGGACAGCAGCCTGCTCGATCGCGAACCGCATTCATTGCGCGAGGTGGTCGAACGTATCGGCCAGCAGCTGACCCCCACCTCGCTGCTGTTTCGCCATGCCCTGCGCCTGTCCATCGCCCTGGCCGCCGGCTACGGCCTGCTGCACCTGATTCACCCGACCCAGGGCTACTGGATCCTGCTGACCACCCTGTTCGTCTGCCAACCGAACTACGGCGCCACGCGCCTGAAGCTGGTGCAGCGTATCGCCGGCACCCTGCTTGGTCTGGGTATCGGCTGGGCGTTGTTCGATCTGTTCCCCGACCCGCGTATCCAGGCCCTGTTCGCCGTGGTCGCCGGGGTCGCCTTCTTCGCCACGCGCAGCACGCGCTACACCCTGGCCACGGCGGCAATCACCCTGCTGGTGCTGTTCTGCTTCAACCAGATCGGCAACGGCTACGGTCTGTTCCTGCCAAGGCTGATCGACACCCTGATCGGCGGTGTGCTGGCCGGGCTGGCGGTATTCCTGATCCTGCCGGACTGGCAGGGCCGGCGCCTGGGCCGCATGCTGGCGAGCACACTGAGCTGCAACAGCGCCTACCTGCGCCAGATCATCGCCCAATATGCGCGCGGCAAGCGTGACGACCTCGGCTATCGCCTGGCCCGGCGCAATGCGCACAACGCCGATGCGGCGCTGTCCACCACCCTCGGCAACATGCTGATGGAGCCCGGACACTTCCGTAAGGACGCCGACCTCGGCTTCCGTTTCCTGGTGCTCTCGCACACCCTGCTCAGCTACCTCTCCGGACTGGGCGCGCACCGTGGCGAACAACTGCCGCAGGCCGCTCAGGCGCACCTGCTGGAACAGGCCGAGGCACTGGCCAGAAGCCTCGACGAAATCGCCACTGGCCTGCGCGGCGAACAACCGCTGGCCATTCACAGCGACGAGGAAGAAGCACTGGCGCAGAGCCTGGAACTGATCGCCGAGGACGTCGACGAGCGCCAGCGGCTGGTGCAGACGCAGTTGGCGCTGATCTGTCGCCAGCTCGCGCCATTGCGCACACTGGCCGTACATCTGCAGAAAGATCGCCACTAGCAGGCTAACGGGGCTTTCTGCCACTATCTGGCGATGCCTATTCACCAGGCCTTGCCCATGCCAGCCAACCGACACACCACCCTCGCCTACCTGGCCGTATTGCCGGGCTTGCTGCTGGTGTGCTGCCTGCTGCTGACCGGCCAATCGGCACTCGCCAATACCCAGCTGGACGACAACAGCACGCCGCAGGACCTCTATGGTCTGGTCGATTTCCTCGCCGACCCGCAAGGCACCCTGACCCTGGATAATGTCCGCGCGGGCGACGCCCCGTTTCACTCCTCGCTGACGCGCCGCGACCTCAGCTTCGGCTACGTGCCAGGCGCGATCTGGCTGCGTCTGCCGCTGCAGTCGGATGCCCAGGAAAAACGCGTCTGGCGCCTGGAGCTGAACTACGCCTCGCTCGACGAAGTGCGCCTCTACGACACCGGCGCCGATGGCGTGCGCGAGTCACGCAGCGGCGACACCGTGCCCTACGCCGAACGCAGCGTCGGCCATCGCAACCCGGTATTCGAAATCACCCTGCAACCTGGCGAGCAACGCACGCTGTACCTGCGCGTCGACTCACGCGGCAGCATGACCCTCAGCGGTGCGCTGATGCCTTCACGCGATTTCGAACAACACAGCCAGAACGGCTATCTGGTGCACGCCCTCTACTTCGGCGTACTGGTCGCCCTTGGCCTGTACAACCTGCTGCTGTTCCTCGCCCTGCGCGAACGGCCCTTCCTCAACTATGTGCTGTTCATGTTTGCCTTCGCCCTCAGCGTGCTGTCGCTCAACGGTTTTGGCGCGCAGTACCTGTGGTCCGAGGCCGCGCCCTGGAGCAACCGCATGCTGCCAGTCAGCCTGACCTCGGCGGCGCTTCTCTCGGTGGTGTTCGCCCGCAGCTTCCTCGATACCCGACAATGGCTGCCGCGCTGGGACAAGGGCCTGCTGATGCTGTGCATCGCGATCGCTGCGGCCTTGCTGGGCACCGTACTGCTGCCGGTACAGCGCGCACTGCAGCTGATGTCGCTGACCGGCCTGATCGCCACCCTGACCCTGCTGCTCACCAGCTTCGTCTGCGTCGGCTATCGGGTGCCCGGCGCGCGCCTGTTCGCCCTGGCCTGGCTGATGCTGCTGACCGGCGCGGTGCTGCTGGCGCTGCGCAACTTCGCCCTGATTCCGTCGAACTTCCTTACCCTGTACGCCATGCAGATCGGCTCGGCGCTGGAGATGATCCTGCTGTCCTTCGCCCTGGCGGCACGCTTCAACGAACTCAAACGCCAGCGCGAAGCGGCGCTGCAACTCAATGAACAGGTCCTTGCCAAGCGCGTCACCGAGCGCACCCTGGCACTGGAGCAGGCCAACCAGCGCCTCAGTGAACTGGCGCTACAGGACCCGCTGACTGGCCTGGCCAATCGCACCGCCCTGCAGCAGCATCTGGATCAGGCTCTGGCGCGTAGCCAACGACGCAACGAGCTGATCGCGGTGATGCTGATCGACCTGGACGGCTTCAAGCCGATCAACGACCAGCACGGCCACGGCTTTGGCGACCAGGTACTGGCGGAAATCGCCAGACGCCTGCGCCAGTACATCCGTGATGCCGACCTGCCGGCGCGCCTCGGCGGCGACGAATTCGTGGTGATCTGCGAGAACGTGCAATCGGCCGAAGACGCCCAGGACCTGGCCAAGCGCCTGCTGGAAGGGCTGGACACGCCGATCTATCTGGAAGATCGTGCCGTGCGCGTCGGCGCCAGCATCGGTATCGCTCTGAGTCGCGGCACCGATGACGCCACCACGCTGATTCGCCTGGCCGACGTGGCCATGTACCGGGCCAAGGCCGAAGGTCGCAACCGCGTGCAGTTGGCGCCCCATTGTCTTTGAAGAGGGCCACGGCCTCTCTCTCACCTCGAACCCGATAGCGCACCATGGACAAGAATCTGCTGCTGCAAGACGTGCTCGCCCATCTGCAGGCCGACCTCGAACAGGCCACTCTCGCCGCCCTCAGCGCACACGAAACGGCCACCCATGAAGAGAACGTCGCCGAGAACAAGTACGACACCCTGGGGCTGGAAGCCGCCTATCTGGCCAGCGGCCAGGCGCGCCGCGTCGAGGAGCTGCGTCAAACCCTGATCACCTGGCGCCAGTTGCGTCCACGGCCGTTCGACGAGGCCCAGGGCATCGAACTGGGTGCACTGGTTCAGGTGATCGATGCACAGGACCAGTCGCGCTGGCTGTTCCTCGGCCCGCAAGGCGCGAGCATGAAGTTGCAGCAGGCGGAGCAAACGATTCAGGTACTCGGCAGCGCCGCGCCCCTGGGCCGCGCCTTGCTAGGCAAGGGCCCGGGCGATGAAATCAGCCTGCCGATGGCCGGTGGCGCGCAGTCGTTCGAGGTACTCAGCGTCGAGTGAGCGGGAACTATCCGGGCTATGGTTGGTAAACATCTATACACCCCAAGCCGGGAGCGCCCCATGGAATCGCCCGTTCACGACCTGCCCGCACTGTTCAAGCAACTCGGCCTGGCCGATGACCACGCCAGCATCGAAACCTTCATCAAGCGCCACTCGCCGCTAGCTGTGATCTCTCAGTAGGTTGTTCATCCGGGGCATTCCCGGAATTCTGGAAGCGCGACCAACACAGCCTTCCAGGAGCCCCGGATGAACCTGCATAAACATGCCCGTCTTACCCCGCGAGGTCGAGCC